>JAWXCE010000020.1:0-46365 GCA_034440495.1 Hyphomicrobiales bacterium | reverse complement strand
GTTGCCGACGATGGTCTCAAGCCGCAGACGATCCGAAGCGGAGACAGTGATTGTGATCCCGGTGCGCATGACAAAGAGTCGCACAAACCGTCCGTAATTGGAATCCCAAATCGGACTCTTCCGTCTCGGTCAATCACTAGGTTAACATATAAAACAAGATTTGAATGGAAGTCTAATAAATCGATAACGCCTGAGGCTCTTACGCCCATACAAAATAAAGAGTTTCGTAAATTAGAGCCGTCGCTTGCTATAGATCCCAGCAATAGAGATTTAAATAGCTACTCTTTTCCGTTGACTAAGGATACCAACATTCCGATAAGCCTTCCTCGCGACTTATCTGGCGAAGAAGCTGAAAGGTTGTGTAATTTTATACGCTCCTTGGCGCTAGCTTAGTTTCATAGATTTTCAACTTGCCTCTCTAAACTTGATCCCCGTCTGCAAGTCCACGCTAACGAGCTGGCTCACGCCCTTTTCCATCATGGTCACGCCGAACAGGCGGTTCATGCGGCTCATGGTCATCGGCTGATGAGTGATGACGAGAAAGCGCGTGTCGGTCGATTTCGCCATCTCCTCCATCATGGCGCAGAACCGCTCCACGTTGTTGTCGTCAAGCGGCGCGTCCACCTGCACTGCGATTATTCCGCGTCCGTGTAATCCGCGAAATAAGCGTCTATATCTCGCGCGCCATGAACAACCGCGACGACGTAGAGATGACTTCGTACATCCGTTTCGTCGGCATACCGGAAAATGATCACATAGTTCCCGAACGCCATGCTCCGGTAGTCTTTTCCCAGGTCGGGACGGCTGCGTCCGAAAAGTCCAGGCACTCAGCGATGTGCTCACAGTGCCCGATGAGTCTGTCCGCAAAGGAGGTTGCCATTTCCCGGCTTGCGCTTTCTCTTTGGAGTAGGATGCGATGTCCGCGATGTTAATGAGCGCGTGGCTGCGGAAAACCAGCTTCGGCACTATTGCACATCGCCAGCACTGTCGAGATGCCGCCGGACATAAGCTCGCGCATCTTCGGCCCCATGCGCGCCGCCCGCTTTTTCAGACGCCGCAAGCACTTGCCGCAACTCTTCGCATTTTGTCCTGTCAATCGCGTATCGGATTGCATCCTCGGGAGTCGCAAACCGTCCCTCGGCGACAGCGCTCAAGGCCCATCGTTCTGCGTCCGGAGATAGTTGAATATTCATGCTTACTCACCTCACCGTTCAAACAAAAATAACAAAAACCGGCTGCGATCGCCAATCGGTTTCGCGTTCAGGAGAAACTAACTCGCCTCCCGGAACTTGATCCCCGTCTGCAAGTCCACGCTCACCAGCTGGCTCACGCCCTTTTCCTGCATCGTCACGCCGAACAGGCGGTGCATGCGGCTCATGGTCATCGGGTGGTGGGTGATGACGAGGAAGCGGGTTTCGGTGGAGCGCGCCATTTCCTCCATCATGGTGCAGAAGCGGTCGACGTTCGAGTCGTCCAGCGGCGCGTCCACCTCGTCGAGCACGCAGATCGGCGACGGGTTCGTCAAAAACACCGCAAAAATGAGCGCCAGCGCCGTCAGCGCCTTCTCGCCGCCCGAGAGCAGCGACAGCACCTGCGGCTTTTTCCCCGGCGGGCAGCATAACAGCTCAAGCCCGGCCTCCAGCGGATCGTCGGACTCGATGAGTTGCAACTCGGCGCTGCCGCCCCCGAACAGCACCTTAAACAGGCGCCCGAAATGCCCGTTCACCGTCTCGAACGCCTCTGACAGCCGCGCGCGGCCCTCGCGGTTCAGGCTGGAAATGCCCTGGCGCAGCTTGGCGATGGCTTCGGTCAGGTCGGCGCGCTCCTTTTCCATCGCGTCATATTCGGCCCCGATCTGCCCAGCCTCTTCCTCCGCGCGCAGGTTAACACCGCCCATGCGCTCGCGCTCGCCCTTCAGCTTGACGATCGTTTGCTCAAGCTCGTGCGGCTCGGGCAGCGGCGCGCCCGGCTCTACACCTGCGAGCGACAAACAGTCCTCCACCGAGCATTCGAGATGCTCGCGCGTGAGCTGCACCTGGTCGGCGCGTTTCTCGCGGACGGCCTCAAGCCGGGCCTCTACGCGGGCGCGCGTCTCGCGGGCGGCGCCAAGACTCGCCTGAATTTCGCGAAGCGCCCGGTCGCTGTCGCGCAAGGTCGTGTCGGCGGCGGCGAGTTTGTCCGCGGCGGCGCGGCGTTCGCCCTCCGCCTTGCTAATCTCGGTCAGCAGGCGGTTGCGGCGCTCCGCCACCTGCGCGGGCAGATCGGCAAGCGCCGCCAATTCCGTGCGCACTTCGCCCACGCGCGCCTCCAGCGTGCCGATTTGCCCTTCCGCACTTTTCGCCCGGTTCGACCAGCGCCCGCGCTCGCTCGCGATCGCGGCGAGCCGCTCGCGGCGCTGGCGAATTTCACGGTCGATGCCATCCAGCGCCGATTTCGCCGCCGTGTAAGCCCCTCGTTTGGCGGAAATATCCGCGCGCATCGCATCCAGCCGAGCCTCTAACTCGGCAACCGGCGCGGCGGCGTCCAGCCCGGCTTCAGCCTCACGCTTCTGGTCCACGGCCTCGGCGCTTTGCGCGCGTGTGCGGCTCAGAGCCTCCCCCAGCGCGGCGAGTTTCGAGTTCGTTTCCTGCGCCGCCCGCTCAGCTTTCGAAAGGCTTTCGCGAGCGCGAGCCACATCGCTTTGCATGCGACGCCATAGTTCGCGAAGCCGTTTTTCCTCACCTTCGGCGGCTAGCACGGCTTGGCGCGCCCCTTTGCTGGCGTCCTCCGATTGCTCTGCAGCCATGCGCGAGGTGAGCGCGTCTTTTTCCAGCGTTTCCAGCCGGTTGCGGCCCTCAAGGCGTTTGGCGGCGGCGGTTGGCGCATCGGCGTTGGCGGCGAACCCGTCCCAGCGCCACAAATCGCCCTCCTTCGTCACCAACCGCTGGCCCGATTTAAGCAAGGCAGCGAGCGCACGGCCATTTTCGCGCGTAACCACGCCGATTTGCGACAGGCGGCGCGACAACTCCGGCGGGCCGGAGACAAACCGGGTGAGCGGCTCAGCGCCAATCGGCAACCCGGGATCGTCGGAGCCGGGCGTCACCCGGCCCCAGCGCACCGGCGCGGCCTCGTCGGCGGGCACATCCAAATCGTCGCCCAGCGCTGCGCCGAGCGGAATTTCATACCCCGGCGCGACGCGGATTTGATCGACCACCGGCTTCCAGCGCTTGCTGTCCTCGGGCTTGAGGATTTTGATGAGCGTCGCCGCCTCGGTCTCCAACTGGCGAGCCTTGAGCCGCAATTGCGCCGCTTCATCGCGCGCGGCCTGCTCGTTAACGCGAGCCTCGGCCAAAGCCTGCTCCGCATTGCGCGCCTCGCCCTCGACGCGCTCCAGCACCTCGGAAAGCTGCTCAATCTGAATGTAAAGCTCTTCAGTCTCGGCCGCCCCGGCACCACCAAGCGTTAAGATTTGGCGATCAAGATCGACTGCTTGCGCCTCAAAACGCGCGGCGCTAGCATTGTGATCGGCGATGCCTGCTTCAAGCTGGCGGCGTTTTGCGCGCAACTCCGCCGCCTCTTGAGTCAGTGCAGATGAAGCATTTTCGGCCTCGGTTAGCACCGCCAGCGCTTCATCGGCGGCGGCGCGGGCTTCCTCGCGCGCATCGCCATCAAACCCGCCCTGACTATTCAGCGTTTCCTCTTCCTCCGCGAGGCGGATGAGGATGTCGCGCGTTTCGGCGATGGCCTCCTCCTCGCGCGCGGCATCCTTTTGTAATTGGGCAAGGCGTGCGGTAAGCTCCACATGCCGCTCCTTGGCCCGCGCCTCCTCCGCCTCCAGACGACCGCGCTCGGCCTCCAGACGGTACAGCACGGCGGCGCGCACGGCCTCCTCCTCGCGCAAGGGCTGTAGCTGATCGGCGGCCTTGGCCTGCATGCGGATGGCGGCGGCTTCGGCTTGCGTGAATTGCCCGGCGGCGCGCATCGCCTCCTGCAAGGCAGCCTCCTCAGCAGCCACCTGCGCGTTCGTCGCCGTCCAGTTCAGATGATGCTGTAGCGCCTCGGATTTTCGCAATTCAGCGGCGATTTCCTTGTATTTCGCCGCCTGCCGTGCCTGCCGCTTCAAATTCGTTAACTGCGAGCCAAGATTGTTGATAACATCCTGCAGCCGCTCAAGGTTGGTCTCAGCCGCTTTCAGACGCAGTTCCGCCTCGTGGCGTCGCCCGTGTAAACCGGCAATGCCAGCCGCGTCTTCAAGGATACGCCGCCGGTCCTGCGGCTTCGACGAAACGATTTGCCCAATCTGCCCCTGCTGCACCAGCGCTTGACTGCGCGCGCCCGTCGCCGCATCGGCGAAGAGCAACTGTACATCGCGGGCGCGGGCCTCGCGGCCGTTCACCTTATAAATTGAGCCAGCTTCACGCTGAATGCGGCGAGAAATTTCTAGCGTATCGCTATCGTTCAGCGCGGCGGGCGCGGTGCGGCGGGAGTTGTCGAGGAAAACTGTGACTTCAGCGGTGTTGCGGCCGGGGCGAATGTCGGTGCCCGCAAAAATCACGTCGTCCATGCCGGAGCCGCGCATGGATTTGTAGGACGTTTCGCCCATCACCCAGCGCAGGCCTTCGAGCAGGTTGGACTTACCACAGCCGTTCGGGCCAACAACACCAGTGAGGCCGGGGCCGACGATGAGTTCGGTTGCCTCGACAAAGGATTTAAAGCCGAGCAGCCTGAGCTTGGTAATATGCATTGCCGTCCCTCGCAAGTTGCCGGGGCGGCTTTGCGTAACCCTAAACCCGCCCTGCCTGAGCTTGCGCCTGCTGAGGAGCTGGCGCCGCCGGATTGAGCTGCGGATCGATAACCTTCGCCATCTCTTCCAGACTCAGGCCGCCGCGCAGCCTCTGCCCGTTGATGAAAAAGGTCGGCGTGCCGTTGACGCCAAGCGCACGGCCCCGCTGCTTTACGGCGACAAGATCATCATTAATCTTCTGATTCGCATAGCACGCATCGAACGCGGCCCGCTTCAAGCCCGTTTCTTTAACAATATTGTAAATTTCTTCAGTCTTGATTTCCTGCGCGACCCAGGCTGGCTGGTTGGCAAGGAACTTTTCGTTCAGCTTATAATAGCTTTTCTCCGGCGAGCAGCGGACGGCAATGGCAGCGGCGGCGGAGGCGCGGCCTATCGGGAATTCACGCCAGATGTAGCGAACTTTGCCGGTGTCGATGTAAGCCTTCTTGAAAGCGGGGAAAGTGTTTTTGTGATATGCGCTACAAACCGGACATGTAAGCGATGCATACTCGATAACCGTTACCGGCGCTGTCGCTTTACCCAGCGCTTTATCCCCAAGAGGCCCCGCCACCATCAGTTCTTCAATTTTCACAGTAACGACTGCTGGAGCCGCAGGCGTCTCCGCTTCTTGCGGAGCTTGAGACATTAGCCCCGAAAGGCCTCCCCCGCAGGCGGTCAAGACAACGCTACTCAATCCGATAACCCCGGCGGCGAACACGCGGCGTATAAAAAGCGTTGTCATGACATCCCCCATTTAACTGCTCTTCAGTAGCGGCTCGATGACCTTATCCAGATCGCTGATATCCCTCACGCCTTTCAGCATCTGACCGTTAACAAAAATGGTCGGCGTCGAGCGCACTTTATGCTTTGTCTGCCCCCGCTCCTGAACAGCGTTGATGCCGTCCAGAAGTTTTTGATCGGTCAGACACTGATTGAACCGCTCTTCGGTCATGCCCGCCTGCTTTGCAAGCTTGAGCAACTCCGGCAGCGGTTCTTTTGTGAACGCCCATTCTTCCTGTTTAGCGTAAAGCACATCCACAAAGGAGAAATAGCGTACTGGCCCAACGCAACGCGCAAGCATGGAAGCGCCTCTCGCAATATCGTCCAACGGGAATTCGCGGAGAATGTAGCGAACCTTGCCCGTGTCGATGTACTTTTCCTTAAGCTTTGGCAGCACATCTTTGTGGAACGTAGCGCAGTGACCGCATGTCATGGACGAATATTCAATCACGATGACTGGCGCGCTTGCCGATCCCATAATGTTTTCATCAAGCGGGCCTTTCTCCATCAGTTCGGAGACTGCGGCGCTGGCGGGTTTGTCAGAAACGCTTTCAGCGACAACGCCTTTGTCTGATGGCCGTAGCGTGATGTAAGCGATTGCCGCCACTGCTACGAGCGAGGCGGCTAATCTGATAGTGTTCTGGCCAGTGAGGCCCCAGTTGGACATGCCACTCTCCTTAATGTGAACGACACCGACGCCAATAGCTTGGCGACAATGCATAAAACTTTAGGTTCTGCTTAAGCCAAGAGCGGCGCGCGATCAACCGGACTTAACTTTGAAACCGGAAAAGGCGTTCAAAATCCTGTGCGCGCAAGAGTGCGTGGCGCGTTGCGAGACTCTACGCCCGCAGACATCAGCACCAGCGCATCGCGCAGCCGCGAATCCGCCACATGAGCGAGTTTATCGCGATGCCTAGCCTCAGGCTGCGAGCGCAATACTCCAGGGTTCGGCTTGTTAGGCAGCGGCGCCTGCAAAATGCGAATGGTTGTCACGGCGCGGTAGCCGAACGCCGCGTTCACGCGCTCGAGCAGTTGCGGCATTTTGTGCTGTAATTCCAACGCCCGCGCACCGCTCACACGCAGAACAAGGGTTGCGCCGGTGTTGGCATGCTCACCCGCACGTGGCCATTTCAACCGCTCCGGCGCGGTGTAAGATGCTATGTCGGCGCCTGCATACGCCGCCCAGTTGGTGAGGATTTCCGCTGACGAAAATCCGTAACGCTCGAAGGCCGGTTTGGCGACGGCGGGCAAAAACTCATGCACGGACTTCAATCCGGCAAAACGGGGCGTAAAGCCGCTCGGCGAGAACGCAGGCGCGGCGCGGCGCGCGCTGTTCGCAGTTTTTCCACAGGACGCTGGCTTGGCCCGCATAATTGAGTCCCCCCCGATCGCCGCATTGCACAAGATCGTATGGAACGCTGAATGATTCGGGTGAGGGTCGGCAAGGCATGCAAATGGAATTAGAGCGGTCTTCACCGATAAAGCCTGATTCCGACCGACCTGGCTTTCAGGCAGCGCTGCTGGCTTGGTATGATCGCGAGCGGCGGGATTTCCCATGGCGCGCCAAGCCCGGCGAGGCGGCTAACCCGTACCGCGTCTGGCTGTCCGAGGTGATGTTGCAGCAGACCACTACCAAAGCGGTTATCCCCTATTTCCTCAAGTTTACACAGCGTTGGCCAGACGTGGCTGCACTGGCGGCGGCGGATCGCGACGATGTGATGGCCGCTTGGGCGGGTCTTGGCTACTATGCCCGCGCCCGCAACATGCACGCCTGCGCGAAAGCTGTGGTGGGGCGGCATGGCGGGATGTTTCCGCGCGATGAAGACGTCCTGCGCGCGCTGCCCGGCGTCGGCGTTTACACTGCGGCGGCGGTTGCGGCCATCGCGTTTGATAACCCGGCGACGGTGGTGGATGGCAATGTGGAGCGCGTAATCTCGCGGCTTTTCGCTGTGAACGCGCCATTGCCGGAGTCAAAGCCCGAGATGAAAAGCCTCGCCGCGACGCTCACTCCGGATCAGCGCCACGGTGATTATGCGCAGGCGATGATGGATCTAGGGGCCACGCTCTGTTCGCCCCGTTCGCCATCCTGCCTCGTTTGCCCCGTGGAGGAGTTTTGCGCGGCGCATAAACTGCGCATCCAGAACGAGTTGCCGCGCCGCTCGCCCAAATCCGCACGGCCCGTGCGTCGTGGCGCCAGCTTTGTAGCGGTCACGGAAGATGGATATGTGCTGCTGCGGCGGCGCCCCGAGAAAGGTTTGCTGGCGGCGATGATGGAGACGCCATCTACACCATGGGGGGAGATTGCGCCTTTGGCGGATGAGGCGCCGGGCTTTGCGCCTGTGGAGGGCGTGTGGCTGCGGATGCCTGGCGGTGTCAGCCACACCTTCACGCACTTTCAACTCGAACTCGACGTTTACCGTTCGCATGTGCCGCGCAACACGCAGTTGCGTCTCGCAGCCCTGCCGGAGCAGTGCCGGTGGGTGAAGCGCGAGGATGTCTATGCGGAAGCGCTGCCGACAGTGATGCGGAAAGTGTTGAGCCTTGCGTTCGAGCGGCCAATCGCGGGGCCGAAAGTCAGTAAACGCGGGTTCTTGACGCAATAAGCCGGTCTAGCGTTTCGATGGTCGATGCGTCTGCGCGCCCGTTGACCAGCGCGGGCCGGAAATGGCGCTGAAATGCGGTGACTATGATTTCGGTGTGCTCGTCATAAAAGCCGTGCGCTTCGATCCAGTATCCATAGGCGCGGAGTTGCCGATGCAATCGCATCACGGCGTTGCCAGTGTCGCTACAACCTAATCCATCATCGCCGCCCGGCGGCGCGGGCTCAACCCAGTGCCCGATCCCAGCGCGCGCCAGCCTCGCCCAGTCGAATTTCTCGCCGGGGTCGCGCTTGCGTCGCGGTGCCACGTCCGAGTGGGCAAGCACACGCGCTGGCTCTATCCGATAGCGGGCAAGGATATCGCGGCACAGCGCCTCAACGGCGGCCATCTGCGGCTCGGGAAAGTCCGGATAGCCGTGGTCGTGGCCGCCATTGTGAACTTCGATGCCGATTGAGTGGGAGTTGATATCCACATCATTGGCCCAGTTGGCAACACCTGCATGCCATGCACGCATAGTCTCGGGAACCAACTGGGTGATAACGCCAGCTTCGTCGATAACATAATGACAGGATACTTTTGACTCTGGCGCGGACAGCCACATGATGGCTTTTTCCGCGCAGGTCATGCCCGTGTAGTGAAGCATCAACATGTTTGGCCGCATATTACCGAGCCGCGCCTCGAAATTGGGCGACGGCGCGATACGGGTGACAAGCTGACTATCGGGCGTCAACGCGAAACCTCAAAGACCGCGCTCTTTGCGGATGTCGTCATATGCGGCGTTAATAGCGGCGACTTTGCGAGTGGCCATATCGAGAAATTCTTTTGGCACGCCTCTGGCTATGAGCTTATCTGGATGGGAATCCGCCACCAACTTGTAATATTGCGCTTTTAAATCGTCATTTAAGATGTCGTAACGCACATGCAAAACTTCGTAAGGGTCACGCTCGCTCGCCTGGACGTGGCGCGCGCGAATGGAGCGATACTCGGCGGTATCAAAACCAAAATGCTTTGCGACCGTGGATAAATAGGTTTCCTCGCCCGGGTGGATAACGTCGTCGGCCTTAGCGATATGAAACAGGCCGTCGATCACATCTTTTAAAAGCTCGCGGTTGTCGTGGAACAACGTGTCTAGCTGCTTAGCGTAGGACTCGAAGCCAAGTACGTCCTGCTTGGCTAGGTCAAAAACACGCGCGACATTCTCGTCCTCGCCATCGGGAACCTGAAAAACCTGCTTGAAAGCGTGAACTTCATCTTTAGTGACAACGCCGTCAGCTTTCGCCATCTTGGCGCCCAGCGCTATGACGCCGACAGTGAAGGCAACCTGTTTGTTCTCCTCAGCAGTCTGCGGAGAATCCTGGTCGATCACGAAATGTCCGGCAAGCCCGCCAATCAGCGCGCCAATTGGGCCGCCAACTGCCAGGCCTGCAGCCACCCCGGTTAATTTTCCCCAAATCGACATAATCGTCCTTATCTGGCCAATGCTGCAAGATAAGCGATTTTGGCGTTACCGCACTGTAAAAATTCGTCATTTTCTACTCAACGGCTTGCGCGTTGTATTGCCGCAGAGTAACGCCAATAAGCTATGCAGGTTCCAATTAACGCTTGTTTTCGGGCTTTAGGTATTCTTTACGCTACGTTTATATTTTGTTAACATTCCTTAACCCGTCCGCTTGTTCGGGAGGGTGCAAAAAAAGCAAAATGGGAGAACGCGCAAATGAAATTATTTCTTAGAATGATGATGCCCGCGCTGGGTTTGGCTTTATTAGCGGGCTTTAGTCCGGCGTCGCAAGCTGGCGCTGAGGATGCTTTCGGCACCTGGAAGGACAGCGCTAAAGGCTCAGTTGTGCGTGTGTACGCCTGCGGCGGCGGTTTATGCGCGCAGATTGTCAAAACCAGCGACGCGGGCGCAAAGGATGTGAATAACTCTAATCCAGCGCTACAAAAGCGGCCAATCGCGGGACTTGTCATTATGAGCGGCGCGAAGAAAAGCGGCGACAACGCCTGGAAAGGCAGCATTTACAATCGCGAAGACGGACAGCGCTATTCGGGTTCACTTACCGTTGTTAGCAAAAACCAGCTTGAGCTGCAGGGTTGCGGTCTTGGCGGTCTGGTCTGCACATCACGCACATGGTCGCGCATGAACTGACGCTTTCATCAAATGGCTAAGTCCGGCGCGATAAACGCCGGACAATATCGCCATGCTAGGTCTAATGCGCAGAACGCTGTCTAAACAATGCGCGCACCATTAAGAACGCGAGAAACCCGACTGGTCCAAGCATAAAAGTCAGCAAGAGGCACGGGATAACGGCGGCGTGGGGGATGCCCTCATCGCGTGCGGTGCGCACTTCCCAGCACCCGACGAGCAGGTCGAAAGCGAGATAGTGCAGCCAGCCCGCCAGCGCCAGCCACGGATCGGAGCCAAGCGCGCGGATGCCATCAAGCGTCATGAACGCGCTGAAATCGAGGCCAGGGCCTTCGACAAAAGACCGCCCTATGATTGCTGCGTAAGCGAGCGCGAGAACGCCTGGCACGAGAATGCGCGCGACACCTTCCAGCGCAATCTTGCTTCCGGGGAGAAATAGAAGCGCCGCCCAGCCAAGAAGCGGGACGCCGGAGGATATTTGAAAGGCTTGCTCTGGCGTCATAACTCAGGCCTTTCAAAGATGGTGATTACCCAGGTTGTCCAGGCCTGGCCTTGCGCGCGATGTCGATGTCAGTCGCGTCAGGTTGAGCGGTCGCTTCGGCGGATCGAGGGCGCAGAAGAGACAGGATGATGGAGCCGAAAATTAGAACGGCGGTTAAAGCCAAAGCCGCCTCTGTCGGAATGAACTTCGGGTAGAAGTAATTGACGATCATCTTGACGCCAATCGTCACCAGTACCAGCGAAATGCCGTGTCGGAGATAATGGAATTTGTCGAGAGCGCCTGCCAGAGCAAAATACAACGCCCGCAGACCTAGAATCGCAAAGACGTTCGAGGTGTAAACAATAAAAGTATCCTGCGTGATCGCAAAGATCGCCGGGATCGAGTCAACCGCGAACAGGATGTCTGTCAGGTTGAGAACGATTAGCACAAGGAACAATGGAGTTGCAACTCGCACGCCATTTTCCACGGTGAAAAACTTGTCGCCGTCATAACGCGGCGTCATCGCAAATAGCCGCCGACTGAACTTCACTATCTTATCGTTCTCAAGGTCGTGTGCGGCTTCGCCCACAAACAACGTTTTCACGCCCGTGAAAATCAGGAACAGGCCGAACACGATCAAAATGCCGTGGAAAGCGTCAATCAACGCGGCACCAGCAAATATGAACAGCGCGCGAAGCACCAGCGCGCCGAGAATGCCCCACACCAGCACGCGAAGCTGATATTCCGGGGGCACCCGGAAGTGGGTTAAAATGAGCACGAACACCATAATATTGTCCATGCTGAGAGCGTATTCTATGAAATAGCCGGTCAGGAACTCAAGCGCCGCAGCTTCCGAGCCACCAGGAACAACGACAACGCCGTCTCGAATTAACTCAGGCCGGTCATAAAATAGATAGAGGCCTACGCAAAAAGCCATTGCTAGCGCTATATAGGCAACGCTCATCCACAAGGCTTCGCGCACGGGAATAGCGCGGCGCTCCTTGTGAAACACGCCGAGGTCGAGCGCGAGGAGGATAACGACAAAAAGGTTAAAGGCAACCCATGGCCAAATCGACGATAAATCCATCAGATGTCTAACCTAACCCATGTAAGCATGAAGCGTTGAAAATACGGCTGGCGCCGCGAGGGTGTTTGCGTGAGGCCACGAAAATCACGCAACCATCATTTTTGCATATTGGATGATGGCAAGGAGCCGTCAAGCCCGCCAGAGCGTGGAGAGCTTGAAGATGCAAAATTGCATCGCGTCCGCCCTCATGAGGCGCCGCTATCTAAATTGCAGCCTGAAAGACCGGGGCGGGGTGGACATTGGCGATGGGTTTCGAGCGGGTTGGGGCAGGTCAACGAGCTGATTGGCGCATTTTCAGGCTAAGGGTAAGATTTAGTGCTCTGGCCGCAGCGGCTCTGCCACCACTTGCCTGGAAACTGCTTTAAAAAACGGGTTAACGTTTCCGCTAACCCGCATTTCCGAGATCAATTGCCGCTTTCAAGCTGCATTTCAAAGAAGGTTTTAGCTTTGTCTGTCGGCGCAGCGGAGGCAACCGAAACGGATGCAAGGGCGGCGACTGCGAGGACGGCGGCGCGGATGAACGTTTTCATAGGACATATTCCTTATTGGTTAAAGCCAGCCATTTCGGCGTGGCATGTTCAGTTATTAGGGGCTAGGGGGGAATTAATTACACATGTTGCCGCGCCTGTGATTATGGTTGAACGCTCTTGAGTCTGGGTAATTAATCTATTGTTATATAACAGCTATTTTCTAGTACTGATTTTATGTAATGTTTGCGTCTCCCCCGACGATGCATGTTGAGCCATATCAAGGTGACTGGTCATATTGATTGCCAACCGCTATCCTTCCGCCTATATGTTGACCATGCCTAGACAGTCGATGAAGGAGTTTTTGTTAATCGAAGGGTTGAAGGTGGTGCATCGCCACGGCTTCAACGCTAGCGGCGTGAAAGAAATCACGGAAGCGGCGGGCGTGCCAAAGGGCTCGTTCTACAATCACTTCAAAAGCAAGGATGACTTCGCCGTTGCGCTGGTTGAGCGGTACTGGTGCGAGGCGAGCTCACCAAAGGCTGGGATACTGCAGGACGAGGCGGTTTCGCCTGGGCGCAGGCTCATTTTGTATTTTGCCGCACTTGGCGACAATCTGCGCGTCCGGGAATTTCACAATGGCTGCTTGATGGGCAATCTCAGTCTTGAGCTCGCTGACCAGTGCGAAATTGTGCGCGTGCGGCTTTCCGCGCTTTTCGCTGAGTGGACGCGCGAGCTTGCCGCTTGCATTGAGCAGGCGCGGCTTGGCGGCGAATTAACAACCGATATGCGGCCGGACGCTTTGGCGGCGCATCTCATAAACAGTTGGGAGGGCGCCGTTTTGCGGGCGCGCGTTGACCGGTCATCGCAGCCGTTTGACGATTTTCAAGCTATTCTCACCTGGCTTGTGACGCCGCGGGAGTAATCAGCGTTTATTTTTTGCCGGGTTCAAAGACGTCCGGTCATCGTGATGGAGACAATTATGGCCTTCGATCACTTATTCTCGCCAGTCAGCCTTGGTGGATTCCACCTCAAACACCGCGTTATCATGGCGCCGCTGACACGGTGCCGCTCTCTGCCAGGCACAAATGCGCCGCATGCGCTTAACGCTGAATATTACGGCCAGCGCGCCAGTGAAGGAGGCCTCATCATAGCAGAGGCGACGCAGGTCGTGCCCGAGGGCCTCGGTTATCCCGGCACACCCGGCATCTATTCCCCCGAGCAGGTCGCGGGATGGAAACTTGCGACGAATGCGGTTCACGCGAAGGGCGGGAGGATTGTCCTGCAGCTCTGGCATGTGGGCCGGATCTCGCACTCGTCCATGCAGCCGGGCGGCAAGCTGCCGGTTGCGCCGTCGGCAATCCGCGCCGCAGGCCAGCATTTCACGGCTGAGTGGCAGCCGGCCGAGTTCGAGACGCCACGCGCGCTTAAGCTCGGGGAAATCCCAGGCATTGTGGCCGCTTATTCGAAAGGCGCAGAAAATGCCAAGTTAGCGGGATTTGACGGCGTGGAGGTGCATGGCGCTAACGGCTATCTCCTCGACCAGTTTCTACAAGACGGAACCAATAAGCGCATCGACAAGTATGGCGGCTCTATCGAAAACCGCGCAAGGCTGCTGCTCGAAGTGACCGACGCGGTTGCGAAGGTATGGGGCGCTGATCGCGTTGGCGTACGGCTGTCGCCCTACGGCGAGTTCAACGACATGCATGATAGCGATCCAGTCGCTCTTTACAGCTATGTTTTACAACAGATGAGCGCGCGCGCCATTGCCTATGCCCATATTATCGAGCCGCGCGTCAGCAACGCGGGTGGAACCGATGACGTTAACCACGATGCGCCAGACGCCGCCAAACTATTCCGCGCCGCGTTCACTGGCGCAATCATCGGCGCCAGCGGTTACAACGCCGAGACTGCTGAAGCCGCCATCACGGAAGGCAAGGTCGAAGCGGTCGCGTTCGGGCGCTTTTTCATCGCCAATCCGGATCTGCCACAACGCTTCAAACTGAATGCAGCGCTGAACAAATACAACCGCGCAACATTCTACGGTGGGACCGAAAAGGGTTACACTGATTATCCTTTTCTCACAGACGCCGAATAAGCCATGCCTCCAGCTCAATTTGCGCCATCTCAATTTGCGCCGGAGGCGATATCGGCTTGCTGCGCCTCTGCGGCAGGCGCTTTGACCACCTTAACTTGCGCTTCGCCACCCTCTGCGAGGCGCTTTCTCACAAATTGCGAAAGCTCGGTCTGCATATCAAGAAACTGCACATAATTCAGGCGCAGTGTGCTGGCGCATTGGGTGGTGCTTGTGCTGCATGTCTCGTTGCAAGTTACGGGTAAATTTCCCGATCCCGTGCATTGCGAGAAGCACATTTTCATGTTCTCCACGCACGATCCGTCCGCCTGCACGGGTCTTCTGATAGGCGCGGGGATAGGTGGGAGGACGCGCTGCGAGGCGGCGTTCACGTGCCCCGGCTTGATCTGCGCCACAGGTTGCATTCCAGACTTTAAGGGCGCTGCTACTGAAGATGAGGCGAACGGCGCGGGGCGTGCGCGTATGACCCCGCACTCAAGATAGCCATACCGCGCCCCGTAATCCGCGCAATCCGAGCCGCTTGGACGCGGCCACTCGTCCGACAGCATGCGCGGCGAACGCCACGTGTCTTGCGCCGCCAGCGGACTTGCGCATAAACATAAAAAGATGAATGCTCTTAAAAAGCTGGTTGTCAAAACGCCCTCCTGCGAGCGGTTTATTTGCAACTTTTAATTGAATAAAGCCAGTTCGCAATCTCTTGGGCGCAATTTATGACAAAATCCTTAAAACTTATTCTTTCCTGTGAATAACCGCCGCGGTGCTCGTTTGCGGTCATAAGTTTGTTTATAACGAGAATTAATAACCTTGCATCAATGCAATTGGTGCTTTCAGGTTTTGTTGTAGCGCTTACCGGCTCAATCGCGGCGGCGCAGCAAATCCCTTATAGCGCAACGAATTAGCCGCGACGTGGCGAAAAAGACTGCAATCTGGGAGAGCTTGGGAGGGTACAATGCGGTCGTACACAGCAGCCGAGTTTGTGTCGCGTTTGACAGCGAACACACTAATTGATCAGTCAGCTATCAACTTGTTTGGTCTTGTGAAACAAAATGACACGGATCAATCGGCAATACTTTTTTCAAGCTCCACAGCTTGCACTGAGTGGTTACCTATCCCTGTTTCAATGATCGAGTCGGTTCAACATCTGCGAAATGTCGTATGCAAAGATCATACACATGCTTTCGTCAGAATAGTACTTGTTGAACCTGAGCAGGATGACGCTGCCTTTGTATTTATGAAACTACTAGCACAGGCCAATGCGGCGGAGGCGCGCGCTCGCGCTCGAGCAGCCGCTAAACATATCTCTACGGCCCAAGCCCGGACGGAATGCATCATTTTTCACGGTATGGAGGGATATTATATCTGCTGTCCGCCCCTGGGTGGGGGTGGCAGTGCTTGGGAATGTACCGGTATGGTGTAAATACAAAATCAGAATACTATGCTAATTCGCGCCTGTCGCGACCACGTCGCGCTTGCCAGTTCGGTTAGGGGGGCTAACAATGCCGTCATCCTCCATGCGCTCGATAAGCGAGGCGGCGCGGTTGTAGCCGATGCCGAGGCGGCGCTGGAGATAGCTGGTGGTCGGGCGCTTGTCGGTCAGCACGATGGAGACGGCCTCATCGTATAGATCGTCGCCGCTCTCGTCTTTGCCGCCGCTCGCGCTAGCCTCTTCGGCCCCCTCCTCCATCGCCTTCGTCACCGCGTCGAGATATTCCGGCTCACCCTGGCTCTTTAAAAACCCAACGACCTTTTCCAGGTCGCTGTCCGACACGAACGGCCCGTGCGCCCGCGCGATCCGCCCTCCCGACGCCATATAAAGCATGTCGCCCGCGCCCAGCAGTTGCTCGGCGCCCTGCTCGCCCAGAATGGTGCGGCTGTCGATTTTCGACGTCACCTGATAGCTGATGCGGCTAGGGAAATTAGCCTTGATCGTGCCGGTGATCACATCCACGCTTGGCCGCTGCGTCGCCATGATGACGTGGATGCCAGCCGCGCGCGCCATTTGCGCCAGCCGCATCACACAATATTCGATCTCCTTGCCCGCGACCATCATCAGGTCAGCCATCTCATCAATTACGACGACGATGTAGGGCAGCGCTTCGTAGCCCACGTCCTCGGTCTCATAAATCGGCGCGCCGGTGAGCGGATTAAAGCCGGTGTTCACCGTGCGCTTCAGCGGGCTTTGCCGAAGCTGCGCGTGCGCCACTTTCTGGTTATAGCCGGAGATGTTGCGTACGCCGAGCTTACTCATTTTCTCATAGCGCGCGTTCATCTCGTTCACCACCCACTTCAGCGCGGCGATGGCCTTTTTTGGATCGGTGACGACGGGCGCAAGCAAATGCGGGATGCCGTCATATACCGAAAGCTCCAGCATTTTCGGGTCGATCATGATAAAGCGCGCCTCGGCTGGCGTCAGCCGGAACAGCAGCGACAGGATCATGGCGTTGATACCAACCGATTTGCCCGAGCCCGTCGTGCCCGCAATCAGCAGATGCGGCATGCGCGCCAGATCGACAATTAGCGGCTGCCCCGCAATCGTCTTGCCCAGCGCGAGCGCCAGTTTGGAGGGATCGTGTTGAAACTGCGCATGACTCATTAGATCGCGCAGATGCACGGTTTCGCGGATTTCGTTCGGCAACTCGATGCCTAACGCGTCGCGACCGGGGATAACGGACACGCGGGCGGAAATCGCGCTCATCGAGCGGGCGATGTCGTCGGCGAGGCCAATGACGCGGGAGGATTTGGTGCCCCGCGCAGGCTCCAGTTCATACAGCGTTATGACCGGCCCGGGATGCACGCGCGTGATGCGGCCCTTGACGCCGAAATCGTCGAGCACACCCTCCAGCGCATTCGCCCGTTCCAGCAACTCGTCATCGGTTAGCCCGCCCTCGGCCTTTTTCTTCGGCGGCTCGCTTAGAAGACTGATCGGCGGAAGCATGAAGCCCGCATCAGCGCGGTTGGCGCCGTTGGCCGCCGTTGATGGCTTCGCCTCCACCTCGCGCCAATCCGCAGCCCGCGATACGCGGTAAGGCTCCTGCGAGCGGCTGCCGTCCAAACTTTCCTCATCCGCATCACCTGGCTCGGACGGGGCGTCACTTACAGTGCTTCTCGGGCCAAAATGCGGCTCCAGCCTGCGAGCAATGGTGGCGGCGCGCGGTTCGCCGTGCAAACCTCCCTCGTCTTCGGTTTGGCGCTGCACCGACGCAGCGATTTTGTCCGTGACGGTGTAAGCCGCCTGGACAAGTGCGCCAACCGAGCCACCGTCGAGCCAGAACTCGCGGGGTTTGGCGGCGGCGACTAGCGAACGGTTATTGCGCAGGGCAAATCCTCCGCTCCATGAGGTGAACCGCGACATCATCGCAGCCCTGAAATTGAATGGCGCGGGCTCCGCTTCGGCAGGTTCAGGCTCTGGCGGGGCGTCCGGCAAAAAGTCGCGGGCCGACATTTCCATGGCGCGCAGCAAAAGCCAAATTCCACATACAGTTGCTATGGCCGCGCCAATGGCTGCGGCGAAAGCCGGCTCGATGAAGCCGCCGATGCGTACAAAAAAACCCGAGATCAAATCTCCGGCGAAGCCTCCTGCGCCGTGGGTCAGCGGCCAGGTTTTCGGCGGAGGCGCAACGCTGAAAGCACCGCTGAGAAGCGCCGAGGCGCCCAGCCATTGCGTCAGTCGCATCACCGCTGGCCCCGGCAGGATGCCTCGGAAGATATTCCATCCCCACACTAGTGGTGGCAAAAGGAAGAGCGATGCGGCAAGGCCAAAGCTCTGCATTAGCAGATCGGCGAAGGTGGCGCCGAAATAGCCCAGGGCGTTGTAGGGCGCTTTGTCCGTGGTGTGGTTGAAGCTGGGATCGGTGATCGACCATGTGAGGACGCTTATATATCCAGCGGCGGCGAAAGCGATCAGGACGGCGCCAGTTGCGCGCCATGGCAGCCGCTGCAATTCTCCCCCCATCGGTTCCGGCAAAATACGGCGTGACACTTTTGGCATACCGGACTCGAAGGATGTGAACACGAAACAACCTAACCCATGAACTGCGAAATCCTCGTCAGCGCGTCCCCGGTGACAGCAAGACTATCCACGAGGGCGAGGCGGGCATATCTTTCACCCGGATTTCGCCCATGAGCGTCCGTCTGGGCGAGATATGCGCCGGGAAGAAATTTAACACCACAACCTTTCCAAATGGTTTTCGCCGCCGCCTCGCCGCCGCCCAGATGCTCCATATCGAGCCAGAGGAAAAAGCCGCCAGCGGGCGCCGCGAAGTTTGGCCAGGCCCCTAGGGTGCGCGAAGCCGCATCGATTTTCTGCGCATAAAGCGCGCGGCTGGCATCGACATGCGCCTCATCTGCCCACAACGCGGCGGAGGCGTGCTGCACGGGTAACGGCACTTGAGGGCAGGCGACATTGCGGAACTGCGCGAAGGCAGCGAGGAAATCCGGATCGCCCGCGACGAAGCCTGAGCGGAGGCCGGGCACGTTCGAGCGCTTGGATAGCGAATTGAATACGCAGATGTTGGCGAAGCCGCCCAGTGTTTCCGCCGATTCTAACCCGCCGGGCGGCGATGCGGCGGCGTAAATCTCCGAATAGCATTCGTCTAGGAAGAGCATAAAGCCGTGTTCACGGGCGAGGCCGATGGCGCGGGCGAGGTAATCGCGGCTCGCCACAGCGCCTTGCGGATTGGCGGGCGAAGCGAGGTAAAACGCGGCGGTGCGGGCGAGCGTTTCCGCCGGGATAGCGTCGAGATCAGGCAGCCAGCCGGTCTCAGCCGTGGAGGGCAAAAACACCGGCTCCGCGTCGGCGGCCAGGGCGGCGGCAAGATATGCTTGATAAAACGGGTTCGGCATTAGCACGGAGGGCTGCGCCACTTCCTTGCGCTGCTTCGCGATGAACACGGCCGAAAACAATCCCTCGCGGGAGCCACTCAGCGGTAGGATGTGACGCTCCGCATCGATGATGCCAACAATATCTGGATATCGCCGCGAAATCCACGCCGCGATTGCTGCGCGCAAGGCAGCCGTCCCCCCACTCGGCGGATACTTCTCATACCCCGCCGCCGCCTCGGCCAGCGTTTGCCTGAGCATAGGCGGCGCCCCATGCCGAGGCTCGCCGATCGTCATATCAATAAACGGCGCACTTGGTTCAACGTCGTCGAGCAGCGCCCGCAGTCGCGCAAACGGCGATTGAATCGAATGGAAACTTAAGGTCATAGGACATGAATAAACCAGATGAAGCGCGGAATGCAACGCAAGCGGTAGGTTCAACGCCAGCAGGGAGTTACTTCACCACCTCGCCGTGCAGGTGGATGTCTAGGCCTTCCTGCTCAACCACCCGGTCAACGCGCAGGCCGATGACGAGGTCGATCAGCTTCAGAATTACAAATGTGGCGAAGGCTGACCATGCGACGGTCGCCGCGGCGCCTAGCACCTGCTGCACAACCTGATCGGGGTTGCCCTCTAGCAGGCCGCGCGTGCCGCCAATGGCTTCGGAGGCGAAAACGCCCGTAAGAATCGTGCCGAGAATGCCGCCCACACCGTGAATGCCGAATACATCGAGGCTATCGTCATAGCCGAACGCGCGCTTGATGCTGGTGCAGGCGATGAAGCACAAGACGCCCGCCGATGCGCCAATGGCGAGCGCGGCGGCGAGTGTGACAAATCCGGAGGCGGGCGTGATTGCGACTAGGCCAGCAACAGCGCCTGAGATGATGCCGAGCACACTTGGCCGCTTGTAAATCACCCACTCCGCGAACATCCATGCCAGCGCGGCGGTCGCGGCCGCGATCTGCGTCACCGCCATCGCCATGCCAGCGGCGCCGTTTGCGCCCAGCGCCGACCCGGCATTAAAGCCGAACCAGCCGACCCATAACAGCGCGGCCCCGGTTACGCTTAAAACCAGGTTATGCGGGGCCATATTTTCCATGCCGAACCCATGGCGCCGTCCGAGAACGATCGCGGCGACGAGGCCCGCGACCCCGGAATTGATATGCACAACCGTGCCGCCGGCAAAATCGAGCACCGGATTGTTGCTTAAAAAACCGCCACCCCACACCCAGTGCGCAACTGGCGCATAAACAAGCAGCAGCCATAAGCCCACAAACCAGAGAAGCGCCGAGAATTTCATTCTGTCCGCGAACGCGCCGCAGATCAGCGCCGGGGTGATGATGGCGAACGTCATCTGGAACATCATGAAGACACTTTCGGGAATCGTCCCACTTAGTCCGTCCTTCGTCATGTGCAGCAGCAGCGCCTTATCGAAGCCGCCGATATAGGCATTGAACTCGCCGCCATTCGAGAAGGCGAGCGAGTAGCCAATTAGCATCCACAAAACCGTGACCAGGCAAGCGGCGGCGAAGCTTTGCATCACGGTGGATAGCACGTTCTTTTTCCGCACTAGCCCGGCGTAAAACAACGCGAGGCCGGGGATGGTCATCAGCAATACGAGCGCTGTTGCAGCCAGCATCCATGCGGTGTCGCCGCTATTCAGCGTTGCCTGCGCAAAGGCGGGAGCGGGCACGATTAGCAGGCAAAACGCAAGTGCGAAGGCGCGGGTATGCAGACGCAGGTTTATCATTGCTGATCGATCCATCGCAAAAGCAGGAAGGGAGTTTTCGTAGGAAAATTGTCTAAAATTGATGCGTTTAGCCATTTCTGACGAAACCGGCCCGGAAGACGATCTTCCGGGCCGTTGCTGCGAACGCGGTTTTGTCCAAATGAATGCCAAATCCGCGTTCGCTCCTATTGACGATCAAGCGCAATTACATATTGTAAGCGCGCTCGCCATGCTCGGAGATGTCCAGGCCTTCGCGCTCTTTCTCTTCCGAGACGCGCAGACCGAAGATGACCGCGATTACGGTGTAAACCGCGAGGCTGCCAATTGCCGACCATGCGACAGTGACGAGCACACCCTTCGCCTGGGCCAGAAGCTGCGTCGCCATGTTGTATTCGAGCGCGCCGCATGGTGCGCCATAGACGCCGTCCGTCACGGTGCATTTCGCATAGTCCACGATGCCCGCGCCGCCGAGAGCCGGATCGACGAGGATGCCAGTGGCGAGAGCGCCGAGGATGCCACCTATCGCATGGATCCCGAACACGTCGAGCGTGTCGTCATAGCCAAGTGCGCTTTTAATCGCCGTGCAGAAGAAGAAGCACACGATACCTGCCACGAGGCCAAGAACGAGAGCGCCCATCGGTCCAACGAACCCTGAGGCAGGGGTTACAGCGACCAGACCGGCGACAACGCCTGATACGAGGCCAAGCAAGCTCGGTTTGCCCTTGAATAACCATTCAACAAGCATCCAGGAAAGACCCGCAGCAGCCGTTGCGATGAATGTGTTGGCCATGGCTAAAATGGCGTACTCGTTCGATTCGAGGTTGGATCCGGCGTTGAAGCCGAACCAGCCAACCCACAGCAGCGAAGCGCCTACCATGGTCAGAACCAGCGAGTGCGGAGGCATCGGCTCCTTGCCGTAACCAAGGCGACGGCCAAGCAGGATGGCCCCGACGAAGCCTGCGATCCCCGCCGTGATGTGAACGACGGTGCCGCCCGCGAAGTCAAGCGCGCCGAAGCTCCAGATCAATCCGGGAACGTCGGTGCTGCCGGTAGCGACGCCGGATGGGCCGGGCCAGTACCATACCATGTGGGCTATGGGAGCATAAACCACTGTTGGCCACAGAATGGCGAAGGCGACAATGGCGGAGAACTTGATGCGCTCGGCGAAACCGCCGATGGCGAGGGCCGTAGTAATGGCGCAGAACGTCATCTGGAAGCACATGAACAGCCATTCGTACATGCCCACGCCGATGGAGAAGCTTTCCACCTTGTTCGTTAGCGGCACGCTGCCTTCTACCGTGTTGGCGAAGATTTTGGTGAAGCCGCCGAAGAAGCTGCCAAATCCATGGTCGGCGCCGGAGGTAAAGGCTATACTGTAAGCCCAGCAGAACCACACCAAACAGGCAATGGCTTGAATTGCCAACACTTGCGTGAGCACGGACAGCATGTTCTTGGTGCGCACCATGCCGCCGTAAAACAGCGCCAGGCCCGGTATTGTCATGAGAAGCACGATGATCGTGGAGATGAGCATCCACGTAGTGTCGCCCTTATCGACGGTCAGATCGGGAGCCTTGGCGGCGGGCGCCGCTGCCTCTTGCGCCCAGGACGGATCCACGAGCACAGCCGTGGCGAGGGCCGCCATGGCGAAAACTATAAATCGATTCATAAAGCTCATATGACTAACCCCATTGTGAATTTAGAGTGCGGCGGTATCCGTCTCGCCGGTGCGGATACGGACGGTTTGTTCGATGGGCGTGACGAAAATCTTGCCATCGCCGATCTGGCCGGTTTTGGCCATGGACGTAATGGTATCCATAACGCGGGTGACCGATTCAGTCGGCACGGCGATTTCCAGTTTCAGCTTGGGCACAAAAGTCACTTCGTATTCAGCTCCGCGGTAGATTTCGGTATGGCCCTTCTGGCGCCCGTAACCCTTCACCTCAGTCACTGTCAAACCTTCGATGCCAATCTCGTCGAGAGCCTTGCGCACGTCTTCGAGTTTGAAAGGCTTGATGATAGCGATGACCATTTTCATAGTTCTCTCCATTCCTCCTGATTTCAGAGCCCAGCTTACCGGCTGCTAAACCACGCCCCATGTGAAAAAGCTTAACTCACTCTTTCAATTCAGCAACCAGCCTTTCCAAGTATCAAAAGCTGTGCCAACTGCAATTTTAAGCCTAAAGCATTGAAAAAGTACGGAGGAAGAACCAGCAGCCGTGCAAACTGCAATGTTTGGGGTGCGATAAAGTCTAAAATTTAGGCAGATTGCTTGATTTGCTTTATTTTCAGGCAAAATGTCGCAAATGTGCTCGCGATTTGGACATAAACTAACGGCGGTAAATCTGCTTGCCCTCTAACGCTTCTGCCTTATCAGACCCTCTTGCGCGACCGAGGCCACAAGCTGGCCATCGCGGCTGAAAATGTTTCCCCGGCACAATCCGCGCGCAGCCTCCGCCGATGGACTGTCTTGGGCGTAAAGGAGCCACTCGTCGGCGCGGAATGGGCGATGAAACCACAGCGCGTGATCAAGGCTCGCGAGCATGAGCAACGGATCGAACAGGATGCGCCCATGGGCCACAAGCGCAGTGTCGAGCAGGCTGTAATCGGAGGCGTAGGCAAGCGCGCATTGATGAAGCGCCGCGTCGTCTGGCAGTGCGCCGTTCACACGAAACCATATGTTCTGCGCGGGTGCGCGCTTCTGCGGATTGGTGAACCGCGATAGATCGGTTGGCCGTAGCTCAATAGGGCGGTCGCTCGTCCAGAAGGTTTTCATGAACTCGGGCAGCATCGGCAAAAACCGCTCGCGAATTTCCCCCTCGGACGGCAAGCTGTCCGGATCGGGCGCGTCCGGCATGGGGATCTGGTGCGAAAAGCCCGGCTCGCTCGCGTGGTAAGATGCCGACATTGCGAAAATCGCGGCGCCGTTCTGGATCGCGACAACACGCCGCGTGGTGAAACTGCCGCCATCCCGGATGCGGTCAACTTCGTAGATAATAGGAATTGTTGGGTCGCCTGCCAGCAGGAAGTAAGCGTGCAGCGAGTGGACTGGCCGATCCTCGCTTACCGTGCGGTTAGCGGCGGTAAGCGCCTGCGCGATAACCTGGCCGCCAAAAACCCGCGTCCAGCCGTTTTGCGGGCTGTGGCCGCGAAACAGATTTTTCTCCAGCGTTTCGAGGTCGAGAATGCCGACGAGAATTTCAGCGGGTGACATGGGCGCAACCTTCCCAAACGCATTAAGTTTTAAATGAGCCGCAGAGGGTTTAGGGTGTCAAGCAAAACCAGCGCGAGAGTAGCCGTGCGCGGTTTAGGAGCATCGTTATGAATGAAGACGTATTTGATATTGTGATCGCCGGGGGAAGCTTCGTAGGGTTAACGCTCGCGATCGCGCTTTCTCAGGCGGCGCAAGGCGATGTCCGCATCGCCGTTGTTGACGCGCTGCCACGCGAAAAGCAGCTAGGCGGCGATTTTGACGGACGTTCGGCGGCGATTTCCGCATCCGCGCGCCAGATGCTTAGGGTGCTCGGCGTCTGGGATGCGGTCGCGGCGGACGCGCAAGCCGTGGCATCTATTGAAATCACCGATACGCAACTCGAAACGCCAGTGCGCACCGCCCTGTTGCGATTTAACTCAATGGTTAGAGATGATCTGGCCGCCGCGTATATTCTGGAGAATGTCCGCTTTCGACGCGCATTGTTTGCAGCGGCAGAGGCTGCGCCGGGCGTAACGCTTATTATGCCAGCATCGGTTTCATCGTTTGTTGTGAATGAGGCGAATGTGAGCGCTACTCTCAGCAACGGGCGCGCGCTTAGGGCTAAATTGCTGGTGGCGGCTGATGGACAAAAGTCGGCGCTGCGCACGCTGGCGGGCATCAAGGCCATGCGGTGGGAGACGTCGCGCATGGGGATCGTGACAAGCGTTGGGCACGAAGCTCCGCATGAGGGGCGCGCGGTGCAGCATTTTCTCCCGTCCGGCCCTTTCGCCATGCTGCCGCTCACCGGCAACCGCACGTCGCTGGTGTGGACTGAACGGGCGGATGAGACGGCGCGGCTGTTGAAACTCGATCTGGACAGTCTTGCGACGGAGATCGAAAACCGCTTTGGACGCCATCTCGGCGCGCTGACCGTGCTATCAAAACCCGCCGCTTATCCGCTATCGATGACGCTGGCGCGTGAGTTCATGAAACCGCGTTTCGCGCTAGCAGGCGACGCCGCCCATGGCTTGCACTGGATCGCCGGGCAGGGACTCAATCACGGTTTGAAGGATGTCGCGGCGCTGTCGGAGGTTATCTTCGACGCTATGCGTCTGGGCCTCGATATCGGCGATGTTACGGTTTTGCGGCGCTATGAACAATGGCGGCGCTTTGACAGTGTCACATCAGCGCTGGCGGCGGCGGCGATTAACACGATATTCTTGGATGGCGGCGCGCCGCTGCGGATGTTGCGCAGCTTCGGCCTCGGCCTGGTAAACCGCATCGACCCACTGAAGCAGTTTTTCGTGCAGGAAGCAGCAGGCTTGACCGGCGCCACACCCAAGCTCTTGCGCGGAGAAGCGCTGTAGGGTTAATTTAGATCGTTGAAAATACTAGCAAGCTAGTTCAAAAACTATCAAAGGAAAATCCACACTGCAAATACCAAGCAAAAGCCCGCTACAGTATCTCCAAATAGAAGTTGAAATATGAAATAAATATAACGAAATCCCAAATAACTGACTTAAGCACTACTTCTGACTTCATGTTGCCATCATGGGTTAGGAATCTAAATAAAGATTTATTGTTTTCCCGAGATCATTACCGCGAAAGCCTGTACAAGCGCCACGTCCTTTAGCCGGTCGAAGCGGCCTGACGCGCCGGAGTGTCCGGCCTCCATGATGGTTTTCAGCATCAGAATATTGCCGTTAGTCTTGTTCGCGCGCAGCTTGGCCACCCATTTTGCTGGCTCCCAATAGGTGACGCGCGGATCAGTGAGACCCGCCACAGCCAGGATGTGCGGGTAATTTTGCCCGCGCACGTTGTCGTAAGGCGAGTAAGCGGCTATGGTTGCATAATCCTGCGCACTTGCGATGGGGTTGCCCCATTCCGGCCATTCCGGCGGGGTGAGCGGCAGCGTGTCGTCCAACATCGTAGTCAGCACGTCCACGAACGGCACCTCGGCAATAATTCCATTAAACAAATCCGGCGCCATGTTGGCGACAGCTCCCATTAGCATACCGCCCGCTGAGCCGCCCTGCGCCACGATGCGTCCGCGCGATGTGAAGCCCTCGCGCGCCAGATATTCGCCTGCCGCGACAAAATCCTTGAACGTATTCTGCTTTTTCTCGCGCTTGCCATCGAGATACCAGCGATAGCCTTTATCCTTGCCGCCGCGAATGTGAGCGATGGCGTAGACGAAACCGCGATCGACGAGGCTCAAAATGCCGGTCGAAAAATGCGCAGGCATGGCGATGCCGTAAGAGCCGTAGCCATACAACAGCAGCGGCGCAGAGCCGTCGAGCGGCGTCGATTTGCGATAGAGCAGCGAGATGGGCACGCTCTCGCCATCGTGCGCGGGGGCGAAGATGCGTCGCGTTATGTAATCCGCAGGCTCGTGCCCGCTCGGCACTTCCTGCGTTTTGCGAAGCGTGCGCTCGCGAGTTTCCAAATCATAATCGTAAGTCTGGCTCGGCGTGGTCATCGATGAGTAAGTAAATCGCATCCCCGTTGTATCGAATTCAAAGCCAGACTGCATGCCTAACGAATAAGCCTCCTCCGCAAAGGCGATCTCGTGCTCCGCGCCGTCCGACATGCGGCGGATGACGATGCGCGGCAAACCGTCCTCGCGTTCCAGCCGAACCAGATAATCGCGGAAGGCCGATACGTCCAGGATTAGGCGACCAGGCCGGTGCGACTCGATCTCGCGCCAGTTCTCGCGGCCGGGCGCATCAATAGGCGCGGATACAATCTTGAAATCCTCCGCGCCATCGGCGTTGGTGAGGATAATAAACTCGCCGCCCTGGTGTTCAATCTCGTATTCGTGCCCCACGACTCGCGGCGCGATCAGTCTTGGCGTGTCGAACGGCGCGGCGGCGGGGATAACCCGCACCTCCGACGTTTCGTGATCGCCACACTGGATGATGATAAATTCGCGGCTTTGTGTCATTCCGAGATGCGCGGTGAAGCCAGAGTCGGGCTCCTCGTAAACCAGCGCGTCGTCTCCGGCTGGCGAGCCAAGTTTGTGGCGGAAGATTTTCAGCGGCCGGTGGTTTTCGTCAAGGCGGCTGTAAAACAGGTATTGTCCGCAGGCCGACCAGCAGGCGTCGCCGCCCGCATCCGCGATTTCATCGGGCATATCGGCGCCGCTCGCCACATCGCGGAAGCGCAAGCGGTAATATTCCGACCCGTTGGTATCGACGCCGTAAGCGATGCGCGCGTGATCGGGGGAGATATAGATGCCGCCGAAGCGGAAATAGGCGCACCCTTTCGCCATGTCGTCGCCGTCTAGCAGCGTGTGCGCCTCGCCGCCGCCACGCGGTTCGCGGCAATATTTCGGGTATTGGCCTCCCGCCTCGAAATTATTGAAATACGCCCACGGGCCGTAAAGCGATGGCACGGAGGCATCCACCTCCTTGATGCGGCCCTTCATCTCTACGAACAGCGTTTCCTGCAATTCGGCGGTGGGCGTCATTACGCTAGCCTGATAGGCGTTTTCCGCCTCAAGATGTGCGCGGATGTCAGCCGCCAGTGTGGACGGATCGCGCATAACCTCGCGCCAGTTATCAGCGCGAAGCCAGGCATAATCGTCTGAGCGTTCTACGCCGTGATTGCTATCGTTTTTTGTACGAATGGAGGCGGTAGGCCCCGCACCCAGCATATCGGCATCTGTGATTTTCATACGACAGAGTTACCGGCGTGACGATGGCGCGGCAAGACTAATCTCGCGTTTAGGTTTCTGCGCCACCTTCGGCTTGCGGCTTGAAGTTCATTACAACGCCATTCATGCAATACCGTAGGCCTGTCGGCTTCGGCCCATCTGGAAAAACATGACCCAGATGGCTATCGCAGCGCGCGCAACGCACTTCCGTGCGGCGGCTGAAGAATGAGCGGTCGTCATGTTCACTAACAGCATCGGCTTGGACTGGCTTGTAAAAGCTCGGCCAGCCTGTGCCAGACTCAAATTTTGTTTCCGAAGAAAACAAAGGCTCGCTACAAGCCACACAAATAAACACTCCTTTGCGCTTCTCGCTATTCAGCGGACTCGTGAATGCGCGCTCGGTTCCGTGCTCGCGGGCGACACGATATTCTTCGCGCGAAAGTTGTGCTCGCCACTCCTCATCGGTTTTTGTAATTTTCACTTTTGTCATAGCTGCACCTCGGCTTCAATGTTTCTTACTAGCATAATATCGATATAAAATTAAGAGATGTTACGGGAAATATCCAAAAACGAGCCAAGATTTGCCCAAATCGAGTCAAAATCTTGTTACCTATTTTCAAATGGACCACGAGTGGGTTAATTATCGTTGCTTGCAATCTGACGTATTATTCGCAGACGCTCACAAAAGTGGCAGATACGAGAAAAGATGACCTATAAACATAACGTATTGACGCGCAAAGAGTCACGGTTTATATGACACTTTAAGGCCGTTTAGCTGTGCTTGTCACGCATGGGCAACTCGTAATCAACTGATACATGCCCTACTTTCTGAGTTAAAGCTGTACGCCGCGTTACGTTGATTTCTCGCCTATAATTCTTAAAGAAAGAGCGCCCCGAAAAGTCATGCCTATTGCGAGCGCGAAAAACAAATGCAGCCGCACTTGGCTTTCTGGCTGTCTCGCCCGCTATAGTTCACCTTTCCAAAGTCTATTTTTATGTCTGATTGTCGTTTTCTGTTGTAGCGCGGAGAGCCACGCGGCCGCTGGTGCTTCGGGTGTTAATGGCGCCGGTTTAAGTCTCTTCTGGCTTATTCCATTTGCTGGTCTTTTGCTGTCGATCGCACTTGTGCCCCTTCTTGCAGGCGAGTTTTGGCATAACCATTTTGGAAAGATTGCAGCATTCTGGACGCTCGCCATTATCGCTCCGTTACTTGTTGTATACGGCGGCTCGATTGCCGCGTATGAGTTGCTTCACACGGTACTTCTTGAATATATTCCATTTATAATCCTCATATTCGCGCTTTATACGATCTCAGGCGGGGTTTATGTGGGCGGCAACCTTCACGGATCGCCCGTTACCAACACAGTTTTATTGATAGTCGGCTGGGCGCTGGCAAGCTTTATCGGAACCACTGGCGCATCTATGGTAATGATCAGGCCGGTGCTGCGCGCTAACGACGGCAGAATTCATAATGCGCATGTCATTGTCTTCTTCATATTTATTGTATCGAATGTGGGGGGCGCCCTAACACCTCTGGGCGATCCGCCATTATTCCTCGGCTTTTTGAATGGCGTCGATTTTTTCTGGCCTATTAGGTTTATGTTTGCTCCAACTATTATTGTTACAGCGATACTTTTATGCGCGTTTTTCCTTCTGGATAGCTATCTGTACCGAAAGGAAGGACATAGCAAACCAGACCCGACACCGGATTCTCCGGTCAGACTTTATGGGTTGGTGAATATTCCGCTTTTGGTAACTCTGGCAATCGCAGTTATTCTTAGCGGAGTCGATTTTCAGTTAGGCATCGTAACCATATATAGCGTTGATATCAAGACAACAGGACTGTTAAGGGACGGAGTCTTGATACTGCTGGCGTTGGCTTCCTTGGCGCTAACACCCGCTCGCTGCAGGCAGTCGAACGAATTCAACTGGCTACCATGTGTTGAAGTCGCGAAGCTATTTCTCGCAATTTTTATTACAATTATTCCTGTGATCGCAATGCTCAAGTCTGGCGGATCGGGGCCAATGGGCGGATTGCTTAGGCTTGTAACAGGGCCGGACGGCGCGCCTGATAATTTCATGTACTTTTGGCTTGTCGGAGGTCTTTCGAGCTTCCTAGACAACGCGCCAACTTACCTTATCTTTTTCAATGCGGCGGGCGGCGACGCAGAAAACTTGATGAGCGCTTTGGGAAATACTCTACTCGCTATATCTGCGGGCGCGGTGTTTATGGGCGCTAATACTTACATTGGTAACGCCCCGAATTTTCTAGTAAAAAATATTGCTGAACAGTCGGGCGTTAAGATGCCAAGCTTCTTTGGCTATATGGCTTGGTCTGCCGTCTTTTTGGTACCCTGCTTTGCTGTTATTTCGTTGCTTTATTTCACTTAGTTTTAAGAATGTTTCGTTTTAAAAGGACCTACTGCGTTAGTCATCTAAAAAACACTGGGTCCTGACTTGTGCGGTCGCGGCGACAAATAATTACTCCGAAACTAATCAAACAGAGTAACGAGTTGAGCGTTTTAGACCAGAATCGATCTTCAACTTATGTAAGTTCTCCTAGATTTACCCTGATCGCGTTTTTGTGATGCTAAAGTGCTTCATATATTGGTAGATAAACAATTACATTGTCAAAATAGCTTGAAAAAATAATGTATTTCCATATTGTAGTATGTGCTTAAGTTAATCTGATAAAAATTATCAGACAGTGCGGCTGTGTCACTAACTAGCAGTCAACCTCTAGTTTCCTGGTTGTCAATGACACTGCGAACGGTCGTCAGTTATAGAGTGGCTTTAAAGCTTTACTCAGACTTCAAAAAAAATGAACAAAAGTCTACGCCAGGAGAAGTGCGATGGATGAAAATTACGAAAGCAGCGAGATTGTTGAATTTACAACGACAATCGTTTCCGCTTATGTCGCCAATAACAGCGTTGTTGCGACAGATTTGCCAAACCTGATTAGCGAAGTTCACGATGCGCTCGTGAAAGCAGCGGGCAATATTCCTCAGCCTGTTCGTGAAGAACTCAAACCCGTTGTGCCGATCAAGAAATCGATCACAAATGAATATATCATATGTTTGGAAGACGGTAAGAAGTTCAAGTCGCTAAAGCGGCATCTACGCACTCATTACGATCTCTCGCCCGAGGAGTATCGTGAAAAATGGGGCCTGCCAGCGGATTACCCGATGGTTGCTCCAAACTATGCTACTGCACGCTCCGAACTTGCAAAGAAAATGGGGCTTGGTCAGCGCCGCCGCTAATATTTTATCGTACGTTTTTACGAGGCCCGTCCCATTATGGCGGGCCTTTTGCTTTTCCAGCCCAGTATCCATGCATCGCATGCGGCTATTAGTATTTTGCATCCAAAACATGTCTTGCCATTAACGAGGCAAATCACTGATAATTCAAGCAGTTCAGGCGTGGCGCATTGAAGTCAGCGGCGACCCTTTTCCCAAAGGCGCGGCAACCATCGATGAAGGGGGCATATGCCATCCGAGCTTGCCTTCCGGGCGCAACTCGTCATCAAAAACCAGCGCAGGGTTTATGACTACTGGCGCGGATGTGCGGGCGCGCGCCGGATGCCGAGCCGCGGCGATATCGATCCGGTGGCTATCGCAGATTTGCTGCCCGCAATTGGCTTACTGGACTGCGGCGAAAACCCTGTCGATGTCCGCTACAGGCTGGCAGGAACGCGGCTTCAGGAAATCTTCGGCCTTGAATTGACCAGCCGCAGCGTTTTCGATCTCGACCTGGGTGATAAGAAGGGTTACTGGGCGGCGGCTTATTCAAAAGTCATTACCGAAAAAACGCCAATGCAAGGTGCGCTCAAAGGGCCGATCGCCAACCGCGATCACATAATTCTGTTCTGGCTACGGTTGCCCCTATCGGAAGATGGCAAGACAGTTAACAAAATTCTGAGTTACGACGTAGCCATGCCTGTCAGCGTCGCCATCGCTGACAAACCTTACGCGCTGTCATCCTGATGCTCGGCGCCGCTTGATAGTCTCATCTCCCCCGCCAGCGCTTCCAGCAGGGCGATATGACGGTTCAGATCATACGTCCATAATCCGGCGCGACCCCGCCGTCTTTCCGCCCTCAGCGCCTGGCGCAGTTTACCCGTGATTTTCAGACGGGCTCCCGAGGAACGGTCTTCGATCTCATGCGGCCAAAGCGGCAGAAGTTTTGCAAGCTGTACGTCGCGGTTGTAAGCGATAACCGGGCGGGCTTTAGACGGTTGCGCAACTTGGCGTTTCAGACGTTCATCTTTTGATAAAGTTATAGTCTTCATACTCTCGGTCTCCGTGGAATGCCAAGAGATTGTCATTGACCGGAGACTAGGGCATAAAACCTAAGTTTTTGGAGAATTTCTCCTTAATAATACGCTATCGCCATTACGACTCGCGCCAGCCACGCAACCGACTGATCGTATTGCACATCGCTTTTGCGGTCATGGGGTATGAGCGTCCACGTTTCGCCCCGCCCGCGAATCACCCAGCGAAACATGATCTTGCCATTCGGCAGCGCGACGATGCAATCAAGGCCGTGGGCGTTGGTGGCGTCTGCCTCGCGAAGCCGGTTGGCGATCAAAATGGCGCCAACTTTGAACCCATTGATTGGCACATCGAATCTTGCGGCGATCGGATCATCGGCGGCCACATCGAACTGGAACAGCTCTTCTTTGTCGCCGGGCGCCGTTGTCAGATATCCTTGCGGGCCTATACCGCCTAGCACGGGGATCCGACGCCCGCCTGCCCGCCCGATCAGATCGGCCGGCTCGACGCCGAACGCTTCGGCAATCTTGCCCAGCCAAACCGTTGAAACGGTCATGTTGGCGGTTTCGAGCCGCTGCACCGTTTGCGGAGTGGTGCCGATCCTGTCGGCGAGTTCTTTTAACGTCATGTCCCGCGCTTTGCGGAATTCTCGAATACGGGTACGCATCACAAATATCCTTACCGATGCGATTACCTTAGCAGAGAGTTTTTAAATGAGGCTTATCCTCTACCCATGTATTTGAGATAAATTTTTTCTAGTTTTCGGTTGAACGCCTCAGGTTAAAGGCGCCCCATCACCGTAAAAGTCGTTTGTAAAAAGTGTAAGGGATAATGAATGCTTCAAGTTACGAGTGATTTGCGTTTGCATAACGAGGCCAAAACTAAGCGCGAACAGGTTAACATTTCACTTACCATGGTGCATCATCGCGCGGTTCTTGAACACGCGGTGGCGAGCGCTTTTGGCGTATCCCGTGAAGACCTGCTCGCGCCGACCCGACGGCAGGCGCCCATCGCCTTCGCCCGGCAGGTTGCTATGTATCTCGCCCATGTCGGCTACAGCCTCACCTTTACGCAAATCGGCGAGCTTTTCAGCCGCGACCGCACCACCGTCGCCCATGCCTGCTCACTGGTCGAGGACATGCGCGATGATGACGCGCTCGATCACACACTATCGGCGCTCGAAAAAGCCATTCGCGCCGCAACTCAACCCGCCGCCGCTTGAGGTTTTCATGAGCATTTCCGTAAAGCCGTTTACTTTGCGCGGTTGCCGCAGTCTGCTTCAGGCGCTTGCAACGCCGGGCGCAAGGCTTACACCGGTGCCGGCAAGCATAGATTTCGTGCTTCATAGCGTTAGCGCATCGGCCAAAAAGCCTGTCGCGGCGAATGCAGCGGCCGTGCGCTTTCTGTCGGCCAACGATGTGCTAGAGCCGCACGGCGATGGCTTCCAGCTCAGTTCTACTGGCAGGGCTTGGCTGGCGCGTCATGCGGCCGGTGCCGTGCATGGCTTCGCCGCGCAGCATCAGGCGCGTGTTATCCGCAAAGAAGCGAAGGGCGCGGCGCTGATTGTGAACGATGCGGAAAGTCCCCTCGCCTGGTTACGGAGCCGCAAGGATCGTGACGGCGCGCCCATGATTACGGACTTCCAATATCAGGCGGGTGAGAGATTGCGGGCCGATTTTGAGCATGCGGCCATGAACGCGCGCGTTACGGCCAATTGGTCAAACCCGACGCCTGGAGGTGGGGGACGGCGCAGCGCCCCTCGCGACCCCGCCGCGTTTAGCGATAGCGTCATCGCCGCCCGCCAGCGTTATGGCCGCGCTATTGACGCCATCGGCCCGGAAATGGCGAATATGCTCATCAACGTTTGCTGCCATTTGAAAGGGCTGGAGGAAACCGAGCGTGGGGAAGGCTGGCCGAAGCGCTCCGGAAAAGTCGTGTTGCAGATTGCGCTTACCGCATTGGCGCGACATTACGGCTTGCTGAACGAAGCGCCGCGAAATGCCCGGCGACCAGCGCCGCAACATTGGGGCGCTTCGGATTATCGCCCTATCATGAACGGTTAGACGTCGTCGCGTTCCCGGTCGGACATTTGCGACTGATCGCCGTTTTCATCCATTTCAGGCGCGCCCGAAATAACGTAGGCGCCATGCAGCCAGCGGCCGAGATCGACATCCGCGCAGCGCTTCGAGCAAAATGGCTTGTATTCTAAAACGGCTGGGTGTTTTCGGCAAATGGGGCAAGTTTTTAATATGCGCGGGGCGTCATCCATCGAGGCATCCTATGAGGACTCGACCTCAGCGCGGTTGAGCCAATTAAAATAGATGGGAAAGCCTTCCCCCGCGAGCAAGTTCACCACCTCGATCAGTGGTAGGCCGACGACGTTCGTGTAGGAACCGACAATCTTCTCGATAAACGCTCCCGCGATGCCCTGAATGGCATACCCTCCGGCCTTGCCGCGCCATTCGCCGCTTGCGAGATAGCTGTCCATCTCTTCCCGGCTGAGCCGCTTGAAGCGAACACGCGTTTCGACTGTTCGCATGCGCACGTTTCCCTGAGGGGTGACCAGGCAGACCGCGGAATAGACGCGATGCGAACGCCCGGACAGGATTTGCAGGGACGCTGCCGCGTCGTTCAAATACTCCGGCTTGTCCAGCACTTGCTGCCCAACGGACACGACAGTATCCGCGGCAAGCACGAATGCGTCTCTCAAATCCGGCTCACGCTCCAGCCGCTCCCGCGCGGCAAGCGCTTTGGTTCGCGCCAGACGCTGGGCAAGAATACGCGGACGCTCGCCCTTTTTTGGAGTTTCATCGATGGATGCAGGCCGCAAAGCCGTCGGTTCGACGCCAATCTGCTCCAGGAGCGCAAGCCGACGCGGCGAAGCGCTGGCAAGCACGAGAATGTGCCTCGCTATAACAGGCTGAGCTGTCGCCGGGCGTCCGCGCAAAGCGGGCGAAGCCTCAGCCTCCCGCCCCCCGGCCAACCCCCGAACCCTATTTAAAGCGGTACGTGATGCGTCCTTTGGTGAGATCATAGGGCGTCATTTCCACCAGAACTTTGTCACCAGCAAGCACACGAATGCGGTTCTTGCGCATGCGTCCGGCGGTGTGGGCGATGATTTCGTGGCCAGTCGTTTCAAGTTTCACCCGGAACGTCGCGTTTGGCAAAAGTTCAGTGATAAACCCTGGGAATTCGAGCAGTTCTTCTTTCGACATATCTCCTTGAGCCTTATTACCGGAATTGTGGGGAGAGTGGACGCGCTGCGCCGCAAAATCAAGCATTGTCTTGGGTGACCACACATGTAATGCGGCGCGCGCACAACGGTTGCAATTTGTTTTGCCGGATCATGCCTATGGTGGCCCCAGAGAAATTGAAACCAGACTAAAACTGCGTATGATCGCGCCAGTTTTAAGCAGTCCGCTGCGAGTTATTATGGCTAATCCTGACGCGATGATTCTGGTGCATGGCATCGGCGACCAGAAGCAGCATTCCACGCTCATGGCGTTCATGGATTCTCTTGTAGGGCTGGGGCTTGCGCCGCCAAGCAAAACGCAGACGCTGCACACCGCCCCTGTCGAAACGGCGAGCGCAACCCACACCTATTTCGTCGACCGCCGCTCCATCGCGGGCCGCGATACGGTGGTGGCGGAGATGTTCTGGTCTGATCTCTCCCCGGTGCGTACCGGCTTTATGGCGTCGCTCCTGAACTTCTTCCAACTTATCTCGGACGCGCCAGACATCGTTTATGCCGCGCTAGGCCCCCGCAACGACAACGGCGTCTGGAAGGACAATCCTGTATTGCGCGTGATCCGTTCAGTGTTCGCGCTGGCGTTCTGGGTTATCTACTTTCCGATCATAGCCTTTAACATCGCTTATGCGATTTTGATTTTGGGCTTTGGCATTCACAATTGGCGCGACCCTGCCCGCATCACAATCGAGAGTGAGGCGACATTAACGGCGCTTATCACAGCGGCTGTCGCCATCCCCATCTTGCTACTGATAAAGCGGCTTGATATTGGGCGATACCTCAATACTATCTTTAATATTACGATATTTTCGCTGCTGCTGACGGCGGCGCTTTGCTATTACCACTCCGAGATTGGCGACACCGTTCGATATCGGCATGTGTCGGATCGACTGAACTTCGTCCTTGCCCTGCTCTGGCTGATCCCGATCATCGCAAGCGCGGCTTTTCTGGCGTTATTGCCCGCTCTCATGATCGGCTTTAGCAAGCGGAGAAAAAGTTTTCTCCTGGCTTTTGCGACCGGCTATATCATTATCCGGTTCTGGCTGCTGCTCATAAGCTCGATCTGGCTCATCTTCCTCGCAAACTTTCTTGATCTTACGGTTTTTGAAAGTCTTATCGCCCAAATAAAGGCGTCTCTACGTCTGCTCAGTTTAGTCACGCTGGACGTGATCGTTATCGCCATCGCGTTCGTTAGCGCCGTTGTGGCGCATACCAAGCAATCGAAAATCGCGGTTAAAACGGGCAAGGCGCGCACTTTCAAACGCTTGATTATCCCGTTGAGCGTGCCAATTGCGGCAACCGTGCTGTCAATTATCTGGGTTGCAGCGATATACTTTTGCAATTGCGATAATGAGTGCGTTTACCAGCCCTGCACATGGATGAACACCGCAACGGCGCGAATTCTGATTAACGCCACGCTGGTTCTGGGTCTGGCGGGCGCATTTCTGCAACTTCTCGAAGGTGGCTTCGATGTTGCGGGCGATATCGTCAATTACTTTAAAAGCAACATAGGCCACCGCATCGCCAATCCGTTTTATGCCATGGCGTCGGTGTTCAACTACAAGCCTTACAAATACGAGAATTTCGGCCAGCTCCTCCAACAGAGGCTGGAGGCTTTAGGGCAAAATCTGTCCACCGAGTACGGCCCTTTCGCCCGCGTATGCTTCGTGACCCATAGCCTTGGCAGCATGATCGCTATCGACACGCTGCGTAAAACACAGATGAACGCGGGCGGCGTCGAAGTTTCGCTGGTGACCATGGGGTCGCCTTACAAAAACATCTTCAACTACTACTTTCCACACCTGTTCCCTCCGCTTTACCCGCAAGATATGCCCGCGCTAACCCGCTGGATGAATATTTACCGCGCAAATGATTACGTCGGCGGTGCGGTTTCGTTTGAAGGTGGCATTCTGGTCCAGGAGCGGGAGAAATCTGCGAAAGGTCATCTGGGATATTTCACCGATCCGGAGGTGATGGTTGAGTTCAAGGACTGGCTGAAAGCCTAATCCTTTGCGGCGCCCTGGATTGCGAAGCGGGCCTTGATGCGCTTGGTGAGGCCGTCACGGACGGCGCGGTAAGCGTCCAGAATTTGCTCGCGACTGCCTGCGGTCGCCGTCGGGTCGATGGTTGGCCAGTATTCTACATCCACCGCCATGGTGCGAGTCATTTCCAGGGCTTTGTGGTGAGCCTCCGGCGCAAGCGTCACCACCATATCAAACGAGGTGTCATGCAGATCTTCGATGGCTTGCGGCTGATGTTTGGAGATGTCGATCCCGATTTCGTCCATGACGGCGGCGGCGAAATGATCTGCCTCGCCAGGCCGCACGCCCGCCGACTCCACGTAAATCCCCCGCCCTGCCAGATGTTTGAACAGCGCCGCCGCCATCGGCGAACGCACCGCGTTCATGTTGCAGGCGAACAGGATGGCGCCCGGCAGGCTGTCGCCTTTGCCACCCTCGCCCAAGCGCTCAACCCTTCCAGTGCAGGGCGCAAAGCAGCGTGAACAGGCGGCGCGCGGTGTTGAAATCCATTTTGATTTTGCCTGCAAGGCGCTCGATCAGCAGCTTCGAGCCTTCGTCGTGCAGGCCACGTCGGCCCATGTCGATGGCCTCGATGCGGCTCGGCGGCTCGGTCTTGATGGCCTGAAAGTAGCTATCGCAGACCATGAAATAGTCCTTCACGATTTTACGGAAGGGCGAGAGCGACAGGATGAATGCGATCAGTTGCGCGCCCGACTCGTCTGCCACCGTGAGCACCAGCCGCTGCTCCGCCATGCTGAGCGCTAGCCGGTATGGGCCGGGCGACCCGGCGTCCAGCTCGAAATGATTGCCGTCGAGGATGTCGAGGATCGCAATTTTGCGCTCCTGCTCAACCTCCGGAGTGTTGCGACCGATGGACGCCTCGTCCAGCGTCACCTCGATCAGGCGGTTAGCGGGATTTACCTCTGGTGGATGAGAGTCTTCCATTGCAAGCGCGCGTCCCTGTCCTATGCCTACCACGCCCAGGGTTCATGGGCGCAATTAGCGGATTGCCGCCACAATGATATATAGGCCCAGCGCGAGTAATGAGAGGAAAAAAGCGCGGCGGAAGGTGGCCTCCGACAGGCGTTGGCGCATCCATCCACCCGCCGCTACGCCTGTGAGCACCGGGATCATTGCGAGAAGCGAAGCGAGCGCTATCTCGCGGGTGAGGAGATTGTTGCCGCTGAGGGCGACGGCCAGCGCCACGGTGGAGAGGGTAAACAGCATCCCCATCGCCTGGATGAGCGCGTCGCGCGAAAGGCCGATGGATTGCAGATACATAACGCCCGGCACGGTGAACGATCCGGTCATGCCCGTGAACACGCCGTTGACCGCGCCAACGAGCGGCCCCGCCCAACGCTCTTGACGCGGGCTGATGGTGAGCCGGAATCTGGCGAGATTGACGCCTGCGTAAACCACGAGCAACACGCCGAGCACGGACGAAAGCGTCTTCGCATCGACCTGCGCGAGCGCCTTTGCGCCGATCCATACCGTGAGCGTAGCAGGGATTAGAAACGGCCAGAGCCGCAGAGTGAGCGCGCGCGTGTGGCCTCCGGCGAGCGCCTGCCAGACATTGGTGAGGAACGCCGGGATCAGCACCAGCGCAATCGCCTGTGGCAATCCGAGGCTGGCGGTCAACAGCGCCACCGCAACCGTCGGAAGCCCCAGCCCGAGCATGCCCTTCACGAACCCCGCAAGGAGGAAGACGGCGGTTATTAGGAGGAGGGTGGATGTAGGGGGCATTGGGCTCAACTAAATACAATCTAGGGGAGAATCAGTTACTCCTGCGTCAGAACCTCAATATTGCTTATTCGAGTAACTGAAATGCAAAACACCGCAAATTTTAAAGTCGATACTCGTCTGGCAGCTATCCTGGGCGAAAATTATAGATCGACCGAAGCAGCATTGAAGGAACTGGTCGATAATGCCTGGGACGCGGACTCGGAAAATGTATGGATCACATTGCCTACCGCAGTGAGCTAAAACTCGATAATCGTTCAAGATGACGGCTGCGGCATGACGGAATTTGAGATTCGTTCCGAATATTTAAATATCGCCAGCGACCGTGTTTCTCGCAAGGAAGACCGGACAGAAAGATTTAAACTAAATTAAAAGGCCGCAAAGGCGTTGGCAAGTTTGCTGGGCTTGCAGCTGCTAGTTTGATGCAAATCGAAACTTGCGCTCGCGGACGTAAAACATCTCTTAAAATTGATAAAAATCACTTTTTAAACTCTAAAGTTGACCTTGAACAGGTCGCGCTTCCCATAACGTCCGAAGATTCAGTTGCAGAGAAGGGAACTAAAATCACCCTGTATTCTCTCAATCAAAATTTGACCTTTCCTACTCCCGAAGGGCTGAAAGCCTTGCTTATTCAAGATTACGGCAGATCTCCTGAATTTTCTATATTTGTAAATCTCCAGCGCATAACGATTGAAGATATAAGTGGCCCGACTATCCGGCACAGCCAGATGCTCGAAAACGCGGGCACGTCTTTTCTTGTTTTTACTATTGCTGAGGGTGGGAAAAAGCTGAAAAAGCCTGGGATAGTAATTAAGGTCAACGGCAAAATGGTTGGTTCAAAGCCACATTTTTTCGTACTACAGGACGACAAAGAAATACCGGAAAAGCTACTCAAGAAGGTTTATAGTGAAGTGGAAGTTGACGGACTTGAAGAGTCTGTTACCGCAGACTGGGGAGCTATTTCAGAAAATAGCAAAGGGTATCAAGAGCTTTGCGATTACGTCGCTACGCAGGTTAAAAATGCTCTTTACGAAACGCATAAGAGAGAAATAGGGCTACAAAAAGCGCGTCTCCAAGCCGAAATAAAACGAAGGCTTGAAGGGCTTCCTGAGCATCGACGCAAATTTGCAGATGCTGCAATTAATCGTATACTGTACAAATTTTATGGTGAGAAGGATGAGCGTATTAATGCGCTAGCTAGCTTGCTTTTAGATGCAACGGAAAAAGATGAATATTGGGAGATCTTAAAAAAATACATGAATCCGAGAGTTTAGATGTAGGGCATTTTGCTGAAGCCATAGAGCAGTTTGGTTTACTCGAAATATCTCTTATTGCACAAAATGCCAAACACAGAATGGCATTTTTAAATGCCCTCGAAATTCTAATTTTAAATCCCAACACTTTAGAAAAAGATGTCCATAGGTCAATCGACAAAACTCTATGGGTTCTAGGTAACAAGTACTCAATAATGTCATCTAATAAAACTTTACGTCGAATAATATTGGATTATACCCACAAGAAATTTTCCGGAGACCGCAGCTCTAAAAGGCCTGATTTGCTCTTAGCAACTGACATAACCGCCCGTCATTTGCTAATCGAGTTCAAAAGGCCTTCCCATATACTTGCGCGCGCCGACGAAGCCCAAGCTAGCGAGTATAGAGATGCACTATCCGCTCATCTCCCAGTAGACAAAATTGATGTAATATTGTTAGGGGGCAAAATTGATAGCTCACTTAACCCCGCATACTCAAGCCCTAGTGTTAAATATAAGACATATAACGAATTGTTATCAGAAGCGCGAGCTGAGTTAAACTGGTTGCTAAAAGAGCTTGGTAATTAATTAAAAAGCTCGCGATACCGCAGCGCGGCGCGGTCGAAAATCACGTCGCTGCGCCTTATCGGGCGGGCTAGCCCCAGCCCCTCCAGCGTTTTGCACCGGCTCAGCGCCACATAAGTCTGCCCGTGCGCGAAACCGCCGCGGCCCATGTCGAGATAGACGCTCTCCAACGTTAACCCTTGCGCCTTGTGAATGGTCATCGCCCAGGCGAGGCGGATCGGCAGTTGCCGGAATTTTCCGACGCTGTCGGATGTTATCTCCTGCGTCGCGTCGTTCATTGCATAGCGCGTGTTCTCCCACGTCACAGGCTCCAACTCGTGCACCTCTCCGCCCACCGCGATATGCACCTCGCGGCCCTTGACGAGCGCGATTTCGGCGAGCGTGCCGTTCACCCAGCGGCCCTTGGGATCGTTGCGCAGCATCACCACCTTCGCGCCGGTCTTGAGGTGCAGCACCTTTTCGGTCGGGTACGCGCTTTCGTCGAACTGGCCGGAAATGGTCGCCTCGAACGGCGTGACGGAACCTTTGAGGCGACCCAGCGCCTCGCGGTTCATGTCGATGGCGGCCTGATTGGTGGGCGTCAGGATGACGGCGGAGGCGGGTTTCGCCATATTCTCCAGCGGCATGACGCGAGCGTTCAGCGCGGCGTAGTCGTCGTTCGTCGCCCTGCCCTCGCGGACAGCGTTGAGGATGGCCACGAACTCTTCGTCCTTCTGCCGGAAAACCTGATTCAACTCCAGAATTTCGCAACCTGCGTCGCGAAAGCCGGGCGCGTTGAAGAAATAAACGCCGCCGTAGTTTTCCTCGAAATAGGGGGTAAGCTCGCGTTGGATAACGGGCGAAAGCTGGCATACGTCGCCGAACAGCATGAGCTGCAGGCCGCCGAAGGGGTCGCTCGGACGGTCGCGGTTAAGGCGCAAGCTGCGGTCGATGCCGTCCATCAAATCGGCGCGCACCATCGACACTTCGTCGATAATCAGCGTGTCGATGGACTGGATGAGCTTGGGGTTGGCCGCGCGCTTGATGTCGCCCGGGTTGATGAGCTTCGGCGCAAATTTGAAGAACGAATGGATAGTTTGCCCGCCCGCATTTACAGCCGCAAGCCCCGTCGGTGCGACCACCACCGCCGTGCGCCCGCCCCGCTCCTTCAGCCGCCGCAGCAGCGTGGATTTGCCGGTGCCCGCGCGCCCCGTGACGAACAGCGCGCCCTCGCCGCTATCGAAAAACCGCTCTGCCGCCTGGAATTCTGCTGTGATCGTTGTGCTCATCCGCGTTCATCCCGCGCGAACATCAGACTTGTCTATAAAAACTTCAGAGCCTGCGCGTTTCGCTTGTGGACATTCGAATTTCAAGGCGGTGTGGTTTAATGTTCAAGCAGCAAGGAACTCTTGCCTGAGCAAACACTTTGCGAGTCATGCCCCTAATAATTGGAACATGACATGGACCGGCTTTTCGCTTTAGCTTTGTTGCTAGCCGTAGTTATCCCCGCTGCAAACGCCAAACCGCTGGTGGTTGAGGATATTGAGAACGCCGAGTTCCAACCTGGCAAGAGCGGAGAGCGGAATGCATCGCTGCTAAAGGCGCAGATTTTGCTTAGTAGAGGCCGTATTTCGCCCGGCGTTATAGACGGCCTCGGCGGGAGCAATACGGAGAAAGCGATTGCCGAGTTTGAGCGTCGCGAGGGTCTCGAAGTTGACGGCAAACTCGATAAAGCAATGTTTGAAAAGCTGATCGCTTCGGCGGGAAGTGGCCCCGTGTTGCGTAAAGCCGAAATTAGCAAGGCGGATACGAAAGGTCCGTTTGCGGGTAAAATACCGGCAAAGCTGGAAGATAAAGCCGACCTAGCTCGACTGGCTTACACAAGCGTTGCCGAGCTGCTGGGCGAGAAATATCACACCGACTCGGCGCTCCTTAAAGAATTAAACCCCGGGCAATCGCTGGATGACTCTGGCGCGAAAATTATGGTTCCGGCAGTCGACCGGGTAAAAGCCGAGGAGCGCGCCGATCGCATAGAGGCCGACAAAACCCTCGGCGCGGTTCGCGTGTTCGATAAGGAAAACAAGCTCCTGGCGTTTTATCCGGCGACAATCGGTTCCAATGAAACGCCTTCGCCTCAAGGCGAACTCACCGTAACCCGCGTTGTCAAAATGCCGGGCTATACATACGACCTGGAAAAGCTTGACTTCAAAGGCGTCAAAACCAAGCAGAAATTCGAGATTGCTGCGGGCCCGAACAACCCGGTTGGCACGATCTGGATCGACCTGGACCAAGATGGCTATGGCATTCACGGCACGCCGGAGCCCAGCGAGGTCTCGAAAAACTTCTCCAACGGCTGCGTGCGGCTAACCAACTGGGACGCGCAAGACCTCGCGACCATGGTCAAAAAGGGTGTCCGGGTTGCATTTACGGGAGACGATCCAGCCCAGACGGCGACGGCAAACCGTTAAACGGCAGCCCGGCATATGTGCGCGACCTAGCCTTAACTGCTTAACGGTTTGAGGTTACCCGTCGGGTAATGTCGCGCCCGCCATGCCTCAACTCTCGGATTCATGACGCGAAACCAGAGCGGCGGCAAAAGCGCCATCGTCAGCATCGCCGGATAGCCATAGGGCAACTGCGGCGCTTTGGTTTCATCGTAATGTTGCAACACTGGGTATCGCCGCTGCGGCCGGTAGTGATGGTCGGAATGCCGCTGCAGGTTGATGAGAAAATAGTTCGTAAGCATGTTGGACGTATTCCAGGAATGATGCGGGGCCACGCGCTCATATTTGCCATCTGGCAGAAGGCGGCGCGACAGCCCGTAATGCTCCACGTAATTCACCGCCTCCAGCATGGCGAATGCCACAACGCCCTGCAGTGCGAACAGGGCGACCCCAAACCATCCCGCCAGCATATAAGCCGCCGCAAACCACGCGATAGTCGCCGCGCCATAGCGCCAGAACGGGTTCGAGATATGCCAAAGCGGCAAGCCGCGCCGCGCGAGCCTGTCCGCGGTAATGCGCCAGGCGGATACAAAACTGCTGCCTACTGCGCGTGGTAGAAACGCCCAGAAGCTTTCGTTGAAGCGCGCCGACACCGGGTCTTTCGGCGTGCCCACATGGAAGTGATGTCCGTGCACATGCTCCACGGCGAAATGGCCGTAAAGGGTCGAGGTCAGCAGCGCCTCACCTAACCCTCGCTCAAAGCGGTTGGTTTGGTGCACAAGCTCGTGAGCGTAGGTGATCCCGACGCCGCCGGTGATGATCCCAAGCGCCGCCGCGAGCCGGATGAGTTCGCCGTCGGAGAGATGCGAAGCGCCGCCCGCAAGCCATAACAGCGCGACTATGAGAGCAAATTGCACTGGCGCCCACACCCAGGTAATGAGCTTGTGCCAGAACAGGTCGTCCTCGCCGGTGTTGGCGTCGAGGTTTTTCTCCGACGCGCCAATGAAGTAATCGACAATAGGGATGGCGATCAGCGCATAGACTGAAACCGCCGAAATCCAGACACCGCCCAACGTGGCGCCAACTGCAAACAGCACTGGAAAAGTAAGCCCTATGGCGAACGGAAGCGCGTTGGCCAGCATGGCCGTCTCCTGTTGTGATGCCACTATTGTATAGTAATTTCACCTTCTTCCAAACCATGTTCTTGTAACGTTTTGTAGTCACCCCTCTGTCACCTTTTTCGGTTACTTTACTTTGAATATCAGCGAAACCAGCTCGCCACCCGGTGACAAAGATGTCCAAAACCTCCTCCCGCTTTTCCCGCCGTGACATCCTGAGCAGCGCCGCGACGCTGGCCGCCGCCGCCGTGCTCGCTCCGCCTTTCTCGCAGCCGCTGGAGGCAAGACCGCGTTTTGCGACCAACCCATTCATGTTCGGCGTGGCGTCCGGCGATCCGTTGCCCGATGGCGTGGTGCTGTGGACGCGGCTTGGCGCGGATTTAGAGGATGCCGAGACCTGGGGTTTGGCGGAGCCGTCCTACAAACTCTGGTGGGCGCTTTATGATGCAGAGGCGCCCGGCCGCGCCGTCGCGCAAGGCGACGCGGTCGCCGCGCGCGAGAAAGGCTATGCGGTACATGTCGAGGCGGGCGGATTGCAGCCGGGCCACCGGTACACATACCGCTTCTGGTGCGGCGATGAGGAAAGCCCGCTGGGCCTGACCAAAACCGCGCCTCCCCCCGGCCTCGACGCCAAATTGCGCTTCGGCTTCTGCTCCTGCGCTGAATATGAAAACGAGTTTTTCCACGCTTACCGCGCCATGGCCGAGGCCGATCTGGATTTCGCCGTGCATCTTGGCGATTATATCTACGAGAGCGCTTACGAGCATTTCCGCATCAAATTCGGTCGCCCCACCGCGCGCCGCCTACGATATGATCGATATACGGACGCGATGGAGCCGATCCGCATTGCCAGCCTCGGTCAGTTCCGCCGCCGTTACGCCGAATATCGCATGGATGCCGATTTGGCCGAGGCGCACCGCGTCATGCCCTGGATCGTTACCTGGGATGATCATGAGGTGGATAACGATTACGCCGCGCTTACCCCACTCAAAGGCGACGCTGCCGAGTTCGCCGCCAAGCGTAAGAACGGCTATCAAGCATATTTTGAGAATATGCCGATCCGGCTATCCGCCCTGCCCGTGGTAGGCGACGCGCGCCAGCTTTACCGCCGCTTCGATTTTGGCAAGCTCCTGCGTTTGCACGTGCTCGACGAACGGCAATATCGCGACGCGCAGGCCTGCAAACCAGGCGGCGTGCTCATCGACCCGGCGCAATGCCCCGATTTGGCGGCGGAGCGGCATATGCTCGGCGCGCAGCAACTCGATTGGTTAAAGGACGGCCTCGCGAACTCACCGGCGCTATGGAACGTGCTGGCGCAGGGCATCATGTTCACGCCCGCCGACGCGCGCGTGAAGGACGAGGAGCCGTTAAAAGTGTGGCATGATGCCTGGTCTGCCTATCCATGGGCGCAGGGTAACGTGATGAGTTTGCTGGAACAGAACGGGGCGAAAAACCCGGTGTTCATCACCGGCGACATCCATTCGCACTGGGTGACGAAGGTGCGGCGGCGTGGGGCGGATGGAAAGTGGGGGCCGACTTTGGCGCCAGAATTTGTCGGCACCGCAATATCATCTGGCCTAAACGACCGCCCCGACGCCGAACGCCGCAACGACGACGTGGTGGTCTTCCACAACGGCAAACGTCATGGATATTGCCTCGTGGAGGCGAGCGCCGCCGAGTTCAAAACCACGATGGTTATGATGGCGAAGGATGCGCGCGAACCTGAGGCCAAACCCATCGCCGATCATAGCTGGGCATACAAAGTCGAACCCGGCAAGCGCGACCCGGTCAGAGTTTGAAACCTAGTGATTGACCGAGACGGAAGAGTCCGATTTGGGATTCTAATTACGGACGGTTTGTGCGACTCTTTGTCATGCGCACCGGGATCACAATCACTGTCT
>JAWXCE010000019.1:0-33475 GCA_034440495.1 Hyphomicrobiales bacterium | reverse complement strand
TGGCGGCGGGGGTCATCAGTACACATCCGCCTGATAGCGGCCATCGGCCTTGAGTTTGGCGATGAACGCTTTTGCGCCTACCGCGTCCATGTCGCCATGCGCGATCGCTATGTCCGTGAGAGTGGTTTCAACGTCCTTCGCCATTCGCTTGGCGTCGCCGCAGATATAAAAATGCGCGCCATCAGCGAGCCACAGCCACAGCTCTTGGCCCTGCTCCCGCATGCGATCCTGCACGTAAACCTTTGCGCCAGCATCGCGCGACCACGCAGTTGAGAGCTTCGTCAACACCCCGCCGCGCAAAAAGGCCTCGATCTCCTCACGATAGAAGAAGTCTGTCGCCTCTCGCTGATGTCCGAAGAACAGCCATGATTTACCGGACGCGTGCGATGCGTGTCGATGCCAGAGAAATGAGCGAAAGGGCGCGACACCCGTCCCAGGCCCGACCATAATAATTGGCGTCGCGTTATTGGCGGGCAGCGCGAAGCCGTGCGCTTTCTGCACATACACGCGCATAGCCTCGCCAACCAGGGCGCGATGCGAAAAATAAGTGGAAGCGACGCCAAGCCGCTCTCGCCCATTGATGTCATAACGCACGGTGTCGACCGTCAATGACAATCGACCGGGCGTTGCGGCGGGCGATGACGAGATCGAGTATAGGCGCGGCTGTAGTGGCTCTAGGCACTCCAGAAACGCTTCCGGGTCGGGGTGGAGCGGCGCGAACTTTTCCAGCGCCGCCAGCACATCGAGACTTGCCGCATCGCCGTCCGGGTCTTCGCCTTTCGCCAGCGCTCGGGCTTTGCGGCGCCGGTCGCCTCCTGTGACATAGCTGATATGTTCAAACATCATATCGGGGGGTGCGCCAAGCGAATAATCCTCAATGAGCGCGTCGCGCATAGGCTTTCCGCCGACAGGAAAATCCGCTGGCGCACTCAGCGCTGCAAGAACCGCATCCGCGAGCGCAGGATCATTCTTTGCAAAGACTCCGAAGCTATCGCCGGGCGCATAATCGACGCCAGACGCGGATAAATCGAACTCAATATGCCGGGCGTCCTTCTCCGACGCCTCGCCCGTAATCCGACGCGCGCCGAGGAAAACCGCTTCAACCGGCGCCTCGCGCGAGTAACCTACGATAGCGGGCGCCAAGGACTTAGCTGCAACGGTCGGCGCGATCATGGTGGCGCCAGCGCCTTCCAGCAAGGTATTCAGCATGCGGCTGGTTTCCTTGCCGCCCGGCGCGCACAAGTTCTGGCGAGCCTCCTCGCCCTTGGCGAGCTTCTCGGCATAACTCTCGCACAGATAACCGCATTGGCCGCAATCCTGCTGCGCCATGGCGGCGAACAGCTTGCGCGGCAAAGGGCGAGCCTCGGCCAGAACCATGCGCTCGGATAGCGCCATCGCCGGGTCATGCCACGGCGCATCATCCTCATCGGCGATGGCGGGCAGAGCACTAGCTTTTGGCGTTTCGAACGATAAGAGACCAGCAAAAAAACCGTTGAGCCACGAGCGCTGTTCGTTTGAGAACGGCGCGGTATCAGGGATCAGCGGTACATCGCCAGCGCGCGGGGCTGTAATGGTTTGAATGGTCATGACTCACCCTCCGCCGCATCAAAGATGGTTTTTAACGCGGCTGTGTCATGGCGGCGCGTGAATGTCTGGAAGGTTTCCTCGGGGCCGTTCCGGTGCACCAGATAACCGCGCAGCATCCGCTCGACTAGAGCAGGGCAATCAGTGGACTTGACGTCGCGGTAGACCTCCTGCGCGATGGTCGCCTCCGGGCCGAAGCCGCCGCCGACGAGGACATGAAAGCCGTCCGCCGTATCGTCTCTGCCTTCGATGGGCACGCGCGCGCCGATCATGCCGATGTCGCCAATGTAGTGCTGGGCGCAGGAATGGTGGCAGCCGGTGAGATGGATGTTGACCGGCGTATCTAGCGAGGCGCGCGGCTCAACCCAATCGGCAATTGCTATCGCCGTGCCCTTGGTGTCGGCCGCTGCAAATTTACAGCCCGTCGATCCCGTGCAGGCGACCAGCCCAGCGCGCACGCTCGTCGCTTTCGCTGTCAGCCCCAGCGCTTGCAACCGGGTCTCGACCAGCGGGGCATCCCCAGCCTGAACTCCAGAGATCAGCAAGTTTTGCCACACAGTAAGACGGATATCCCCGTCGCCCAGGTCCTGCGCGATGCGGGCGAGGCCACGCATTTGCGCACATATCATTTTGCCGACGGGCAGCACGACGCCAACCCAGACAAGCCCTGTCTGTTTCTGCGGCCACACTCCAACATGCGCCTGACGGTTCTGTCGCGGCGGCGCGAGGACGGCGCCATCGGGTAACCGAACCAGCGTGCGTCCGAGTTTATTCTCAACCTCGACAAGGAATTTATCGAAGCCCCAGTCATCAAGCAGATATTTCAGCCGCGCCTTTTGCCGGTTGGTGCGGTCGCCGTGATCGATGTAAACCCGCACGATGGCGTCCGCGACGGCGACAGCCTCGGCGGGCTTTACATAAACGCCGGTTGAGCGGGCAAAATCGCGGTGGCCGGTGATGCCGCCTAGGCCGAGGCGAAACCATACGCCCGGCTCCGCGCCTTCGGTCGCAGTCACGGCAGTGAACGCGATGTCGTTCGTCTCCTCCAACACTGGAATGATCCCGCCGCCGTCGAATGCAACGTTGAACTTACGCGGCAGGCCATAAAGCGTGCGGTCGTTGAGAATGTGATGGTGCCAGTCGCGCGCATGGGGTCGCGTATCCAGCAACTCCTGCGGGTCGATCCCGGCGGTGGGCGCGCCGGTGACGTTGCGGATGTTGTCCGCGCCGGAGCCTTTGGCGGTGAGCCCCAGATCGACAAGCGATTCGATCACCGCGACGCCGTTTTCAGCGCCGATTTCGCGGATTTGCAGGTTGGCCCGCGTCGTCACATGCGCGTAGCCGCCGCCAAAGCGCTCGGCGATGTCGGCGACGCCCGCGAATTGCCACGCGCTCATGACGCCATTGGCCACTCGCAAGCGGCACATATAACTGTCCTGGGTGGGCGCTACGTAAAAAAGCCCGTGAAAGCGCCAGCGGAAATTGTCCACGCCTTTGGGGAATTGTCCGTTTGCAGACTCCGCCTTGAAACGGGCGTAGGCGTCGAACGGGTGCTCGTCGCGCTTGGCCTTCTCCTCGTTGACGAGCTTTTTGCCGTCCGCCTCGAAGCGCGCCATGGCCTTGTGGTGGGGCGCATCCGGCCCGCTCGGCTCGCCCGGCCCGGCGCCAATACCGCCAAGCGGCTTCAGCCCTTGCGCCACCCGCCCGGCCTGTACGCCGGAGACGAAGCCTTCGAGATAGCGGCGCTGATCGTCGGAGAAATCCTGGCCGCTCATGCCGCCTCCGCATATGCCTGCCCGAACGCCAGATCACGCCGGATGGGGGCAATCGCTGCGCCTGAGCGGATCAAATCGAGATACCAGAGTGCGTCAGACGTGTCGCCGAACAGCACGGCGCCTGCCAGTTTGCCGTCGCGCACGACAAGTTTGCGGTAAACGCCCATCGCCTTATCGCGCAACACGATGGAGCTTGCCCCCTCGCCCTCGAAATCGCCCGCCGAGAACACCGGCACACCGGAGACTTTCAGGTTCGTCGCCAGCACCGACCCTTCATAAGAGGCGTTCTCGCCAGCCAGCAGCATCGCCAGAGCGCGCGCCTGTTCGTGGGCAGGCTCAACAAGGCCATAACAGCGCCCGCGATGCTCAGCGCATTCGCCGATTGCGTATACGCCCTCAGCCGATGCCGCCATGGCGTCGTCGATCAGCACGCCGCGATTAACCGCCAGCCCGGCCTGCCGCGCAAGCGCGGTTTCGGGTCGCACGCCCGCTGCCATCACCACAAGACCGCAGCGGATGCGCGCACCGCCCTTGAGCGTTACCGCCGACACGGCTCCTTCGCCCTCAATGGTGGCCGTTTGCGCATCCAACAGCACGCGCACGCCTTTCGCCTCGACGGCGGTTTTCAGCATTGCCGCAGCTTCAGCATCAAGCTGGCGCTCCATCAGCCGATCCATGATGTGGATAAGAGTGACTTCAAGTCCAAACCGCGCGAGGCCGTACGCCGCCTCGATGCCGAGCAGCCCGCCGCCGATCACCACCGCCGGTTTGCCGCGCGACGCCACCTTTGTCATCTCCGCACAATCCGCCGCCGTGCGGAACGTCGTGACGCCAGCTAAATCAGCGCCAGGGATAGGCAAACGGATCGGCTCGGAGCCGGTGGCGAGTACGCATTTGTCGTATGAAAGCGAGCGGCCGTCCGCTAGCTTCACCGCTTTGGCGACCGGATCGAGCATGACCGCCGGGTTGTTCTGCTCCAATTCAACTCCATTCACCGCATACCAGCCCTCAGGCTTTAGGCGCACATCATCCCACTGGATGTTGCCTGCGAGCATGGGCGACAGAAGCACGCGGTTATAGGCGGCGTGCGGCTCGGCCCCAACCACCGTAATGGCGAACCGGCTTGGCGGGCGTTTGACAAGCTCGTCGAGAAGGCGCGAGGACGCCATGCCGTTTCCAATGATCAGCAGCTTTTCCATGGTAGCCGCTCACGCCGCCGCTTCGACGAAGCGGCGGCGTTCGTAGAGGAACTTAAGCACGGCTTTGCGGCAGCGAATGTATTGCGGATCGGCAACGAGTTCGAGACGGCGCCGCGGTCGGGCGAGAGGCACGGTTAATATCTCGCCTATATGCGCTTCGGGGCCATTGGTCATCATCACGATACGGTCGGAGAGCAGCACAGCCTCATCCACATCGTGCGTGATCATGATGGCGGTGTTACGCAACTGCGCGTGGATCGCCATAATGCTGTCTTGCAAATGCGCCCGCGTGAGAGCGTCAAGCGCGCCGAATGGCTCGTCCATCAGCAGAACCTTCGGCTCCATGGCCAGCGCGCGGGCGATGCCGACGCGCTGCTTCATGCCGCCCGAGATTTCCGACGGGCGCTTATCCTTTGCGTGGCTCATCTGCACCAGATCGAGCTTGTGCAACGTCCAATCATGGCGCTGGCTACGCGATTTTGTTCTGGAAAACACTTTATCCACGCCGATACGGACGTTTTCATAAACCGTGAGCCAAGGCAGCAACGAATGGTTCTGGAACACCACCGCGCGGTCGGGGCCGGGCGCGTTCACCTCCTTGTTTTCCAGCAACACGACGCCGCTTGTCACACGCGTCAGCCCGGCGATGAGGTTCATCATGGTGGATTTACCGCAGCCGGAGTGGCCGATGATGGAAATGAACTCCCCCTTGTCGACGCTGAGGTCAATCCCCTTCAGCACCACGGACGTCACGCCGCCGCGATCAAACGATTTGTCCACCTGCTCAAGTTTCAGGAATGGGCGATCTAGATGCATTTTACTCTCCGTTATTGCGCGCGTAGCGAAGCAATCCATTTCAGAGCTTTGCAGTAGTGGATTGCTACGTCGCTCCACTCCTTGCAATGACGTGGACGTTACGCCGCCTGCGTTCCGCGTGTGGCCAGCTTCGCGACAAATGCGATGACTCTGTCGAGCATGAAGCCGACCAGGCCGATGTAGGTAAGCGCGACGATGATGTCGGACAGGCGCGAGGAATTCCACGCATCCCAGATAAAGAAGCCGATGCCGACGCCGCCGGTCAGCATCTCCGCCGCCACGATGGCGAGCCACGACAGGCCGACGCCGATGCGTAGGCCCGTGAAAATATAAGGCGCGGCGGACGGGATCATGATCCGCCAGAAAAACTCAAGCTGATTGAGCCGCAGCACCGCCGCCACGTTGCGGTAATCCTGCGGGATGTTGCGGATGCCAACGGCCGTGTTGATGATGATCGGCCAGATCGCGGTGATGAAAATCACGAAAATAGCCGATGGGTTGGCGTCGCGGAAGGCGGCGAGCGATAGCGGCAGCCAGGCCAGCGGCGGCACTGTACGCAGCACCTGGAAGATCGGGTCAAGCCCACGCATCGCCCACTGGCTTTGCCCGACGATTGCGCCAAGCAGTACGCCAAACACGGCGGCGAGGCCGAAGCCGTAAGCTACGCGCTCCAGGCTGACCAGCACGCGCCAGCCCAGCCCTATATCCTGCGGCCCGTTATTGAAAAACGGCGAAGCGATCAGATCGCTCGCCTCGGCCCAAATCTTGGTGGGGGACGGCAAGCTCGCGCCTTGATGCGAAGTGGCGATTTGCCAGAGCAGCAGCGCAAGCGCGAGCACCACAATCGGCGGTAGGAGCACCGTGGCAACTTGCTTTGCGGCTTTCAAAAGCCCAGCGCGCAAGGTAGCCAACCAGTCGGCGGCAGGAATGGCTTTTACGCCTGGTATAGCCTTCGCCTCGGATTGGGAGACCTTGGCGGCGCCCCGCAGCGCCTCCGTGTTCGATAAAGCGAGTGTCATATCATACTCCTTTGCTTTCTACTCCCTCTCCCGGCGTGAGAGGGCCGGGGTGAGGGGCGTCATGGACTATTCGAACTTATGAACCCCTCACCCGGCGCTTTGAGTCACCCCCTCCCAGATGTCGAAGACATGCCTTCGGCATCACGGGAGAGGGATAGGTCTCGCTAGACTTCCGTCCGCTTGATTGAGAGCGACTTCAGGTACGCTCCGGGATCGGCCGGATCGAACACCTTGCCGTCGAAGAAAGTCTCCTTGCCGCGCGATGTGCTGACCGGAATGTCGGCAGCGGCGACGCTCAACTCCTTCGCGGCGGCGCGCCACATGTCTTCGCGGTTCACCTTATCGACTAGCGCCTTAATGTCCGTTGCGGCGTCGAACTTGCCCCAGCGGATGTCTTCTGTGACAAACCAGGCGTCATGGCTTTTGAACGGATAAGAGGCGTGATCCTTCCAGAACTTCATGTACTGGTTGGTGCCTTTCTCAACACGGCCCCGGCCGTAGTTGATATCGCCCTTGGCGCGCCCTACAATGTCGGCGACGGGCACGTTGAACCACTGCCGCTTGCCGACGATCTCCGACATTTCCTGCTTGTTTTCAGGTTTGTCGCACCATTGCTGGGCTTCCATAGTGGCCATAAGGATGGCCATGGCGGCTTTGGGATGCTTATCCACATACTCAGCGCGCATCCCGAGGCACTTCTCCGGATGCTTGAACCACAGCTCGCCCGTGGCGCAGGCGGTGAAACCGATATTCTGGTTGACGAGTTGCTCGTTCCACGGCTCGCCCACGCAAAAGGCGTCCATGTTGCCGACCTTCATGTTCGCCACCATCTGCGGCGGAGGGACAACGATGGTCGATACGTCCTTGTCGGGGTCAATACCGCCGGCCGCCAGCCAGTAGCGGATCCACAGATCGTGTGTGCCGCCCGGGAATGTCATGGCGATTTTGACTTCCTTGCCGGACGCCTTCTTTGCCTCGAACGCGGCTTTGAGGGCGGAACAGTCGGCCGTGACGTTCAAATCCTTGTATTCGTTTGAAACGGAGATGCCCTGCGCATCCAGATTGAGTCGGGACAGGATGTACATCGGGGTCGGCACGTTGTTTTGCGTGACCTTGCCGGTGGAGATGAGGTACGGCATCGGGGTGAGAATGTGCGCGCCGTCGATACCATTGGCCGCCCCGCCCAACACCATATTGTCGCGCGTCGCGCCCCACGACGCCTGCTTGTTCACCTCAACATCGGGCACGCCGTATTTGGCGAACAGCCCCTTTTCCTTGGCGATGACAAGGGGCGCGGCGTCCATCAAAGCGATATAACCGAGGATCGCTTTGGTCGTCTCCGGCCCGGCGGCCCAGGCGACATTGGCGCCGAAGGGAAACGCGGTTTTGGCGGCAGCGAGCACAGCCACTCCGGACGCGCCCTTAAGTAGCGTGCGCCGCGTCAATGCGGTGGTTTTGCCAGTCGATGTCACTTTTCTCGCCATAAATCGCCACCCAGTTGCTTATGCAGTCTCAGTTCAGGCAATAAAAAACGCCGCGTCGATTGGTGGCCCGAAGCACTCGGACTTTCCTGATCGATCGGCGGCGTTGCCTGATTGGCTCGTCATTGAGCCACTATTTTAGTGCCGTTTTAAAGCCAGCGTTGGCGAAGCACTGCACACCGGCTGTCAAGTTCCGTGCCAACTTCAAATTTGCAGTTTGCATAGCAAACGCTGAAAGATGTTCGGACATGGGGAATGGCTTAATTCGCCTCTGATGGAAATTTGTGCGGTGCAGCGGATTTAAGCCCGCGAAAGCGGCGCCTAAAGCAGCCAACTTGTAACCGGGATCAACGTCTTTGCGAGCAAAGCGAAGCAATCCACCCTTATTCTACTCAAAACGTCGATGGATCGCCCCGGCGGCAAAAGCCGCCTCGCGAGGACGCTGTCTCCGGCTTTATGGACAGCGCTTTAAAATCACGTCAGTTTTAATATCTCCTGAGGTGTCCGATCACTAAACATGTGCGGCCGGGCCATCGATATAGGCCCAACGCTGGCAACAACGATGCCTTGTCCATTGCAGCCCTCAGATTTGAAATCCGAGACTGGCGCTGAAACCTGCAAGGCCGAGGCGGCGGGCCGGTAGAGATCGGGCCGGAATACAAGGCGCGCCTCCGCCTCGAAATCGATGTCTCTCGTCAACTGCCTCCAACGACGCATTTGCTGAAGCAGCCAGACGCCATGCGAAACCCACGGGAAATTCGCTGCGTGGCGATGAAAAATCAGATGGTTGGGATAGTGCTTTTCTTCGCCAGTGCACGGCAACTGCCCGGTCAGGGACCGCAAAATGGCGTCTTCGGGCGCGCCGACATAACCGGGCGACGCCAGCAGCAGTGCCGCTTCGGGCAGATTTGCGGTGTCCTCCAGCCAGATCGCAGCCGTGATTAGCGCCTTTATCAAAGCCTGCAGCAGCTCGGGTCGCTGCTCCGCCCAATCCGCCCGCACGCCAAGCACTTTTTCCGGACTATCGGCCCAAAGTTCAGATTTTGTCGCAATAATGCGACCAAGCCCTGCCGCGACCGCAACGTTGCTCCATGGCGCGCCGACGCAAAAGCCATCCACACGGCCTGCTCGCAGACTTTCCGCGATGAGCGAAGGCGGTACGACGACAAGGTTCACGTCATTGTCCGGATCGACGCCAGCTGCCGCCAGCCAGCAGCGCAGATCGTAGTTATGGCACGAAAACGGGTAAACCATGCCAAGCGTCAGCGGGGCCTCACCCTCCGCCAGCCGTTTCGTGGCGACTTTCGCGATAGCTTTGGCGGCAGCCATGCCTCCCTCTCTCGCACTTTCGGCGTCTTCAGCCAGCATTGATGCGTAAAGCGCATTGGATACGGTGATAGCATTGCCGTTGAGGTTGAGCGCCATCGGGGCAATTATCGGCACGGGCGCGCGTCCGCGAAGCCCAAGGCTGGACGCCAGCGGCATTGGCGCAAGCATATGCGCGCAATCGAAAATGCCGAGTTCGGATTTATCGCGAATGTTGGCCCATGACACCTCCCGGTGCAGCCGCAGAGAGAAGCCGTGGCGACGATCAAAACCCAGTTCCTTAGCGATGACCAGCGGCGAACAGTCGGTCAACGGTATAAACCCGGCGTGAATAATATTTTCAGGATCGGCGCTGTCCATACCGCTTAATCCTTCAGCAGATCGTAGGAGTTGATAAGGCTTTCGGCCACCTCGGCGATGCGGCGGTTCTGGTTCATCGCCGTGCGGCGCAGCAGGCTGTAGGCCGCCTCCTCCCCTAAACCCTTACTTTTCATTAGCAAACCCTTAGCACGCTCAATCGATTTTCGCTCGCTCAGCGCACTTTTCGCCGACTCCAGCTCGGCGCGCATTGCGTCAAAGGCCTGAAATCGCGAGATGGTCATGTCGAGGATGGGCCGCACCCGCTCCTTGCGCAATCCATCGACAATGTAGGCGGAAACGCCAGCGTCGATGGCCTCGGCGATAGTGGCCCGGTCGCTTTGATCCACAAACATGGCGATGGGTCGCTTGACGATGCGCGACACCTGAAACATCTGCTCCAGCACGTCGCGGCTGGGGCTTTCGAGGTCAATCACGATCACGTCCGGGTCGATGATGTATACCTGCTCCAGCAGCCCGGTAAGGTTCTCTAGCACTTTCACATTGCCGAAGCCCGCTTCGCTCAGTCCGGCTTCCAGGATCGCGCGCCGGATCGGGTTCTCGTCGATAACGAGAATGCGCAGTTTTTGATCGGTTTCGATGTTCAAGGCGCCGCGGGAAAAATTGTTGCAACGCACACAAGTATGCGGCGCCGCAACAGAGCTTGCAACAAGGTTGATCGCCGACGGTCACTCCAGCACGACGAGTAAATCTTTAGCGTCGATAGGGCTGCCACGGTTGATGAGGATTTCCGCCACCTTGCCATCGCGCGGAGAATGCAGCGCGGTCTCCATTTTCATCGCCTCAATGGCGAGCAGTACGTCGCCCGCCTTCACCTGCTGGCCTTCTTTGACATTCAGCGTTGATATAAGTCCCGGCATTGGCGCCGCCACATGACCGTCATTGCCGTCTTCCGCCTTGCGGCGCGCGGGCAGAATTGCGACCGCCGCACGATTCGGAGCGCGGATGATGCGCGGCTGGCCGTTAAGCTCGAAAAATACGCGGCACATGCCCTCCTCGTCCGTCTCGCCGATGGCCTGCAGGCGGATGAGCAGCGTCTTGCCGCGCTCGATGGCGACGGCGATCTCCTCGCCCACCGACATGCCGTAGAAAAATATCGGCGTCGGCAGCACCGAAACAGGGCCGTATTTGTTCTCCATACCGCAGAAGTCGGCGAACACTTTGGGATACATCAGCGAGGACGCCAGGTCGTCATCCGATAACGGCCGCCCGCAGCGCTTCTCCGCGTCGGCGCGCTCAGCGGCGAGGTCGGCGGGCGCAAGCAGCGATCCGGGCCGCACGGTGATCGGCGTCTCACCCTTAAGCGCTTTTTGCTGCAATGCATCTGGCCAGCCTCCCGGCGGCTGCCCCAGATCGCCTCGCAGCATGTCGATGACGGAGGCCGGGAACGCGACATCGCGTGCCGGATCGAGCACGTCTGCGGCGGATAAGCCCTGACTCACCATAATCAGCGCCATATCGCCGACGACTTTGGAGGATGGCGTCACTTTCACGATATCGCCGAACATGTCGTTCGCCTCACGATACGCCCGCGCGACATCGTGCCAACGGGCTTCCAGCCCGAGCGAGCGCGCCTGCTCTTTCAGGTTGGTGAATTGCCCGCCGGGCATTTCGTGTAGGTAAACTTCAGACGCGCCGGACTTCAAATCGCTTTCGAAGGCAGCGTATTTTAGCCGCACGGCCTCCCAGTAAAAGCTGATTTCGCGGATGGTTTCCGGGTTTAGCCCGGTTTCACGATCCGTATGGCGCAAAGCTTCCACCAGCGAGCCAAGGCAGGGCTGCGAGGTGCCGCCGGACATGGCATCCATCGCCGCATCCACGGCGTCCACGCCCGCATCTATGGCGGCGAGCACAGTCGCGCCAGATATGCCGGAGGTGTCGTGCGTATGCAGGTGGATGGGAATGCCGACCTCGTCTTTGAGCGCCGTGATAAGCACGCGGGCGGCGGCGGGTTTAAGCAGCCCCGCCATGTCCTTCACGCCTAGAATGGTGCAGCCGGTCGCCTCCAGCTCCTTGGCGAGATCGACGTAATATTTCAGGGAGTATTTCGCGCGGTCAGGGTCGAGAATATCGCCGGTATAGCAGAACGCACCTTCCGCTAGTTTGCCCGCCTCATTAACCGCGTCAATGGCGACGCGCATATTCTCCACCCAGTTCAGGCAATCGAAAATGCGGAAAATATCCATGCCCGCTTTGGCGGTCTGGCTTACGAAATAGCGCACCACGTTGTCCGGGTAGTTCGTATATCCGACGCCGTTCGCCCCGCGCAGTAGCATCTGCGTGAGGATGTTTGGCGCGCGCTCGCGAATGGCGGCGAGGCGCTCCCATGGGTCTTCCGAGAGGAACCGCATGGCGACGTCAAAGGTGGCGCCGCCCCAGCACTCCAGCGAGAAAAGCTCAGGCAGGCCGCTGGCGTAGGCGTCCGCCACCGCGACGATGTCATAGGTGCGCATGCGCGTGGCGAGCAGCGATTGGTGGCTGTCACGCATTGTCGTATCGGTGATGAGCACGCGCTTTTGCGCCCGCATCCACTCCGCGAACGCCTTCGGCCCGAGCTGATCGAACGTTTGCTTGGCACCCGGCAGCGGCGAGCCGCTGATGTTGGGCAAAACCGGCTTCATCACCTCGGCGGGCGGCTTCGCCCTGCCCTTCATCTCCGGATGTCCGTTGACGCTCACATCGGCGATGTAGGTTAGAAGTTTCGTTGCGCGATCCTGCCGTTTTTCCGCCGTGAACAGCTCGGGCGTTTCGTCGATGAAGCGCGTCGTGTATTCGCTGGCGGTGAATTTCGGGTGACGCATCACCGATTCCAGAAACGACAGGTTGGTTGCGACGCCCCGGATGCGGTATTCGCGCAAAGCCCGATCCATGCGGGCGATCACTTCCTCCGGCGTCGGCGCCCAGGCGGTCACCTTCTCCAGCAGCGGATCGTAAAACCGGGTGACGACCGCGCCGGAATAAGCCGTGCCGCCATCCACCCGGATGCCAAAGCCGAACGCGCCGCGATAGGCGGTGATGCGGCCGTAATCGGGGATAAAATTGTTCTCGGGGTTTTCGGTGGTGATGCGGCATTGCATGGCGTGGCCGTTGAGGCGGATTTCAGCCTGCGGCGGCACGCCGGTTTCCTCGAACTTGCCGATCTCCAGTCCTTCGGCGATGCGGATTTGCGCCTTCACGATGTCGATGCCGGTTACGACCTCGGTGACGGTGTGCTCCACCTGAATGCGCGGATTGACCTCGATGAAGTAAAACGCGCCGGTGTCAGCGTCCATAAGGAACTCGACCGTGCCAGCGCCGATGTAATTCGTCGCGACGCCGATTTTCAGCGCGGCCTCGCACAGCGCCGCCCGCGTGGTTTCGTCGATGTAGGGTGCCGGCGCGCGCTCGATGACTTTCTGGTGGCGGCGCTGGATAGAGCAGTCGCGCTCGAACAGATGCACAAGGTGATCGTGGCGGTCGCCGAGCAACTGCACCTCGACATGGCGGGCGCGGCGCACCAGCTTCTCCAGATACACCTCGTCCTTGCCAAACGCCGATTGCGCTTCGCGCTTGGCGCTCATTACCGCGTCGATCAGGCCAGCTTCGCCCTCGATGGGCCGCATGCCGCGCCCGCCGCCGCCCCACGAGGCTTTCAGCATCAACGGATAGCCGACGCCCGCGGCCAGCCGTTTGATCTCGTCCGCATCGTCGGGCAGCGGATCGGTCGCGGGCATTACGGGCACGCCGACGGAGACGGCGAGATTGCGCGCCGCGACCTTGTTGCCCAACGTGCGCATCGTGTCGGGGCTGGGGCCGATGAAAATGATGCCCTCGGCCGCGCAGGCCTCAGCGAATTCCGGGCTTTCCGACAGAAAGCCGTAGCCGGGGTGAATGGCGTCGGCGTGGGCCTCCTTGGCGACGCGCAACACCTCATCGATCGAAAGATACGCCTCGATCGGCCCCTTGCCGCGCCCGATCTGATAGGCCTCGTCCGCCTTGAAGCGGTGCAGCGAGAGCTTGTCCTCCTCCGCATAAATGCCAATGGTGCGGATGCCCATCTCGGCGGCGGCGCGGAAAATGCGGATAGCGATTTCAGAGCGGTTGGCAGCGAGCAGGCGCTTGATTTTCATGGGCACCCTTTAACGACGATTGCTATTGCGGTGAGTGTGGCTAATTCCGCCGGATAAATCATCCCGCTTAATGAGGTGGGTTAGGTCATAAGGAGCAACTTACACGTTGAGCGATGGACAATCAAACCGGGCGGAGCTAATGACTTCTATGTCAAAAGCTCTATTTGCAGCGCTACTCTTCTTCTGCCTTGGAGCGCAGTCAGCCTAATCTTATCTCTCAAAAGAAACCCTCCCTGCTGAAACCATTTTGCCTCTCGTCGAACTCGATAAGGGCCAAGTTGCCACATGCGGGTTTGTAGCCTCAGCCGTTTTCAATACAGAGCGGTTTGAAGTAAGATCGGGCATCAAGCGCAACCCACCGGGGACGACTTTCTTTTTCGAGATCAACCGATTTAGCGCGGACGGCTCGCTAGTTCCCCCTAGCGGCATTCAGACATGGTTGCCGTTTGGGCAATCTCATGACGAAGCAAAAGTAGCCCCTTCGCAGGCATTGCTCCGGCCACATCGGATAAAGCGGCGTAAGATATCCAGTATTTTATGCTGCGTGGCTTTCGCGCGATTATTATAACCACACTAAAAGATGCTAAACCGGCCGAGGGTTGCAGATTCGAGAGCGATGGCCAACGAATTGAAATCGAAGTGAAAGGGCCGCTGCCGCAGAATGTGCGGGCGACGTACCTCAACTGCACAGGGGATATGTACCGACAGGAATGACGCCGGGCGGCAAGGAACAAAAACCGTCGCTTCCGGTTCTAGCTCCATCGAAATTTGATGGAAGGAAACAAACCATGGCGAGTTCAACAATCCATCCCAATCATCAGCTGATCTCCAGCGAGGACGTAGAAGATACGGATGTGTACGGCGTTGATCGGGACAAAATCGGTAAGATCGATCACCTGATGATCGACAAGGTGACGGGCAAAATCAGTTACGCCGTTGTCAGCTTCGGCGGTTTTCTCGGCCTCGGCCACAGCCATTATCCCGTGCCGTGGGCGGCACTAAAATATGACACGAGCCTTGAAGGCTATGTGACCGGCGTTACCGAAGACCAACTCAAAGACGCACCAAGCTTCACCGACGATAGCTGGGGCACGCGCGACGGCGAAAAACGGGTGTACGATTATTACCAAGTACCGCCATACTGGGCGTGATCGACACATCAAACGGGCTCTTCGGAGCCCGTTTTTTATGGCGTGCGGCGGATGAACTGGCCAAACGCGCGCGGCCCGTCGCCCACGGTGACTTCCGCCGTTACCTTTAGGGTCTCCGCGCTAATCACGCTCAACGTATTGGACTCCCAGTTCGCCACATACACGCTGCCCCCATCGCGGCTGGTTGTTACCCCCTCCGGATAATATCCGCCGTTAATCACGGCGACTGGCTCCAATGTTTCCGTGTCGAAGACGCTTACCGTGGAGGCGTATTGGTTTGTGACGAAAGCTCGACGGCCAGCAATCGCTACGGCGTAAGGCCGCTCCCCGACTTTAACCGTTCCCACGACGCTGCGCTCGCCGATGTCGATCACCGTAACATCGTTCGAACCCACATTAGCGGTGTATGCGCGCGTGCCCTCCGCACTGACGGTGAGTCCGAAGGGCCGTGCGCCGGTTTTGATCGCGGCTAGCATTTGCATCGTCGCCGCGTCGATGATTGAGATTTGGTCGCTGTCGCGGTCGGTCGTCAATAGCAGCCTCCCGTCCGGGGTTACAGCCACGCCCGACGGCGATTGCCCGACCTGCGCCGTACCAGTGATTTGCCCCGTCTCCGCATCGATTGCATGCACTTCCGCAGAGTGCCATGGCGCCACGAAAATGCGCTTGCCGCTTGCATCGACAGCGACGCCGAGGGGCGCGCTTCCCACCTCAATGCGGCGCAAAACGCGGCGCGCGCCGGCGTCGATGACGGAGACATAATTTCCTTCTGGGCTTGTGACATAGGCCCGCGATCCGTCCGCCGAGACCGCAATGCCCGCCGGCTTGCCGCCGATGGGGATTGTGGCAACGACTTTGCCCGCCTCCAGATCGACGACGCTCACGTCCTCGCTGATCTGGTTAACGATGAACGCCTCATCCGCCCGCGCCGCCGATTGAAAGCTGATAACGCCAGCTAGCATCCCAGCACTGATAATCCGCGTTACACCTATTGTCATCCCCGCGAAAGCGGGGATCCACCTTTTTGGTCTGTCAAAGAAAGACTGGATCCCCGCTTTCGCGGGGATGACAGGGTAAGCGGGGAAGACAGATGGGGCGGGAGTAAAAGAGAGAGCAGATATGGCATGCAAAGGCGCAAGTTTGGCGCTACAAAGTGCGGGTCTTGTGGCACCATCGCGAGCGTTCACTGCGGCTCCTTGCGGCCATTGCCGGAACGGGCGACGCCATTGTCGGCCGCGCTCGCCGCAGAGGCGTTCTCGACATAGGCGGTAATGGCGTCCTTCAGCCACTCCATGCCTTTCATGTGAATGTCCGTCTGGCGGTAAGGCATCTCAATGCCCTGCTCGCGGAAGGCTTTCATGATGGCTATACGCAAGTCCGTACGCACACCCAGCGAGCTGTTAATGTTGTAAACGAATGCGTAGAGTTTGAAGTTAAGCGCATCCGAGCCGAAATCCTCAAAGTAGACGAACGGGGCCGGGTCAGTCATCACGTGTCCATTCGCCCGCGCGACCTGTAGCAGAACATCCTTCACCTTCACCGGGTCGCTGGAGTAATCGACGCCGACGGGGATGATGATGCGGCCCGTGTTGTTGTGCAGCGTCCAGTTCTTCACGGTCTCGGTGATGAAGTACGAGTTCGGCACGATCACGTTGGCTTTGTCGAACGTCTCGATCTCCGTGGAGCGCACGCTGATGCGCCGCACATGCCCCTCCTCGCCGCCCACCACGACCCAGTCGCCCACCTTGATCGGCCGCTCCGCCAGCAGTATCAGGCCGGAAACGAAGTTGGAGATCACGCTTTGCAGGCCGAAGCCGATGCCGACCGAGAACGCGCCCGCGATGATCGCAAGGTTCGACAAATCCAGTCCGGCATAGGAAAACGCGAACACGCCCGCCGTGAACACGCCAAGGTAGCCGACACCCGTCTTGATGCTGTCTCGCGCGCCGCCAGACATGCCAGAAGGTTTGAGCACCTGCCGGTCGAGCCAACTCTGGAACAGTTTCGAGGCAAAGTAGCCGACAATGAACACGATAAGCGAGGCGAGGATCGCCGCGATGGAAATTTGGGTGTTGCCCACTTGAAACCCGAAGAACAGGTTGCGCAGCCAGTCCAGCACGTCTTTCCAGTAAAAGCCCCATTGCAACATGATGAGCGGAACGGCTAGCAGCAGCACAACGAACTTGAGGAACAGCGTGATCGGCAGCGCCAGTTGCTCTCGCCGCCGCTGGTCGAACCCGAACGTGCGCTTCAGCCAGCTGCCGGTCAGCGCGTTTTCGTCGCCCATTGCCTGGCCAAATGCATCGGCCCATACCAGCAGAAGGTAGACGATGACGAGCAGGCTGCCGGTGAGGATAAGTTGGGCGGAGATAAAGCGCGCCATCGGAACATAGCCAGTCAGCGCGGTAAACAGGATGAGGATGGCGATGCCCCACATGGGCACTCGCAACGCGCCAAGCCAATTGAGCTGCGGCGCACCGTCGATGTCCGGCGGATCGAGCCGGGTGCGCAGAATGGCGATGACGAGCAGCGCGAACACGATGCTGGAGATAAAGGTCTGAGTCAGCGTGACAGCAAACGGCGCAGTGCCGACACGGGTAATTGTGCCGACGAACAGATTCACGCTGTAAACCGAGGCGAGCGCGATGACCAGCCAGCGGATGCGCGACGCAGCGCTCTCGGAGGCCGGAAAAATCCGCCACCTCGGTCGCCCCGCCGATAGCAACGTGGTAATGAGCGCGGTGACAGCCGTGATAATGACGACCATCCGCGAGCCGGAGTAAAGCAGGCGCTCAACAGGCTGACTCATCACCTCCAGCGCCACCATGCTGTGATAGAAAAACAGCACCGGCGCAATCAGCGGCGCAGAGCGCAGCAAAATGACCCACGCAGCGGACGCGGTGCGGCGCCAGAACGGCGGGTCTTCTCCCGGCCACGTGCGGAAATGCGCGATGCCGCGAACACCCGCAACAAGCAGCGCCACCATGATGCCCAGCGCGATCAAAGCGAGTTGCACGACATCGGCGCGATATTCAAGCGCCGTCCACCACGCGCCAACGACGCCCAACGCCTTCACGGTGCTTGCGGCGATATGCGCTGGGGCATCCGCCCATGTTGCGGGCGATAGCACGTTGGGTGAACGCTCGAACAACTGCTCGGTGAATTTGCGTCGCCGGATATCCTGAATTTTCGTCGTGTTCTGCGAGGCCCGTGTCCACAGTGCATCGGCGGTTCTCAGAGAGGAGTCGAGGGCGTCGCGCTGGCCGGTCAGCTCGGCGCGGGTTTTGGCGACTGGCTCCGCTTCCGGAGGCTGGTCGGCTTTCGGCGCCGGACCCATTTTCTCCACCTGCGCATTCGAGTCCGCAAGACGCGGGCGTATTTGGCCGGTGAACGCCTCGATGGCGCGCTTCACGCCCTCAAGCTGATCGCGGAACTTGTCCAACTCGCTGTTTCGGATAGGCTCGCGGCTAATGAGGTTTTCAACGCGCTCCAGCGTCGTCGTCCATGCGCCAATCGTTGCCCCGAAATCGACGCCGATCTGGCGCGCCGCGTCCTCCAGCCGCTGCTGCGGCGATGGCCCCGTTTGCTGCGGTGTGGGTGCTGCCTGCTGTTGCCCGGGAGCCTGAGGCGTTTGAGCCTTTACGGGAAAAACTGCAAATGCGAGGGCGAGCGTCAGTAAAACTATGGCGCGGGTCATGGATCGCGTTCCAATCAACGATGAAATTTTAATGGTTTTCTAATGATATTGGCTTGTTGTCTAGGCCTGTATTTGGCGCAGAATAAGGCTTTCAACCGCCGTTACTGCCCCGTGAGGAACAGGGCGAAGCTATCGTTGAGGGTGCGGTTGAGCATGCCGCGATAATGGTTGTAGCAGTCATGCCCCTCGAGGATGCGGCCGAACTCCGCGCGCGCCACGCTCTTCACCGGGATGAGCGCGATGGGCGTCGCGACGGGCGTAAGTTGCGCGCCTCGCCCGACCTGCAGTGTGGTTAGAATGCCATGCATCTCGCCCTTGATGGTAGGGCGCGAGACGATGATGAGCCGGTATTGCCCGTGTTTGTTGGTCACAAAATAGATGTGCCCGGACTGGTGCGGGGCGGAGACGACGCCCTTTTGCGAATACTCGCCATCCACCCTTCCCGCCTCGCTGAAAATCAGGTTCGAGGCGCTGTCATCCCAACGGATTTCGGTGAGATAGGCGTAAACCGCTTCGCGCTCGCTGAATGAGGGGCGCAAGGTTAGGTAATCGCCCTCGATCCACGAAATGGCAGGTCGCGCATAAGAGCCAAGCGCTTCCGGCGCAAGGCCATTCGATACGGGTAGCGGCGGCGCCAGGGGCGTACTGCGGCGGCGCAAGGTTACACCTAACGCTTCCTCCAGCCGCACCATGGTCGCCAGTGTGAACGGGCGGCGACCGGACAACGCCTTCTCCAGCGTAGAGAGGCTTATTTTCGCCTGATGCGCCAAGTGCTGGCGGGTTACGCGGCGGCGCGCCAGCTCCTCCAGCACGGTCGCGGCGATCACGCGGCTGTCGTCGTCGGAGAGCTTTTGCTCCGCAGTGTCCATCAGCGCCATCGCCGTCCCCATTTTGCGCACAAACCCGTCAAAACCCGTCCGCCGTTTTATCAATCCCCGGCGATTCCGGCCAAGCATTCAAAGACATGACGTTCGCGCTCGACGCCATTTAGCTAAATTCTGCAGGCGCTGACAATCCTCCTCAACGCCTTAAGGTATAAATCATGAAAGCGTATTATTTTGTTCATCGCATGACTTGGATGCGGGTCGCCCACGCTCAGTTCCTGCTTTCAAGCTTATTGCTCATTGCTTGCGCGGTCTTTGTAAGCCAAGCGCGGGCCTACGCTTCCTTTAAGCTTATCACACCCCGATAAGATGTGCGATGGCGGCCATTGTTTAGGATTTTGGCTTTCTGCGCCAGGTAAAATCGGCGACGAGATCAGCATTATTTGGCGGGACGTGCTGACGATATTTCGTGTCAAACAAAATGAGCGTCGTGCGCTGGCATCAAATGGGCATTGATCCGGCGCGCAAGAGCCGCTGCGGTGTTTGTCACCTGCTGGCCGCTCGATGCCGCGACACAGGTTCGCTACGTCCAGGCGGCGGAGTTTGTAGCGAATGACTAGCCCGTCACACCTTCGCCGCCCTCGTGATCTAGCACTACCCAGTTAGAGAGGCACAGCATGGTTAGATTTGCGTTAAACCTTATCTTATTTACGATGGCCGCAAATTTTGCGTCAATCGGTGTCGCCCGCGCAAACGCTTCTTGCTGGATCGCGCCCGAGCCGGAAACGCTGGATGAGACGGCGGCGGTGGTGGGCAACTCCGTCAGCCTTGATGCGGGCGCGGGCGAGGCTAGGCGCAGGGACGACGCGGCGCTGATGCTCTCGGGCGGCGGCCAGCGCATCGCCTATGCGGGCGGATTGCTGCTTGGATGGAGCGAAACCGGCGCGCGGCCGGAGTTCTCGGTCGTCACCGCCGTCGATGAAAGCGCGCTGCTGGCGCCGTTCGCGTTCATCGGATCGGGGCAAGACGAGCGCATCGCGGATATCTTCAATTGCGCAGGCGATACGCTGCCCAAACTTGCGGAGCGCGCGGCGGCTTTTGTGGATGACGCGCTCACGGCGAAAATCGCAACGAAGCATAAGGCGGGCGGGCGGCTCTTTATCGCGCTAACCGGCTCCGCGGCGCGCCCTGACACGCTGTGGGACATCGGCATGATCGCAGCGAGCGGCGACCCGAAAGCGCTTCAGCACATCAGGGATATTTTGCGCGCATCGGTGAATTTGGGCGCGTTTTTCGACCCCAAAACCGTCAGAATTCCAGCAGGCAAAACGATTAGCCAGAATCGGGCGTTCAAGCGGTTCGGCTTAGGCGAGGGAGTATTGCCATTCAGCGTGGCGGAGCGGACGCTTGGGCAATATTATATCATTCATAACACGGTTTTACCTGAGCAAACGGCGGATTATCTTGCCGCCCGCCAAAGCACGCAGGAAGGGATTCAGATCGTATCGGTAAACGAAGCCTCAAAAGCGGCGACTGTGCGCGGACAAATTGCATTCCCGGAGCGGCAGCCACGCTTTACGCCGCAAATGGCATTCGACGCGGCGGCGTCCAAGCTGCTTTTTTTGAGCGCGTTCCGGCGCGGCCGCATGGGCGCGGACTGGCGCAATCTGCGCTAAACTCAGGCGGCTTAAATGCATCGCCTTCGCCCAATCGCGGCGCAACCATAAAACGCTGGTAACGAGGTCGATGCCCATCAGGAGCAACCCCATCGCAATGAAACGCCGCTACTGATTACGCCCGATCATGGCCGGTTGTCTTTTCCTGGACGTTATGGCGGGCGCCGTGATGGCTTTGGCGCGTCTGCGGAGGCCTGGCTTTGACTCGCGAGCACAACCGTCAGACGCTGCAACATAAGCGACGCCGAATTCGCCGAGTCTACCAGGCGAAAAGTTCGAGCCTAGCGGTAAGGCAGGCATCCTGCGCCGCAAGTTATACTCTTAAGTCTAAAAATGCGCCGTAGTTGGGCGAAAGCCTTTCCGTATGCGCGAGCTTGAGGCAATATTACGCAGCCGTCCGGCGGAAATGGGCGGGAGTAAAACAAAGCCTGCGCTGGAGCAACCGGCGAGGCGTCACCCATCGATAACAGAAAACCCCGGGAGAACTCTTCATGTCTAAATCAACGAGATTTTCAAGACGCGACGCTTTAATGATCGGCGGCGGCGCGGCGGCGTCCATCGCGCTTGGCGGAATGCCGCTTTTCGCGCAGGACCGCCTCCGCATGACAATCGTGACTGGCGGCACAGGCGGCGTCTTTTACCCCTATGGCGGCGGCCTTGCCCGTATCTTATCAGAGAAAGTGCCCAATGCGCAGGTAACAGGCCAGGTCACGGGCGGCTCGGTGGACAACGTTAAGCTGCTGCACGCGGGCGACGCGGAGATCGGGTTTTCCACACTCGATTCCGCCTATGACGGTACGCAAGGCTTGGGCGCCTACGCCAAGGACGGCAAGCAGGATGTAGCCGTGCTTGCCGTGCTTTATGATAGCTTCATGCATCTGGTGGTCAGCGCCGATAGCGGCGTGACGAAAGTTTCCGACCTCAAGGGTAAGCGCGTCTCTATCGGCTCGGCCGGTTCCTCAACTGAATCAATCGCCGACCGCGTTCTGGAAGCGGCGGGCATGAACCCTAAAACTGACATCACGCGCGACAATCTGGGCGTGGCCGAATCGGTTAACGCGCTCAAGGATGGTAAAGTCTCCGCCTTCTTCTGGATCGGCGGCGTGCCGACTGCGGCCGTGCGCGATCTGGCGACCACCGGCCAGCCCGCCATCAAACTTCTCTCGACCTCGACGGAACTCGCGGCGATGGAGAAGAAATATCCCGGCCTTTACCGCCCATTCCTTTTGCCAAAAGGCGGCTATGCGGGGCAAGAAGAGGTGCAAGGGCTTGGCGTCGCCAACGTTCTCGTGGTGCCCACAAAGGCCGACAGCGCGATGATTACCGCCGTTCTGAGCGGCATTTTTGATAATCTGGAAGAGGTGCAGAAAATCCACCCAGAGGCAAAAAAGCTTAGTTTGAAAAGCGCTTACGCGAAAACCGCCGTGCCGTTTCATCCGGCGGCCGAAGCGTTTTACAAGTCCAAAGCTTAACCCACCCTAACGCTCAACGCTCATATGGCCGACAAACCGACCATATGAGCACTATAGAGCGGGGAGCGTCATGCCCATGCCAGATAGAGTTCTTATCCGCGCCTCAATGACCGACGTGGATCGCGCCCTCGAAGAAATCAAACAAACTGAACTGACGGCGGAGGAGATCGAGCGTCTCTCATCCGACAGCGAAGGCGGCCCGGCGGCGCGCCTGGGCGGATGGCTTGGCTGGGCGACAGCGGCGGCCTGTTTTGGCCTCTCCGTTTACACGCTGTACTGGACGCAATTCGCGATAAACACAGTTGTGTACCGCTCGACCTTTCTAGGCGTCGTGCTCGCGTTAATTTTCCTGCTTTATCCGCTGGTAAAGGGCAAGGAGAAGACGCCGCGCCCCGCATTCCTTGAAGAACTAATTTTCGCCGGCATCGCCGTTTTGCTGAGCGTGGCGCTCGCCATCGAGGGCAGGATTTTTTCCCAAAGCTTAGGCGCAGGCACGCTGCTCGTGACCGTTATCGCGTGTTTCGCCGCTTACCCCATCGCCACGCGCTCGCGGTTTTTCGTCCGCACGCAGATCATCGATTACACGTTTGCCGCGCTCGCCATCCTGACGGCGGTTTACCTTTCTCTTTATATCGAGGATTACAAGACCAGACCGACACGGCCGACAGCAGAGGAACTGGTGCTGGGCGGCACGCTCATTCTTCTCATCCTAGAGGCGACGCGACGAACCGTCGGCTCGATCCTCCCGATAATCGCCGCCATTTTTCTGGTTTATTGTTATTTCGGCCCATCAATACCCGAGCCGTTCGATCATCGCGGCTTTTCGCTCAATCGCATTCTCGGCCAGAATTACCTCACGCTGGAGGGCATTTACTCCACCCCCATCGACGTGGCGGCGACGTTCATCATCCTGTTCACCATCTATGGCGCGGTGCTGGAGCGCGGCGGCGCGGGCAAGTTTTTCATCGAATGGGCGTTCGCGCTATTCGGCAAAAGCCCCTCACCCGCCGCGCCGGGCCGGGCGGTTGTCGCCTCCGGATTTCTGCTGGGCACCGTTTCCGGCTCGGGCGTCGCGACCACAGTGACGGTCGCATCGCTCGCCTGGCCGATGCTGAAAAAGGCGGGCTACACGCCGAACGTGGCAGGCGGCATGATGTCGGCCGCTGGCATCGGCGCCACGCTTTCGCCCCCGACACTCGGCGCGGCGGCGTTCATCATCGCGGAGTATCTGAACGTCGATTACGTTAATATCCTGATCTATGCGACAATCCCGACGATCCTCTACTACCTCTCCTGCTGGCTGATGACAGAGGGCGACGCGCGCCGCTTGGGCGTAAAGGCCGTCAAGATGTCGGATGCCTCGCTATGGCGGCTGACCTGGACGGAGGGTTATCATTTCCTCTCGCTTGGGGCGATTGCGGTACTGCTGGTCATGGGCTTCACCTCGTTCATGGCGGTGTTCTGGTCGATCGCAATCGCATTCATACTGTCAATGATCCGCCCGCAGAGCCGTCTTGTGACGGTAGAGGCGTTCGCGGTCGGAGTCGCCGTCAGCGTAGCGATCTACATCGCCGCCAAAACCGGCGCGGCGCAGGCAGCGGGACTTGGATCATTGATCGACGAGCGCATCTCGGTGGCCATGTTCTGGGGCATGATGTCCGCTATGGCGGTTTCGGGCGCACAGGCGCTTAGAAGCCGACAGAGCGGGAAGCAACCTGCACCCGCATCGAGCAATATGATACACGCGCTGACGGATGGCGCGCGCTCGGTACTCGGCATTGCAGCCACCTGCGCTTGCGCAGGGATCATCGTCTCGGTCGTGAATCTGACCGGGCTTGGCCTAACCATGTCGTCGCTGATCGTAGATTTGGGAGGCGGCTCTCGCATTGGCACTATCGCGCTAGCCGCTCTTGCCATGTGGATTTTGGGAACCGCCGTGCCTGTCACGGCCAGCTACATCGTGGCGGCGGTGATGCTGGTGCCAGCGCTGACCAAAGTCGGTATTCCTGAACCCGCCGCGCACATGTTCATGTTCTATTACGCCGTACTGGCCGACGTTTCGCCGCCGACCGCGCTTGCGCCGTTTGCCGCATCCGCCATCACGCGCGGATCGCCGTTTCCAACCATGCTGCAAGCCTGGAAATATACTTTGCCCGCGTTTCTTGTGCCGTTCCTGTTCTGCCTTAATCCAGACGGGCTGGGGCTGCTTATGCTAGCGCCGGGCGGTGGGTGGCCCGTTACGATGGGCGAATGGGGACAGATTGGGGCGACATTCTTGATCGCATGCGCTGCGATGGCAGGCCTGTGCGTCGCATTTACAGGTTACCTAAAGCGTCACGCCACATTTATAGAGCGCGGGCTTTTCGGCATGGGAGGCGTCCTACTGCTTGGCCCGCAAGGCTGGGTAACAGTTACAGGCGCAGCTTTGCTTACCGTTGCGACAATATTGCATTTCGGTCGGATAGGAAGCGTTATGGCAGACTTGGAACAAAATGCTTAAATATATTGTTACTCCAACACAATCGTTTCTTTAGATACCGCCCTCAGAAGAAACGTTAAACCAAATGGAGTTAAACAATGAATACAGATAACCTTGTGGAACTGCTTATCGTCGTAACGTTTGCCGCTGTGATTATCATAGCTGTCCTTCAGTTGCTAAGACAACGAAAGGCGAGATATGAACATTCGAGCCTAGGTAATGCAAAACGTAAACTAGACACAAATTAATATATTTGTGAAAGCAAGTTTTGTTGCTTTCACATCAAAAAAGAATCGTATAGCGTCCGAATTTTATCGGAGCGCTATACGATTGTATCATCACTTAGCGGTTATTGCTTAAACGACGATCATGCTCGGGGTCTTTCACGCGACCCTGACCACCCGACTGAACATCTTCATCGTCATCGTAGCTGTCATCCGAACGGTTGCGAGATTGTGATCCCGAACGTCCGCCGCTGCTGCGCGAAGATGACGAACTACCCTTGTCATCCGACGATACAAATCGGCCGCTTTCATCTCGTTCACGTCCAGACTCGTCATCTGAATCGTCTCTTCTAGACGATCCACCGCTAGAGCGAGAGGAACTCGAAGAACCCGACGAACGATTTTGTTTTAAGCGGCCATCATTTTCACGATCGCGAACTTCGCCACGGCCATCGTCACCTTCCTGATGTCCACCACGCACAAATCGCCCACTTTCGTCACGATCTTGGTTCGTTTCGTTATCATCGTCGCGTCCACGCGATGAGCGGCTTCTTGAACGATTGTTGTCGTCATAATCATCACGGCTACTGCGCGAACCGCCGCTCGATGAACCCATCGAAACGCCGCGATCACGGTTTTGTTTCAGACGGCCGTCATGTTCAGGATCGCGAACTTCGCCCTGACCATTATCACGAGAAGAAGATGATCGGTTTGAGCGGCTGTCCTCATCGTTGTCACGGCCACTGCGCGAACCGCCGCTCGATGAACCCGTCGAAATGCTGCGATCACGGTTTTGCTTCAGACGGCCGTCATGTTCAGGATCGCGAACTTCGCCCTGACCGCTGTCATGGGAAGACGAACGGCCCGAGCGGCTATCGTCGTCACGGCTACTGCGCGAACCGCCTCCTGAGGAACCCATTGAAACGCCACGATCACGGTTTTGCTTCAAGCGTCCATCATGTTCTGGATCCCGAACTTCACCTTGACCATTATCCGACGAGGACTGGCTTGAGCTAGAACGTCCCTGCGTGGAGGAACGGCCACGATAAGAATTGTCGTCGTCGTCTTCGTCTTCCTCGGCGGCCTCTTCAAGAGCCTTTCCGAGATCCATGATTTTGTCTTCGTAACGCTCTTCAGCCTTACGGGCAATGGACATTGTTGCATCGGCAAGCTTGGCCATCAGGTGACGAATACGATCGCCATCTGGATTATCCGTGGAAAGCGCTTTTTTCAGAGATCCAAGATCGCGAATGATTGACTTCACACCCGAAATCTCAACGCTTTCAAGACTATCTTCCCAAGATTCGATTTTTTTAATGGCGGCGTCCGCCGACATTTTTGTTACACCTTTACGCAAGGTGTTAATTGTTCCTGAAAAATACGCGGGCATACTATTCTCCTTGTTCCCTGAAGAGTGATACAGCTTGAACCCGGCTGCTAAGAAAAAGTTCCGAAGGAGGAAACCTGCGTAATTTACTAAAAAATATAAGTTTTTTTGTTTTTTTAGTGATCTAGCCCTATATCCACTAATTAGAAATATGGCTTATTTTTTGGAGCATGATTTGCTTATTTGAAAAAAGAAAATAGTACAAAACAGTGAGGTATGTTATTTTTGCAAACAAGTGGAGATGCATATGTAAATAATAAGTTAATTATTTAGTGAGTTTAATAGTCAAATTTTAATTTATTATTGAAAATTAAATAAATCATAGACTAAATTGAATATTAGTTTGCTTTTGCGTTCTGAATGACTGCTGTGATCATTGAATCTGGCACAAAATCGATCGTTTCCGACTCTAAAAGCTCTGCAAGTTTAAGTCTTGCGCGGTTAACACGACTTTTGATTGTTCCAACAGCGCATCCGCAAATAGCTGCAGCATCTTCGTATGAAAGCCCTTCAGCGGCGACTAATAACAGAGCTTCGCGTTGATCGTCATGTAGTTTATCTAACGCCTTACAGAAATCGCTATATCTGAGCGCTCCGTGTTGAGGCGGATGGATGCAAAGACGTAAAGCATACTCATGATTGACATCTTCGATCTCACGTTTGAGTTTCCGGCGGTCCGTGAAGTATGCATTGCGTAATATTGTTAGGAGCCAGGTTTTCATGTTTGTACCCGGCTTATAACTTTCGATGTTCGCAAGTGCGCGCATTAAAGCTTCCTGCACCAGATCATCTGCTTTAACACGGTCTTTACAGAGAGATATTGCAAATGCACGCAAGTTCGGAATAGCAGCAAGCATTTCAGCACTGATAAGTTTGCAGTTTTTGTTTAACACTACTGTCCTAACTCACGTGACTATATTGCCTAATATTAATACTATAAATAATAGATTTACAAGTTCTAGTCTCTATCTGGAATTATATATACTAACTTTACGCTTTTCTCCTAAAAACCAATTGACTAATTTTTTCTGTGATCTCTTGAGGCAAAACTTTCATTGACAAAATAAAGCCTGACAAAATAAAGCAAACAGCATTCGTCAGTATCAATGGCCAGCTTCCAGTTAATAAACCGTAGAAAGTCCATAGAGCAAAACCACACACAGTTAAGAGGTACATACGTGTCGATATGCTGCGAGTGTCTCTGGATTTAAGAATTTTCCAGGCTTGCGGAGTAAAACTGGTTATAGATGCAATAGTTGCAAACGCACCAACAACTTCGGGCAACATAAAACAATCCCAATAAAACGTTTCCTAGTAGACACCAGCTAAAAACATCAAAATAAATGGGTTCTGAAATGAACAAAACCCGTCTTTTTTTTAGCGACTTGTACCTGACCCTGTACCTTTAGTCAGATTATCGCTGGGAGATGAAGGAGGAATTGCCGTTGTGCCGCTACCTTTGGCCGGGTTATTAGTTGGATACTCGGTTTTATCGCCAATCGCACCACTTGTCCCCGGCACGGAAGGTTTTCCGGGCGCATTTTGGTTACCCTGCGCACTAGAAGGTTTGTTTGAACCTCCGCCTGCTGGCGGATCAGAATTTTTATCGCCAACAACGCCACTTGTTCCTGGGGTTTGAGCTTCTCCAGGCGCATTTTGCGCCGATGCGATTGTGGTTAACAGACCAATTGCGGCTAGTAAAAATATCCCATATTTGACCATAAGTTTCTCCCTTGCTACGCTACAAAACGCGAACGCACCATTCTCGTTCCAAGGAGATTTAAGCAAACTGTAAAAGTTGGGTGTGGATATACAAAGCAGGAGCGCAACTCATTAACGCCACTAAAGGTCGCATTGGAAGCATTGGATCAAACACGCCAGAAGGTCGATACAGACAACACGATTTCGCAGCGGCCCAGTTGCGGATGCATAGGCCAGAAGCATGTCAACATTGACGCAGGAGTATCAGTGACGAAAGACGCCTGATCGTTCATCCCGAGGATAAGTTAAAAAGTTGCTAACTCCGTTCTTCAAAAACTGGAGCTTGCAACCGGACATTATGTTGGTGAGTTAGTCAGTTCTTACTCTTATCTACCATCGCGCGCTCGGCGATCCACGGCATCATGCCGCGCAGCTTCGCGCCCACCTGCTCGATCGGGTCAGCCTCGGACTTGGCGCGCATCGCCTTGAAGCTGGTTTGGCCAACCTTATTCTCTAGCATCCAGTCGCGCGCGAAGCGGCCTTCCTGAATGTCGATGAGAATATCTTTCATGCGCGCCTTGGTTTCCGGCGTCACCACGCGCGGGCCGCTCACATACTCGCCATACTCCGCCGTGTTCGACACTGAGTAGTTCATATTGGCGATGCCGCCCTCATAGATGAGATCGACGATCAGCTTGACCTCGTGCACACATTCGAAATACGCCATTTCGGGCGAATACCCGGCCTCGACCAGTGTCTGGAAGCCCGCGCGCATCAGTTCGACCAGCCCGCCACATAGCACGGCTTGCTCGCCGAACAGGTCGGTCTCGCACTCCTCCTTGAACGTGGTCTCGATGATCCCTGCGCGACCGCCGCCAATAGCACTGGCGTAGGACAACACCAATTCATGCGCGTTCCCACTCGCATCCTTGGCGACGGCGATAAGGCAAGGCACCCCGGCGCCGCGCTTGTATTCGGCGCGTACGGTATGGCCGGGGCCTTTGGGAGCGACCATGGCGATGTCGAGGTCAGGGCGTGGCGTTATGAGGTTGAAATGCACATTCAGGCCGTGGGCGAACAGCAGAACCGCGCCTTCCCGCATGTTAGGCTTCAGATGGGCCTCATAAATATCGCCCTGTAATTCGTCGGGCGTGAGCATCATCATCACATCGGCCCATTTCGCCGCGTCGGACACGCCCATGACGTTAAGGCCCTCACCTGCCGCCTTTTTAGCCGAAGCGGAGCCTTCGCGCAGCGCTACAACCACGTCCTTGATGCCGCTATCGCGCAAATTCAGCGCATGCGCATGGCCTTGGCTCCCGTAACCGATGACGGCGACTTTTTTGCTTTTGATCAGATTGATGTCGGCGTCCTGGTCGTAATATACGCGCATAGCTGCAAATCCCTTGTTTTATAGATGTTTATCCGATTGTCTTAAAAAGCGAAAGGCGGCAGAGCAAGCAAAACCGTCACCGTGATGCCGTGGCAAGCGCCGCACCGAAACCGATGAACATGCCGCCGAGCGTGCGCCGCAAATTGCGCATTCGCCGTTCCGAGGCGAACATCCGGCGCATCCAGCCGCCCGCGGACGCCAAGGCGAGGTGGTTGAGGAAACACATTCCGGCATATGTCGCAGACATGATCGCAACCTGAGGAAACGCAGCTTTATTCGCATCGATGAACGGCGGGATGAGCGCGGCCAGGATAATGATCGCCTTGGGGTTGGTGACAGAGACAAAAAATGCTTCGGCAAACAGTTTTAGTGGAGTTTTTGCGAGCGGCGCCGGACCGGTCTGCGGTACGAACGCCTGTTTGTCGCGCCAGAGCTTAACGCCGAGATAGATGAGATAAATCGCGCCAACGAACTTCACTACGGCGAATGCCGCCGCCGAGGCCGCCATAATCGCCGCGAGCCCGAAGGCGACTGCAAACCCGACGCCGATCAGGCCAAGCATATTTCCAGTCGCCGAATACATCGTAGCGCGTGGCCCGAAGCGCAACGCATTCGACACCGCAAGCAGGATGGCTGGGCCGGGGCTGATGACCGGCAAAATGCTGACCGCGAGAAAGACAAGCCAGGTTTTGAGTTCCATTACATCGGCTCCGCGCCACGCGAAATGGCGGCGACGCCGGTGCGGGCGACATCCACCAGCCCAAGCTGCTGCATCAACTGAATGAACGTCTCGATCTTGGAAACTCGGCCCGTAATCTCAAAAATGAAATGCTCAACCCCCGCATCGACGATTTTGGCGCGGAACGCCTCGGCTAGACGCAGCGCTTCCACACGCTTGTCGCCCTTGCCCGTCACTTTCAGCAGTGCCAGTTCGCGCGCGATAGGATTGCCGCGTACAGTGAGATCGATGACTGTGCGCACCGGCACAAGCCGTTCAAGCTGGTTCTTGATCTGCTCGATCACCATCGGCGAGCCAGTCGTCACGATGGTGATGCGGGAGAGGCTCGTCTCGTGCACCGTCTCGGAGACGGTCAGCGAATCGATGTTGTAGGCGCGGCCTGAAAACAGACCGATGACGCGCGCCAGCACGCCCGGCTCGTTGTCCACTAGCACGGATAACGTGTGCTGCTCACGTTCTTCCAGTTTCGCCGCCATGCGTTAAACCTTAAATACTATATTAGCTCTTCGTCGTCAGGAGCTTCCCCCGGTGATCCATAATAAATACACAGGTCTCGATAATGAGCCTAGATTGCCGGTCGAGCCCGGCAATGACGAGATAATGGTGACAATTCATAATAGAGACTAAACCATCACCTTGCCTGCGTCGGTGATCGCCGACTCCATCGCCTCGGTCGTATCGTCGCCGAGCAGCATTTCGTGGTGGCCACGGCCGGATGGAATCATGGGGAAGCAGTTGGCGTTTTTCGATACGCGGCAATCGAAAATCACGGGGCGGCGCACGCTGATCATCTCGCGGATCGCGTCATCCAGTTCGTCCGGCTTTTCCGCGCGGATGCCGACGCCGCCATAGGCTTCCGCCAGCTTGACGAAATCGGGCAGCGCTTCCGAGTAGGAATGCGAATAACGCCCGCCATGCAGCAACTCCTGCCACTGGCGCACCATGCCCATATATTCATTGTTCAGGATGAAAATCTTAATCGGCAAATCGTACTGAATGGCGGTAGACATTTCCTGCATCGTCATCTGCACGGATGCCTCGCCCGCAATGTCGATCACGAGCGACTCCGGGTGCGCCATCTGCACGCCGACAGCGGCGGGCAGGCCGTAACCCATGGTGCCGAGGCCGCCGGAGGTCATCCAGCGGTTCGGCTCCTCGAAGCGGTAATATTGCGCCGCCCACATCTGGTGCTGACCCACTTCGGTCGTGATGTAAACGTCGCGATCCTTGGTAAGCTCATACAATCGCTTCACCGCATATTGCGGCATGATCACGTCCTTGCGCTGCTTGAAGCTCAGGCAATCCTTCGCGCGCCACTGCTCGATCTGGCCCCACCAGGACTTGAGCGCGCGCTTATCGATTTGCGGCGAAGACGCGCGCCACACGCGCAGCATTTCCTCCAGCACATAAGCGCAATCGCCAATAATGGGGATGTCAACCTTAATGATCTTATGAATGGACGACGGGTCGATATCCACGTGAATTTTCTTGGAGCCGGGCGAAAAGGCGTCGAGGCGACCTGTGATGCGGTCGTCAAAACGCGCGCCGATGTTGATCATCACATCGCAATCGTGCATCGCCCAGTTGGCCTCGTAGGTGCCGTGCATGCCGAGCATGCCGAGCCATTGCTTGTCGGCGGACGGGTAGCTGCCGAGGCCCATCAAGGTGGACGTGATCGGATAGCCCGTCAGTTTCACCAACTCGCGCAGCAGCTTGGACGCCGTAGGCCCGGAATTGATGATGCCGCCGCCGGTGTAAAAAATCGGTCGTTTGGCGGACGCGATCATATCCACCGCATCGCGGATCGCCTGCGGGTTGCCCTTCAACTGTGGACGATAGCTTTTGTGCTGCACCTTGGATGGCGCGACGTAGACGCCCTTCGCAAACTGCACATCTTTTGGAATATCAACGACAACCGGGCCGGGGCGCCCGTTTTTCGCCACATAAAACGCCTCGTGCAGTACCCGCGCCAGATCGTTCACGTCGCGCACGAGGTAATTGTGCTTAGTGCAGGGTCGCGTGATGCCGACCGTGTCGCACTCCTGAAAGGCGTCGTTGCCAATAAGATGCGTGGCGACCTGGCCGGTGATGCACACGAGCGGGATGGAGTCCATGAGCGCGTCGGCGAGTGGCGTAACCGCATTTGTCGCACCGGGGCCGGAGGTGACTAGCATCACGCCAACCTTGCCGGTGGAGCGCGCATAGCCCTCCGCCATATGCCCGGCGCCCTGCTCATGCCGCACAAGGATGTGGCGCACTTTCTCCTGCTTGAACAGTTCGTCGTAAATGGGCAGCACGGCGCCACCCGGGTAGCCGAAAAGGTGCTCGACGCCCTGATCGGTGAGCGCCTGCAAAACGATTTCAGCCCCTGTCATCAAACGCGCCATAGCCCCGCTCCGCAACTCATGAACACTAATATTGCATGAGAGCACACTATGCACGAGGGTCGGGCACGTCAAGCTTTGACCTAATCATTTTATTTATTTCATGTTTTGTTCTTTCCATATATTACGTGTCAAGCCTATTCCACGTAATCATGTTACTTTTTGTCCATGTCATCTGCCGTTTTGCATAGCGTCGCGTCTCCATTTGCCCATCGATAATCGCCGCATCGAGGGTGCAATCGCCGCGCAGATGCCGGATGAGCGGGCGGACGCCTATTGCGCGCATGACTGGCACGCTTCCATCAAGTCCTGGCGCCATAAGTTGCGCGGCTTCGTCGAGAGCGCCCGCCTCAAGCATCGCCAGAAAACGCTGGTCGAGCCTTGCGTAAAGCGCCTCGCGATCGAGCACCGCCACGATTTTCACGCAGGCGGCTTCATCCAGCAGCGGCGTCCCGCTTTGCGACTGCCAGTGCGCGAGCGACCGCCCCGTGGCGTCGATCACTTCCAGCGCGCGCGTTATCCGCTGCGTGTCGCCCAGCTTCAGCCGCTCGGCCATGACCGGATCGCGCTCCTGCAAATGGCGGAAAATGCCCTCGGCGCCCACGCGCGCGGCCTGATCCCGCCAGTGCGCGCGCACGTCCGCCGGTATCTCCGGCACGGG
>JAWXCE010000018.1:0-35585 GCA_034440495.1 Hyphomicrobiales bacterium | reverse complement strand
AGCACCAGCGGCATCAGCGTCTCCGCCACATAGCGGCCACCGAAGATACCGAAATGGCCGCGCTCGTCAGGCCCGGTGCGATAACTGTTTGGCGCGGCCTGCGTGCGGTCAGCCATGGCGATCATACTTTCTCAAATGCGGCCGCTTTGGCGGCTTCGACAAAACGGCGAATGAGGGCGGGGTCTTTCTCGCCCTTGGAGCGCTCGACGCCCGATGACACATCCACGGCGCTTGCCCCCGTCGCCGCAATCGCTTCGGCTACATTTGCTGGTGTTAAACCGCCGGAGAGGATGAAACGGATTTCGGTCGCCACGCAGTCGATCGCACGCCAATTGAAGGTTTCGCCATTGCCGCCAGGCAACTCCGAGGAAGGGGCGGGTTTGGCGTCGAACAGGATGAAATCGGCAATGCCGCGAAAGGCGAGGGCGGACAGCGCGTCATTCTCATCGCGCACGCTGATGGCTTTCACCACGGGCAGCCCGCTCCACTCGCGGATGGCGCGCACATCGACGGGCTTTTCGGCGCCGTGCAGTTGGATGATGTCAGGCTTGACGATGGACAGAACAGCGTCGAGTTCATCCTCGTGAGGATCGACGAACAACGCAACGATCTTGATCTTGCCACGGCCGATAGCGGCAAGTTCTGACGCAGTTTTAGGGTTGACGTAGCGAGGGCTGGGTGGGAAAAACACGAGGCCCGCGTAGTCTGCGCCAGCATCAATGGCTGCATTCAGCGCTTCAGGCGACTTAACGCCACAGATCTTGACTTCGACGCCCATGACTGAGGTACTCGCTCACAACGTCTAGTGGGTCAATCCCTGATAGGAGCCAAAGACCTTGGCCGTCATCGTTGGACGCGCTTTCTTCGTCTCGGCAAGTTCCACTTCAAGCAAAGCCAGACTTCTTTTTAACTTGATAGATTCGGCGGCGCGAAGTTTAGCCTGACGACGCCAGCGGCCCTGGCTTATCCATACGGCGAAAGCGCCCAGACAGACCCCTGTAATCATAACAAGAAGAATAACGAGAAACAGGGGCGGTTCAATAGCTGTCGCCACACTGCGAGGCGACAGCGGATCGAGGTATAAAGTTACGAAGTGACGATTAGCGACCAAAAGCGCAAGCGTCACTATAGTCACAAGCGCCAAGACGGCGAACCGGATAAGTCTCGTCACTGAAAAATCCTTTCAGCCTTGCAAATGCACAATTCACACCGGTCAGCCGTCTTGAACGTCATTTTTTAGCAGCTTTCTTGGCTGATGGAGTTTCAGCTTTTGCCGCTGCCTTGGCGGGCTCGGCTTTGGCGGGCTCGGCCTTTGTCGATGCCGCTTTCGCTTCAGTTTTTGCTGGAGCCGCTTTTTTTGCTGCGGTAAAGTTTTTGTTTAGTTTCTCGCGCAATTCCTTGCCGGTTTTGAAGAAAGGAACATATTTTTCTTCCACATCGACAGCCTCGCCGGTGCGCGGGTTGCGGCCCGTGCGGGCAGGGCGGTGCTTGACGGAAAATGCGCCAAAGCCGCGCAATTCAACACGTTCGCCCCGTGCAAGAGCTTCGGTGATTTCATCAAAAATAACATTCACAATTTTCTCGATATCGCGCTGCAAAAGGTGCGGGTTGGTCTCGGAAATTTTTTCGATAAGTTCTGACTTGATCATATCAAGCCTCCCTTTCTGCCTCTTATGAAGGCATGTTGTTGTACTTATTGCGATTTTTGAAGTTGCCAAACAGAAACAAGGCCGTCAAGCCTCTGGGCGGCTAGGGAAGCGTTTTCGTTAAAAAAAACAAGGGATTCATCAAATAATCCCCCAATTACTGCATTAAATGCTCCCGCAGCGACCCGAATAAGGCTGTAGGCGCTTGAACTTTCGGGTTCCCAGTCGATGATTCTGGTCGATTGCGGGACATCGCGATTGCGTGCGAGCCATTCACGCGCGTCCATTTCATCGCCAAGCGCGTCCACCAAACCCATGCCAACAGCCTGTCTGCCGGAAAAGACGCGCCCCGTTTTAACCTGTTCCAGGGTGTCAGGTGCGAGCTTTCGTCTTTCCGTTACGAGTGAAAGAAACCATGTCTGCGCTTCCATCACCAATTCCAGTGAGGCTTGCCGGGATGCCTCATCGGTAGGCCTGTAAGGTGAAGGTGTGGCCTTGAGCGGGCCGCTTTTAATCTCCTCAACCTTCACGCCGATTTTATCGAGCAGTCCAGACATATCCGGCCACTGGAAAATGACACCCACCGATCCAGTGATCGTATTGCCGCGCGCGATGATAAAGTCGGTTGCAATGCCAGCCATATAAGCGGCCGATGTTGCGGCAGTGCCAAACACTGCGACGACAGGCTTTTTCTCTGAGATACGGCGCAGGGCGCGGTACAGCATCTCGCCGCCTGCGGTGGTGCCGCCAGGACTATTGATGTGCACAATGACAGCGCTGGCGTTCTCTGAGTCAGCCAGCTTTTCAAGCAGCTTCTGCTGGTCGCGGCTGTCGGTGATAACGCCGTTGATTGTAATGCGGGCTATGTGCTGCCCGAATGCAAATCCATCGGGGGAGCCTGCCCCTTGCGGGTTTGCAATGAGGATCGCCGCCAATGCGACGGCCGCGATAATGGCCCCCGTTCGCCAGAAGACAAGCCGCCGCTTCAGGCGACGCCGTTCGACGATAATATCTGCATCCAGCGTCATCAGCGTGTTTTATCCAATTCGGAAGACAGGGTCGGAGTCAGCCAATGCCGCCCCGAACCCTGTCTGAGCTTAAGAAGTTTTATCGTCTTTTTCTTGCGCGCGGTTCAAAGCAGCGCCGAGAATGTCGCCAAGCGACGCTCCACTATCGGTCGAGCCGTATTGTGCGACCGCTTCTTTTTCGTCAGCAATTTCCAGCGCTTTGATAGAAACGCCGATTTTGCGGCTGCCCTTGTCGATCTGCGTCACCGTCGCGTCGAAAACATCGCCAACGGAGAAGCGTTCTGGACGCTGCTCGCCACGATCGCGGGAAAGATCGGCACGGCGGACGAACGCCGTCATTTCCGTACCTGTGATTTTCACCTCGACGCCACCGTCGTTGATTGCTGTGACTTCGCAGGTTACACGCGCGCCTTTCTTGAGCGTATCGGTCGCGCTTTTGAATGGATCGCTGCCAAGCTGCTTGACGCCAAGGCTGATACGCTCTTTTTCCGCATCACTTTCCAGCACAACAGCCTTAACGGTGTCGCCCTTGTTGTAAGCTTTGATAGCTTCCTCGCCAGGCGTTGACCAATCCAGGTCGGACAAATGCACCATGCCGTCGATACCGCCATCCAGACCGATGAACAAGCCGAACTCGGTGATGTTGCGGATTTGGCCCTCGACCTCAGTTCCTTTCGGGAAGCTCTCGGCGAAAGAGTGCCACGGATTCTCCTGCGTCTGCTTCAGCCCAAGTGAGATGCGGCGCTTAACCGGATCGACCTCCAACACTTGCACTTCGACTTCCTGGGTGGTGGAGACAATTTTGCCAGGATGCACGTTTTTCTTCACCCAGCTCATTTCAGAGACGTGGATGAGGCCCTCAACGCCCGGCTCCAACTCCACAAACGCGCCGTAATCGGCGATGTTGGTGACCGAGCCTTTAAACTTAGCGTCGATTGGGTACTTCGCCTCAATGCCTTCCCAAGGGTCGGACGCAAGCTGCTTCATGCCCAGCGAGATGCGCTGCGAACCCGGGTTGATCCGGATGATCTGTACCTTGATGGTGTCGCCGACATTCAGAATTTCCGACGGATGGTTAACGCGGCGCCATGCCATGTCCGTCACGTGCAGCAATCCATCAATACCACCGAGATCGATAAACGCGCCGTAGTCGGTGATATTTTTCACTACGCCATCGACCGTCTGACCCTCTTCAAGCTTGGCGACGATTTCCGAACGCTGCTCCGCGCGCGTTTCTTCAAGCACCGAGCGGCGCGAAACAACGATGTTGCCGCGACGGCGATCCATTTTCAGAATTTGGAAGGGCTGTGGCACGTTCATCAGCGGATTTATGTCGCGAATTGGGCGGATATCCACCTGGCTGCCTGGCAGAAACGCCACGGCGCCATCCAAATCGACTGTAAAGCCGCCTTTCACCTTGTTGAAGATGATGCCGTCAACGCGCTCGTTCGCCTTAAACTTTTCTTCCAGCCGCGTCCAGCTTTCCTCGCGCTTTGCTTTCTCGCGCGACAACATCGCCTCGCCGAGCGCATTTTCCACGCGCTCCAGATACACCTCGACTTCATCGCCAACTTTGATTGTCGCTTTCATGCCCGGGAGCGCGAATTCTTTAAGAGGAATGCGACCTTCGGTTTTCAAACCTACGTCAATAACAGCGAGGTCTTTTTCGATCGCGACAACGCGGCCTTTAACAACTGAGCCTTCGTCGATGCCGTTCGTTTCGAAGGATTCTTCAAGAAGAGCTGCGAAATCTTCGGATGTTGGATTCATCTCCCGTTTCATTGGCTCTATCGTTTGCGTCGCAATCATTCAAACTCCTGTTCACCTGAGCTGGCCCGGTTAGTTGCAGGGGGCCGGCCTGGTTAAACTAAAAATGTTAATGCCAAAGCACTTTACGCCCCGCGACTTAAGGTGCTGCTCGATAGTCTTACCGGCCTAAAATGCAGGATGCGCCCGGAGACGCCAGCATGAGAGGACGGAAATCAAAAAAGATGAACTGCCTGACGACGCGCTCATTTTTCGATGAACGGCCTTCAATCAGTTTGTGCGTGTTGACGATTGATATAGTCGATAGCAACGCTAAGTGCAGCCTCTATATCCAATTTTGTTGTGTCGAGCAAGTATGCGTCTGCGGCGCATGTGAGGGGCGCGCTGTCGCGTGAGGCGTCGCGTTTATCGCGTTTTACGAGCTGATCGAGAATAATGGCTTCTTCAGCGGCGCCTGTGCGGTTGAACTCGTTCAGGTAACGACGCCTTGCGCGCACTTCCGGGGTGGCGGTGATGTAAAGTTTGTGCTCGGCATCCGGGCAAATGACCGTGCCAATGTCGCGCCCTTCGATAACAGCGCCCCCCTGGTCACGCGCCTTGCATATGAAAGTGTGCTGCACTTCAAGCAGCGCTTGACGCACCGCCGGTATAGCCGCGACCACAGATGCCGGATCGCTAAGGGAGTGCTCAAGCAGCAGCGGATCGGAAAGCGTATCTAGTTCAAGCTGCGAAGCGGCTTCTATAGCAGTCTGGATTTCGATCTCGCCCTGCTTGCGCATCGAGTCGCGCGCAACTGCCCGGTAAAGCAGGCCTGTGTTCAGATGCGGAAGCTGATAATGCGATGCAATTCGTGCGGCGAGGCTGCTCTTGCCAGAAGCGGCGGGACCATCGATTGCAATAATCATCGCTTTTCCTGCGTGCTGAAATTTGCGCCGAGGCTGGTCATCAGCGGCTGAAAGCTCGGGAAGCTCGTTGCAATCATCCGTGTGTCGTCCACGGTGATCGGCGTCGCCGAGGCGAGGCCGAGAACCAGAAACGTCATCGCGATGCGATGATCCATCTCCGTTTGTACAAAGCCCCCTCCAGGGGGTTGCGGCATCCCCCGGACGATCAGAGTGTCGCCCTCACTCTTTGCGTCAACGCCGCACGCCTTCAGACCTGCCTCCATCGCTGCAAGCCGGTCGCTTTCCTTGACGCGCAACTCCGCTAGACCCTCCATGCGTGTGACGCCTTCCGCGAGCGAGGCGACGGCGGCAAGGCACGGATATTCGTCGATCATCACCGGGGCCCGCTCTTCAGGAATGCGAATGCCGCGCAGGCGGCTATACCTAGCGCGAATATCCGCGATCATCTCGCCGCCATGATCGCGCACGTTTTCGTATGCGATATCAGCGCCCATCTCGATCAGGGTTTCGTAGAATCCGGTCCGGGTGGGGTTAATCAGCACATTCTCGACGGTCACGTCCGAGTCCGGGCAAATCAGGGCGGCGGCAATGGCGAACGCCGCTGAACTTGGATCGCCCGGAACCACCACAGGCTGGCCAGTCAGGATCGGGCGGCCCTTGACCGTTATGAAACGCCCCTCAGGCTTATCGACAATTGTTAGCTCCGCGCCAAAGTGAGTCAGCATTTTCTCTGTATGGTCGCGCGTTCGCTCAGGCTCGATGACAGTCGTCTCACCGGCAGCGCATAGGCCTGCAAGCAGCACCGCAGATTTTACCTGCGCGGAGGCGACTGGCAGCTCATAAACGATCGGCGCCAGCATGTCGGTGCCGATAAGAGTAAGGGGCAGCAAATCCTGCCCTGCCTCACGCAGTTGCAGGCCCATCTGCTTCAATGGGGAAAGCACGCGACCCATGGGGCGGCGGCAGAGGGATTCATCGCCCGTGAAAACCGCCTCGATATCGTGCCCCGCGACGACGCCCATCATGAGCCGTGCGCCGGTGCCCGAATTGCCCATGTCGAGGGGTTCGGCTGGCGCCGTCAGACCGCCCAGGCCACGGCCGTAAACATGCCATTCATCGCCGTGCTGTTCGACAATTGCGCCGAGTTGGCGCACCGCCTGAGCGGTCGCCATGATGTCCTCGGACTCAAGAAGGCCGGTGATTGTTGTCACGCCTGTCGCCAGCGCGCCAAGAATGAGCGAGCGATGCGAAATGGATTTATCGCCCGGCACGCGGATGCGTCCATGCAAAGGGCCGGACATGGCGCTGGTGAGCGGGCGTGCAAATGTTTCGTCATGGGCCATGAAACGGCGCTCTCATTTTGAGACTTCGAGAAAGCGCCTATAGAGCAAGTCCAACCCAAACCTGTCAATCGATCCGGGCCGAATTTCCCTTCACACGCCGCATTTGGCTTTGACACGGCGCGCCATCCGTGACTACAAAACACTCAGTTTCCCAAAATGACAGGAAGATAACGGCCGATGGCCACGAAAGCTGACCGCGGCGCAAAGCGCGTTTGCCAAAACTGCCGCAGCAAATTTTACGATTTGAGCCGCGATCCGATCATATGTCCGATCTGCCAGACGAAGTTTGAGATTCGCGTCGCTCCGCCCCCGAGGTCTGCCTTCTCCGCACCCAAGGCTGCGCCTGTGCCGGTGGTTGATGATGAGGTGCTGCCTGAGGCCGCCGAGGGTATTGAGTTTGTGCCGCTGAGTGAGGTCGAAGCTGGTGACGACGACGATGTGTCTGGCCTGGAGAGTGACGATCTGGTCGAAATCGAGGATGAAACTGCCGAAATCGATTCTGGCGGTGACGACGACGAAACGTTCCTCGCCGACGAGGACGAGTCGGAGGACGACGTCAGCGGCTTTGTCGGCGGCGGAAAGCCGTCCGAGGACGAGATATAGTTTTTGGGCGCTGGCGGTGTGAGCGGTTTCGCTTGCGCGCCCTCAAGGGCCGGTTTAGATAACGGGACTTGCCGCTGCGTCGGCATTGGGGCCATAGCTCAGCTGGGAGAGCGCCTGCATGGCATGCAGGAGGTCAGCGGTTCGATCCCGCTTGGCTCCACCAAAACCTTCATAGCGCGTTCGTCTCCTCTATTTAACGCAATTGATTAATCTCCCACCTCGCCTTTCAACCGGAAATCCATCGGTCTTGAGCTTCTTTCTAGTCATCGACGCAATGATATCTCGAAAATTGCACCTTTTTTCGACATGTTTCCTGGACGTGTCGACCCTATCGACATGTTTAGGCAATATCGAAAAGCGCTTTCCGATCAAAAAACGCTGACGAGTATTGAGAAAGCGTCTGGCTTGAATTTGACGTAAGCATTGTGATTGAGAGAAATGACAAAGGTTTATTATCCCGCAGTCATAGACAAAGACGCCGATAGCGATTTCGGGGTTCATTTCCCCGGATGCGTCACTGCGGGCGTGACGATTGAGGAGGCCATTTTGAACGCACATGAAGCTCTGTCGGGCCATACGGATATGATGGCGGCGGATGGCGACGCTTTGCCAGAACCATCCTCGCTTCAGGACGTCATTCCGCAGAATGATGCGTCCACGGTTGCGGTTACGCTTGCGCCAATCATTCAGCACGGCAAAGTCAAGCGCGTGAACGTGACGCTTGATGAAGGGTTGCTATCGGAAATCGACACTATCAGCAACAATCGCTCCGGCTTTCTCGCCCAAGCCGCCCGCGCCGAGATCGCCCGCAGAAAAGCGTCGTGAAAATTTGATATACTAAATTAGATCACTAAATATTTTTGTATTCTTTAGTTTTTGGTAATTTGTGTATCTTATGCCTTGCATTGAGCCTATAGGCGCGTTTCCGATTGGACCTATTTCCTGAGCAGGACTGGAGAAGACTAATTTGTATTTTCCTTCCTCTCCGTATGGTTCTATTCGATCTATGGGAGCAACATGTGTTATCGCGGAGGTAGGCTGCGTACGATAGACTGCTATGTATTTTATTTTTTTAACATTCCGCCTGATATTCTAACTGCATACCAAACATTTTCTCTAATAAAAACTCTTTCAAATCCCTCGCTTCTCGCGGAAACTATTATAGTGTCGATTTCATGGTTATTTTCTGTGTCTCTTGGCTGTGATGAAGATGTATGAGGGGTAGCTACCGGTTTTGCAAACTCGAAAGCTCGAAGCTCAACTAGCGGTAATATTTGCAAAATTTGTTTGAGAAAAAAATCTGTATCAGCGTTTTCTGCTTCTGAAAGAGAAGGCTCTTGGGGGGAATTAGCATTCTCGAGACGGCATCTTTTTGTCTCAATGGCTCGTTTTAGAAGGGAATACTCTAACCACATCGCATGAGCTTGATTAAGACCGCCGCTGTTTGAAGTAAAGACTATAGCTCGATCCCAAAAAACCTTTTCTTTTTGATGCACATCTATTCGTGTGGAGATGACTTCGGCCCTGCCGACGTAGAGCGTCGGCAAGTCATCATCATTAAAATACCCGGTGAGGATATAAATTCCGGCACGTTGAAGCGCTGGACGGGTTTTGATTTCATCCCACTTTATCCTTGGGAATGAAATTCCAGTACCCGTCCAATTCATTTTATCAATAATTCTGACGCCTTCTGGGTCTCCATCTGGGACAAAAATTCGGATTGTAAATGGATCGGCCATGTCTTTACCCCCGCTCAAACCGCCTAAACGTGACGCGGTGGGGGTCGGTGGCGTGGTCGCCTAGGCGCCTCCGCTTGTCCTCTTCGTATTCCGCGAAGTTGCCCTCGAACCATTCCACGTGGCTATCGCCTTCGAAGGCGAGAATGTGGGTGGCTAACCGATCCAAAAAGAAGCGATCGTGCGAGATGACCACGGCGCAACCGGGGAAATCCTCAAGCGCGGCTTCCAGCGATGACAGCGTTTCCGTGTCCAGATCGTTCGTCGGTTCGTCGAGCAGCAGCAGGTTGCCGCCGGATTGCAGCATTTTCGCGAGATGCACGCGGTTGCGCTCGCCGCCCGATAGCTGGCCGACCTTTTTCTGCTGGTCGCCGCCCTTGAAGTTGAACCAGCCGCAATAGGCGCGGCTCGGAACCTCGCGCTTGCCAAGCATGATCATGTCGTGGCCGCCCGAAATCTCCTCCCACACGTTCTTTTTCGGGTCGAGGCTGGCGCGCGACTGATCGACATAGCCGACCTGCACCGTCTCGCCGAGGCGGATTGCGCCCGAGTCCGGCTTCTCCTGCCCCACAATCATCTTGAAAAGCGTAGATTTGCCCGCCCCGTTCGGCCCGATGACGCCGACGATGCCGCCCGGAGGCAGCTTGAAGCTCAGGTTTTCGATCAGCATCCGGTCGGCGAAGCCTTTGGTCAGCGCGTTCGCCTCGATCACGACGCCGCCAAGGCGCGGGCCAGCGGGGATTTGAATCTGAGCCTTGCCCATATCGACGCGGCTCGCTGCATCCTCCGCCAGTTGCTCATAAGCCTTGATGCGCGCCTTGGATTTCGCCTGCCGGGCCTTGGCGCCCGCCCTGATCCATTCCAGCTCCCGCGCGAGCGTTTTCTGCTTGCCCGCCTCCTCGCGCTCATCCAGCGCCGCGCGTTTGGCCTTCTGCTCCAGCCACGACGAATAATTGCCTTTGTACGGCACGCCGTGACCGCGCTCCAGCTCGAGCGTCCATTCAGTGAGGTTGTCAAGGAAATAGCGGTCGTGGGTGACGAGGATAATGCAGCCCGCATAGTCCTTCAGATAGCGCTCAAGCCAAGCGGTCGTCTCGGCGTCCAGATGGTTTGTCGGCTCGTCCAGCAGCAGGATATCGGGCTTCGACAGTAGCAGCTTGCACAGTGCGACGCGGCGCTTCTCGCCGCCGGAGAGCTTGGTCACATCCGCGTCGCCGGGCGGGCACCGCAGCGCGTCCATCGCCTGCTCGACCTGCGCATCCAGATCCCACAAATTCTGCCCGTCAATGATGTCCTGCAGCCGCGCCATCTCGTCGGCGGTTTCGTCCGAGTAGTTCATCGCCACTTCATTGTAGCGGTCGAGCAGCGCCTTCTTCTCCGCCACTCCCTCCATGGCGTTGCCGAGCGCGTCCTTGCTCGGATCAAGTTCCGGCTCCTGCGGCAGATAGCCAACCTTGATCCCGTCTGCGGGTCTCGCCTCGCCTTGAAAATCCTTCTCCATCCCCGCCATGATCTTCATGAGCGTGGATTTGCCCGAGCCGTTCAGCCCCACGACGCCGATCTTCGCGCCCGGCAGAAACGACAGCGATACCTCCTTCAGCACCTGCTTGCCGCCCGGGTAGGCTTTGGAGAGCTTATGAATTTGGAAGACGTATTGCGGCGTGGCCATGGATGCGCTCTTTATCTGGATTTTGAAGGCTTTGATAACCGAGTGGCGGAAACTTGTTAACCTGTATTATATAAGCCATCATTGTCGTCAGCGGCATAGAGCGAATGATGCTATGAACCTTGTTTTAAACGATGTACCAGCTTCAGTTGTGGAAGAGCTTGAGGCGCGTGCGGAAAAATCCGGCCGTTCGGTTGAGGCGGAAGCTACCGCGATCCTGAAAACCGCCGTTGCTGAAACCAACCGCGATTTGGACAGCTTGCAGCTTTTGGTGCGCAACCTGTACGGCGACAATTTTCCGGTGAACGGGGTCAATAATTCTATAGCCTACCGCCGTTGAGAACCCGTGCTCCAAGCTAGAACAGTCGCAATTATATCACGGTAATCTTACAACATTAGACGCCATTTCTCGATACTAGCAGGTTTGACGCCGTGGCCGAAGCGCGACGCTTTGCGGTAAACTTTACTCGGCGTAATTGCTTTGTCGCTGGCCTTGTGGATAAAAATGATAAATTTGTAGCGCCGTGCATGAATTGCATCGGGACGCGCACGCCGGGCATAGTCAGTTGCGTAGGGTTTAACAATCGGGGGCGGTTATGAAGATCAATCAGAATGAAGGGTTTCGCAGCGAGAAAGAAAAAGAAGACGAGCGCGACCGCTACGGTTTCTTCTGGTGGTGGAACAACTTCGCACGGACCGTCGGCTCGGTCATTTTCCTGTCGGCGGTGGCGGCGGGCGTGACGCTCATGCTATCGCCAGGCTACTTCGATCCGTGGCTAATCGAACCTAAACCCATTGTGGAGACCGCCGCTCCTGCGCCTGAACCAGCGCCGCCGACAGTGGTTGAGCCAGTCGTTGAGAAGGTCGCCGTCGTGACCGAGCGCAAAGGCGATACGGTGGTGTTTCCTATCCAGGGCGTCGATGCGCAGGGGCGCAAAGCGGCGTTTGACGTGTTGATCCTCACTAAGGATTATAACTGGGTGAAGGGCAGCACGACCGAAGTGGTCAAAGGCCAGCAAACGCTTGCGGAGGCTGAACTGCTCGCCGCGATTTTCCTTCCCGAAGTGCGCGACGTGCTAACCAAGGCGAGCGATGTCATCGCCGTTGGAGCAGCCTCAAGCGAGGGCCAGAGCGAGGCCGAGATCGCGAGGGCCGATGCGCGCTCCAAAGTTTCTGCAGGTTGGCTGGCGACCGATGTCGCGCCGGAAACGCCGATTTGGACGCTTAATCTTGGTCAATATCAGACCTGCTCGACAGTGGTGGAAGCGGGTGACACTAGCTTTCAGCGCCCGCTAATATTGGTTGGCGTAAACTCCAAGGACGCGGACGCGAACCTGAGCGAGGCGCTGGCTAACGCGATTGGCGGCAAGAGCAATTTGCCAAGCCGGGATTGCTATTCACGGTTTGATTTTAACCGTAATCGTTAAAACGAATATCGTTATTCTTTGCCGGGTATGAGCGCCTCGGGAGCGTCGATGAAGTTGAGGTCAATGTCTGAGGGCGTTGAAAAAACGCCCTCTCCACCATCCGAACTTATGTTACCCCCGCTGATCTCACCGATGACGGGAATGGCTCGGCGCAGCTTGCGGGTGACGTTTTCCACTTTCTCATGCAGCTTTTTTGTGTACGGAAGCTTGTATGAGCGGGGCCGCGTGACCTGCAGACCCAAGCTTAGATCGCGCGCCCACATATAGATGGCGTTCGGCTCTTCTACCGTGACGGCGATGACGTATATCCGCTTTGGCAAACCGTAAGGCGTGGGCCAGCCCAGCAATTGCGGGAAAGAAACATAGCTAATGTAATAAAAACCCGTAACCATAAGAATTGCAGGCGCCTTTATCCACCATGTCAGCGACGTGTAAAGGTGCAGACTCAGCAAGATGATTGCCAGGGTCACGTAAGCGGCGATGAGACCCGCAATACCCAAACTCTCCATAGACGTTCCCTTGAATGCCGCTTTTGCGCAGCGTTATTTATTTGTCAGGATTGATGAACGATACGAGTGATTTGGCCAACTTGTTCACCTCGGTGATGGCGCCGTCGGAGGTAATGGTAAAACGCACCGCCGTTTCCTCTGCGCCCTTTTGCGCCAGCGTGACTTTGCCGTAATAGACGATTTCAAAAACCGGATTCACGCGCGCCAGACGCACCGACACTTCGACGGGGTTTTTTGTCTCCGTTTCGTAGTAGTGCACATTCACCGTGTATTCGCCCGGCGCCACACCGCGAATGGTCGTGATTTCCTGGTTCAATGGATTTTCGATTTTCTCGCCATTGAGAACAAGCGTGTCTTCGCGCATTCCGCGGTCGTCGCGGTCGAGATGCAGCAGGCCGATGTTCTTGCGTTTGAACCACGCGACCTCGCCAGTGGGGTCCTGCACCCAGGTGTCTACATCGTCCGGGTTGCCGTCCGGCCAGGCTATGGTGATGAGATACTGCGCGTCGAGGTCGATCTTGCCTTTCGCCGCTTCCGGGCGAATGTAGGCCAGCGCGATCAGAAACAGAATCATCACGCCGAGGAGAATGTTGAACAGCAAATCCGTGAAAACGTCGGATTGGCGGTTGCGCATGCCGCCGCCCGAAGGGCCGATCTTTATCGCCATGGATGGGAGGCGCTCATCGTGCGGCCTTCGCGTCGTCAAGCCTCATCATCGCGCCGATAAGCCGTTCCACGCAGCGTCCCAGCACAATATACTGCATTGCCAGCAGGCTCGCGGTGATGAGGCCGGCGAGCGTGGTGTAAAGTGCGGTGCCCATGCCGCCGCCGAGCGTCGTAAGCAGCTTCTGGATATCGCTCGCGCCCGGTAACGGCCCGGTGGTGAGCGAAAGCAAAATCATGATAAAGCCGATGATGGTGCCGATGAGGCCAAGCTTGATGAGCAGGTCGATGATGAACCAGCCCAGTTCGACAGGCGCGCGCAAACGGTCGGCGTAAATCTCGATAACGGCGGCAGGCTGCTCTGGTGTGTGACCGGGTCGGGGTTGCGGCCGCGAGCGCTCATTCAGATATTGCCCGAGTAAACTGGCCCCGCCAGCAGCAAGCGGTCTTTTAGCATTATTGGCTTCAGCCGCCGCGATCATCCGCGAGTTTTGTACGATATGATAAAAAGCATAAATAGACCCGGCCAGGAAGACGAGCAGGCTGGCACCCGATAAATAGCTGCTGTCCGTCTGCAGCATGAGCCGGATAAAATTCATATCGTAGGCGATAAACAAGCCGAACAGCATGACGCCGAACAGTATGAGCCAGATGTGGACATAAATGAAGTCGGCGGGCTTGGCGTCAAGGGTGTTCATTTCGTTAGCGCCGCAACGGTGGGGTAAAGCTCCAAGGAGCGCTGCATCATGTTCGGCACCACTTCAAACCCGCCCAAAATCTCGCGCAGGTAATTGTCTGCTTCCTTGCTACCCGCTTTCTTGGCGTGCACGAACCAGCCGTAAGTGCGCATAATGTCCTTCGGCACACCTAGCCCCTGGCTATAAAGGTGCCCGGCGTTCACGCACGCGGCCGCGTTACCCTTGAGGGCCGCTTTGAAATACCATTCGCGCGCAAGTTTATAATCCTGGTCCCTGCCGAGGCCGAGATAATACATATTGCCGATGGCGTTTTCCGCCGTAGCGTCTCCCGCTTCCGAGGCTTTGAGCAGGCGCGAGTAGGCAGAGGAATAATTGCCGCCCAGCATGTCCGAACGAAGCCCGCCGGACCGGTTCGAGATAAAAGCTGTGAACAGCGCGATGACAGCTAATGATGCGGCGGAGGCTATGAAAAGCCGATGATTTTGAGAATAGTTCTTAATATCGACAGTCCAAACGCTCATTCATAATGCCTCAGTTCCTAAGCAGAAAATAAGGCTATCAGATCGCCCCGCCCGCATCAAGCGCGCCGCCGCCTTTTGCGCGAACGGGGAATCCGGTGCAGCGCCCACTTTTGCGCATAAAACTGGATACCGCATTCGCGGGGGATGGTGAGCAGTGAATGAGCTGACAGATGCAGAAACAGCCGGAATTGGTGCGATGCAAAATTTTGTTGCAATGCGAGAGAAGATGGCGAACCATTCATCATTATATCACTATCCTTTGTACTACAAAGATAGTGATATATGGGCATTGAATTGGTGGTGGGTCTATTGGAGGCCCACCGCCAATTTTGGCTTGAAACGAGCGAAAGCCTGAGCAGGGAGTAAATTTGATGGCCGAAACAGCGCTGGCGAGCGTGCAGGGCGGACAGCCCATGCTCAAGGATTTGTATGAAGTCGGCGAGATTCCGCCGCTCGGCCATGTGCCGAAAAACATGTATGCCTGGGCGATCCGCCGCGAGCGCCACGGCCCGCCGGACACCGCCATGCAGGTCGAGGTGGTGCCCACCTGGCAACTCGACAGCCACGACGTGCTCGTGCTCGTGATGGCGGCAGGGGTCAACTACAACGGCGTCTGGGCCGCGCTCGGCACGCCCATCTCCCCGTTCGATAGCCACAAGCAGCCGTACCACGTGGCAGGATCGGACGCGTCCGGCATCGTTTACGCGGTCGGCTCGAAGGTGAAGCGCTGGAAGGTCGGCGACGAGGTCGTTATCCACTGTAACCAGGACGACGGCGACGACGAGGAGTGCAACGGCGGCGACCCGATGTTTTCCACCTCGCAGCGCATCTGGGGCTATGAGACGCATGACGGCTCGTTCGCGCAGTTCTGCCGTGTGCAGGATCGCCAGCTCATGGAGCGGCCGAAGCACCTCACGTGGGAAGAGGCGGCGTGTTACACGCTAACGCTGGCCACCGCCTACCGCATGCTGTTCGGCCATCGCCCGCACGTGCTTCGACCCGGCCATAACGTGCTTGTGTGGGGTGCGTCCGGCGGCCTCGGCTCGTTCGCCATCCAGCTTTGCGCGACAAGCGGCGCCAATGCAATCGGGGTGATTTCCGAGGACGACAAGCGTGATTTCGTCATGCAACTCGGCGCCAAGGGCGTCATCAACCGCAAGAACTTTAATTGCTGGGGCCAGATGCCGAAAGTCGGCACGCCCGAATATCAGGACTGGTTCAAGGAGACCCGCAAATTCGGCACCGCCATATGGGAGCATACGGGCAAGGGCAATAACGTCGATTTCGTGTTCGAGCACCCCGGCGAGAGCACGTTCCCGGTGTCGCTGTTCTGCGTAAAGCGAGGCGGCATGGTGGTTATCTGCGCTGGCACCACCGGCTACAATTTGACCATGGACGCGCGTTATCTCTGGATGCATCAGAAGCGGGTGCAAGGGTCGCACTTCGCAAATTTGCTGCAAGCCAGCCAGGCCAACAGGCTCATGGTCGAACGCCGGATCGATCCGTGCATGTCCGAAGTCCTGCCCTGGACGGACATTCCCAAGGCGCATATGCGGATGATGAAGAACGAGCATCGCCCAGGCAACATGGCGGTTCTTGTTTCCGCGCCTGCAACGGGTATCAGGACGTTCGAGGACGCCATGGAGATGTCGGCGGCGCGGTTCCGTTCATAAGCGGCGCGCGGTCGAGTGGCAGCTATTACAGGAGCATTCCGTATGACGAAGAGCGATCGCGCTCTGGCTGCCACCATTGCCCATGCCGCGCTTGAAGCACAGGCGGAGTTGACCGGTAACACATACTATATGGTAAGCCAGAAGCTTATCGAGCTGCGGGAAATCGTCTTGAATGGCGATAGTTCGCATGATTGTGAAGCGGATAAATCCCCGCAAAGGTTGATTGGTCTTGCGCCCGTGATTGTGTCGCTGAGAGCAAAAATCGAATCGGAGTTGCGCGATAACAGGTATTATCTCGCGGCACACAAACTCGATGTGCTGGCGTTCATCGCGCGGCGCGCGATAAGTGCGCAAGAGGTCAAAAAATTTGACTTGCGCAATAACGCCGGACAGCAAACTGAAGCCGCGCAAACCAGAAAGGCAAGCGCTGCGTAAGCGAACTGAACCATGTCGGGAGTGAGCCATGAGCCTAGCCGCTGAACTGCACCGGTCTGTCGCCAGCTACGAAAAGTCCAGCGTAACGGCGCTTGCCACGGGAGCGGCGGCTGCGGGCGAAACCCTGCTGGCCAAAGCCACGGCTTATCTCGCGCAAAAAGTTGTTAAAGATGGCCGTATCGATGCGGATGCGCTGGAGCGTGAACAGCACGCAGCCCACGGCCTGGCGTGGCTGGCGACCTACGCGGCGTCTTTAAAGCAGATGGCGGCATACTCCGCGCGTCTGGAACAGGACGGCCGCTTTGGCGAACTGGAGCGGCTGCTGGTGCAGATTGGCTGCGCGGAATATGTTGCGCAAATCGCTGGCGGCATCCCTATGAGCCAGACCGAAATTGTTCGGCCCGGCGCGCTGGGGCTGACGCAGGACGATATTGAGCAGTTTCTTGATGGCGCTGGCCGCGATCTGATGGAAACGGGCAACACGCCCGCCATCCGCGCCCGCGTAATCGGCCTCATCCGTAACCTCGACCCCACTTCCATCGCGGGCGATAGCGGCCTGGACGACACGCTGGAGGCGATGCGCGAAGAGATGCGCCGCTTCTGCGAGGCGGAGGTAAACCCGCACGCCCACGAATGGCACCTGAAGAACGATTACATCCCGCTCGAAATCATCGCTAAGATGAGCGAGTTGGGTATCTTCGGGCTGACCATACCGGAAGAATTCGGCGGGCTCGGCCTCAGCAAGGAAGCCATGTGCCTCGTCTCGGAGGAGCTGTCGCGCGGCTATATCGGCGTTGGCTCGCTTGGCACGCGCACGGAGATCGCGGCGGAGCTTATTCTTTGCGGCGGCACGGACGAACAGAAAGCCTATTGGCTACCAAAGCTGGCGAGTGGCGAGATGCTGCCAACCGCCGTGTTCACCGAGCCGAACACCGGCTCCGACCTTGCTTCGCTCAAGACCCGCGCAGTGCGGGACGGCGAGAACTACACGATTACCGGACAGAAAACCTGGATCACGCACCCGGTGCGCGCCGATGTGATGACGGTGCTCGCCCGCACCAATCCTGCGGAAACGGGCTACAAGGGCCTTTCGATGTTCCTCGCGGAAAAACCGCGCGGCACGGATGAGAAGCCGTTCCCCGCAGACGGCATGTCCGGCGGCGAGATCGAGGTGCTCGGCTATCGCGGCATGAAGGAATACGACATCTCGTTTGACGAATACCCGGTTCCGGCCGCCAACCTGCTCGGTGCCGAAGAGGGGCAGGGTTTCAAGCAGCTCATGCAAACCTTCGAGGCGGCGCGCATTCAAACGGCCGCTCGCGCGATTGGCGTGGCGCAGTCCGCCATGGACTTGGCGATCAAATACGCGAGGGACCGCTCGCAGTTCGGCAAGCCGATCATCAACTTCCCCCGCGTCGCCGACAAGATCGTGATGATGGCGGTGGAAATCATGATTACGCGTCAGCTCACCTACTTCTCCGCGCGCGAGAAGGATCAGCATCGCCGCTGCGACGTCGAGGCGGGCATGGCCAAGCTGCTTGGCGCGCGCGTGGCGTGGTCGGCAGCCGACAACGCGCTGCAAATTCACGGCGGCAACGGTTTTGCGCTGGAATATCCAGTGAGCCGCGTGCTATGCGACGCGCGCATCCTCAACATCTTCGAGGGCGCGGCTGAAATTCAGGCGCAGGTGGTGGCCCGTCGGCTGCTGGAGCTTCGCAACTAATGTTTCCGCCTTACTCATAGCGGCATCGCAATGATTATCGACCATTTTGGCTTCGGCGTTAGTGATTACGAGCGAGCAAAGGCGTTTTACACAAAAGTGCTGGCGCAGCTGGACATCGACATGCTTATGGATGTTCCGGCGGCGATGATGGCAACCGGTTCCGCCGCTTGTGGCTTTGGCCGCCGCGGCAAACCGGACTTCTGGATTTCCGCGCAAGGCAAAACAACGCCGCCCGTGCATCTCGCTCTTCGCACCGAAACGCGCGCCCAGGTGGACGCATTTTACCGCGCCGCACTGGAAGCAGGCGCGACGGACAATGGTCCGCCCGGTGTGCGGCTCCAATATCACTCAAATTACTACGGCGCGTTTGTTCGCGACCTTGACGGCCACAACATCGAAGCCGTCTGCCACACTCCTCCAGCCACCTAGTTCTATGTGATAATGTGGCCTTAGTTGCGAGCAGAAGTTTGCGCGAGGCTACAGTTAGCTTGCAACGGCGCGAACCATTTTGCAGGATACTGTTCGAGTTTAGGGCTGGGGGCAGAGGCATGGACACAACGGCGGTCGCCGTCAAGCTGATCGCTTGGCCGGGCTGGGGCGTTGTCGGCCCCACGACAGCCTTGACCGCATTGCTCGCCGCGATACTTGCCCTGTTGCTGCCGTTTCCCAGCCGTCCGCTAGCCACCCAACTTGGCAATCACGAAGACCGGCTCGATCTGCGCGCCAGATTAGGACTTGCCGCGCCGTTTAAAAGCTACCGCGTAGCCATCCGCCGGTTTAACGGCTGGTGCGAGACATGGTTCGGTCCCGCCTTGTCGGCGCAGGCATTTGAACGTTGTCTAGCGATAGCCTTTATATATCCCGTGTCGATTTTCCTGCTCTCTCTGGCGGTCAATGGCGTCCAGTCCGGCGCGCTGACAAATATGGAGTTTGCGACTTTTCTGGCGTCCGCTCTTGTTGGCGGGGTGCTCGCATACTTTCTGCTCAAGCTTTCGGTACGCCTCGCGCAGCGCTTATTTGGCCGTATTGGCGGCGATCCGGACATCGCGGAACAGACTGCAAAGCTGGCGTTAAGCGGCGTGGCCGTCGTCACTGCATTCGGCATTGCATTTATTTTCGCCACGGTAATCTCATCCGAGTTCTACGGCGCCGGGTCGGTGGCGCTTGCGGTGCTGGTCTCGTTTGCCCTGGCGTTTGCACTAGCTGTTACATTCGCGTTCGCGGGAGCCGGTTATTTCGCAATTGCGGTTGGCGTAATTGCAGGTTTGGTGTTTGCCATCGCGAGTGAATTCGCATTCGTGCTACTGCTGTTTTTCGTAATGATACCGCTTGCGAACGCTGCTATTGATTGGCTGTCATGGGCCAGCGCGCGATATCTGTCGCAGGTCGCACGCATCAGCGAGCATGGCTGGGCGGGGATCGCCACGGGCGTCGGGCTTACCGTTGCCGCCGCCGTAGCTGCGCTGGTTCTGGCGGTTTGTCTCGCCGTACTACTTGCCAACGCGCTTGAGCTGATTAACGGCATATTCTCCCTCGCTGGTCATCGCGGGTTTGAATGGCGCGCCATTGCGGAAAATGCGGTGCAGGCGCCGTGGACGCGCGGGCTGTTCGTCACCTGCATGATTTTAACGCCGCTTGCGCCTGTGTTCATTCATATCGCGTTGGGTCTGGCGGGGGTGTTGACGCGGTTTACACCGGGCGCGGCGCAAAAGGCCGCGATCATCACCGAGCATCCGTATGTAACGCCAACGGCGGCAGAGATCGCAACCGTTTCACAAGCGGCCCGCCTTATGCGCGTCTGGTATCTTCCCGCCATCCTGCTGACAGCCAGCCTTTTTGTGGCGTTTGGCGTCACGCTGTCGGCGCTGGGCGTAAACTTCGGCCGGTTCGTGGCGGATGCAGCGGTATGCTCAACCGCATGGCGTCATGGGGAATGCCCGGCAATTTAGAGTGTCTCCGTCTTAGAGAGCAGAATTCCCTTTCGTCATCGGCCGGGCCTTGACGCGGCCATCCAAAAAGACAGGGTTGCCCGCGAATAACGAAGCTAGTTGCCAGGGTCGAGCCCGGCCATGACGGAGATCCGTTAACAATCGGCTCTAGGATGGCTGCGTGTTCGCGTATGCCAACTGCGGATCGGCGAATGGCGCCTTGTAAAAGATATGCACGCCGATCTGCGCCACGCGCTTCACCAGCGCTTTCCATTTTGGATTGACGTAGGTCGCATGATAATGCGTTGCATAGCCAACCTCATCCACCCAAACTTTGCGCGCGATAACCTGCTGTGCAACAGTCATCGAGTTGGCCCACTGCTCCTTGTTCGTTGCGCGGTCGGCAATACCATCGCAGGTGAACGAGAACTGGCAACCCGTCCGGTTAAAGCTGCCCTGATAAACAACCCCGCAGATCGTTTTCGGATAAAACGGGGTACGCACTCGGTTCATGACGACTTGGGCTACCGCCATTTGCCCACGGGTTGGCTCGCCGCGCGCTTCAAAATAAATCGCGGTCGCCATGCAATGCATTTCTTTGTTGCGAAATTCAGTCTCGGTCAGGCCGCCGAAGATGGTGGCGTCCTCTGGCGACATCCGAGCGTCCTGCAAAAGACGGCGCCATTCGGAGCCCTCGGGTGCGGTATCCTTTAAGCGCTCTTTGTCACCTGCGTCGGGCAACTCGGTCGTTGGTTCAGCAGCCTTCATTCCTGCCGAAGCATACGACGACACAAAAAATAGCGCGGCTGTAGCGCGGTCAGCCGATGACGATTGGGCGGCATCAACCGGTTGTGCATGCGAAGGCGCCGCAGCTTTAACCGCATCGCGCCCGCCCTTCAGATTTCTATTCACGGCGTAACCGTCTATCGGATCAGGCTCCGACAGAAAGGGTGTCATTGATGCAGCCATGACCTGCGGGCGCCGGGTTGGCGAGCTGTGTTCAGCCGCATCAAAGAATCTGTCAGCCCTCGGTCCTTTGCCGTTTACCGAAAAAAGATGGTTGGCTTGTGTTGGAATATGGCCGCCGAAGGAGCCGTTAACTGGCTTTTGCCACACAAGTACGGTCTCACTGCCGGGGAAAAATTGCTGTTTGAGGAGTAAAGCCTTGTCGATAAGGCCGGTGTCGCGCGCGAAATAGCCGAATGCGATAAGCGCCGCGACGCCGACATATGCCGGTAGCCGCGTCATCCAATTCGCGGAGCGAATATGCATTACAGCCTCTTTACGCTTACTCAACAAACTCAGGCGTTGCCGCCACAAAGCAGAACACTGCTTTAACCATCTTTCAGCAACTTGAACCGAAAATGGTTAAAACCAAGTTACCAGCCGCTTTCGGATGCGCACCACGACAACGCCCGCTCTGCTGATAATCCTCCAGACTGTGGATAAAATAAGTCTGCACGCTAAACGCGAGTGACGCGCAGCGTTGAGGCGAGGCGGCTTTCGACTCCAAACGGCGCCTGATCGGGGTCGAATTTCAGGCTTGAGCCTAGCAGGGTTGCGCCATGGCGCCCGTAAGCGGAGGTGATCATCGCGGTTAACCACATTTCAGCCTGACGATGCCGTTTTCGCGCCAGTTCGCCGGTGCTGGAAAGCTTGGCGGCGTGCTGCTCGACGTACTGGATAAGTTCGGAAACACCCTCGTTTCTGGCGGCGGAAACCATGAGGCAAGGAACTTCCCATGAAGGATCAGGCGCAGATGCGAGGCCGAGCGCGCCCTTCAACTCCGCCAAAGCGCGCGATGCGGCGGGGCCAGCATCCGCCTTGGTGACAGCGGCGATGTGTGGGATTTCCATAATCCCCGCTTTCATGAATTGCATGGAGTCGCCAGAGCCGGGCTGGATGCATAAAACGACCGTGTCGGCGACCGAGGCGATATCCGCCTCCGATTGCCCGACGCCCACGGTTTCCACGAACACCCAGTCGTACACCGCGCGCATCAGCACCGTAGCGGCGAAGGCGATTTCCGAAAGGCCGCCCAGTCGCCCGCGTGCGGCGAGCGAGCGCACGAACACGCCCTGATCCTCCGGGTCGGTACGCATCCGCACGCGGTCGCCGAGCAACGCGCCACGGCTTATCTGCGACGACGGATCGACGGCGATGACGCCCACGGTCAAGCCGCGCGCCCTGAACTGCTGAATCAGGCTGTTAATGAGGGTCGATTTGCCAACACCCGGCGGGCCGGTAAGCCCGAGCACCTTCCCTCGCGGCAACAGATAGGCGGCGTCCAGCAAATCGTTGATATCGCCAGCGCGTTCCTCACGGTCGATGAACGCGAGCGCGGCGGCCATGGTCCGTTTTCCACCGACCCGGATGTCTGCAAGATCAAAGCCTGGATGTTGGCAACCGTCACCCATGCTATTGTTTATTTGCGTGCCGAGAGGGTGGCCTGAGCGGCGGCAAGGCGCGCCACCGGAACACGGTAGGGCGAGCAGGACACATAATCCAAGCCCAGTCCTTCGCAGAACGCGATTGAGGCCGGGTCGCCGCCGTGCTCGCCGCAAATGCCGAGCTTTATTTTAGGGCGCGTGCTCCGGCCGCGTTCGGCGGCGATGGCGACAAGCTCGCCTACTCCCTCCTGATCGAGCGTCACGAATGGGTCATGCTTCAAGACTCCCTTAGCAGTGTATTGGCCGAGGAAACTTGCGGCGTCGTCACGGCTGAGGCCGAACGCGGTTTGCGTCAAATCGTTAGTGCCGAACGAGAAAAACTCTGCGGTCTCGGCGATTTTGCCAGCCTGGAGCGCTGCGCGCGGCAGCTCGATCATCGTGCCGATCTGATATTGCGGCCGGACGCCTTTTTCCGCCGCTACGTCATTGGCCACTTTCACGATTCGGTCGCGCAGAATGTCGAGTTCGGTTTTCATAGCGACAAGCGGCACCATAATTTCGAGCGCAACTGTCTGTCCGGTTTTAGCGCCGGTTTCAATCGCGGCCTCAAAGATGGCGCGCGCCTGCATCTCGGCGATTTCCGGATAGGTGATGGCCAAACGGCAGCCGCGATGACCGAGCATGGGGTTCGACTCGGTAAGCTGCGCCACACGCGCCTTCAGCTTGCCTGCGTCGATACCGGTCGCCACCGCCATCTCGGCGATTTCGGCGTCGTCGTGCGGCAGGAACTCGTGCAGCGGCGGGTCGAGCAGACGGATGGTGACGGGGAAGCCCGCCATAATCTCGAATAGCTCCACGAAATCCTGACGCTGCATGGGAAGGATTTTCGCCAGTGCTGTGCGACGCCCGGCCTCGTCACCCGCCATAATCATTTCGCGCATAGCGACTATGCGTTCGCCCTCGAAAAACATATGCTCGGTGCGGCAGAGGCCGATGCCCTCGGCGCCGAACTCGCGCGCTTGAGCGGCGTCACGCGGAGTCTCGGCGTTGGCGCGGATTTTCATGCGACGCATTCCATCGGCCCACCCCATCAGCTTGGCAAAATCGCCGGTGACTTCCGGCTGGCGCACTTTCGCTTCACCCAGAATGACCTCGCCGGTGGAGCCGTCTATGGTGATAATGTCGCCAGCTTTGAGCGTATGCCCGCCCGCCGTCATCTCACCCTTGGCGTAGTCGATGCGCACGCTCGACGCGCCGCTAATGCACGGACGGCCCCAGCCGCGCGCAACCACCGCCGCATGGCTCGTCATCCCGCCGCGCGAAGTGAGGATGCCCGCTGCCGCATCCATGCCATTGATGTCGTCCGGGCTGGTTTCCGACCGCACGAGAATAACCGTGCGGCCCTCGCTTTTCAATTTCGCCGCCTCATCCGGGTCGAACACGATCTCGCCGCACGCGGCGCCAGGCGATGCGGCAAGGCCAACCGCGATAACCGTTTTTTCTGCGTCGGGGTCTATGGTTGGATGCAGAAGCTGGTCTAGCTGCAGCGGATCGATCCGCGCCACCGCCTCTTCGCGCGAAATCACCCCAGCCTCCGCCATCTCGACGCCTATTTTCAGGGAGGCAGGGAGCGTGCGTTTGCCCGAGCGGGTTTGCAGGAGCCAGAGTTTGCCCTCCTGGATGGTGAATTCTATGTCCTGCATATCGCGATAGTGCGCTTCCAGCCGGTTGCACACCGCGCGAAACTCCGCGAAAGTGTCTGGCATCAGCGCTTCGAGCGACGGCTCGTCGCTGCCAGCGGCAATACGCGCGGCTTCGGTGATGTTCTGCGGTGTGCGGATACCAGCGACCACGTCCTCGCCCTGCGCGTTGACCAGGAACTCGCCATAAAGCTGGTTTTCGCCGGTGGACGGGTTGCGGGTAAAAGCCACACCGGTCGCGCTTGTCGTCCCCAGATTGCCGAACACCATCGCCTGCACATTCACCGCCGTACCCCACTCGTCCGGGATATTTTGCAAGCGGCGATATGTGGCCGCCCGTGGCGTATTCCACGACGAGAACACCGCGCCAATCGCACCCCAGAGCTGCTGATGGATATCCTGGGGGAACGCCTGGCCCAGTTCAGTCTCGACCGCGTCCTTGTATTTGCCGATCACGGTTTGCCAGTCGGCGGCGCTCATATCGGTATCGCGCTCGAAGCCCTGGAGTTTTTTGTAGTTTTCGAGGATGTCCTCGAACACATGATGCGGGACGCCCAGCACGACATCCGAATACATCTGGATAAAGCGGCGATAGCTGTCGTAAGCAAAACGCCGATCGCCGCTTTTGACGGACAGCGCTTCTACCGTCGCATCGTTCAGACCGAGATTGAGCACCGTATCCATCATACCCGGCATGGACGCGCGCGCGCCCGAGCGCACCGATACCAGCAGGGGATTTTCAGCATCGCCGAATTTAGCGCCGACAGTCTTGCCGATGAACGCAAGGGCACCTTTAACCTGCGTCTCCAATCCTTCCGGAAAGTTGCGGCCATGGGCGTAAAACGCCGAGCATACATCGGTGGTGATGGTGAAGCCGGGCGGCACGGGCAGGCCGAGGTTGCACATTTCTGCAAGGTTGGCGCCCTTGCCGCCCAGCAGTTCGCGCATTCCCGCCGAGCCATCAGCCGTACCACCGCCAAAACGGAAAACGAATTTTCCTGGATCTTGCGCTGCACCAACGTTACCGGCGGCGGAGGTTGCCCTTTCCGTTTCGCGCCTCGCCTCAGCTTTGTGAATATTCTGAACACCGGCAACGAAATCGGTGAGATTTTGGGCGAAGCGGACGTTGGTTTCGAGCGTTTGCAAGATAATCGACGTGATTAAGCGTGATGGCATAGCTCTTCTCATGTGGGCGGGCTATCGAGCCGACAGCCATTTCAATTGGTTTAACGCAATATGCGTTATGTCTCAAGAAAAGGCTCAGTCGCTTCTTTTCAGCGGCCCGCTCATTAACTTTGCATTGCGCGCAATATATCGTCCGGTAGCGATTTGCACTTTACAATGCGGCGTCTCAATCAAGGTGTAAATCCATGCTGAAACGCTATGGTTTGATAAAAGTTGCGCTGCAACAATCTGCCGCCGGTAAAGCCACGGGTGGGGGTCGCCGGGTGAACATCCTTCATAAATATCCAAAACTCTAAAATCTGTCTGCGGCGCGTTAAGTTGGTGCAATTCACCGTAAATACGCCTGCGGGAATATGGGTCAAAAATCGCAGCCGGAAAATAGCCGAAATTGTAAAGCGCCCCAGGAACGCTTGCAGGCGCAACGAGTTTGGCCATGACGCGCAAACGAGACGCCATGGGGTGCGCCGAACGGCTCATCAGCGTGCCATAGACGAAGAGAAGCGGAGTGTCTTTGTGCAGACAAATAACCTTTCGAATATTTTATCTCCGAATCATAAGGGATTTACGTGAAATTTTAAGGAGCTATTTATGCTGCAGGAACTGCTTTTATCCGTGGCCAGCGGGCTTATCGTGGCTTTGCTGCTTGAGTATTTTCGCGGGCGCAACCGCAAGGAACAGGGCATGACGCAATCAATGCCGCCGATGAAGCCATTTCCGCCGATAGGCGGGCAAAAACAGCCGGGAAATGGCGCAGTTCTGTTTCGCGTCGCACTGGCAATACTGGGTGGGCTTGGACTTGCGTTCTTGGCGCTGAACATCCTTCAGGCGCAAACGCTTATCAATTTCCAGCCCGGAACGCAGGAACTCGTCGTCATGAGTGTTGCAGGCACTTTCATATGCTGGCTTTTGCTCGCGGGCCTGATGCGGCGATCCTAATCGGGAAGTTTAACGGCCCCATCCGCTGTCATCTCGAAAAACGGATTATGCGCAATCTCCCAGACATGACCGTCAGGATCGGCGAAAAAGGCATGATATCCGCCCCAGAACGCGTGCTGCGGTTGCTTAAGGATTGTCGCGCCCGCATCTTTTGCTTCGGCTATCACGCTATCGACTTCCGCCTCGTTCACAGTGTTATAAGCAAGCGTTATGCCGCCGTTGCCCGTCCAGACGCAGCCTACGCTTGCGTCCTCCTCGATCTCGCGCCGCCGAAAAGGCTATTAACCAGCGGCCCCGCTTGCATGAACGTCACGCTGTCCTGGCTGGTTGATGACGGCTTGAACCCAAGTTTTACATAGAATGCCGTCGCACGGGCGATGTCCGCTACTCCAAGCGTAACAATTGTCAGCCGAGCTTCCATACTGCCTCCGTTTACCTTCTGTTAAGCATGAACGCAAAGTAGGTATAATTTTAAGAAAATTAAAACGACTTGGGCGCAACCCTGTCCCTAGCGCGTTGGTGCGCGAGTTTTTCTTGCAGCGGGAGTAACCCAAATGAAATCTTACTTAATGGCGGCATTGATTGCGATGCCGACGTTTGCGTTCGGCGCTCACGACGCTAGCGCAGGCGGATGCCGAGGCCCATACTGCGGCGGGGGCGGGTATCACAACGGCCACAATGGCTATCCGAAAGAATATTTCGTCAACATTCCAACCATCGTCAGCGACCGGCCGGCGCCTGGTTTCCGCACGAATATTCACGTGCGCGCCGACACGCGGATAACCGCTGTATGCGATTATTACCACTGGTGCCGCATTCTGTCGCCGCGCTTCGCAAATCTCTTTGTAGCGCGTTATTGTCTCGATGAGATTGGTGGACATCGCGGCCACGGGTCACGGCAACTTCACCGCAATAAATACTTCCACGAAAATGGTGGTGGACGCGGCAGGCGCGAATATGGCGGCGGCGCATACGAACAGCGCGAGGAAATTTATGAAGAGAATGGCGATGACCGTTACGGAAACGGAAATGGTCATCGCGAAGGTTATAATGGCAACGGCCGCTATTGATCGCTATCGTTCAGGCGGGGCCATCGATGCCTCGCCTGCGGCGTGAAGACTGCCTAAATAACCTGAACTACTGCATTTGTCCGTTCGCGGAGTTTTCCGGAGGCGTCATCGGCGCGAGTTGCGGAAGCATGTTGGCCTCCGTTTCGACAGGAGGTTTCTCGACCGGCTCGGTTTTCATCTCAAACCACCTGTCTTCGGGCAACATCCGTTTCTGCAGGAACGAGTAAACGTTCGGCGCAGAGACGATCGAGAAAAAGCGCTCGGATGACGGGGCGGCGATAGCGACGATCAAAAACGCCGCCGTCATCGCCATTGTGGCTCGCATAGAGCGATGTTCGATAAGCTTTAAAGCTGAACCGAATGATCGCTTTATTGTATGGCCTTCAAAGTCCACCGAGTAAATCTCGTCGAGCACGAGATGCACGATATAACCGCCGAACACGAACAGCCCTGCGAACCAGGCAACAACCGGGTCTTCGTTAAACGCTTGATCGAAGATGGTCGCGGTCAGCGCGGCGAAAAATGCACCAGCCAGGATCGAGTGGAATATTCCCCGATGCTTTGTGCGGCAATGGAAGATGGCGAAAACGCCGTATCCAACGAACACATACACGCCGATCCACACCGCCCAGAGTTCGGCGATTGAATACTCTTTCTTAAACTGAAACAGCACGATGAAGGCAAATACAACTCCAAGACCGGAGAAAAGCATGCGGCTCGGCGTCGCCTTCTCCAGATCGATGTCCGGCAGTACGGAGCCGATGATGCCCGCCATGGTGAGCGTCAAAAGCTGGTTCTGCGGCACGACACCCGCCGCCATGGTCATTGTGGCGCCAAGCCCCGCCGCCACGGCGCCGACCGCCAGATGCGTATTAAAATTCGCCATGCCCGCCCCCGCTTAACCTTGGCGCAAACTAAGCGATTCGCGCCGCAGGCGAGGCGCGTTCATCTCCGTCATGCACAATTTGGATCTGTTATTTTTGCGAGCGGTGCAGAATTCGGACGATTAAAACTTCGTCCTCGCACCGTATAAAAAATACGGTGGCGATATTTTGCCTCAATAATTACGCGAACACTCTTTTCATTTGTTCGGCGGCCAAGCTGGGGGAAACATTTCAGGTTTTCAATTGCCGCATCTATTTTGACATTAATAGCTACTGCGGAACTAGGGCTTTCCTTCTCAAAATCGATACAGGATAATCCAACTGCGCCAATGCGCGGCGGGAGTAGCGGACTTTCACAAAAGCCTGTGGCGGCGTTTTACGGCCTCAACTTCCTCACCTGTAGCCATCTCGCCGCGCTCGATCTCAGCCAATCCTTCAAAAACCTCGGCGTATTCTTCCGCTGATAGATGGTATATCTTGTCTTCATCCGCGATGGCGAGGAGCGCTAAAGCGGCCTCTTCCTGCCGCTCGGGACAAAGCTGACGAATTTTAGCGATAGCTTCGTCAAGTAAATCTGTCATGGGGCGAGCTTACTCCTAGCGCACAATCAACTCAATGATCCGCAGCTAGACCTGCCGGGCCGGAACTTATGGAGGTTCGCGGCGTTCGTTGTCGGTAATCAAACTTAAGGAGATGACGATGGCTGAAGATTATAAAGATCGCGCGAAAGACATGGGCCGTGAAGCTAAGGACATGGGCCGCGATATGAAACGAGATGCTGAAAGTGGTGCCCGCGATCTGAAAAGTGCTGCTCAGGATCAGATGTCCGAGGCTAAGGAAATGGCGGAAGAAAAAATGCATGATCTGGAAGCCGCAATACGTAAAAGCCCTCTAACGGCCGCTGCGGTCGCAGTTGGCGTTGGTTTCATCTTTGGCGCAATTTTAAGCCGGTAATGTTCAATGTGGGGTGCCCTACTGTCTGCGGTTGGAGCAGCGAGAGCAGCGTCAGCCGCTAAAGATGTGATGCAGAATGTGGTCAATAGCATTATTGTTGGTTTGCTACTTCTGCTTGCAGTAATCTTTGTAAGTATAGCCATATTTTACGGACTGAGTCCGTCACGAGGTCCGGCCGGCGCTGCATTTATTGTTGCTCTGCTTCTGGGTGCCGGTGGACTTATCGTACATTATGCAATGTCTGGAAAATCACACTCCAAAGGTGATGATTTTTTGAGTAACCCAACGGCTGCCATTGGCAAACTTACAAGTAGCGAAAATATCGAGTATGCTCAACGTGAAGTAACTAGGATTGTACGTCAAAATCCGTTAAAGCTTTCAGTTCTGGGCATCGTTGCTGCTATCGTTTTAGTTAGACGGATCTAAATCGTCATTACTTAAACTTCCCCATAAATCATACTCATCTGCGTAATCGATCTTTACTTTGGCCATGTCGCCAGGCTGGAGATCGGTTTCGCCGTTGAGGAATACACACCCGTCAATCTCAGGCGCGTCCCAGGCTGAGCGGCCAGTTGCGCCTTCTTCGTCCACCTCATCGATTAACACGTCCAGTGTACGTCCAATTCGAGTTGAAAGAACGCTTTCGCTTACGGCCTTTTGCACTTCCATGAAACGGTGATAACGCTCCGCTTTAAGTTCATCCGGTACATGGCCCGGCAAGTCCCTGGAGCGGGCGCCATCGACATTCTCATACTTAAAGCAGCCAACACGGGTCAGTCGCGCCGCTTGCAACCAGGCTAGAAGGATTTCAAAGTCCTCACTGGTTTCGCCGGGAAAGCCTACGATAAATGTAGAGCGAATTGCGAGGTCGGGTACGGCTTGGCGCCAGCGCGCGATGCGCTCCAGCGTTTGCTCGGCGGCGGCTGGACGACGCATGGCTTTCAGTACGTTCGGGCTAGCGTGCTGAAACGGAATATCAAGATAAGGCAGGATTTTGCCCGCAGCCATCAATGGCAGCACTTCGTCCACGTGCGGATAAGGGTAGACATAGTGTAGCCGCACCCACACGCCGAGATTTCCGAGCGCCTCGCACAGTTCATAAAAGCGCGCTTTCAGCGCCTGTCCATTCCAGTTACTTTGCGCAAACTTGATGTCGACGCCGTAAGCGCTTGTATCCTGGCTGACAACGAGTAACTCGCTCACACCAGCTTCCACCAGCGCCTCCGCCTCACGCATCACATCGCCTGCCGGACGACTGGCTAACCGGCCCCGCAAATCGGGGATAATGCAGAAGGAGCACTTGTTGTTGCAGCCCTCGGAGATTTTCAGATAGGCATAATGCGAGGGCGTCAGGCGCAGACCGGAGCGCGGCACGAGGTCAAGGTACGGCGCGTGCGGCGCAGGCGCGGCGGTATGAACGGCGTCCATCACCGCATCGTATTGGTGCGGGCCGGTGACGGCGAGCACGTCCGGGTAAGTCTCGAGCACTTTTCTGTCCAGCCCGAAGCAGCCCGTCACGATCACGCGGCCGTTCTGCGCCATGGCCTCGCCGATAGCTTCAAGACTTTCAGCCTTGGCGCTGTCGAGAAAACCGCAAGTGTTAACGACTACAACATCTGCACCGTCATAGCTGGGCGCAATCGCGTAGCCCTCTGCTGTCAGGCGCGTGATAATGCGCTCGCTATCGACCAGCGCCTTCGCACAGCCAAGGCTGACAAATCCGACCTTTGGCGCCGATTGTTTTCCAGTTTTAATTTGCATAGTCCTAATCTCCGCCGTCATGCCCGGGCTTTACCCGGGCATCCAGCCACAAAACTGGATTGCTGTGTCTAGCCCGGCAATGACGGAGTTTGTAAACCTAATAGTCCGTTGCTTAAAGCCGCAGCACGCGGAGCCAGTAAAAGACGTTGACCAGAGTCATGAGCGCGGCGGCGACGTATGTAAAGGCTGCGGCGCGCAATATCTCGCGCGCGGCGGGCATATCTTCCGGCGGGAGGAAGTTACCCGCTTCCAGCAAAGGCAGCGCGCGTTTGTAGCTTGCGTCGAACTCGACCGGCAGCGTCGCGAGATGCATGACGACGCTCATGCTCAAAATCGCGAGACCCGCCAAAATCTCCAAAATAAAGCCGCCCGGACCGCGCAATGCGATGGCGGCGAGCGGCGCCAGCAGCATCACCACGGAACCTAGGCGCTGAATCCAGACAGCCTGCCGCGCGATGGCGGTGCGGGCGCGAAACGCGCGGTAGTCCGTCGCATCCTGCATGGCGTGGCCGACCTCGTGCGCGGCGACCGCAATCGCTGTCACCGAACGCCCGCCAAAGTTATCACGCGAAAGCCGCACGGTTTTTGTGTCCGGGTCATAGTGGTCGCCGATTTCGGTTTCCTCGACGCCTACATGGTTGAGCTTCATTTCATCCAGCACGTGACGCGCCAGTTCGCCGCCGGTGCCGCCCAGATCGGGCCGGTCGCCGCCATGCCGACGCAGCGTGGATTTCACCCACCATTGCGGGGCGACAGCGGCCAAACCAAGCAGGATAACGCCGATAATAAGCACGCTCATCGGCTGAGCCTAAGGCGGTTGCTGCTGAGAAAATTACCGCGCGTTACATCATAATAAAGCGTCGGCATTTTTTGCCCCAACATACGCGACCAACCCATTCGCAACTTCGGCCCGCGACCGCCAAGCCTTTCGATAATACGTCTTGAAGCATGGTTATGGGTGCGGCATGAAATTTCGATGACGGGCAGCTCCAAGGTCTCAAAACCATACTGCGCCAGCGCGCGCGCCGCCTCACTGGCGTATACGCGTCGGCGAAACGCCGCCCCAACCCAATAACCAATCAGGTAGCCGTGCTTTCCTGTATGCAGCCCCGCAGCCCCTACTGCATAACAAGGATTGCTTTTCAACGTCAACAAGAATGGCCCCCTTGTCGCATCTTCGGGGCGCGTCAGCATACAGCGGACGAAACGCACAGTGTCGAGGGCGGGGTAAGGATACCGGATAGTGGCCGTTATTTCTGCGATGGAGGGATGATTGGCCAGACGCGCAATCACAGGCGCGTCGCCGCTGCGAAACGGGCGCAAGATCAGTCGCTTGGTTGTCAACACCGGTTGGGGCAAAACTCTGCTCCGCCTGACTCAAACAGAAAAGCTCGCGAGATTGCCCGCGAGCTTCCAAATCAAAATGAAAGCCTATGCCGGATGCCGGTCAGACTTTCCCGGTTTCCGCCGGAACGACCGAAATGAAAGTGCGGCCGTTGCGCTTTTCCTTGAACTCGACCACGCCCTCGGCTTTCGCAAACAGCGTGTGATCGACGCCCATGCCGACGTTGTCGCCGGGATGCCAGGTCGTGCCGCGCTGGCGCACGATGATGTTGCCGGGGATCACGTGCGATCCGCCGGACTTTTTAACGCCCAGTCTCCGCCCGGCTGAGTCGCGACCGTTCCTGGACGAGCCGCCTGCCTTTTTGGTTGCCATGGATTGGTGCTCCTATTCGTCAGATTGCTTCGCGGGCTTTTTGCCCGCTTTTGGTTTCGGCTCGGCGGAGGCGTCTACTGCCTGATCGGAAGCGGGCGCTTTTTTCGGCTTCGCCTTTGGCGTTTCTGCCATCGCGGTTTCAGCTTTGGCTTTCGGGGTGGCGGATTGCTTCGCCTTTTTGCCGTCGATCAGAATTTCAAGAATGCGCACCGTGGTGATGTCCTGGCGGTGGCCGTTGCGGCGCCGATAGTTCTGGCGGCGCTTCTTCTTGAAAATGATGATCTTGTCGGCGCGGCCCTGCTCGACCACTTCGGCGGAGACCATCGCGCCGGAGACGAAAGGCGTGCCAATTGTCGGTTCGCCGTCCGCGCCGTGCATGAGCACTTCGCCGAATTCGATAACATCGCCGGGTTCGCCAGCCAGTTTTTCTACGATGAGGGTGTCTTCGGCCGCAACACGATATTGCTTGCCGCCCGTCTTGATGACAGCATACATGGCATAGTCCTTATCTTCTGTTCGCGGCTGTCGGCGCTGTGAAAGTTCACAGACTTTAATGCCAAATACGAGATTTGCCTTAGCCAGCGGTTAAAGCGCGGCGAATAGCTCGCGTTGCGCCAAAACAAACGCATACAGTCAGATGCGCGCAAGGTCAACGCGAGACGATGCGCGTGCGTCAATAAATAAGGCCGCCATCGAAGATAGCGGCCTCATGTTAAATTCGCAGACCAGCCTTACTTACCGTAAACTTCGACAGTCGCCTTGCCTTTTCCGTTGGCCGGGCGCTTGTACGCCATAACGATACGGTCGATGACACGGTTGTCGCCTTTAAGGTCGATGCCGCGCGTCTCGCCGCCTTGGCGGATGTTTTCGCGGACGCGAATATCATCCACGCGACCGTTGCCGTATACCACTTTGAGGTCAAGGACCTCAACGTCGTTGCCGCGTACGCGAAGCTGGATTTTCTTGTATTTGCCTTCGTTGCGGCCAACTTTGATTTCGTCGCGTTCAGCATCGAGCGAAACCTCGCGCGAGCCAAGCAGCTCCCACTGTTCGGCCGATGCGATGGTCGGAATAAGCGTTGCCAAAGCAAGCGCCGAAACGGCGGAGCGAATAAATGTCTTCATGATTGTGTCTCCAGTTATTAATTTTTGCTTGGCAAGAACATGTCATATAGGGAAGTACATCGGCAAACACATGTCCATTTTGAACAGAGCCGCATTTAGCGGGGTTTGCGCAACCTGACATAGAGAGCGCCATCACCGCCGTGCTGCGCGCTGGATGCGCCAAAACTCACGACCAGATGCCTCAAATCTGCGTCCTGCAGCCAGCGCGGCGTCAATCGCTTCAGAACACCCGGCTCATCGTCAGAATAAGGGAAAAACTCGCGCTCGCTGGTTTTGCGGCGACCGCCCTTCCCGGTGATAACCAAAACGACCCGGGCACCACGCGATTGCGCAGAATGCAGGAATGACTTTAGAGCCGCGTGCGCTTCCTGTTGCCTCATCCCATGCAGATCAAGCCGGGCGTCGATAGCCGCGCGCCCCGTGGCGATCAAACGGGTTTGTCGACGATCCAGTTCGGCGATTTCAACAGCCGTTAGCTTTGGTTTGGAAGGCGCAGGATTTGGAGTTTGCAACTGTTCGGCGATAGATGCGGTTTTTGCAAGCCGGTTTACCGCACGAACAACGTCTTCATCATCTATACCGAGAAGCGAGGTAGGCTCGCGCGGGCGCAGGCTTTTAGCGCCGCGCATGGCGAATTCCCATAATGCGGCCTCATCCTCATTTAGCGTTCGCGGGCGGCGGCGGTTGCCTTCGCTCATCAGCGCCTTCCTTCCAAATACGCAAGCGCTATTCTGACTTTGGAGTTAACACGAAAAACGTGCAATTGTGTTTAATACTGCCGGCAATTCGTCCGGCGGCCGCTCCCGTTCCGCAAAACACGTCTCCGCGCGCTGCACCACGAATGGCCGAGCCGGTATCCTGGGCAACCATCAAGCGGGCGAACGCTTCTCCATCGAACGTCAGATCGGGAGCCGACACCCATATGGGAAGACCGGGTGTATGAAATCCTGGGTCAATAGCGAGACTGCGGCCAGTGGTTAACGAAGCGCCGAGCGATCCTGTGGGGGCGTCCGCGCCGTTGGGCAGCATCTCAAAAAAGATGTACGAGGCGTTTTCGCTCATCAAAGCCTGCGCGCGACCCAAGTCTGCCCGAAGCCATTGCAGCAACGTGTCGAGGCTCGCATTTCCTGCGTTCAGCTCTCCCCGCTCTATAAGGCGCTTGGCGATCGACGTATATGAATGGCCGTTCTTACCTGCGAAAGTGACGCGGCGCGATCCGTGTGGAAACTGCAAAACACCGCCGCCCTGAACATGCATGATAAACAGGTCGATGGGGTCGGCGGCGAAGGCAATCTCCAAATTTTGTCCGTTTAATGCACCCGCGTCTATCTCCCGACGTGTGAAATACGGCTGCAACTCACCGTCGATGCGCCGCCCCGCCGTGAGAGGAGGTTGCTGCTTCGAAATAGCGTCTTTTGGCCCAGCTAAAACCAGGTCGTTGGGACGCGAATAGACGGGTTGGGGATAATGAGGCGATGGCGCATCTGCAGCTTGGAGCTCAGGCTCGAAATAGCCCGTCAAAAGGCCAACATTCTGGGGTGGGGCAACTGAGTACGCCGAGAAATACCGCTCAAAAAATGCGCGCGCGCATTT
>JAWXCE010000017.1:0-14162 GCA_034440495.1 Hyphomicrobiales bacterium | reverse complement strand
GGCAGGGGGCTGTCCGAACGGGCGCCTATTGACCTGCGCGTGAACACTCTAAAATCGACACGGTCAAAAACCTTGCTTGCGCTGGCGCGCCATGGCGCGGTGGCCACCCCATTCTCGCCCGTCGGGATACGCATTCCACCGCGTGCCGGAGATGGCCGTGCGCCTCACGTGGAGGCTGAGGGCGCGCATGGCAAAGGCTGGTTCGAGGTGCAGGACGAAGGCTCGCAGATTGCGGCGCTGATGAGCGGCGCTGGGCCGCGCTCACAGGTCGCCGATGTGTGCGCGGGCGCGGGCGGCAAAACCCTGGCGCTTGCCGCGATGATGCAGAATACCGGGCAAATTCATGCATTTGACTCGGACGCCCAGCGGCTGCGCCCGCTGTTCGACCGTATGCGCCGGGCGGGCGCGCGCAACGTACAGGCCATGGACGCTGGCGATGGGGCGGCGCTGGCGAAACTGAACAATGCGATGGATGTCACGCTGATCGATGCGCCATGCACGGGTTCCGGCGTCTGGCGGCGCAGGCCGGACGCGAAATGGCGGCTTTCGCCCGAAGCGCTCGCCGCGCGACAGAGCGAGCAACGCAACGTGCTAACGCTTGGCGCCCAGCTTGTGAAACCGGGCGGACGACTTGTCTACGTTACCTGCTCGGTTCTGCCGGAGGAAAATCAGGATCAGATTACGTGGTTTCTGGGTGGCAACCCTGAATTCGAAGCTATGGATTGGACGGAAAGCTGGCTTGCCGCCGTCAACAGCGCGCCGGCAACGCCTGGCGCCGACTGCGGGGGCGCATTGCAACTGACGCCTCGCGTTCATGCAACGGACGGCTTTTTCATCGCCATTCTCAAACGCCGGTAGATTGAGTGGCGTCTGCGCCACACGCATGGGTTGTCCACAGTTGAGTTACACCCCGCTGCATCCAAACCTGCCGCCGCCGCATAGCCTGTTAACATTTCATTGAGCTTTTACGGGCGGTTACGGTTAAGGCGATAGCATGACGTGAAATGCATGGAGCGGACTTAGACTGCCGGTTGCGGTCTTCGCGCTAGCCGGAGTCGTATTGATTATTATCCTCGGATCAAGGGCATTGACTGGCGCAGACATAGGCGTTTCGAGCTTTGTCGCCTTTTGCAATGTGAATTGGTGGGCCTTCGCGCTGGTTTATCTGCTCGTGATCTGCACGGGATTTTTTCCCGCCTCTGCGGTGGTGATGGCGGCGGGCGCTGTTTACGGATTTGGCTGGGGCGTTGCGCTAACCTCTGTTTGCACGCTGGTCGGCGCGGGTTTGTCTTTCGCCGTTTGCCGCTCATTTTTACGCCCAATGATCGCGCGCGTTCTATCGCGCAATGAACGTTTCAGGGGCATCAATACTCGGATAGCGTCCGAAGGCTTGAAATTCGTTTTCTGTTGCGAATTTCGCCACTCATGCCATTCTCCGTTGCGAACTTTTTGCTCGGTCTGTCGTCAATCCGCTTCCGCGACTATTTCATCGGAACGCTTGGTTCAATGCCTGCGCTTGTTGCTTCCGTCTTTGTGGGGTCGCTGAGCCGCGTCGGGTTTAACGCCTATCAATCCGAATCCGATATTTTTAAAAGCGCCGTCTTAATTGTTGGGGCCATCAGCACGATCTTACTTTTTGCCCACGCTCACCATTTTACTCATGCGCTGCGCTCGTGCGCCGCGGAATGACTTGGAAAATCTTCGCCCTACTGCGTTGCAAAATTAACGCTATTTGATGAGCACTGGCATTCAAAGGTAGAACAGCGCTGCTTTTCGCGCCAATTGGTGCTAACTGCGCTTACGTAGAGTTATGGCAAATAGCGCATAAGGGACTGAACAGCGCTCGCTATTGGGGCGATCATTTGACGGGCCTTAAGCAAAATTTAATGTCAAACATTCGCCTTAGACTTTACCACATGTTCCGGATGCGAGAGCGGGAGACATTGATTTTACCATTCAAGCGATTGTTACACGGGCGAGCTATCCTTCCTTCGCGTAATGTATCAACCCGATAGCATCCATTCGTTTAAACACAACAATGAGCGAGACATCGTCATGGGCTTTATCAGAACCATCCTTAGCCTGCTTATCGTATTCGTTATCATCGTGTTCGGCTACTGGCTGTACGCAACCTATACGACAACTAACGCAAGCGCCGACAACATCTGGGTGAACATCAACACCTACATGCCAGAGCCGCTTCGTGATTGGTCTTGCGGCGAAATTCGCGGACGCATGGGGCCAAATGCACCAGCGCCGGTAACCTGCTAATTTTCTGACTCGACAAATGTCGCTATGTCGACGCAGCAAAATGAAGACCCGCCTTTTCTGGCGGGTTTTTTTGTGCGGTGCTCCTTGGGTTTTTGCATTTCTGGCTTCGACTGTTTATGCATAGACCATGAAAGAAAACTCCGAAGCCGTTAAACCCGAAACTGTTCTGATTGTCGATTTTGGCGGTCAGCTTACGCAACTGATAGCGCGGCGCGTGCGCGAGACCGGGGTTTACTCGGAAATCGTGCCCTTCTTCGCCGCCGCTGAAGCGATCACCAAGTTTCAGCCCAAGGCGATCATCCTATCCGGCGGCCCGAACAGCGTGACGGAGGCGTCCAGCCCACGCGCGCCACAGGAGGTGTTCGATGCGGGCGTTCCCGTGCTCGGAATATGCTATGGCCAGCAAACGATGGTCGCGCAGCTCGGTGGCGCGGTTGAACCAAGCAACGACCGCGAATATGGCGATGCGCGTATCCGTATTATCGAGCCGGGGGTGCTGTTCGACGGCGTCGGCGAGGTTGGCGCCACGGAAGCAGTGTGGATGAGCCACGGCGACCGCGTCATGTCGCTACCCCTCGGCTTCCACACCCTTGCCGTTTCCGAGCACGCGCCATTTGCAGCTATTGCCGACGACGAGCGCCGGTTATACGGCGTGCAATTCCACCCGGAAGCCGCCCACACGCCCCGCGGGGCGGCCATGCTCGGCAATTTCCTGCGGCTGGCGGGCTTCCATGGCGAATGGTCAATGCGCGCGTTCAAGCAGACCGCGATTGACAAAATCCGTGAGCAGGTTGGCAAGGGCCGCGTTATCCTCGGGCTTTCGGGCGGCGTTGATTCATCGGTCGCCGCCGTCCTTATCCACGAGGCGATTGGCGACCAGCTCACCTGCATTTTCGTCGACCATGGCCTGATGCGGGAAGGGGAGGGCGAGCAGGTCGTCTCCGTGTTCCGGGGCGCATACAATATACCGCTGGTGCATGTGCGGGCGGAGGACAAGTTCATCAGCGCTCTCGCGGGTGTCGCCGATCCGGAAACCAAACGCAAAATCATTGGCGGACTGTTTATCGAGGTCTTTGACGAGGAGGCGTCAAAGCTGGGCGGCGCGGATTTCCTCGCGCAGGGCACGGTCTATCCGGACGTGATCGAGAGCGTGTCGGCGACGGGCGGGCCGTCCGCCACCATCAAATCGCACCACAATGTGGGCGGATTGCCGGAGCGGATGAAACTCAAGCTGCTGGAGCCGTTGCGCGAGCTGTTCAAGGACGAGGTGCGCGCGCTCGGCCGTGAGCTTGGGTTGCCCGAGGCGTTCATCGAGCGCCACCCGTTCCCAGGCCCCGGTCTTGCCATTCGAATTCTGTCGGACGTGACACCGGAGAAACTCGCGATCCTGCAATGCGCCGACGCGATTTTCATCGATGAGATCCGCAAAGCGGGTTTGTACAATGAAATATGGCAGGCTTTTGCCGTGCTGCTGCCCGTTCGCACCGTCGGCGTCATGGGCGATGCGCGCACCTACGATTACGTTTGCGGCCTGCGCGCCGTAACATCCAGCGATGGCATGACCGCACAAGCCTACGCCTTTACGGCGGATTTCCTGACCCGCGCGTCTAGCCGCATTACGAACGAGGTCAAAGGCATCAACCGCATCGTTTACGATGTGACGTCCAAGCCGCCCGGCACTATCGAGTGGGAATAGTGCAGGCGACCTAGTTGTTGCGATGAACCAAAATACTTAAATAAAACATTATGTGCAGAAATTTATCAGAGTCTATTGCAAGGCAGCGGCCTGCGCTGGCAGGATGCGCAGTAGTCCTATCTAAAGTTGCACTTTCCACAATATGCCGTCATCGTCAGCGATGGCCTATTTTCCGAAGATAGCTAACCTTTTGGCCATAGGATCCTAATGCAATGTCGTCCCGCTATTCCTAAAAGGCTAGCCGCCCGCGTTCGTGCTGCTCAAGCCAAGGTTCTCGATGCCCGCGGCTGGATCGAGGCTACGGCATTTAACTCGCTGCAGGAGGAGGTCCGGTGGAACGAGTATTCGAGGGATGCTGAGGCCTTTGCCCGCGAGTACTATCCCAACCATGGCGTAAACTCATATCCCGTTCAGACGAATACCTCCCGTATGCGCGAGAAGCTAGACAGACTCCCCGCTCGTATGGAGAGAAACCGGCGCGAACTCGAGGAAGCCGAGACTAATCTTACGAAAGTTGAATCGGAAGTGCTTCAAGAGGTAACGGGGATGCGGCAAACTAGTGGTCGCGGCCCATGGCCGGACCCTCTAGAGCCGTATGAAGCGTTCCATTGTCGCGCGATGGCGAGGGCATATCACCAGCGGAACACGGCTGACGCACAACGCGAGGCCTACCTTGCGCAGGTACATAAAGACTTCAACGAGCAGATAGCCGCCCTCGAGATCGAGCGGCAGCCGAGCTTGACGAACTGACCGAGGACATGAAGTCGTGGACACCTAGCGAGCAGGCGAAGTTTCGTGAGGTCATGGGCGGTATTGCTGAAGGCCTCCAGAGTAAGGCGCTGAGTTCGAGTCAGATCGGCAACTTCATCAAGCAGAAACTCAGGCGCTAAACGACATCGGTCTAGCTTTTTTCAGAGTGAGGATAATCCCGCTGAGGCGTAGGATATAGTCAACTAAGGGCCGCAAACACCCCGCAGACAAAATTCAAACGGGGGAATGATTGAAAGTTAGCCTTAAAAAAGGGCGAATAGCTAAGCCATTCGCCCTCATGCTCGTTACGTTAGCCGCGCATTAATAGCGGCAGTAGCGGCGTCCGTAACGATACCAGCAACGACGGCCATAATAGGGCGCGTAGAAGTAGAAGCGTGGGCCACGCCAACCACGACGATAACCACGGCGATATCCGTAGCCACGGCCCCGGAAACCACGACCGTATCCACGACCGCCACGGAAACCACCGCGGCCACCACGGCGACCAACTTCCTGACGGAGATCAGCAGCAGTCTGGGATACCGTATCGCCCTGGGTGACTGGCGACAGAGATGCAGCCTGCGTCGGCGCGACTGCATAGGCAAACACACTCACCAGCGCGATTGCGAAAGCATAGATAAGTTTTTTCATCAAGATTGCTCCAACTCAATCTTTCCTCAGCGATGGAAGGTTAGCATAGCTTTCTACGACAGGCCAGATTGAAAAACGCCATTATCATATTGATTTCAACATGAAATTGGAAAAACTGTAGAAAGCTTAACGCTTTCTATCGACATAATAATCGCATCCATGGCCGCAATAACCGTCTTTCAGGCGGCGATACCAGCATGCCGAGCCGCAATATTCATCGTCTATTGAGCGATCTCGCCTTTCGTCCCTTGCCTCGATATCGCGCCTATCCCGACGTCGGGAGGGGATAAATCGCGCATCACGGCTTTCGCGCCGATCCTCCCAATCGTCCCTGTCGCGGCGGCTTAGTCTTGGGGAATACGGATCGCAGGGGCCATTCTCGGGATATCGCGCACGATGGTCGTCATAACGGCGACCCGTTTCGTAGCCCGGATCATCATCATAGCGTCGGCTTCGATCAAAATTGCGGCCCGCGCATTCACTGCGGACTTGCTGAACCAGCGGCGATGGCGAGACTGGATTTAAGAAATGCACGCCTGTATCCGCTTTCACCGGGTATGAAAACGCTCCGAACTGTGCGGTGATGACTAAAACCGCCATAAAGGCACTGTGATATTGCATCAAAAAACCTCGACCTGATCGGGATTGAAAGCCGTTCTAAGCGCTTTTGGGTGGATACAACGTTAATATATTTAAGCTTGCATTGGAGGCTCGACGCGCATCGTAACGTGGTTAAACATAAAATAACGTTTTGCCGACGTGGCGCGCCCTTTAAGCTTGCATCGCGCCGGGCCAAATAATGGGCAGAGCGAAGCATTGCGGCTCGTCATGCCTTGAACACAAGGTTCGCCATCATGTCACAGCATCAGGTTATCAAGCGCGTCACGGCCCCCGACATTCGCGAGCGCAAGGGCGGCGAAACTATCGTTTCACTCACCGCCTATCACGCGCATACCGCCCGTATCATTGACCCTTATGTCGACTTTCTGCTGGTTGGGGACAGCCTCGGCATGGTCATGCATGGCTACGAGAGCACCGTGCCAGTGCCGCTCGACCTGATGATTATGCATGGCGCGGCGGTGGTGCGCGGCAGCTCGCATTCGCTGGTCGTTGTGGATTTACCGTTTGGGTCCTACGAGGAAAGCCCGCAGCTCGCTTTCCGTAACGCCGCCCGCGTTCTGAAAGAAACCGGCTGCGGCGCGGTCAAGTTGGAAGGCGGATCGCGCATGGGCGAGACAATCCGTTATCTGACCGACCGTGGCGTGCCGGTAATGGCCCACATTGGTCTCACCCCGCAGTTCATCAACATTCTTGGCGGCTTCCGGACGCAGGGCCGCAAGCGCGAGCAGTGGGCCGCCATCGAGGCCGACGCCAAAGCGGTGTCCGATGCTGGCGCGTTTGCCGTTGTGCTTGAAGGCATGGCGGAATTGCTGGCCGCGCGCGTCACCGGGCAGATTCCGATCCCAACGATCGGCATTGGCGCGTCGGCCAAGTGCGACGGGCAGATCCTCGTGCTTGAGGATATGCTGGGGCTATCGCCGAAGCCGCCCAAGTTCGTCAAGGAGTTCGCCCAGATGGGCGCGGCCATAGAGACAGCCGTCAAAGCCTATGCGCAGGCGGTTAAGCTGCGGGAGTTTCCCGGCCCGGAGCATGTCTACGGTATGCGGCGAGAGCAATCCGTAGAGGCCGCGCCAGATGCGCCAGTCACGAAAAAGACGAAAATAACCGGCACTTGAACGATAATGTTTATTTAGACTGCGAAGAATCGCGGCACTATGGTGTCTTAAGATTTTTCTGGCCACGCGACACATAGCCCATTACTTCAGAGCGCTACGGGTCACAGGAGCGATAGTTTACGGTTATGGTCGAAGGCGATATTTTCCGCGAGGTTGAGGAGGACATGCGCCGCGAGCAATATGCCCGCGCATGGAATAAGTATGGTCTTTATGTCTTCATCGCTGCGTTCGCGATTATCGCCGGAGTCGCCGGTTATCAGGCATGGCAATGGTGGCAGCTTAAACAGGCGTCGGAAAATGGCGAGGCGTTTATTCGCGCTGTCAATCTGGGCCAGGACGGCAAAAAAGACGAGATGACCGCAGAGTTTGGCAAGCTCGTGTCGGCTGATCCCAGAGGATACGGCGTGATCGCTAAATTGCGGATCGCGCAGGGCGAGGCGAGTGCGGGAAAAACCGATGAGGCCGCGGCAAATTATAATTCCGTGGCCCAAGATGCTTTCGCCGACCCCTTCTTGCGTGATTTCGCGCGTATCCAGTGGGCATCCATACAGGTAGATAAGCTGCCGGATGCGGATATCCGCAATCAGCTGGTTTCGCTCACCACACCAGGCAACTCATGGCGCCATTCGGCTCGGGAGTTGATCGGCCTGGCTTCGTTTAAAGCGGGTAAAATGATTGAAGCAGAACAATACTTTCAGGACATCGCCAGCGATGCAGAGGCGCCGTCCGAGTTGCGGAGGCGCGCGCAGACATTGCTCGCCCTGATCCCGAAACCGAGCGCGCCGCCGCAAGCGGCCGACAATAAGGAGCCAGCACGCAATGAGGCAAAAACTCAGTAACAGCTCTGTCCGCGATTTTCGCGGCCCGGCAGTTCGTATTGCGTGTATTCTGGCTGCAGTGTCACTGCTAGCCGGATGCGGTGGGAGTTCGCCAAGCCTGCCAAGTCTTGGCGGCATATTTGACGAAAAAGAAGAAGTGCTTGCGGGCAAACGGGTTGCCGTTCTGCAAACGACTGAGGGCGGCGAAACCACCGCCTCCGCGACTGCGAAAGAGCCTGTCAGCCTGCCGTCCGCCATCGTCAACGCATCATGGAGTCAGCCGGGCGGCGCGGCTACCAATGCGCCCGGGCATCTTTCAGTGTCTGGCTCGACGGCGTCAAGCTGGCGCTCGGACGCCGGCGAAGGATCGAGCAAGCGCGGTCGCCTGACAGCGGTGCCTGTGGTCGCCGACGGCAAGGTTTTTACGCTCGACACCGAGGGTAATGTTTCGGCCTTCTCGGCAAGCGGCGGTTCGCGTCTATGGCGCGTCAGCCTGCGTCCGGACAACGAAAAAGCGCGCGCAGGATTTGGCGGCGGCTTAGCCTATGACGGAGGCAGACTTTTTGCCGCGACGGGCTTCGGTATCGTTTACGGGCTTGATCCTTCATCGGGCAAAACCGTGTGGACGAAATCACTTGTCGTGCCAATCCGCAATTCCCCGACGGCAACTGCGGGCAAGGTTTTCATCGTGAATGTGGAAAGCCAGCTCTATGCGCTGAACGCCGCCGACGGCGCTGAAGTGTGGAGTTCGCGCGGGCTGCCCGAGATCGCAACGATGCTGAGTAATGTGAGCCCCGCTGTGTCTGGCAGCGTTGTGGTGGTTCCTTTTGCATCGGGTGAAATTGCAGCGTTTGACGTGAGCACGGGCGCGCCACAATGGACAGATTCGATTTCTCGCACCTCGGCTGCAGGCACGACCTTCGCCGCTATTGGCGAGCCTGCGCGGCCCGCTATCGACGGGACAACTGTCTACGCCATGAGCCGCTCAGGCCGCCTGATCGCTACGGCGAAGTCTAATGGCGAGCGGCTATGGTCGCGCGATATCAGCGGTTCGCAAACGCCCTGGATTGCAGGCGACAATGTATTCGTGGTCGATGTGACCGGCAAGGTAATGGCGCTGTCGCGCAAGGACGGCAAAACCCGCTGGACGTCCGATTTACCGGACGCCAAAAACTGGAGCGGCCCGGTGCTGGCCAGCGGCAAGCTCTGGCTCGCGTCGGATAAAGGGTTGCTAGTGGGCGTGGACGCCGTGACAGGCGCGATAGCCTCCAAAGCCGATCTTGGCGCGCCGGTTTACATCTCGCCAGTAGTCGCCAACGGCAAACTCTATGTCTTGTCAGACAAGGCCAGTTTGATTGCAATGAACTGATCGCAGACCGAAAATTGTAGCGCTTGTCATGATCGCGTCGCGCTATGTGAATTAGTTATGTTAACCGATTAATTTCAAACAACGGCGGTGCCCCTATGAGCAGTGATCTTCAGCAAATTCTGATTTTGTCTGGTATCGTTTTCGTGATCGCGTATTTCGGCAATCTTCTTTCGTTCGGCGGACGGTTTTCAAACGCACTACTGACCGCGATCCTAACAGCCGTTGCAGGCGCCGTGCTCATCTTCGCTACAGAGGGCCAGGAAGCGCTGACCGATCCGAGCAACCTTCAGGTGATCGGCGTGGCGGCAGGCGCGGTGTTCCTCGCCGACTTAGTGGCAAACCTTGTCAGCTTCTCGAACCGCCTTCTGAGCGCTCTGGCGACGGCGATTATTTTTGCGGCAGTCTCCGCTGCTGTTCTGTTCGGCGTGCTCAGCATCTAAGAGCATTGCGGCAAGGCAAGTGCGGGTTTGCGAATAGCGTGAAATTCTGCGCGAACAGCGCTATATCAACGCTATGACATTTATCGTCGCCATCGCTGGACGCCCGAACGTCGGCAAATCCACGCTGTTCAACCGCCTTGTCGGCAAGCGCCTCGCGCTTGTCTCCGACATGCCGGGGCTGACGCGCGACCGCCGCGAGGCGGAGGTGGAGATTGGCGATCTGTTCGTGAAGCTCGTAGACACGGCCGGGCTGGAAGACGCCCCCGACGGCTCCATCGCCTCGCGGATGCGGGAGCAGAGCGAGCGGGCGGTACGTGAGGCGGATTGTGTGGTGTTTGTCATCGACGCGCGCGCGGGCGTGACGCCAGCCGATCAGGCGTTCGCCGCCATCGTGCGCGCGACGGGCAAGCCTGTGATCCTGGCAGTCAACAAATCCGAGGGGCGCAGCGGCGAGACCGGCTTTTACGATGCTTTCCGGCTGGGCTTAGGCGAACCGCTCGCTATCTCCGCCGAGCACGGCGACGGCGTGCCTGATCTGCGCATCCGCATCGAGGACGCGCTCGTTGCGCCGACCGAGGATGGGGAGCCGCGCGAGTCCCGCGAAGAAAAAGAGGCGCGCAACCGTCCCATCAAAATCGCCATTGTCGGACGCCCGAACGCCGGCAAATCCACCCTCGTCAACGCGCTTCTGGGCGATGATCGCATGATAACCGGGCCGGAAGCGGGCCTCACGCGCGACAGCATTGCCTCCGACTACATCTGGCAGGGCCGCGCGGTGAAGCTGTACGACACGGCGGGCCTGCGCCGCAAAGCGCGCATCGAGGCGGACGCGGAGAAGCTCTCCGCCAGCGACGCCATCAACGCCATCAAATTCGCCGAGGTGGTGATCGTGCTCATCGACGTGGAGCAGCCGTTCGATAAACAGGACTTGCTGCTGGCGCAACTTACCGCGAACGAAGGCCGTGCACTCGTCATCGCCATCAACAAGTGGGATCTGGTCGCCGATAAGGACGCTTACACCAAGGCGCTGCGCGAGACGGCGGAGGCGCTGTTGCCGCAGGTGCGCGGCGTGCCGGTGGTGACTGTAAGCGCAATCGCCGCGCGCGGCCTCGACCAGATGATGGCCGCCGCCTTCGATATGTACGAAAACTGGAACCGCCGGATCGGCACGGCGGGGCTTAATCGGTGGTTCGGCGACATGATCGAGAAGCACACGCCACCTGCCATTGGCGGCAAACGTATCAAACTGCGCTACATGACGCAGGCGAATGCGCGTCCGCCCACCTTCATTGCCTTCTGTTCGCGCCCCGACGATCTGCCCGAGAGCTATGTCCGTTACCTCACCAACAGCTTGCGCGAGCATTTCGACATGGGCGGTGTGCCGATCCGCTTCCACCTGCGCAAACGCGAAAACCCCTACGCCCCTGCGATGGGCGCCCGCACCGGTGTGAAAGCGGGCGCGCGTCGCGGCGAAAAACCTGACGATCCGCGCAAGTCCAACGCGGCCAATGCCACGAAGCGCAGCCGCCGCGCGCGGATGAAGCCGGTCGGAGCCAAGCCCGGCCCTAAGTAATTAGATAATGAATTGGCTTGAACCGGTAGTTGTTGGATTGAAGCGCAGAGCAGGCTGTCAAACCCACGATAAGATCCATCTCTGCTATAAAGATAATCTGGTCGCCAGCCTTGCTTCGCGGCGGTTCGACACGCAAAACTCCAGTTTCTCCGTCGATAGCCACATTCATAAAGATATTAAACGCAACGGGGATAGCATCAGGTCCAATGTTGTATGGTTTCAGCGCTTGCGTCAGGTTGCCAAAACAGCCGTGGTGCGGGCTGGTGTCACCGTAAATAATGCGAAATGTGTCTGCGGAGCATGGCGTCAACAGAAAATCATGGCGGCCAACTGTGTCTTCGACAATGCGCAACATGACGTTTGAGCGGTTTGAGTAAAGCGGGTCGCCCGTTGTCAAAAACAGGCGGCTAGCGTAGTCAAGACTGCGCCCTGAGGAAATGACCTCACCAACATCCTGCATGTTGAAGGCGACGAGGTCGGAGACTTGCTCGCCTTCCGGGTCAATAACTGTAAGGCGCTGTCCCCGGTTTAGCCGAAATGCAGTTCCTTCACGGGGCGCTATCTCACGTATCATCGGCTTTGTTCAGACTCCGGCCGGAAAACGGGCATACCCAATGCTCATCGACGACACGACCGCTATACTGTCGCGCTTCCGAGGTCTCCCCAAACTGAGACAGCATGGGATTTACCGAACCCGCCATAGCGACATCACGCTTTAAGATCGTCTCACGCATCTTTTCGTATGTGCCGGAGCTGCGAAGCTGTTCAAACTGATCGTGGAGATTAAACACCATGGCGGGGGTTTCAAAGCGACGGGCTGGACGACTGGCGTTTGGGTGTAGCCCAACCACAAAAAACGCCTCCTCTCCGAAGCTCAGTGAGAAATGTGGATCGTCCGGATCCTCGCTAACGCGAGCGTCTGGCGAATGGCCGAGCCATTCATCCTTGTGCGTGAGGGATTGTATTCTTTCCCATAACGCAGCTTCAAAGTCTTGCTCGCTAAGCATTAGCGGAGCTTCAAACAGCACGGCGAATGAGCGAAACAACTCCGGCCCATTTTTAGAGGCTTGCGCAAACGCCTGCAATCGGGCGTAAATCCGCACATCGTCCCAACTAGACGTAATGTCTTTGGCGACGGTTACAGCGATCTGATCGCGGGCAAGCGCCGCCTTGGCGCCAACGCACGGAAACGCTATATCGCTGATGAAATCGCGGAACGTTTCAGCCAGAGAATTTTCGTTATCGTCAGGATCGGGTTGAGACAGGGCGCCGCGCAATTGATGCTGAAGCACCGACGAATCACTGCTTTTTGGCAAGGCTTTAGGCGCGCCGAAATCTTCGAGCGCCAACGCGATTTTAGAGTTTAGCATTCGTCCTCATGTAGATTGAAAAACGTTCTCATCTTTATAATGTCCAGGGTGCGAGGCATGTTCCCAAAACGCCCGAGGGCCGCATCAAGAGTGTGTTATGGCCGAGGTCATGTTCTATCATCTGGAGCGTCAGCCGCTGGAGACGGTGCTCCCCGTGCTGCTGGAGAAAACGCTGGAGCGCGGCTGGCGCGCCGTGGTGCAGGCGGGGTCCCCGGAGCGGGTGGAGGCGCTCGACAGCACGCTGTGGACATATCGCGAGGACAGCTTCCTCCCCCACGGCACGGCGAAGGACGGCGCGGCGGCGCGCCATCCGATATTCCTGACGGCGGTCGATGAGAACCCCAACGCGGCGACCGTGCGGTTCCTCGTGGACGGGGCCGACGCCACCGATTTCGAGCGCTACACCCGCATCATCCACCTGTTCGACGGCCGCGACGAGGAGGCCGTGGCCCGCGCCCGCACCGCCTGGAAGCACGCCAAAGCGGCCGACTGCGCGGTGACCTACTGGCAGCAAACGCCTGCGGGCAAGTGGGAGAAGAAGGGTTGAGGCGCGCCGTTGACCGGGCGCGCAAGATGATACAAAAGTAAAGACAGCGGTTTTACCAGCGCGGTTTCATGACCAAAATCTTCATTTCCTATCGGCGGCAGGACACGCAGCAGATCGTGGGCCGCATCTTCGACAAGCTCAAAGCGAAATTCGGCCGCGATGGCGTGTTCATGGACATCGACCGCATTCCGTTCGGCGTCGATTTCCACGATTATATCGGTGACCAGGTGGGCCGCGCCGAGACGGTTCTGGCCGTCATCGGCCACCAATGGATCGACGTGCGCGACGAGGCGGGCAACCGGCGGCTGGATAACCCGGACGATTTCGTGCGCATCGAGATCGAGGCGGCCATCAAGCGCGGCATTCCGCTGGGGGCCGTGCTGATCGACGGCGCGCCGATGCCGCGCCCGGAGCAATTGCCGGAGACTATGCGCGCGCTATGCCACCGCAATGCGGGGTCTGTCTGCTCGGCGCGGGATTTTCACGTTCATATGGACAGGATCATAGCGGATCTGGAGCAGCATCTGAATGGGGCGCTCGGCCAGTCCGCAGCGAAGGCGGCGGCGCCAGCGGTTCAGTATGAGGACGCGGCGCAGAAGCTGGTCCGCAGCTTTGCGGGGCATACGGAAAATGTCCTCGACGTCGCCTTCTCGCCCGATGGCCGCACTCTCCTCTCGGGAAGCACGGATAACACCCTCAAACTGTGGGACGCAGGCACAGGGCGCGAGATCAGAAGCTTCGCGGGGCATACGCGCGGCGTCTACGCCGTCGCCGTTTCGCCCGATGGCCGCACTCTCCTCTCGGGAAGCGTGGATAACACCCTCAAACTGTGGGACGCAGGCACAGGGCGCGAGATCAGAAGCTTCGCGGGGCATACGCGCGGCGTCTACGCCGTCGCCTTCTCGCCCGATGGCCGCACTCTCCTCTCGGGAAGCGGGGAT
>JAWXCE010000016.1:0-3461 GCA_034440495.1 Hyphomicrobiales bacterium | reverse complement strand
TGCGCCCGGATCGCGCGTCGTCGTCACTTTCCTTCCTTTGGAGGGCGATGAGACTGAAGTCGTGGTCACGCATGAGCGCATTGCCTCCGCAGAAGTCGCAGCGGAGCACAAGCGCGGTTGGGTCGGTTGCTTGGATGGCTTGGCCGCGTTTGCGGAGCGGTAATCAGGCGTGCGCAGTTTGCGCGTGAGCAGCGAACTCGCTGATAGATGGGATGTAGTTCCCGCGCCCGCATTTACAGCGAGGCCAGGACATGTTGGGCGACCCCGCCTGTTCGGCGGCTCGAAGGAGTAACGGTCGAGCGGGGGTGGGTGGTCGCTCGCCTACTTTGAGGCGAGCGCGCCGACAAAGCGGGCAGCGAAGCTGATCCATTCGTCGAGCCCCGCGTCGATGGCGGCGTCGGCATCGACCCATATGATGCCGCGCATCGGCTTACCTGTGATATCCATGGGAAAAGCGCCCGCGCGCGACAGCGCCTCGGCCTCCAGTTCCTTACCCACGCGAAACATGAACCGGCCGACCTCGACGCCGCACAGCATGTTGCCGTTTAGCATCCAGCACGGCCCGCCAAACATTTTCCTTTCGATGACGCCTCTGCGCTTTGACATAGCCGAGCGCATCAGGTCGGCGAGATGAGGGTCGTGGGGCATTGCGTGGCTCGTTAGCTGTCATTGGGTTTCGATCGCGCTGCGCAGCCTATGACGGCCAAACTTGCATGAGGGCGAAGCCAGAGAACGTCAGCATTGCAGCAAAGGTCAGCAGCATGCCGGCGGCGCGCAATAAGCTATCGCCCTTGGTAAGCGCAATGGTGAAATAATGCATGGTGCGACCGATCAATAGCGCACTGCCGCCCGCCCAAAGCACGACGTCGGGTGCGCCCGCGACATCCGCGGCGGCCATGGCCAGCAAGGTGATCGGAACCGTCTCGGTGAAGTTGGCGTGTGCGCGGATGCGGCGCAACAAGGTTTGGTCGCCGCCGTCCGAGATCAAGATCTTGGTTTCAATACGCCTGAACCCCACGAAGAAGGTCGCCGGCACCTGCAGAATGGCTAAGAGGGCGACGAAGAGAATTGTGATGTCGTAGTTCATGCGATCTCACTGATTGTGCTGATGACGCAAGCGCCGCCCGAATTCGAGTGAACGCGATACTCGAAATCGGGGGAAACGCTTCACATCTCCATTTGCATCACTTCGGCGATCTCTATCGAACCATCAATGTCGAGATGCGGGCACTGGCGCGCCATCTCGGTCGCGGCTTCGATGCTCTCGGCCTCGACCGTCGACACGCCAGAGATTGGGTTGGAACCGCCATTATGCTCAACGCCGGCGGCGCTGACGGTGATCGATTTTCCAACTGCCACGCGCCTGGATCGACCATGGCTGCGCCAAGAGCCGCGGTCCATTGACGCCAGCGCACCATGTGGGCTTGGCCCTCTTCCTTCGAGTTAAATCGCTTGCCGCCATGATAGGCGAATACGAACTTTGCCATGCGTCAACCTCCCTTAGTCGCTACGGCTCTTGTGGCGCGCTTCTAAATATGAGCAAGAACATATTTAGAAGCCGAGTAGGACCTAACTTGCACCTTGGTCATTTCGAGGACGGGCAATGCCGTACACCGCTCAGCACAAGCTGAAGACCCGCAACAGAATCGTGGAATGCGCCCGCATGCTCTTCAATCGACACGGCTATGAAGGGGTCACAATCGACATGGTGATGTCGCGCGCGAAACTGACGCGCGGCGGCTTCTACAACCATTTCACTAGCAAGGAGGACTTGTTTGCAGCTGCAGTCTCAAGCTTTCTCATGGGGCGCGGCGCTCGTTGGCGCGCGGAAGCCGGTGTGGACGCCTCTCGTCCCGCCCCCGTCATGGCCGAGCGCATGATCGCAAGCTATCTTTCCAATGAACATCTCGGCGACATCGACGGGCAGTGTCCGTTGATCGCGTTGCCATCCGACGTAGCGCGCGCAAACGCCGAGGTGCAGGCGGGCTACGCGCGCTTGTTAGAGGCTATGGTTGGTCTGTTTCAAGGAAGCCTCAAATCAACGTCGAAAGCGGCCCGGCAAAAAGCGCTCGCGGTGGCTGCCTTGTGCGTCGGCGGCATGGTGCTGGCGCGCACCTTGCCGAGCTCAGCGCTGGCAACCGAAACCCGTGAGGCGGCGCGCGTGCAAGCGAGACGACTTATCTCGGTCTAGCAAAACACGAGACGTCGGCCGCACTGACCCCAATGCCGCTTTCCGGCGACGGCGTGTTGTAGCGCGGTGGTTGGGTTCGACGGCAGATCTTGCGGACGTCAGTCATTTGTAGAAGATGGCCGAGTAAAGCCCTGGACAGCCCCCGGCGCGCGAACGATCCAAAATTCAGTTTTGAGAAAGAGTCCTCATGGCGTTGGTCTCACCTTTGCCGCTTGGCGCTGATCCAGATGTCGCTGAGCTTGCCGCGTTCTTCAACACGACGCTGGGCTTTCCCCCAAACAGCGTGCTGACAATGCAGCGGCGGCCAGAGATCGCGCGTGCGTTCATCGCTCTCAATCGCGCCGTCATGACAAATCACGGACGGGTGACGAGTGAGCAAAAACGGTTGGTCGCACTGATTGCCTCGACGGCGGCCGGTTGTCGCTATTGTCAGGCCCACGCGGCGTTAGCTGCAGAGCGCTTCGGCGCAACTGATGAACGGCTAGCTGCAGTTTGGACCTATCAAACCAGTCCGTTGTTTTCCGAGGGCGAGAAAGCTGCCTTGGATCTCGCGTTGGCGGGCGCGGCGCAGCCAAGTGCAATCGATCCCGAACTCGTTGAGCGCGTACGCGCGCATTGGGACGATGGCGAGATTGTCGAACTCATGGGCGTTATCGCCTTGTTCGGCTTTCTCAACCGCTGGAATGACGGCATGGGAACATCGCTTGAGCAAGGCGCGGAAGCCGCCGGCGAACGGCGCCTGAAGGACAATGGCTGGAGTCCTGGCAAGCACTTGAATACTTAAGACGAAGCCTCGGTTGAATGAGGCAATGCGGCAAGCTTCAGACTTCGCGCTCGGCATGGTCGTAGCCCGAGGACCGTCCGACATCGACCTTCGGCGCAACCGCGTCGCATCGTGACCGCCCCGTCGCATTCGGTCACAAGATCGAGCAATTCGATCTATAGACCTTGCCAGTGGGCAGATTGGAACGACGCAAGTGGAACGGGAAATCTTCATGAAGCGCAACGGCGTCATCGTGTGGCGCGGGCTTGTCGACGGGACGACCAAGAACGACGTCTCGTCTGCTCAGGAATACTTCAAAGAGGCTTGGCGTCGCGCGATCCAAGACGGCGCCGTGACCGCCGCCGACGCGGGCGAAATACAGTTCTGCATCTCCGGGCCCTGATGTCGCAGTTCGGCGAGCTCGCGCCGCATTGCGGCAGGTGGAACCAGCGGTAGCTTTTGAGTGCCTCGGTCATTCGCGAAAAATGACGACGGGGCCCGGTGCTG
>JAWXCE010000015.1:0-5041 GCA_034440495.1 Hyphomicrobiales bacterium | reverse complement strand
GCTGGCCGGGGATCGCCCATTTTGGTGAGCCGCTCGCGTGACCGCGCAAGATCGGTGCGCAGTTCCTGATAGCTTTCGGCGTTGATGGCGCGCGCGCCAGTCGTGTCGGCCCGGTTTAGAGCCGCGAATCCGAGAGACGACGAGAACGAATAGGCAAAGCAAACCACGAACAACAGAACGCCGCCGAAGGCTTGCGACCAGCTTTTATTGCGCAGCGCCGCAAAAATAAAGAATGGCAGTAGCGCCTTGAAACAGTCAGCGGCCGCGCTCGCAGCGCCGTAAAGCTGCGATTCAAACTCCGATTTGCCCAGACTATAGCCGAATTTCCAGTTCATCGCCGCTGATACCAGCAGCAGAATGCTGGCGGCGATAACGCCGGTCAGCCCTAAAAAATGCCTCATAACTGCCCCCTCGCATTGACCGGCGCTAAGCCGTTCAAGTTGTTACCGGGGGCGCGCAGGCCGACATCGCAGGGCGCAAGCCCGTTGTTGCCGGAACCGGAATCATGACTTGCGAGGCGCAGTTATTAACTGGCCACGGTCGACACGATACAATCTACGCTGAACATTTTGGCCGGAGCCGCCCATGGACAATGTTGCCGCATCTGTCCGTGTTCAGATCGAACGCTTGCAAACGCATGTTGCCGCATCGCGTATGGAGCGCCGAGCTAAACTGAGCGGCCTTTAAGCCCCCTCCTGTAAAGTCTAACTGATTCGCGGAGAAAAGATTAGTCATCACAGTGACTTAAGGATTGCGCCGATGGGACGGCCCATGGTTTTGCTACATCTAGTAGCGCAAGCGCGCCGAACCCGCCTCATTTTGACAATATCGCACTGCGGGTTGAATTTTATCCACAACCGGTAGCCTGCTTTCCACACTTTATTTGAGTGATCTGAAATGACGCTGTCGGCTTCAGACTGTTAATCAAAAGTTTGAAACTGCCGAACCTTTGCCAGGAAAACGCTTGTGATTTTCGTTTCTCGCCATATTTCTATTCTAGCCTCAAAACATTGATGCAGCGGGTTCTGCTAACCACAACCTGCCGCCAGGGAGGATGCTGTGCATCTGGCATATTATTATGCAGGCGTTGGCGCTGTTCTGGGTGTTTATAGCTTGAATGTGCCAGTGACCACAGCCAAACCTCCGCTTCCGGCAATCACAGCGTCGGTCCCGCACTATCTGGATAACCAATTCTCCACCAGAAACAACATAGAGCGCGCAATCCTTGACGCTCGTGCAGCACAACAGGCGATTGTGGTAAAAGCGTTGCTCAGTCCAGATCGTCCGCGCTTGGCAGGCGTGCCGGCCAGCAATCGTATCGCCGCTGAGATGCAGACGGAGTTGAAGCGTCTTGGGTGTTACTCTGGCCGCATTGACAACACGTGGGGGAGGGCGAGCCAGCGCGCGATGGCCAAATTCAACCGCGCCGCTTCGCTTGATTTAGGAAAAGACGGATTAGACGCCAAGGCGCTGGCAAAGTTGCAAGGGATGACCGTGGGACTGTGTGAGGCGAAAGCTGACGTTCGTCAGCAACCCGTTGCGCCGAGCCACGTGACCCTCTCCGTTAATGTTGACGAAAAGTCAAAGCAGAAACTTAATGCTGTCAGCAAGAAGGACGCACCGACGTCGTATCTGCCGCCGTGGATGGACGGGGCGGGAAAAACAGAAACATCTGCTGGACAAAACGACACTATTCAGACACAGAACCGAGCCGAAATCAGACTAAAAGCGAAGAAAACTGCACGCAAACCGGTTGCAGTCAAAACGGCGGAACGGCCCCGCGCCTCGTTTCCGAAAACATCATTCTCGTTTGCCTGGCCTGGCCAATAATGTTGCCCGGCCAAGCGTTTAGCGTAACAGTCTAAGCAGCGCTCTCCCGGATGACCTTCAACATTGACGCGGCATCCTTGCGTCCTACGCTCGAATAACGAAACCCGGCCTCCCGCGCCATCTCAGGGCGGAAAATGTTGCGCAGATCGAGAATAACATCGCCGCGCATCGCCGTGCGGACTTCGCTCAGATTGAGGGCGCGGAATTCATTCCACTCGGTTAGGACGACAAGCGCGTCAGCGCCCTCCAGAGCGTCCATAGCACTGTTTTTCCACGAGATATCGGGTAACAGCTCTTGGGCGTGCGCCTCGCTTTGCGGGTCGTAAGCCTGGATCGTAGCGCCGCGCTCACTGAGCATCGGAAGGATCGTGAGGCTTGGCGCGTCGCGCATGTCGTCCGTGTTTGGCTTGAACGTGACGCCCAGCACGCCGATGACCTTGCCGTGCAGATCGCCGCCGACAGCCTTTTCGATGCGCTTCGCCATGGCGATCTTACGTTCGGTGTTGACCTTCTCAACCTGCTCGATCAGCGTAATGGGCGTGCGGGCTTCGCGTGCTGTGCGGATCAGCGCCGACACGTCCTTCGGGAAGCACGATCCGCCATAACCTGGCCCGGGATGCAGGAACTTATCGCCAATACGCTTGTCCGACCCAATGGCGGTCGCAACCTGCTGCACGTTGGCGCCTACCTCTTCGCAAAGGTCGGCTACCTCATTGATAAAGCTAATTTTCATGGCTAGAAAAGCATTGGCTGCATATTTCGCCAGTTCCGCGGACTCGCGGGAAACGAAAATCACCGGCGCGTTGCGCAGGCGCAGCGGTTCGTAAACGCGCTCCATTATAGCGCGGGCGCGATCGTCGTCGCAGCCGACAAGGACGCGGTCCGGGTGGGTGAAATCTTGAATAGCGGAGCCTTCGCGCAGAAATTCCGGGTTTGAGCAAATCGCGATGTCCGCATCCGGTCGAAGCTTGCGCAAGCGCCGCTCGATCTCGCGGCTTGTGCCGACTGGCACGGTCGATTTCGTGGTGATGACTGTGAAGCCCTGGATGTGGGGGGCGATATCCTCAATGACCTGATAAACATACTTTAAATCCGCATAACCGTCGCCGCGCCGCATCGGCGTTCCCACGGCGAGGAAGATGAGATTGGATTTTTTTATTGCCGAAGTCAGGTCGGTGGAGAAGGTGATGCGGCCAACCTTGGTGTTGCGCGCCACCAGTTCGTCCAGCCCCGGCTCGTATATCGGCATCCGGCCGGCATTCAGGTCGTCGATTTTCGATGCGTCGTTATCTATGCACGAAACGATCCAGCCGAATTCCGAAAAACATACCGCAGACACAAGGCCCACGTAACCCGCGCCGATCATGCAAATATTCACGAAATCACCTTAATGCTGGAAAGCTGGACTTAAGTTGCTCAAACAGAGTGCACGAATAAAGCGACGATGCGACAATATCTTATGTCAATCAAGTAGCCAGCTTTTTCCTCAGTGCGTTGGCTAAACCGGGGAAGTCCAGGTTAGCCGACCGCAGCAAAGCGCACACCCAGGCCAACCTCAAGCATGGAACTTTATCAATCAATAAAAGTTAATTTCGAAGATAATGCGGTGGGTCTCATGTGCATCCACCCCAAAACAGGAGTCTCGCTATGAAAATTCAAGTTTTTGCCTTTGCGCTTGCTGCAACCGCCGCCGCAATGACGCCCGCGATGGCGCAGGAAAATCCAGCCGCGCCGCAGACCCCATCCATACAACAGCCAGCGCAGCCTTCGCAAGCCCCGGCTGAGCGCGCCGCGCCGACCCCAGCCCAAGAGCCTGCGCGAATTCAGACGCAGGATTTCAAATCATGGATCGGCATGAAAATCGAAACCATTGAAGGTGTAAACGTTGGCGAAGTGGCAGGTGTGATCCCCGCGAGTGGCAGCGTGCTTCAGGAAGTTCACGTCGACATTGGCGGCTTTCTCGGATTTGGCGAAACGCGCGTGAAAATGATGCCCGCGCAACTGACGCGTCAGGGCGACAAGTTCATTGTTTCGCTGACGAAAGATGAAGTTAGCAAACTGCCGAAAATTGAAGGCTAAACACTTCCGGGCTTCAAGACTTGCGAAAGTCGATGCGCTTATAACCCTGAATATACAGCAGCGCGGTGAGATCGCCATGATCGATCCGCGCTGCAGCCGCTCTCGCCACTACGTCCTTCGCCTTGAATGCGACGCCAAGACCTGCCGAGCCCAGCATTGCCAGATCGTTTGCCCCATCGCCAACCGCCATCGTGTCCGCGATATCAACGCCCATTTTGTCGGCTTCGGCTCGTAGTGCCTCCAGCTTATATTCACGTCCGAGAATTGGCTGTTTCACGCCAGCAACTGTTCCGTCGCTAATGACGAGCGTATTTCCGTGGCTAGCGTCGAACCCGGCGCGTTTGGCAATAGTGTCGGTGAAAAAGGTGAAGCCGCCGGAGACCAGGATGCATCTGGCGCCGTGAGCGCGCATGGTGGCTGTCAGCTCGGCGGCACCCGGCGTGAGCGTAATGCAATTGTCGAGAATATCCTGAAGCCCGGCGACGGGGAAACCGCGGATCATATTGATCCTCTCGATCAGCGCCGCCTCGAAATCCAGTTCACCGCGCATCGCCGCTTCCGTGATCGCCGCGACCTGCGCGCCCACGCCCGCCACCGCCGCCATCTCGTCGATGCACTCCTGCTCGATGACGGTCGAGTCCATGTCCGCCACCAGCAGCCGCTTGCGGCGGCCTGCGGCGGGCTGGATCACCGCGTCGATGGGCGCATCGCCGATCAGCGCCCGCGCGGCCTTCAGCGCATGAGGCCCGCCCTCCATATGGATGAGCAGGTCGCAGGCGATCCCGTCCGCCAGCCAATCGGCCTGCGTCTTGAACAGCGACGCCAACTCGGGGCTCACGGCGTGCAGCGCGCGTCCGCCGTCTGGCCCCGAGATCAAAGTTAGCATGCAAAGCGCCGCGTCAACCATCCGCGCAGCCCGCCTCGTGCATCCAGCTGTCCACCTGCTCGATCTGCGGCCTCGCGCCGATCTGGCGATAAAAATCACGCGCCTTGCGCCAGTTCGCGCAGGCGCCCGGCATATCACCGCGCTGTTTGTGAATTTGCCCGAGATTGCCGTAATTGTTGGCCATGCCCTGCTTGCGCCCCAGCGCCTCGTTGAGGGCGAGGGCTTTTTTGTGCATCGCCTCGGCGC
>JAWXCE010000014.1:0-11507 GCA_034440495.1 Hyphomicrobiales bacterium | reverse complement strand
TTCCACGACGGACGGAAGCGCTGATTCCAAGCCTTTTACAATTTAACTCAGCTTCCGAGTTTGATTCACGTCAAGGCATCAGAGGCGCTGTCGCGCTAGGTCACCGACTCGTTAGTTCGCAACCAGATGCGGAGAGAAGCTGAGCACAACAACGATCAAACAAATGCGTAATGCTCCCGGCGATATTGTACATGAGGACTTCGCTAGCGAAATGTCTTTGCTCTCGATCAATGCCTCGCGTCGGCGCCCCATTATAAACCCGATGCGCGCTAGCTAAATTTTGCATTCCGCAGCCTTAGCGCGTTGGCGATGACGCTGACGGATGAGAGCGCCATGGCGGCGGCGGCGATCATCGGCGAGAGCAGCAGGCCAAATGCGGGGTATAGCACGCCCGCCGCGATGGGGATGCCCGCCGCGTTGTAGATAAACGCGAACAAGAGGTTTTGGCGGATGTTGCGCATCGTCGCCGCTGACAGTTTTCGCGCGCGCACAATGCCCATGAGATCGCCTTTGAGCAACGTAACGCCTGCGCTTTCCATGGCCACATCCGTGCCGCCCCCCATGGCGATGCCCACATCGGCGGCGGCCAGCGCTGGCGCGTCGTTCACGCCGTCGCCCGCCATCGCTACAATGCGGCCAGCGGCTTTCAATTTCGCGACGACGGCGGCTTTCTCGTCGGGCAGCACGTCCGCTTCAACCTCGTCGATACCAAGCCGCTTCGCCACAGCCAGCGCTGTCGTGCGGTTGTCGCCGGTGAGCATGACGACGTGGACGCCCTGCGCCTTCAACGCGGCGAGGGCAGCGGGCGTCGTGGCCTTGACGGGGTCGGCGATAGCGATGACGCCACCAAGGGCCTGATCCACGGCGATGAAAATCACGGTCGCGCCTTCGCCGCGCAGCGCCTCGGCCTCGCTGGCGAGCGGACCGTCATGGACGCCAAGGCTCGCCATGAACTTGGCGTTGCCTAATGCTATGCGCTTGCCATCCACGCGCCCGAGCGCGCCCTTGCCGGTCGGGGAGTCGAAGTCCGTCACGTGCGCGAGCACCAGCTTGCGTTCCACCGCCTTGGCGACAATGGCCGCAGCAAGCGGATGCTCGCTGGAGCGCTCCACGCTGGCGGCAACGCGCAAAAGCTCGGCCTCGTCAAAGCCGGGCGCGGCGACGACGGATGTCAAAGCCGGTTTGCCTTCCGTCAGCGTGCCGGTTTTATCCACTACGAGCGTGTTGACTTTCTCCAGCCGCTCCAGGCTTTCCGCATTTTTGATCAGCACGCCCATCTCCGCGCCACGGCCCACGCCCACCATGATCGACATCGGCGTGGCGAGGCCCAGCGCGCATGGGCAGGCGATGATAAGCACCGAGACGGCGGCGACGAGGCCAAACGCGAAGCGCGGCTCTGGTCCCCAGATCGCCCAAGCGCCAAACGCCAGCAAAGCGACCGCAATGACGGCAGGCACGAACCAGCCCGCGACTTGATCGGCCAAACGCTGGATCGGCGCGCGGCTCCGCTGCGCCTCCGCCACCATCTGCACTATGCGGGCAAGCATGGTGTCGCGTCCTACTTTCTCCGCGCGTATGACGATGCCGCCGGACTGGTTAAGCGTGCCGCCGATGACCTTCGCGCCCATCTCTTTCGTTGTGGGCATGGACTCGCCGGTCACCAGGGACTCGTCGATGGCGGAGCGGCCTTCCAGCACCACGCCGTCTACTGGCACTTTTTCGCCGGGGCGCACGCGAAGCCGGTCGCCCACGATCACGGCGTCTAGCGCTACATCTTCATCCGAGCCATCGGCGCGAATACGGCGGGCGGTTTTGGGCGCAAGATCGAGCAGCGCGCGGATGGCGCCGGAGGTTTGTTCCCGCGCGCGCAACTCCAGCACCTGACCGAGGAGCACCAGCACGGTGATAACCGCCGCCGCCTCGAAATACACCGCGACCGAGCCGTCGGCCTGCCTGAATGCGGGGGGGAACACGTCAGGGGCAAGCGTCGCGATGACGCTATAGGCCCACGCGACGCCCGTGCCCATCGCGATCAGCGTGAACATATTCAGATTGCGGGTTTGCAGCGATTGCCAGCCGCGCTCGAAAAACGGCGCTCCCGCCCACAGCACGACCGGCGTCGCCAGCGCGAATTGCAGCCAGTTCGAGGTCTGCTGCCCTAGCCACATGGTGAGCCCGGTCAGATGCCCGCCCATTTCCAGCACAAGCACCGGCAAGCTCAGCGCCAGCCCGATCCAGAAGCGGCGCGACATATCGGCGAGATCGGAATTAGGGCCAGCGTCCGCCGTGATGACGTCCGGCTCCAGCGCCATGCCGCAAATGGGGCACGAGCCGGGGCCGATCTGGCGGATTTGCGGGTGCATCGGGCAGGTGTAGATCGTGCCATCGGGAACGGGTTCTGGTTCGGCGGATTGGGGGTGGAGATAGTGCGCTGGGTCGGCGACGAACTTGGCGAGGCAGCCGGCCGAGCAGAAATAATAGGGGCGCCCGGCATGTTCGGCGCGGTGCTTCGCGGTGTGCGGATCGACCGACATGCCGCAGACGGGATCGATTTCCGTTTTTGTCGTTATGGTGGCGGCAGCGAGCGGCAGCACGTCATCGCCGCCGCTGTGCGAGTAGCCATGAGCCATCGGTTCAACAACTCGATGCTTATGCTCGACGCAGTCGCTTGATTTCTCCTCAGCCATAAAAAAACTCCCTGAAATCCCGTGTAACGCCGCCCGTTTGGATATGGGTCTGTACACAAGGCCTCACAAGCTAAAACGCTATGCTGTCGTCGACGGTCAATGTTGCGCCCGTCTGAAGCGATATCTCACAGCGCTCGGCTTTCCCGATATTTGTTTACTACTGAACTCCTCTTTTGAGTTTGATCCACGTCAAGGTGTCAAAAGCCGTCTCGCGTTATGCGTCGTTGCATCCAAAGCTGGATTAAAGGCTATGCACTCATGACCATCCGCAATCTGGACGAAGCATTTCGGCCCAAATCTATCGTGCTCATCGGGGCGACGGAGCGGGCGGGCTCGGCGGGCGCGACCGTCATGCGCAACCTCCAGAGCAGCGGTTTTGACGGCCCAATATGGCTGGTCAACCCGAAATATAACGCCATTGACGGGCAAAAGTGCTTTTCGCACATGGCGGATCTGCCCGGAACGCCTGATCTCGGCGTTATCGTCACGCCGCCGGAGACGGTGCCCGGCATCATCACGGAACTCGGCGAAAAGGGCGCGGGAGCCGCGCTGGTGATCACGGCCGGTATCACCGCCGCGACCGGATTGCGCCAGCGCATGTTAGAGGCCGCCAAGCCGTACGGCCTGCGCATTATCGGGCCGAACAGCATCGGCATATTCGCGCCTCATAGCGGATTGCACGCCAGTTTTGCCCATTTGACGCCAAGCCAAGGCCCGCTCGCCTTCGTGTCGCAGTCCGGTGCGCTGGTGGGGGCGATGCTGGATTGGGCGGCGGCGCGGCATATCGGCTTCAGTCACGTCGTCTCGATGGGCGATATGGCCGACGTCGATATTGGCGACATGCTGGATTATCTTACGGGCGACATCCATACACGCGCCATTCTGCTCTATATCGAGGCGATCACCGACCCAGCCAAGTTCATGTCGGCGGCGCGCTCGGCGGCCCGCGCCAAACCGGTCATTGCGATCAAGGTTGGTCGGCATCAGGCGGGGGCGAAAGCCGCGCTCACCCACACCGGCGCGCTGGCGGGCGCTGACGATGTAAGCGATGCGGCCATGCGGCGAGCGGGCATGCTGCGGGTGTTCGACCTGGAGGAATTACTCGACGCCGCGGAAACGCTGACGCGCCCCAAGCCGTTCGACAGCGACGGGCTGACCATCGTCACCAATGGCGGCGGCGCGGGCGTTCTGGGGGTGGATAAGCTAACGGATTTCGGCGGCGCGCTCACCAGGCTGTCGGAGGCGACGCTGGCCCGGCTCGACAAAGCGCGTCCCCCGACATGGTCCCATGGCAACCCTATCGACATCATCGGCGACGCAGGGCCGGAGCGCTATGGCGCTGCAATAGGCGCCGCGCTCGACGATCCGGCGGTCGGCGCGCTCATCGTCATGAATTGCCCGACGGACCTTGCCTCCTCAATCGAGGCCGCGAAAGCTGTGCTTGCCTGTTGAAAAAGCGCGATGACGCGGGCCTGCCGCACAAACCCGTCATGGCCAACTGGCTCGGCGGCGCAGGGCCGGACGAGGCGCGCCTTGTTCGCCAAGGGCGGCGTTCCGTCGTTTGAAAGCTCCGAGGACGTGGTGCGCGCCTTCCACCACCCAGGCCGCCTTGATGGAAACGCCGCCGAGTTTGCCACGCGATTTTACGGTTGATCGGGCAGGCGCGGAGGCGGTTATCCAGCGCGGTCTGGCGGCGGGCGGCGGCATGCTGTCCGACCCGGAGACCAAATTACTGCTGGCCTGCTATGGTATCCCCACGGTCGAGGCCCGGATCGCGCGCAACGTTGACGAAGCCGAAGCCATCGCCAGGAAATTGCTCCAAAAAACGCCGGAGATCGCGCTCAAAATCCTCTCGCCGGAGATTTCGCACAAATCAGAGGTCGGCGGCGTGGCGCTCAATCTGCGAACCGCTGAAGATGTGCGCAAGGCGGTCGGGCTGATGCTGGAGCGGGCCACCAAATTACGGCCCGAGGCGCATATCACCGGCTTTACCGTGCAGGCCATGATCAACCGGCTGCGCGCGCATGAGCTGATTATGGGCGTCGCCCAGGACTCTATCTTCGGGCCGGTCATCATTTTCGGCGCGGGCGGCACGGCGGTGGAAGTGATCAAGGATAAATGCCTCGGATTGCCGCCGCTGAATTTGACGCTTGCGCGGAATTTGATCGAGGGCACGCGCGTTTTCAAACTGCTGCAAGGCTATCGCGACCGTCCGTCTGCCGACATTGATGGCCTCGCCTTAACGCTTGTGCGCATCTCGCAGCTTATCGCGGATTTCCCTGCGATCGAGGAACTGGACATTAACCCCATGCTTGCCGACGAGCAGGGCGCTCTAGCGATCGACGCGCGTCTCAAGCTGAACCCAGCCTGGGCGCATCTCAAGACGCCGAACCCGCGTTTCGCCATCCGCCCCTATCCGAGCCAGTGGGAAAAAACGACCACGACGCAAAGCGAACAACCGCTTCTTCTCCGCCCGATCCTCCCTACGGATGAAGCCGCTTACAAAGCCTTTTTGTCGGGCGTGTCGCCGACGGATATTCGAAGCCGCTCCTTTACTTCGATGGACGAGTTTCCGCACGACTTCATGGCGCGCTTTACGCAGATCGATTACGGGCGCGAGATGGCCTTCGTCGCCATAGATCCGGCTTCTGGCGATATTCTTGGTGTTAGCAGGGTTAGCGCCGATCCGGACTACCGCGAAGCCGAATATGCCGTGCTGGTCACCTCGTCGCGGCAGGGGCAAGGCATCGGCTGGGCGCTCATGCAGCATTTGGTCGATTACGCTAAAGCCGAGGGCTTGCAGCAGCTTTACGGCGATGTGCTAGCGGGGAACACGACGATGCTGGCGATGTGCCAGAAGCTGGGCTTCAACGTCGAAACCGATCGCGATGATCCTAAAGTTTCACGAGTTGCGCTCAATCTAATCACGCAACCCGTCGAACCTCGCCCCGCAACAGGCTTCAGGCGATATTTTTAGCTTTAAAATCCCACGCTGCTATTGTTTCAAACTCAAAATATACGCGATGATATTGTTGCGATCGCCCGGCTGGATAACGAAGTCAGGCATGTCGCGGTGGGGCGTTTGCAGCAAAACAGCGAGCGCCATGCCCGTGAGTTCAGGCTTGTTCGAGAGCGCCTGAAACGTCGGAGCGTTCGAAATCGGAGATTCGATATAATCTTTTTCCACCGCATGACACTGCGAACAGTTTGCGTCGGCGTAGGAAAAGCCGGCGGCAACATCGCCTGGTTCTTCCGCGCTGCTCAATGGGGGCGTCATGAACTGGAGGAGGACGAGTGTTTTGGCTAGCGCGAATTTCATCTCATCTCTCCAAGAAAATAATGCACAAACCGCGCATTATAGCGCCGGACGGTTTGGCGGATATTTCGGTATCGGAGCCATCAGATCGCGGCTTGTGGGACGAGGCATTGATCTAGCTCAAACTCGCACGAGCGCAGAAGCGCCAAGATTGATCTTGGTCAATGCCGCACGAACGCGGACATGACTATCATCCGGCATACCCCGATTTGGAGACCGCCGATGAACCTGTCGCCCTTAATGGATCTTCATGTGCATCTCGGCGCAGTCCCGAGGCATAATCGCGCCCATAATGTCAAACTAAGCATCCGGAAGTTCAGCTTCTGGTACGGCGTCAACCAGGCGTTATTCGACATCGACCTCGACATATGCACACGTGAGGTCACTGCGTTTATCGGCCCGTCAGGGTGCGGGAAATCAACCTTGCTCAACAGTCTCAATCGGGTCAACGAGACCTTGCCCGACATCCGTCATGAAGGCGATATCCTGCTTGACGGCGCCAGCGTTCACGATCCTGCAATCGATCCGACACAGTTACGCAAGCGGTTTGGTTGGGTGGCGCAGAAAGCCGACCCCTTCGCGTGGTCAGTGTACGTCAATGTCGCTTACGGGCCGAAACTGCATGGGCTTGTCTCATCCCGCAAGGAGACGGATGCGCATGTGCTAAAATTCCTTGAGCGGGCAAATCTTTGGGAAGAGTTAAAAGATTGCTTGGATCAAAACGCGTTTCAGCTGTCCGGCGGTCAGCAACAGCGGCTTTGCATCGCTCGTGCGATCTCAATCGAACCGGAAATCTTGCTGATGGATGAGCCAGCCTCGGCCCTTGACCCGCTCGCCACAGCAAAGCTGGAGGAGCTTGTCAACGATCTGCGCCGTGACTTCACCATTGTATTTGTCACGCACAATATGCAACAGGCCGCGCGCATAGCGCAGCGCGTTGCGTTTTTTCACCTCGGGCGGCTTATTGAGGTCGGCGATGCGGAAAAAATATTCATCAATCCCCGCGAGCCTTTGACGCAGAGATATGTGACTGGCCGTTTTGGCTAAAGCGAGACCGCGACTCATTCGCGGCGACGCCCAACATTCACGATTTCATTTTTTCGGCGTGTGAGCGGCCTTGGGCGCAATGTTGGATTCAACGAACCACAACTGGGTGTCGATGCCGCGCGAGATTTCCGTAAACAAATCGGCGGTGTCCGCATCGCCAAACTCCGTCGCAAGCCCGACTGCCTCGCGGGCCGATTGGCCGAACGCCGCCAGCGCCGAGGATACGGCGAAAACATGCGCGTTCACGTCGGCGATATCGAGGGCATAGGGCACGAGGAAGGAACGCTCCGCCGCAATTTGTATAGTGCCATGCGCCGCTCCGCCAAGACCGCCTGCGCGCTCGGCGATCTGATCGGAATACTCCTCAACCGCCTCCGAAACCTTATCGAACAGCTCGTGGATGGCGATGAAACCGGCCCCGCGAACATTCCAGTGCGCCTGTTTCACCTGCGCGTGCAGATCGATGGCGGTCGCCAGATGCTTGTTTAGCAGTTCGACGGATTGTCTACGGATTTTTTCGGGCAAAGTGTTGTGCGTGGTGTGCATGATGAACCTCCCAGGTTGTTTAATTCTTCGACATTACGGGTTAAAGCAGACGTCGCGTGCGTTCACACAGCCCGGCCGACAAGCGCGCCTATGCCTGCGGTAAGCGCCATGGCGGCCGCGCCCCAAAATGTGACCCGCGCCGTCGCCCGCAAAATATTGGCGCCGCCTGCCTGCGCGCCGATGGCGCCGAGGAGCGCCAGGAACACCAGCGATGCCGCCGACACCGTCCAGACGAGCATCGAGGCTGGTGACACGAGCACCATAAGCAGCGGCATCGCAGCGCCAGCCGTGAAGGTGGCGGCGGACGTAAACGCGGCGGTGATCGGCCGTGCGGCGGTGATTTCAGAGATGCCGAGTTCGTCGCGCGCATGGGCGCCAAGCGCATCTTTCGCCATAAGCTGGCGGGCGACTTCGCGAGCGAGCGCGATGTCCAGGCCGCGCGCAATGTAAATTGCGGCGAGTTCTTCCCGCTCAAAATCGGGTTGCGTCTCCAGCTCGGCGCGCTCCCGGGCAAGATCGGCCTGCTCTGTGTCGGATTGCGAACTGACCGAAACATATTCGCCCGCCGCCATCGCCATCGCGCCCGCCGCCAATCCCGCGACGCCCGCGATCAAAATCTGGTCCTGCGGCGCGGCGGAGGCTGCGACGCCCACGATCAAGCTCGCGGTCGAGACGATGCCGTCATTGGCGCCGAGCACGGCCGCTCGCAGCCATCCAATCCGCGATACGCGATGAGTTTCCGGGTGAAGATGAAGCGATGACATGCGTTTCTAATTCCCAGCCGTTTGTTCGGGAGCGCCCAATGTCCTCAGTTTGTCTATGTCGAGCACGTGGATCGGTCCGCGTCGTTTGATCTCGATGATGTGTTCGGCTTGAAGTTTCGTGAACATCCGGCTCACCGTTTCAATCGTCAGCCCTAGGAAATCTCCGATATCGGCACGCGTCATCGGCAACACAATGGTTTCTGGATCTTCGCCATTTCGTCGATTGCGCTGCATCGAGAACAATAGAAATATCGCGAGCCGCTCCAAGGCAGGGCGCTTGATGGTTAGCAGCGTCTGCTGCGTGCCCGCCAGTTCTCGGCACGCCGCCTCATAGAGTGTCATGCCGAAATGCGGATCGTTGAAAGCGAGGCGGCTAAGTGTTGTGGTTGGAATGCTATGCAACCGCGTCCTCCGAAGTGTCTGGGCGCTCAGAGCGTGCTGGCTGAGCGCTCCCATGCCAAATATATCCCCGGCGAAAGCAAAACCTGTGACCCGCCTGCGGCCGCTTAACAAGATTTGGTAAAGGCACACCGCGCCGCTATCGAGGCGGTAGAGCGAGGAACGCGGGTCGCCAGCGATGAATACGTGTTCTTTCGCCTGCAATCGCCGTGTCGGCCCGCGTGCAATTTCGCGCTCCAGATCGGAACGTACATCGATTGGCTTTAATAAAGGTGCATAATCGAACTGCTGGCCACTGTGCGAGAGCATAAGCCATCTCTGTCATGGTCTGCGCTACAAAAAACGACAGCGATGAGGGCGAAAGCGCACATAACCCATTTTTTGCTTATCAGGGCCTGCGTTGACGCTGCTCCCCAATATATAACCGCTAAGCAATGGCGTCTGTTCCAGGCAAATGCCGCCTACTTAAAAATTTTAACTATTTATGGAGTGATCGCCACCTTCAACACGTCGTCGCGCTGGTGAGCGAACAGCTCATAGGCCACCTCGATGTCGTCGAGTTTGAAGCGGTGGGTGACGAGAGGTCGCAAATCGATGCGACCGGATGCGACCACCGACATCAATCGGCGCATCCGCTCCTTGCCGCCCGGGCACAGCGTAGTCAGGATTTTATTGTCGCCGAGCCCCGCCGAAAATGCATCGAGCGGAATGCGCAAATCGCTCGAATAAACGCCGATGCTTGACAGCGTGCCACCGGGTCGCAATACGCGCAGGGCGGACTCGAACGTGCCTTGCGTGCCGAGCGCTTCAATCGCCACATCCACGCCGCGCCCATCCGTCAGCCGCATGATTTCTGTCACCGGATCGACTTTTTTAAAGTCGATGACATGATCCGCACCGAGTTGTTTCGCCACCGCCAGCCGCGCGGGCACCGTATCGACGCCGATGATCACCGACGCGCCTGCAAGCTTGGCGCCCGCTGTCGCGCATAGGCCAATCGGTCCTTGCGCGAACACCGCCACGATGTCGCCGATGCGCACCTTGCCGGTCTCCGCGCCGCTGAAGCCGGTAGACATGATGTCCGGGCACATCAAAACCTGCTCGTCGGTGAGATGATCGGGCACAGCGCAAAGATTGGCTTCGGCGTCCGGCACCCGCACATATTCGGCCTGGCAGCCATCGATGGTGTTGCCGAATTTCCATCCGCCAGCCGCTTTCCAGCCGTGTTTCGTGCCGGGGCCGTCCTGCGAGCCGCAGCCGCACAGGCTGGCGTTGCTCGTGCCGCTCGGTGTTATGGCGCCCGCTATGACGCGCTGGCCTTCCCTGAAGCCCGTGACGCTTGATCCGAGCTTTTCAATGACGCCGACCGGCTCATGCCCGATTGTCAGCCCTTTGGCGACCGGATATTTGCCCTTGAGGATGTGGATGTCCGTGCCGCAAATTGTGGTCGTGGTGATGCGGATCAGCGCGTCGAGCGGGCCGATGTCGGGGATCGGCTTCATGCCGAGCACGATGCGCCCGGCTTCGACAAAAATCGCGGCTCTCATTTTGGTCGGCATAGGACTCTCCTTTTAGATACATGTCCGGAAAGTCTAAAGGCCCTGGGGTGTGGCGCATTGATGCAAATCAATCTGCCTGGCGCGGGGTGGCTGGTCGCACAGCCGAAAGCGGGCTGAGCCGAGATTTGAGCACGACTTTGATTGTTATCAAGGCGGATCCGTTTCCCAAGGCGCAGCGATTAAGTTACCGCATAAAGCGCGTCCACAAAAGGAAACCCTATGAAACAGGCCGTCACCATCGCGCGTCCCGGTCTGGGACCTCCTGATCCGCTTCGGCCACTGGGCGCTCGTTATCGCATTCGCCATCTCTTATCTTAGCGCGGAGAGGGCGGCGATCCGAGCGCACTGCATGTCTGGTCTCGCTACGCCATCGGCTCGTTGGTCGCGGTGCGCCTGGTGTTGGGGCTGATCGGCACACTTCGCCGGGCGATGTTTGGTTCAAGCTTGCAGAGGTTTGCCAATGACCAGCGGAGGAATTGGTATGGCGATGAGCGGCGTCCTGGCCGCCGAGCCTGTTTCTTTCAGGAAGAAGGCAAGCACGATCCCAACCGCGATGGCGGCAAGGCCAAGAAATCCCCATTGCTGGAAGTCCTTCAAATCAAGCGGCTGGCCTCCCGATAGCTTTTGCAGCGCCCAGCCCGCCAACGGCGCGGCAATGGCGCTCAGCGAGAAGACGAGGAAATTCGTCGCGCCCGTCGCGCTGCCCTTAACGCGGTCGGGGTTTACTTCCTTGATGATGGCGTAGGGGATCATCGCGGCGCCCGACACAAAGCCAAACAATAGTCCGCCGATGTAAGGCGGGATATATCCGGCGGGCAGGTAAAGAATCGCGGCCGCAATCACCAGCATGGCGAAGGCGCTGGCGATCAGCACCGGCTTGCGGCGGCCCATCCGGTCGGCGACGTAGCCAAGCATCGGCGCGCCGAACACCCAGCCAAGCGGGATCATGGCGGCACGATTGACGGCGGTGGCGTGGTCGACGCCAAAGGCCTGTTGCAGCATCGGCACGCCCCAGATCATATCGCCGACTGTGGTTGGCAGGAACAGAAGCCCCGCGCAAAAGCCGCACAGATAGGATTGCGGGTTGCTAACCAGCGCCAGCACGGTCAGCCCCAGCGATTGGTGCGCCGCGATGAAGCCCGCCCGCTCGGGGTTGCTCTCCGGCAGGATCGGCATGAACAGGCCGATG
>JAWXCE010000013.1:0-5213 GCA_034440495.1 Hyphomicrobiales bacterium | reverse complement strand
CCCATTGTCCAATATTCCCCACTGCTGCCTCCCGTAGGAGTCTGGGCCGTGTCTCAGTCCCAGTGTGGCTGATCATCCTCTCAGACCAGCTAAGGATCGAAGCCTTGGTGAGCCATTACCTCACCAACTAGCTAATCCTACGCGGGCCCATCTTTCGACGATAAATCTTTCCCCCGAAGGGCGTATACGGTATTAGCTCAAGTTTCCCTGAGTTGTTCCGTATCGAAAGGAAGGTTCCCACGCGTTACTCACCCGTCTGCCACTCCCCTTGCGGGGCGTTCGACTTGCATGTGTTAAGCCTGCCGCCAGCGTTCGTTCTGAGCCAGGATCAAACTCTCAAATTGAAAAGATTGATCTTGGTTCCGTTAAGGGCCGAAGCCCCGAACGTGGTCTTTACTGCATTTAGGAATTTTTAGAGTCCTAATCAGATTATACCCTCAAGGCGCAAGGCCTTGGGCGCATGAATCTGAAGTTATGCAGGACCGCCAAAGTCTTTAGTCCCTGTTTCCAGGAACAGCCAGGACTCCGCCGTCCGCATTTCTCTTTCTTCAAACATGTCAACAATGTCAAAGAGCGCGTTTGCCTCGGCTAGCGCCGAAGCATTTTTAAAGCTTACAAAAGCTTCACCAGACCAGATAGTGGTAGCGCCGATGACCTTTTGGATCACTCAACATCCCCGCTTTATTCTGATTTGAATTCCCTGGACGATAGAGCGCAACTTGCTGTCACAAGCGGCGTCACCGTGCAGACCCAATTTCTACCCATTTGCCCTCCCCCTGTCAACAACAAAGCAAAAATTTTTTTGACGCCCGAATAAGGGCTTGTGGGGACAACTAGGACAACACCAAAACGACACTACAAAAACAACGTCTTGATAACTTCAGTTTGTGTGAAATAGGTGAAGGAAGCGTTAACGCACTGATAGAAATTGTAGTTTTTTAAAATCCATTTTGCACTACGCCTTTCGATGAAAACAATATATGCTCGCAACCAGAAATTTCAAGAAACCACACTTCTGGTTTATTACCGCTATTCCGCCACCATTGCGTATAATGGTGCGTCAAATTCTTGATAACGGTCATTGTATAGGGCAAAAAACGCCTGCTCCAGCACCTTAGCTCACTATCAGGAAGCGAACTTTGCTCGACCGTCCGCAACATCCTTTAAACCAGCAATTCAAGTCGCCCGGCAAAACATACAGCACGGTGGCAAACCTGCCTCAAGTGTACGGCGCGCGTTCCGGCAACGCATTGACTAAAATCTATCTCGGCGACACAAGCAGCCGCCGGTTCGTTTCACGACTCAAATGGCTTATCTCAACCTGTATTATTGGTGCATGCGGTCTGGCGGTTATCGGCGTGGTTATGTATGCGTCTATGAATATCGAAGATGGAAGCGGTATGATCGCATCCATCCGTCGTGAAGGCATAAAAGCGTTGCAGCCGAAGCAGGCTGGGGTTTTGATTGATGAAGATGCGACTACGCTAGGACGCAAAACAGGGCGCATCACGATCACAGCAAAGGGCCTGACTACCAGGCATACAATCCAGGATTCGATCGTACAGCGGCGTAACGCTCGCGAATTTATCCAGATTAAGCAATATGCTCGCGTTGTCGCCAGCCTCGCGACTGAGCGGCCAGCAAACGCAGACTCCATACCAGTCCTCAATCCAATTGATCTGTACGGCAGCGACGCGCAACCCGCAGCGCGAAAAGAAGTGGAGGATGTGGATTTGGCCCCCGTGGCCGACCCCCGTGTCGAGGCGCGAGTATTTGAACTGGCAGGGGGCTTTCTTCCTCAGGAAGATGGTCAGGAGCTTTCAAACGACGACATTGAAAGATTCGTGGCAGATGCGGACGCCCTTTATTCAGAAAGCGAGGCTAATTTGCGCCCGGCGATACTGCCCGGCGACGCCGAGGCCGAAGACGCGGGACAGGTTGTATCGCAAGACACGGGCGAGCCTGAAGAAGTCAAAACCATCGTCAGTACGAAGGGTTTGACGATCGCGGCCAAGTCAATAGACGAGGAAACGGAAGCCGAGGAAGATGTCATAACACGGTCGGTCATCGTTAAAACCTCGGACACTTTGCCCGGCGTCATTAAAGCGATCGGCGCGGAAGCCTGGCAGACCAGCGCCATCGCTGACGTAATATCCACCAAGCTCGGCGGCGCCAAACTCAAAGCCGGGCAGGAACTGCGCTACACCGTTTTGGACGGAGATGGCGATCTGGCCGCTCCCAAGGAGCCATTAAAGATTAGCCTGTTTCAAGCTGGGCAACCATTGCTAACAGTAAAACGCAACGCGGCGGGCGAATATGGCTTGAGCGAGGATCCCGTGGAGTTGCCAGGCTATAGCGAGGAGCTATCATCCAATTACCCGCAACGCTCGACGGTCTATATGAGCGCTTATCAGGCGGCGCGCGCGGAAACCTTGCCCACGGATTTTATCAATAAGTTCCTGCGCATTCATTCCTATGACGTGGACTATAAGCTGCGTGTGCAGACGGGTGACGGTTTCGAGCTGTTTTATGAAGTGGTGCTGGACGAGAGCGTGCAGGAGAAGCCTGGCGAGCTATTATACGCGTCGTTCACCATAGGCGGCGAAACGCAGGGCTATTACCGTTTTCGCACGCCGGATGGCCTGACAGACTATTATGACGACAAGGGCTCGAACTCGAAAAAGTTCTTGATGCGCACGCCGATCAAGGCTGGCCGTCTTACGTCAGGCTTCGGTTATCGCCGCCATCCGCTTCTCGGCTATCGCAAACTGCACACCGGCGTCGATTGGGGCGCGCCGACTGGCACACCGATTTTCGCGGCCGGCAACGGCGTGCTGGAGGTGGCGGGGCGTGAGGGCGGCTACGGCAATTACATCCGCATCCGTCACAACAACGGCTACAAAACGGCTTATGCCCACATGTCGCGGTTTGCGCCAGGCATGGTGAAAGGTGCGAAGGTGCGGCAGGCGCAAATTATCGGTTATGTCGGCTCGACTGGGTTGTCTTCGGGGCCGCACTTGCATTACGAGGTGTTGGTGAATAACCGGCATATGAACCCTCAGTCGGTTCACGTGCCACGCAGCCGTCAGCTTCAGGGCCGTATGCTGGCGGACTATAAGAAGGAGCGGGTTCGGATCGACGAACTGATGAAGCGCGCCCCGGTCAAAACCCGCATTGCGACGATGGATAAGTAAGCGGCCCGCTCGCTTTCAAGCTTGCACGCCGTGTACACCCGGCTTTGGAATGATGACGGTAACCTCGGCAGCGGCGATATCTATAACTGGCACAAAGGCTTCTGTGAAAGGCGCGTACTCCGTTTTGCGCGTGCCATCGAGGCGGATTTCGAGCAAATCGCCGCCGCCAAAATTCTGCACGGCGACAATTTCGCCGATGCGCTCACCGTCAATATTGACCGCCGCCAGCCCAATTAGATCGGCGTGATAAAATTCGTCCTTATCAGGCGCGGGAAGGCGCTCGCGCGGTACGTAGAGTTTTTCCCCGCGCAGCGCCTCGGCGGCGCTGCGGTCGCTGACGCCTTTCAGTGTGGCAATGACCGCGCCGCCTTTTAAGGGGCGTAAGCTGACGATGTGAAACACCCGCACGCTATCTGTCCCCGTAAGAGACCCATAGGACGCAATATCCACCGGGTCGCTGGTGTAGGACTCGATCCGCACCTCACCTTTCAGCCCGTGCGCCGCGCCGATGTGGCCAAGCAACACGAGGTTTTTAGACGGGGCGCTCACGGCGCGCCATCGCTACGTAGCGTCTCATTGCACCTTGCGGCGAGGCAGAACCTTATGGCCAGCTTAAGCGGCCTGGGCGGCTGCATCCTCGGCCTTTTTGGCTTTCTCGGCGGCGCGCTCGGTGGCTTTCTTGCCGGGAACGGCTTTTTCCGGGTTGTTGCGGGCGGGGCGTGTCGCGAGGCCGCGCTCGGCGAGGAAGCGAAGCACGCGATCGGTCGGTTGCGCGCCAACGGAGAGCCAGTATTTCACGCGCTCCTGGTCGATGAGCACGCGGTCAACATGGTCTTTCGGCAGGATGGCGTTATACGTGCCGACCTTCTCGATGAAACGGCCGTCGCGTGGCGCGGTCGCCTCGGCGATGACGATGCGATAATATGGACGTTTCTTCGCGCCGCCCCGCGCCAGTCTGATTTTCAGTGCCATTGTCCGTTTTTCCTTCGTGTTTATAGTTCAGATAAGTCCAAATATCTTTGCGATCAGCGTGAGCAGAAAGACCAGAGTCAGCCCGATCGTCGTTTTCAGGCAGGCGTTGTAAATGTTGCGTCGGCGGGCTGCGACCCGAACAATTTTTTCCTCGAACTTAACGCCGTTATTGACAAACGACTCCCCGTAAAACGTGGCGGGCGAGGTGATGTTGATGCAGAACAGCAGCCACATCGAGATATTCACGTAGCAGACCAGTTCGACGAGGATCGAGATTTCGAATAGGTTGAACTTTGGCTCCGTAATAAAGCGCGAGGCGAACAGGCCAAGCGCCGCCGTCATCAGCGAGACGTGGGTGAGCAGGCTCCCCGTCTTGATGTTGATGATGTCCATGTGGCGATAAACCTGACGGCCGCTCTCCGTCTGCGCGAAGTCGCCCAGCTGCCTAAAATATTTCTCTTCTAATCCCTGCATCTTTATTCGCCGACAATAGATTCAAATTTGACACCAAGCTCACTAAGCCTGTCATCAATCAAAGTCATTCGCTTATTCAACAACACCCAAACCATTTCATTGCTATCATGATCAAAAAGCTCGTCTCTACGAGTTATATAATGCTCAACATGGCCTTCACTCTTGGAGTTCCAATCGGCACGGTATTTTAGATCGAGTTTGGTTTCGAAAATTCCTGCTGCAAAAGCCTCCATGAGATCAGCTTTCTCGCGCAAGAGTTGAGCTATTTCTCTGATGGTTTCTTTATTATTCATTTCTTTTTACCGAGGAAGCCGCCGGAACCCGGTAGTCCCGGTAGACCGCCGAAGCCCTTTGGCAAGCCGGTCATGCCGCCGGGAAGGCCGGGGAGTTTGCCGCTCTTGGCGGCTTCCAGCATTTCGGGGGTGACGCCGGGGGGCAGGCCGCCGCCGCCTGGAAAGCCCCCGGGAAATCCGCCCATGCCGCCCCCGGGTATACCCGGCATTCCGCCGCCGCCCCCCGCTCCGCCCATCCCCATCATCTTCGCCAGCCCGCCCTTGCCGCGCGACATTTCCT
>JAWXCE010000012.1:0-31570 GCA_034440495.1 Hyphomicrobiales bacterium | reverse complement strand
CGCGGCGCGCCGGATTTCCGCCAGCGTGTGCGGATCAAAGGTGGCGGAATAGCGTGGCAGCGTGCGCGGCGGTTTGGCGTGGTTAGTCATTGCCACCCCCGGTATCAATTCGCCTACTTCTCGCCATGGCCGGGCTTGACCCGGCCATCCAGACTTTCGGATAGGCCGCATTTCTGGCGCTGGATCGCCGGGTCAAGCGCGGCGATGACGTAGAGGTGTAAAATGCGATGGATTGTAACGAAGCCAACTGCGCGAAATGAATCATCAATACGCCCCCGCGTTGTCGACGTGGAAATGGTAGAGGTTGCGCGCCGAGCCGTAGCGGGTGAACTCGCCCACGTCGATTTGCCCCGCCAGCCCCGCCGCCTCCAGCTTTTCGTATAGTAGCGCCTTCGACTTATCCCCGAGCTTTTTGCGCACGCAATCTGCGCCAAGGCTCGCCACCGATCCGCGCACGAACAGCCGCGCCTCATACAGCGAGTCGCCCAGCGCCTCGCCTGCATCGCCGAACACGATGAGCGCGCCCGCCTGCGCCATGAAGGCCGACATATGCCCGACCGAGCCGCGCACGACGATGTCTGCCCCCTTCAGCGAGATGCCACAGCGCGCCGAGGCGTTGCCGTCGATGACCAGCATCCCGCCATGCGCCGAGGCGCCCGCCGCCTGGCTCGCGTCGCCCTTCACATGCACGAGGCCGGACATCATGTTTTCCGCGACGCCGACGCCCGCGTTGCCGTGCACGATAACGGTCGCGTGCTTGTTGTGCCCGGCGCAGTAATAGCCCGCGTGACCCTCCACCTCCACAGTGATCGGCGCATCCAGACCGCAGGCGATGGCATGGCGCCCGGCGGGGTTCAGCACGCGCCAGTGCCGCATATTCGTATCGGGCGTGAGATCGTGCAGCGCCTGATTCAGATCGCGCAAGGGCGCGGCGGCGAGGTCGAAAATGCGCGGATCGGCAAGGATCATGGCTGCCGCTCCCAGAAATAAACCTTGGCCGGCTCCGGCTCCCACACCCGCGCCGCCGCAATGCCCGGCAACTCCGCAAGCGCGCGATATTCCGAGCCGAACGCCACGTAATCCTCCGTCTCCGCCATCACGGCGGGCTTGCAGGCGATGGGGTCGCGCAGCACGCCGAACCCTGTGCGCGTGCCGACGACGAACGTGTAAAATCCGTCGAGGTCGCCAAGGCTTGCCTCCAGCGCCTTATCGAGCGACATGCCGTTGCGCATGCGCCAGTCGAGATAGGCGGCGGCGACTTCCGAGTCATTATCGGTTTCGAAGGTCATGCCCTCGCGCTGCAATTTGCGCCGCACGTCGTTGTGGTTCGACAGCGAGCCGTTATGCACCAGGCATTGATCCAGCCCGGTGGAGAACGGGTGCGCGCCTTTGGTGGTGACGGCGCTCTCGGTCGCCATGCGCGTGTGGCCGATGCCGTGCGTGCCAGACATCTCCGCCAAACCGAAGCGCAGTGCCACCGTTGGCGGCAGCCCGACCTCCTTATAAAGCTCCATCCGCTCGCCAGCGCTCACGATGTTCACGCCGGGCGTCGCCGCGACGAGCGCCTTGAACCGCTCCGCCGTGCTCTCCGGCACGAAAAACACGGCGTGCGTGTCGCGAGGGTGCACGTCAATGCGCTCGCCAAGCGCTTCACTGGCTTTGTCGGCCAGATCCGTAAAGCCGAAATTGTTGGGCGCGCGCACCGTGATTTTCAAACAATTGGCGCGGCCCTGCCCGTAGACGGCGAACCCGGCCGAGTCCGGCCCGCGGTCGCACATCACGCCCAGCATGGATGCAAGGTGGATACCCAGCGCCTCCTCCATTGATGGAGTCTTGGCGAATAAACCAACAATTCCGCACATTTGCGCCCCACCTAGATATCCGCCGACAGCATTCATCGCGGCAAGAGAAATGTCAATGAGGTGAAAATAATGTTCTTTAGAAGAAACTAAGTCCGTGGGTAGACGATAATCGACAGGTAGGTCATCGGAAGTTGCGTCAAGACTTCAGGGCCGTGCGGCGCACTGGCATCAAACATCAGCGTGTCTCCAGGCTCCAGATCATAGCTTTGATCCGCATGTTTGTATGAAACTTTTCCTATCAACATGTAGATCAACTCGACCCCTTCATGCTGAAACGCGGTGTAGGGCGCCGCCTGCTCGCTGAGTTTGATAAGATACGGCTCAATCACAACGTCTCCGGCAATAGAGTGGCCTAGCAGATCATAATGATGCCCGGCCTTGGTGCCGCGCCGCTCGATGGCGACGCCCCGGCCGGATTTCACGAACGAGCAGTCGCGGCGCTCTTCATGATTGGCGAAAAATGCGGTCAGCGGCGTATTGAGCGCCGCCGCGATGGATTGGAGTGATGAAAGCGACGGGGATATCTGCCCATTCTCGATTTTCGACAACATGCTTGTGGAGATGCCGGACGCGGCCGCCAGATCGCCGCCCTTGAGATCGAGACGCCGCCGCTGCTGACGGATATAGCTGCCAATAGATTGCTCTAAAGTGCGCATAGTGCGCGCGGGCGCTCTAGAAACGGTCTCCAGCGGCGCTGCATCCGTAACCGGTTCGCTGTCGCGCTCGAGAGCGCGTGTGTTCTTGTTTTTATCCATCACTGTTTGCTGCACTCTGCATGTGTTGTGCAAAAGCTACGGCAGTTTATACGTGTGCGACAGTGGTGCGATCAAACCCAAGAGAAAATTAAGAATGGCTCTGCAAATGCCGTTCGAGCCAGCGCGCCGCCCGCAGCAATCGCGCGTCGTCGCGGCGCTGCCCGATCACCTGCACGCCTAATGGCAAACCGTCGACTTCCAGCAGCGGCAGGCTGACGCTCGGAACGCCGAGTAAGCTCCAAAGCGTACAAAAAATGGGATCGCCGGTCGTCTCCAGCCCCAGCGGGGCAGGGCCGGTGGCGGGCGGCGTCAAAATTGCGTCGAAGCCCTCGAAAACGTTTTCCAGCATGCTGTAGAGCGCATTCTGCGCATGCCTGGCGCGCAAATAATGTACAGCGCTGAAACTTCGGCCCTCTTCGATCGCAGCGCTTAAAACGGCGCTCATCTGGCTCCGGCCCTCGTCGTAAAGACGCCCGTAGCTGCGAGCGATTTCCGACAGCATTATGGTGCGCAGCCAGGCTGTGGCGTGCTCAAATCCCGCCTGTAGTTCAACTCCGGCGCAGCGCTCGCCCAAGGCGTCAACCAGTTCGAGAAAGGCTTCCTGCGTTTGCGCACCCGCTTTGTCCCAGACCGGTGTTTTCACAAAGGCGAATGTCGGCGGGATTGGCGGCTCGGACATGGCGACGGGCCGCATTGTCGCGCGGCTGCGCATCCACATGCTCGCGTCGCGGGCGTCGTAATCGGACATGCAATCGGCGGCGAGCGCGAGGTCTTCGATGGACCGGCCAAACACGCCGACGGTGTCGAGCGAGGGCGCCGCCTCCAAAACGCCGTGGCGGGAGATAAGGCCGAAACTAGGTTTGTAGCCGTAAACTCCACAAAATGACGCCGGGCGTATTACGGAGCCGTTGGTTTGCGTGCCGAGAGCGAGCGGCGCCATGTGTGCGGCGACCGCGGCAGCCGATCCAGACGATGAACCGCCCGGCGTATGGCCGAGATTATGCGGATTGCGGGTTTTGCCAGGATGCAGCACGGCAAGCTCCGCCGTCACGGTCTTTCCAAGAATAATCGCGCCGGCCTGCCGCAATATATTGACAACGCTCGCATCCGCGCCAGGTGTGCGCCCAGCGAAGAGCGCGGAGCCATGCTCCGTTGGCATGTCCTGCGTGTCTATAATGTCTTTCAACGCAACCGGCACGCCGTGCAGCGGCCCCAACTCCCGGCCTTCCTCTCGCGCCAGATCGGCCGTCCGCGCCTGCTGAAGCAGGTATTCCGCATCGAAATGCACGAAAGCCTGCACTTCCGGCTCGCGAGCGGCGATTTGCCGGACAAGCGCTGTTACCAGCTCTACGGACTTGATTTCGCCGGATGCTATGGCGCGCGCCGCATTGGAGGCTGAAAGTTGGGTAAGTTGTTCCACGGGAAGCCTCACGGAGATGAATTCGAAATCGAAGTTTCAAATTTCACCTTAAACCAATAAAACTGCTGCAAAAAGCGCTATTGGCTGTCAATATAAATGTGCGGGTTCGTCAATTGTGACATCGCCGCCACAACTTCTTCACAAATGGCCCGTGTTGCAACTCCGGGTTCACAAAGCTGCGAGAAGGGCTTGCTGCGAAGCGTGTAATCGGAAAAGAGTATTATATTCAGGATGTCCGCAAGTTTTGTATTCTTATATTAGACAAGTTTGCTGACCTGAGTTAACTACGAATCGAAAATTTGAGGCTGTGAATATGGCTCTAGGAAGACCGTTTATGTGGTTAAAAGCATGCTTGAGTATAATTACCGCGTGCAGTTTTGCTGTGTCGGCTTTTTTTGCGAGCCCGTCAGCGCAGGCCCGTGAACTCGTCACTATGGAAAAGTCTTATCCGCTTGGAGCCATAGTCATCATCAATTCCGAGCGCCGCCTTTATTACTCTCTCGGTAACGGCATGGCGCTTCGCTATAAAGTGGCGATCGGTAAGGAAGGGTTTTCCTGGGCCGGAGAAAGCTTTGTGCAGTCGAAGCGTAAAAATCCCGGTTGGTCGCCGCCGCCCGCGATGCGCCGCCGCAGCCCGTATTTACCCGTTTACATGCCGCCGGGGCCAAAAAATCCGCTTGGCGTCCGAGCTATATATCTTGGCTGGTCAGAATACCGGATTCACGGCACTATTGACCCAAACTCTATCGGACGGGCGGCCTCAAGTGGTTGTATTCGGATGTTAAACTCTGACGTAACGGACTTGTATGAGCGGGTGCATATCGGCGCACCTGTGTATGTCATTCGTTGACTTTGAACCTGGAGTGATCTGATTTTTTGACGGCAGCACATATTTTCGACGACAGGAGAAGCCTAATGAAAATGAAACTTTCCGCCGCTGCGATGATGTTCGCAACTGGGGTGGGCTTTGCGGCGGTCTGCACCCCGCAAACAGCGAAAGCGGATTTTTGGGATGATTTGAACCGCGCCTTCAACCCTGGCCCGAGTGGGCGTCACACCACAACCATCCTGGCTCCACAAAGCCCGGGCACCATCATTGTCAGCTTTGGCGACCGGCGTCTTTATTACATGACCGGCCGTGGCCAGGCGATCAGCTATCCAATCGCCGTACCAAAGCCGGAAGCGCGCTGGGCTGGCACAAGCTTTGTAAGCCAGAAGCAGGTCAATCCAAACTGGACGCCAACGCCTGAAATGCGCCGCGAAAACCCAAAATTGCCAGCGAGCGTTCCCGGCGGTCATCCGCGCAACCCGATGGGTATTCGCGCTCTTTATCTCGGCAGCACGCTTTATCGCATACACGGTACGGACGCGCCGTGGCTGATCGGCGAGTCGGTCTCAAAAGGTTGCGTGCGCATGTACAACAACGATGTGGTGGATTTGTATGAGCGGACGCGCGTCGGCGCCAAGGTCATCATCACTTGGCAGCGCTATAAAACGGTTTGATCCGTTTCAAACGTTATTCTGAAAGGCCGGATTTAATCCTCCGGCCTTTTGCTTGCACGGTCAGGAGCCAAGGCAATCGCGCAGGCTTTTCGCGTTGGCGCGGATGAACTCGAAATACAGATCAGGGCCTGGCTTTAAGCCGACGCCGATCTCATCAAGCGTGCCTTTTTTAGCCTGCGTGCCGCTGATGATGGTGTCCACCAGCTTTGGCGAGAACTGCGGTTCAGCGAAAACGCATGCTGCGCCGAGCGACGCCACTTTCGCGCGCACTTCTTTTAAGCGTTTCGCGCTGGGTTGCCGCTCAGGGCTGAGAGTGACGGCCCCGACCGCGGTAACGTCATAGCGCTTCTCGAAGTATTGCACCACATCGTGGAACACGATGAAGGGCTTCTTGCGGACCGGCTCCAGCAGCGATGCAATTTCACTATCCAGAGCTTTCAACTTTTCCCGGGTTTTTGCCGCATTCGCGCTAAGCGCCGCCGCATGTTCCGGCGCCGCCTTGCTGAATTCGGCGGCTAGGGCATCAACGATCATCATCGCGTTTTGCGGATCGAACCATATGTGAACGTCATGATCGCCGTGCTCTTCATGACTGTCAGCGCCCTTCGCTTTTTTGCCGCCGTGATCGTGCTCATCGTGCTTACCGGCTTTCTTTTTCCCATGATCGTGGCTGTCTCTCTCATCCTCATGCTCTTCAAAATTGCCGCCCTCGCGCACCGGCAGGAGATCCATGCCTGCAACTTCATCGAGAGTGATGACGCTTGCATTTTTGGGCAGGGTCTTCAGCGCCTTTTGTAGAAACACTTCATAGGCATCGCTGACTTGCACGATAACCCGCGCTTTTTGCAACGCTTTGGCGTCCGACGGCTTCATGGAGTAGGTGTGCGCGGACGCCCCGCCGCCCAGCAGCAGTTTTGGCTCTCCCACGCCCTCCATTATGCTGGCGGCGAGTGAGTGCACGGGGGCAATGGTGACGACGACATCGAATTCCTCTGCGGCGGCGGTGCGCATTGGCACCGCAGCTATCACGGCAAAACACATCGCTCGCATGGTTGCTATTTTCAAAAGCATCTTCCCTCCTAAATCCTCTAAAGAGGCCGTAACGCACAGCCGCTTCTTTGTAATAGTATACTATTGCATAACTCGTCCAGACGTAAAACTCATCGCCGTTGTTTCCCCAAGTTGCCGCAATATGCTAATAGCAATGCTCGACGAATTTGTTTTCAACCGCGCCCGGTGACACGCATGAAACGTTTTTTAGTTTTCGGAACTGTGCTTGCACTGATGTTAGGCTCCACGCTTTTCGCAAGGGTGGCGCGCTCGCATCCGCACGTTTTCGTCACTATGAAAACCGACGTGCTGTATGGCGCCGACAAATCCATAACCGGCTTCAAACAGACATGGACGTTTGACGAAATGTATTCGTCCTTCGCCACCTATGGTCTTGATGCGAATAACGACGGTAAATACGATAAAGCGGAGCTTAAATCGCTTGCAGATATTAATATCGAAAGTCTGAAGGAATTCGATTATTTCACATTCCCGAAGACTGGCGACCAGAAACTGGCTGTTCAGCCGCCGCGCGATTACTGGCTGGAGTTCGAGGGCGATCTGCTTACGCTGCACTTCAACTCCGATCTGACGGCGCCGCTTCCGCCCGTCGAGCAGGGCAAATTCGCGTTTTCCATTTACGACCCGGTGAACTACATCTCGTTCAAATTCGCAGCGGACGCTCCTGTGAAACTTGTCGGTGCCGCGTCAGACTGCGCCTCGATCATCGCCCGCCCCGATGCTGTTCCCGCCTCGCCGACAACTCTTAGCGAAGCTTATTTTGAAACACTCGACCCCAACGCCGATATCGGCGCGCAATTCGCGCCAAAAGTGCGGATCGACTGCGGCGCTGCGGCGGTTGCTTCGGCCCAGGAGGAGGAAGCCGCCGCGCAAAAGGAGTTGCTGGCGTTCCAAGACGATGAAGGCGCGGAGCTGGCGGCGGCTGATGCTGGCGCATCCGGTACAACTTCGGAAATCAAGTTCGATACTACGCTACAGGCAAACGCAAATGCTGCTGACCAGCAAGGCGCGACCAGTGTGTGGGAGTGGATTCAGCAGACTCAAAGCTACCTGAGCGGACGCATGAGCGGCGCAGTGCGCGATCTGAAACAGGAAAGTCCCGTGCTGGCGGGCTTTACTCTGGCATTTTTCAGCTTCATTTACGGGGTGGTTCATGCGGCCGGGCCTGGGCATGGCAAAGCGATCATCTCATCCTATGTGTTGGCCAACGAGCGCACATTGCGACGAGGCGTGATATTGGCGGTGCTGGCGTCACTGGCGCAAGCGATTTCGGCCATTGTGCTGGTGGGCGTCCTTCTCGTTGCGATGCGCGCCGCCAATATCCGGATCGAGACCGCCGTTGGAAACCTGGAGACATTTAGTTTTGCGATGGTCGCGCTTGTCGGCGCATGGATGCTAGTTGGAGCCGTTAGGCGCGGCTTGCCCGCGTTCGCCGCGCCGCCGATGCGCTCACTCTCCGCTGCGGCTGTGTCTGTCGCCGCGCCGCGCGCGTCTCATGGCAACCACGGTCATACCTATCATGCACACACGCATGGGCCGGATTGCGGATGCGGACATAGTCACGCGCCCGACCCCGCGCAACTCGAAGGCGATCTGTCGTGGCGCAAGGCGGCGGCGATTATACTGGCGATTGGTTTGCGGCCATGTTCGGGCGCGATTCTGGTGCTCGTTTTTGCGCTATCGCAAGGGCTGTTATGGGCGGGCGTCGCATCGACCTTTGCGATGGCGGTCGGCACGGCGATTACCGTTTCGACGCTGGCGGTGCTGGCGGTGGGCTCGCGCGACCTTGCGGTGCGCCTGACCGGCGGCGGCGGCGTCACGGCGAGACGCATCGAGGCTGGCGCGGCGATTGGCGGCTCGCTGTTTTTGCTGCTCATGGGCGTCGCGTTCTTTATCGCCTCGCTAGGCCCCGACAAACCGTTCGCGTTCTGAGGACATCATGACGGCCTTTCCATCGGTCAAAGCTGTGGTGTTCGACGCTTACGGCACGCTGTTCGACGTGCATTCGCCGACAGCGAAATTGCTGGGCGAGATCGGGCCGAAAGCAGCGCGGCTTTCCGAACTTTGGCGGCTCAAACAGCTTGAATACACATGGCTGCGCAGCCTCATGGGTGTCCACGCCGATTTCTGGCAGGTAACGCAGGACGGCTTGGACTACGCGCTAGAGACGACCGGCATTACCGATGAAAGCCTGCGCTCGCGCCTCCTCAGCCTGTACCGCTCGCTCGATGCTTATCCGGACGCTTTATCAGCCGTCAGCGCCTTGCGCGCCGCCGGTCTGCGCACGGCAATTTTGTCGAACGGCGCGCCGGAGATGTTGGAGCAGGCCGTTACCTCCGCGCTGATGAACGGCGTTTTCGACGCGGTGCTCTCCATCGAGATGGCGGGCGTTTACAAGCCTTCGCCAAGGGTTTACGCCCTTGCGACGGAGGTTTTGCAGGTCGAAGCCGCAGATATCGCCTTTGTCTCGTCCAATGGTTGGGATGTAGCGGGCGCCGCGCAATTTGGCTTTCACGCCGTTCACGTCAATCGCGCCCGCCTTCCGCCCGAGCGTATGCCGGCCGCGCCCCGCGCCATCATAGAAAGCCTTGCCGAACTGCCCGCGCTTTTAGGTGTATGACCGGCGTCAGGTTTTCAACGGCGCATTTCTATGGTAATTTGAATTTATGCTTGCCAAACCGCAAAAGTTCTTGTCGTCACCAATCCGGTCATCGTGGTGGAAGTCCTCTCGCCAGGCACGAAACACATTGATAAAGCTGCCAAACTGCTGGGGTATTTCAGTATCGCCACTGTCCAGCATTATCTCATCGTCGATACCGAGAAAGAAATGATTATTCATCATGCGCGGGCAAGCGGCGATCTGATCGAAACGCGGATTTGTGGATGAGGGCGAATTGCGGCTTGACCCATCGGGCGTTGCGTTGCCGATCTGCGACGTTTTTGCCTAAGACGAGCAGTATTCGTTTTCGTGACTTTACACATTGGGCGGATCATGTAATGATTACTATAGTTTAAACAAACGGAAGGAGGTGATCCAATGTCGAGTGGGATTTCAATGCTGAAGGTGCAGCCTTGGTTTGTCTCCCTGACGGTGGAGCAGCCTCCATTGTCAGTCTGACATACTTGGATCGACGCACTGTACAGTTGCGCATCTGGGTTGTAACCACAGCCAGTCTCACGGAAAGGGTCGCGTTTCACGCGGCCCTTTTTGTCATTTGGAATGAATTAGCCGCCTTTGCGGAATCGCAAAAGCGAGAAGAGCCCCGCCGGGAACAACGGCCGGTTCTCCGTCAGCGTCAGGCGGTCGCAAACCATGACGCGTTCAGGTGAGAAAACCGGGTGCCAGCCGAGCGTCTGCGCAAATGGCGCCATTTTGTGCTCCACCCAGCCGCGAACGCCGTGATCCTGGCTGAAATGATTAACCAGCATCACCTCGCCACCCGGCGCGCAAACCCGGTCCAACTCGCACATCACTTTCGCCGCATCGGGCACGACGGTCATCACATACATGGCGACGACAGTGTCGAATGACGCATCGGCGAAAGTCATTGCGGAGGCGTCCATTTCGTATAGTCCGGCGACATTCGCCAGCCGGTCTTTCGCAACCCGCTCCCGCGCTTTCGCCAGCATCTCGTTCGAAAGGTCGATGCCCGTGATTTGAAGGCTGGCCGCGTAGCCGGGAAGCGAAAGGCCCGTGCCGACGCCAACCTCCAGCACTTTCGCCGCGCGGCCTGCATGGCTTTCGTTGATGAGCCGCACCGCGCGCCGCCGACCCGGCCCGGCGATGACGCCGAAGCTGTAATCGTAAACCGGAGCCCAGCGCCGGTAAGCGCGGCGCACGGCGTCATCGTCTAAAGCTGCTGGTTTGGCCACGGCTGTTTCCTGGAGGGTGGGTTAAGATGCGGGCGCTTTCACGGCTGCGGCGATCCAGCCGCCGCCAAGCACACGGGCGCGTGGTTCGCCGTTGTCATAGAACACGCAGGCTTGACCGGGCGATACGCCATGCTCGCCATTGTGCAATTCAACGGTGGCGCGGCCTTGCGTGATGACAAGCGTCGCTGGCGCTGGCGGTTGCGACGAGCGGACTTTCACCCACAATGCAATCTCCGCATCTCCATGCGCGCTAAGCGGGTCATCCCCCAGCCAGTTCACATCGCGTAATGCAATGCGGTAGGTCGCGAGAGCTTCGCGAGGGCCGACGATAACGCGGCGTTGCACCGGATCCAGCCGCACCACGAACAGTGGCTCCGGAGCGGCGACGCCCAGGCCTTTGCGCTGACCAATCGTATATTTTACGATGCCATCATGGCGGCCCAGCACGTGCCCGTCGAGGTGCACAATGTCGCCGGGTTCGGCGGCGCCAGGGTGCAGACGTTCGATGATTTGCGTGTAGCTCCCTGTCGGCACGAAACAAATATCCTGACTGTCCGGCTTGGAGGCGACGGGCAGACCGCACTCGGCCGCGAGACGCCGTGTTTCGTCCTTGCTCATGTCGCCAAGCGGAAAACGCAGGAAATCGAGCTGCTCGTGCGTTGTGGCGAAGAGGAAATAGCTCTGATCGCGCGCCTCGTCTGCTGCCCGGAACAGCGCCCGCGCGCCATTGTGCGGGCGACTGGCGATATAGTGCCCGGTCGCCATAACATCGGCCTGCAAATCCTTCGCCGCGCCAAGCAGATCGGTGAATTTGACGGACTGATTGCACTTAACGCACGGAATCGGGGTCTCGCCTTCCAGATAGCTCGCGGCGAACGGGTCGATGACGGCGAGCTTGAAGCGCTCCTCGTAATTCAGTACGAAATGCGGGATGCCGATAGCGTCAGCAACGCGGCGCGCGTCGTGAATGTCCTGGCCCGCACAGCAAGCGCCTTTACGCGCGGCCGCCGCGCCATGATCGTAAAGCTGCATGGTGATGCCGATGACGTCATAGCGCTCACGCTTCAGCAGCGCAGCCACAACGGAGCTGTCCACGCCGCCCGACATTGCGACGACGACGCGCGTATCCTCAGGCCTCTTGGGGAGGCCGAGGCTGTTCAATGCGACGTCGTTCTGGAGGTTGCGAACCCGCTCATCCGGCGTGCTTTTCATGTTTGTGTGTATCGACATAACCATTATTGTAGCGCGGGCCTGTCTCGCAGGCAAATTTTTCGCGTGACTTTGCTTCCATGCAGATATGGCGCAGAACCAACCACGCGCAAGATATTGTACACCACGTCGCCACGAAGGCGTTGTTTGCACGCCAGGGTTGCGCTAGTCGCGGGCTGTCCTGCAAACTATCTCCAATATATTTCTCGTTCACCAATCGGCTTAAGTCCGCATTAAATCCGTCTCGCTACTCTCACCCTCGATGTGGTCTGGTTTTTTTGTTGAGAGTACGATGACCGAACAATATAGAGCGCGCGTAAAATATGTGATTGGCCCGGATGGCGCCCCCTTAACCATCGCCGATCTGCCTCCGTCGAACACCAAACGATGGGTTATCCGCCGCAAGGCTGAAGTCGTCGCCGCAGTGCGTGGCGGCCTTCTTAGCCTGGAGGAGGCGTGTGGCCGCTACAAGTTAACCGTTGATGAATTCCTGAGCTGGCAGCGGTCGATTGACCGTCACGGGCTTCCCGGCTTGCGCGCCACCCGTGTTCAGGACTACCGGGCGTAGTAAAACTGGTTTCAAGCCCGCTGATATTGTAACGGTGGCAAAGGAGTAAGCGTGTCCGCTGGTTGCGGCGCGCCATTCCCGCAATCGCCGCGTCCGAAAGCCCAGGTCTCTATATCACGCCGAAGCTTTGCCGCTAGTTCCGGCGGCATGGAGAGATTGCGCGTCGATATCAGGGTATTCTCATTGTACGGGTGAAATTCAACCTCAAAACCCTGGTCGCCGCGGTAGCCTTGTCCGGTGTCTGGAAAGATGCGGATGGCAGAGGCCGAATTCGGAAAACGCTCTCCAGCTATCGAGGTGAGCCCAGGTTTGGTGTCGGTGCGATATCCATTCAACAAGGGCTGTTGTCCGCCAAACCAGCATGACAGCATTTTTGAGTAGAAGTCAGTATGCACAGTTTGAGGAGCGCCAAACGAGATACGCTGCGCCTCAGCGCCGCTTAACTGCGATATGGCCGAGTTTTTTTTTGAGCACGCGCTGCCCGCCACAGCCAGACTGAGCACAAGGGCGGACAACGCGAACTGTTGAATCAAAATGTACACCCCTGAAAAGTGTCGCAAAATAGGGGGCGAATTAAGTTCGAAAAATGTCACGCGCCTGATAACGACCCATCATGGATAATGGTGCGGCGGCGTGGTCACAGTTTGATTACGAACAGCCTTCCTGCCCGCGAGACCAGCGCGCAACGTCGGCCTGCAGGCGCTCGCTATCCTGGTCGCTAAGGCGCAAATTGACGCTTTCGACCAGCGCGCCATTGCCTGCCGCTTTCAAATCCACGCGAAATGCAAACCGACCAAGCTTCTGGCCCTCGACCTTTTCATATATCGCAATTTTCGCCTGCCCGCCGTTGTCCAGCGAGGCCTCGCCATCGAAGTTGTGATTGGGAAGCCTTGGCTTGGCGTAGGCGAGCCAGCATTTCTTGACGCCAAGGGCGACCGCGGCGTAAGCGGCGATTGGTGACATATCCGACTGAACCGAGGAGGGCGCGTACAGCCCCGCCTTGGTCAGCGAAATTGCCGGGAGCGGGGATACAAGGCCACCGAACAAGCCGCCAGACGGTTTTGGCGACGCTTCGGCTTTCTGCGCGATCATCATCGAGAGGCTTTTGCCGCGCGATGGATCACGGGGTTCAGGGGGAGGGGGCGGCGCGATCGTCGCAAAAGTTTGGGCCGCATCCTGATCGCCGCTAAGCACGGAAAGCCCACTAATCGAGCCGCCGCCGCATCCGGCCAGCGCCAATGTCAGAACCAATGCCGCACTCGACCGAACGCGCCGCACAGTCTTTCTCCGTCCCGTTGATTCGACTTCTCCGTAAATTTCGTTAACGCAATGCCAGTGCGGGATCAATCGCGGAAATTCACGTATTGCAGCGGCTGTTCAATTTTCATCGATTTGACATGGGCTATGGCCGTTTGCAAATCGTCGCGGTTCTTGCCCACCACGCGCAGCTCCTCGCCCTGGATGGAAATCTGCACCTTTAGCTTGCTGTCCTTGACGCCCTTGACGATGGTTTTCGCCAACTCCTTGTCGATGCCATTTTTCAAGGTAACGACCTGACGCACGGATTGCCCGGCGGCCTTCTGCACATCCCCGTAATCCAGCACGCCCGGCTCAATCTTGCGGCGCGCGAGATGACCCTGTAGCAGCTCGTGCATCTGCTTAAGTTTGAGATCGTCGTCGGCGAGCACGGTTAGTACGGCGTCCTTGCGCTCGACGCTGCATTTAGCGCCCTTGAAGTCGTAGCGCGTTTCGATTTCCTTCTTGATGCTTTGCAGAGCATTGTCCACGTCGGCGAATTCGGTTTTAGATACGATGTCGAATGATGGCATTTGGGGTTTTCCTCCAGAGTGAGGGCGGCGATAGGCTTGCCGCGTCGATTCTCTTATTACGCTATTGTAAAATAGAACGAGCGCCAAGACGCCTGCTTAAACCTTGCCTGCAATCCAGGACGCTTGTATCAACGCAACACTTTAGCGCTGCATTTTCAGAAAGAATTAACAATTGACCACCCGCCCGGTTTTCCCGTTCGCCGCCATCGCTGCACAAGAGGAGATGAAGCTGGCGATTTTGATCGCCGCGGTCGATCCATCCGTGGGCGGCGTGCTCATCTTCGGCGACCGGGGCACTGGTAAATCGACAGCCATTCGCGCGCTTGCCGCGCTGCTCCCGCTCATGACCGTGGTGAAAGGCTCGCGCTACAATCTGGAGCCGCCAGCGGACGGTTCTGTCGAAACCGAGCAGATGCGGGTTCCTGTCGTTGACCTTCCGCTTGGCGCGACCGAGGATCGCGTGACGGGCGCCCTGGATCTGGAGCGCGCGCTGACGAGAGGCGAAAAAGCGTTCGAGCCGGGGCTGCTAGCGCGCGCGCACCGTGGATTTCTCTATATCGACGAAGTGAATTTGCTGGAAGACCACATCGTTGACCTACTTCTTGATGTCGCAGCGTCGGGCGAAAACGTGGTGGAGCGTGAGGGCCTGAGCATCCGCCACCCCGCGCGATTCGTGCTGATCGGCAGCGGCAACCCTGAGGAGGGCGAATTGCGCCCGCAACTGCTCGACCGTTTCGGCCTGTCAGTCGAAGTCAAAACGCCGTCGGATATCGCAACGCGCGTGGAGGTGGTTAAGCGCCGCGATGCGTTCGAGCGCGATCCAGCCGCGTTTGTCGCCGCGTGGCGGGGCGAGGAGGAAATTGTTCGCAACCGAATCGTTAGCGCCCGCAAGCGGCTTGCTGACATTAAGGTGCCCGATCCGGCGCTGGAGCAAGCGGCGCGGCTTTGCATCGCGCTCGGCTCGGATGGTTTGCGCGGCGAACTTACGCTCATGCGCACCGCGCGCGCGCTCGCCGCGCTCGATGGCGACTCCTCCGTGGACGATCAGCATTTGCGCCGTTGCGCTCCCTCGGCCCTGCGTCACCGTCTCCGGCGCAACCCGCTGGACGAGGCAGGCTCGACCGTGCGCGTGGAGCGGGCGATCGCGGAAGTCTTCGGCGCATGACCGGTGACGGCCCGGGCATGGATTTCAGCCCTTGGGCGTTAGCCGCGAGCGCCGCCGCCCTGTTCGCCGTCGATCCGTCCAGTCTTGGGGTCGCTTTGCGAGCCGCGCCCGGCCCGGTGCGCGATAGCTGGCTTCAATCGTTGCGCGCCATGCTGCCCGCCAGCGCCCCTGTTTTGCGCATGCCTCTCAATATTTCTGATGAGCGACTTCTGGGCGGCATAGACTTATCCGCCTCGCTCAACGCGGGCCGTCTTATCGCCTCGCGCGGTTTGCTGGCTGAAGCGGACGGCGGGGTTCTGGTCGTCGCGATGGCGGAGCGTCTGGGCGCGCTGCCAAACGCCGTAATATCCGCCTCAGTTGATTTCGGGGAAGTGGCGCTAGAGCGGGAGGGCTTGGCGGGGCGTTCGCCCGCGCGTTTCGGAGTGGTTGCGCTTGACGAGGGGGCAGGGGACGATGAAGGCGCGCCAGCTTCGCTTATGGATCGTCTAGCATTTCATATCGACCTTTCATCCATTCCGCCTCGGGAAGCGCAAAACGCCGCGTTCAGCGCTAGGGAGATAGCAGCCGCTCGCGCGCGTCTCAACACAGTAACCGTCGCATCCGACATGATCGACGGCTTCTGCGCTACGGCGATGGCGCTAGGCGTGCAGTCTTTGCGCGCGCCTCTTCTCGCCATCAAGGCGGCAAGGGCGGCGGCGGCCTTAGCCGGTCACAACACGGTTAACGATGATGATGCGGCGCTGGCGGTCCGCCTGGTGTTAAGCCCCCGCGCAACGCAGACGCCGGTCGCAGACTCCGCGCCTGAGGAGCAGCCAGAGCCGCCACAAGAGCCGCCGGAGCCGCCACAAGAGCCGCCGCCGCAAGAGGAAGCGGAGAGCAAGAAGCCTGAAGATGAGGATATATCCGGCCCGCTTGAGGATTTGCTGATCGCCGCTGCAATAGCCTCGATCCCGCGAGGTCTTCTTGAAAAACTGGCGATTAACGAGAGTCGTCCGCTCGCTGCATCTGCTGGCAAGGCAGGAGCGCTGCGTAAGGTGGCCAGACGCGGTCGGCCAAGCGGCGTGCGAAGCGGCGAGCCGCGAGGTGGCGCAAGGCTAAACATCGTGGAGACGCTACGAGCCGCCGCGCCATGGCAAACCATCCGCCGCCACGCCCGCGCGGAGCAAAAGACATTGCCGGAGCAGGGCGCACGGCTCGAAATCCGCCGCGATGATTTCCGCGTTACCCGCTATAAAGAACGCTCGGAAACCCTATCGATTTTCGTTGTCGACGCTTCGGGATCGCTGGCGCTCAATCGGCTCGCCGAGGCGAAAGGCGCGGTGGAGTTACTGCTGGCGGAAGCCTATGTACGCCGCGATCAGGTCGCGCTCATCGCTTTCCGGGGGAAAAACGCGGAGTTGCTGCTACCTCCCACGCGGTCGCTGACCCGCGCCAAACGCAGCCTTGCATCCTTGCCCGGAGGCGGCGGCACGCCGCTTGCGGCTGCACTCGACGCGGCTGGTGCTTTGGCTGACGCCGCGCGGCGAAAGGGGCAAACGCCCACGATCATCATGCTGACGGACGGTCGCGCCAATATCGCCCGCGATGGCTCGGCCGGGCGCGGCAAAGCAGGCGAGGACGCGATCGCTTCCGCAAGGCTGATCCGAGCGGCGGGTTTTGCCGGGCTTTTGATCGATACGTCTCCGCAGGCGACGCCCCAAGCCGGGGCTATTGCGTCCGCCATGGGCGCGTGCTACCTCGCGCTTCCGTATGCGGATGCAGCAGCGCTATCACGGGCCGCTCGAGCGGTTTTGTAGGACGCGAACAAAAAATACTATATATTGTCACGCTGCGATGGGTCGCGCCTCAAGGTCTGGCCGCACCAGGCTTAATTTTTGTCGTGACCGCTTCTGATACTCAAGAGGTACGACGATGAGACATGTTTCCGTCACGGCGCATGCCGCGCACGCAGACGACCTGCCAGCAATACGAAAAATAATCTTTGCCGATCTTGGAGACGCGCTCGCCAAGGGCATGGATGATTTTCTCACCAAGCCCAGCCACATCATCCTGTTGGGTGTGCTTTATCCCATTATCGGGCTGGTGCTGGCCCGTTTCGCATTCGGCTATGACGTACTGCCTCTAATTTTTCCACTGATCGCGGGATTTACGCTGCTGGGGCCGCTGGTCGCGATTGGCTTTTACGAACTGAGCCGCCGCCGCGAACAGGGGCTGGAAGTGTCGTGGTCAGCGGTATCCGGCATTTTTCAATCGCGCTCACGCCGCGCAATCGTGACGCTAGGTTTGGTGCTGCTGGCGTTGTTCGTGGCGTGGTTGTGGACGGCGCAACTGATCTACATGCAGATTTTCGGCGATGAGACTCCGAAATCGTTAAGCGGCTTTATCAGCCAGGTTTTTGAGACGCCTGAAGGCATACGCCTTATCGTCATCGGCAACGTGGTGGGTTTTTTATTCGCGGCACTGATCTTCTCGATCAGCGTAGTCTCGTTCCCGCTGCTACTCGACCGCGATGTTAGCGCGCCGGTTGCGGCGGTGACGTCGCTGAAAGCGGTCGCCGCCAATCCGTTAACCATGGCGGCGTGGGGTTTCATTGTCGCCGCCACTCTCGCCGTCGCGTCTATTCCGTTTTTCCTAGGATTGGCTGTCGCCGTGCCTTTGCTTGGGCATGCGACATGGCATTTGTACAAGAAAACTGTCGCGCCACAACACCCGGAGTGACGTGGCGCTCGAAGTCTTCGCCAATCTCCGTTATAAGCTCAAGATGAGATTATAACCTGAGCGGATGTAGATGGTGGATCGGTTGGTGTGGGAGAAGAACGGGCGTGGCTGGCCGAATGGCTATGCCAGCCGGTTCGTGGAGGCGGCGGGTTTCCGCTGGCATGTCCAGGTGATGGGGCAGGGGCCAGCGCTGTTGCTGGCGCATGGCACAGGCGCGTCGACCCACTCATGGCGCGATCTGGCGCCGTTGCTCGCCAGACATTTCACCGTGATCGCGCCTGACCTGCCGGGCCATGGCTTTACCGATGCGCCGCCAGCGAACGGCCTGACTCTGCCTGGAATGGCGCGCTCGCTTGGCGAACTCTTGCGAGCTATGAATGTCTCGCCAGCAATTGCCGCAGGACATTCGGCAGGCGCCGCTATTCTCGCCCGCATGTGCCTTGATGGCGCTATCATGCCCGATGCCGTCATTAGCCTGAACGGCGCGCTCATGCCGTTTCGCGGCGTGGCGTCCAAGGTCTTCTCGCCCATGGCGAAGCTGCTGTTTATCAATCCATTCATCCCCCGCATTTTCGCGTGGCGAGCGGGCGGGGTTTCGTCGGTCGAGCGGCTCATCGAGAGCACCGGCTCCGCAATCGACGCGGATGGCGTCGAACTTTATGCACGGCTGTTTCGCTCACCTGCTCATGTCGCCGGCGCGCTGGGGATGATGGCGAATTGGGACTTGACCCCTCTTGTGCGCGACCTGCCGAAATTAAAAACACCTTTCATTCTGGTGGCTGGCGGGGCTGACAAAGCCATCCCGGCCGATGACGCTTTCCGGGTGCGCAACATGGTAAAGACCGCGACCGTCGAGTATTTACGCGGACTGGGGCATTTGGCGCATGAGGAGCAACCCGAGCAGATTGCCGAAATCATAACTCGCGTTGCGCGTTCATTCGGCGCTTTAAACGGGGATATTCCGCGTCGCGCTAGTTTATGACGATGGACATGCGGGGGGCTATAACGACGGCAAAATATGTCATTGCTGCAAGCCCGGCCATACCTGCAAAAAACAAGGCAAGCTTGCGCATGGCGCGTCCCGCTCTAAGGCTCGCATGGCATTTGGGGCAATGGTCGTAATCTGATGGAATATAATTGTAACCGCATTTGCGGCAGGACTTAAAGCTCATCGGCTAGCCTTCCCTTGTTGCTTGCGGCTTTACGCTGAAAATAAAAAATTTGCAATTGTAATAGAAAAATACCCTAGACCCGATCCCGATCCCGATTTGATTGATTAAATCAAATCGGGTGAATCGGCTCTAGACTTATAAATTAGAGCCGTTCCCGAAAACCGCGTAACACTTTTCGGGAACGCTCTAATCTGTTGAAGACACACATCGATATGGTTTGGCGAGGGCCGTCCACATGCAGCTTCCCCCTAATCACCCGCAGCGATTTATCCTCCACGACGAGGTTCATGCCCGCCCGCCCGAAGCGCTGAAGGCTCCCTTACGCCTGTCCTTCCTGGCGCTGCAGGGCGCTGGATCGGGCAATATCGCCTTGCAGCCGCTGCTTAACCTCGCCGCTCGTTATAACGTTGCGCCGCCGCCCGCTGGCGCGAGCCATTTCAGCGCGGATTTTGGCGCTTTTCGCCTGAAATGGGAGCGCCACACCGAATTCGCCCGCTACAAGTTCATCGTGGCAGGCGCCGATGGAGATCCGTTTGCCGCCCCGGCCATAAGCGCACTGCCCAAGGGCTGGGTCGCAACATTGCCTGGGCAACTGCTCGTAGCGGCGCACGCGGCGCTTTTCAATAGCGAGATAGCGCCGGATCATCAGGATATGTCCGCACGCTTTTTTAATGGAGAGGTCGTCATCGGCGCGAACATCGCGGGTGGCGCGGGCGCCGCATTTACGGACTTCCGCATCCACGGCGACGGCTTCAGCCGCTGGCTGATCTACGATTTCAGCATGACGCAGCGCCAGGCCGGGCGGCTCGTCCAGCGTCTGATGGAGTTAGACACTTATCGCATGATGGCGCTGCTCGCGTTTCCGGTAGCGCGTGAGCTTGCACCGTTCCTGACTGCTTGCGAGCGCGAACTTGCCGAGATCACCACGGCGATGGCAAGCGCCGGAGATACCGATGAACCCGCACTGCTCGACCGCCTGACCAAGCTGGAAGCAGCCATCGAGAAACGCCACGCCGAAAATTACAACCGCTTCAGCGCCACGGCTGCTTACTACAATCTCGTTCAGCGGCGCACCGAGGAACTGCGCGAGGAGCGCATTGAGGGCTTGCAGCTTTTTCAGGAGTTCCTGGAGCGCCGTCTGGCCCCTGCGATGAACACTGTGCAATCCGCATCCGCGCGGCAGCAGGCTCTGTCCGAGCGGGTCGCGCGGGCCACGCAATTGCTTTCCACTCGTGTGGATATCACCCGCGAGCGGCAAAATCAGGCGGTGTTGACCTCGATGAACCGGCGCGCCAAAATGCAATTGCGGCTGCAACAGACGGTCGAGGGGCTGTCGATCGCCGCCATCACGTATTACATTGTTGGATTGGTGGGGTACGCGGCCAAAGGCGTGAAAGCGTCGGGTTTCCGTCTTGACCCTGATATTGCGATGGCCGTCAGCATCCCGGTCATCGTACTGGGTGTAGCCATGGGACTGCGGCGCGTGCGCAGGTTCTCGACGCAGTCGGACGAAAAGGATGCAGGATAGAGCATGGATACAAAATGGTTCGGCGCAATCGATCTGCTTTTGGTGTTCGCTCCGGTGCTTGCCTTCGCAACATGGGAGTTATACTCGCTGCTCCGTGACAAGCGCCGCCAGGCCGAAAAATCAGACGCTGAGACGCGCAAAGATACGTAAGAGCGTTGGCAACTACTTTCGGGGCATGCGGTATGGCAGCAGCGTTTGCACCCAGGCGGAGCGGAAGCGGTCGAGGCAAAGGCTTTCGTGCATCCCGGTGACGGCTTCGCCCATCAGCCGTGAGCTTATTTTCGAGCGCGTGTAGAACGGTGTATCCTCAAGCGTTCTAACGACTTTGGCCCGGCCTTCTGCGTCAGCGCGCGTGCCGCGGCGTATCAGCCATAGCGTGCGGGGTAGGGTGGCTGGCGGTGGCAAATCCATGCTCTGCACCTCTCCATGCTTGTCGATGTGAATGGCCAGCGGCCGTTGTTCGCCGTTTCTGCATTCGACATCGTAAAGTACGGCTGCGCCATTTTTCAGCGGCGCGCGCGACCAGTCCCACCGCGCGAAGCCGTCCTCAAGCGGCTCATCGCCGTGGTTGAAATCCAGGTATCCATCGCCCGACCAGCGTAAGCCGGGGCTTTGCAGTTCGACTTCGACGCGGGCCGTGGGCGCGAGCGGACGCCAACGATGCAGACTTTGGCCATCCAGCACCGCCTCGTAATCCGTCAACGCAGCCGGATACAGCCGAACAACGCCTTTGATTTTAGTCGGCAGCGGATTTGTCACCTCGTCAATGCGAATCGTAAGCGCATCGCCATCCCATGTCATGGAGCTGGGGCCAACCTGAAACGAGGCGGTGTCGCGTGCGACCGCGCCGGGCAGACGCTCCGTCATGGCCCAGCGATGGCCGCTTTTGCCATACAGGCAGACATTCATGGCGCAGTGGTTTAGCGGTTCGGCGGCGCCGTTTTGCCGAGCCTTCGCGTAATAGGGCGAAAACACGCTGCCGATGAAACCGATGATGGTGACTCCGTACCGCCCGTCATCGCTGAAAGCGTCCAGATACCACCAGGCGTAGCCATTGGGTGCGACCGCTACATCGAAGCGAGGTCCGCGATAACCCGTTCGGCGGCCAATCTCCCCGACAACGCCGCCATCGGCGCTCCCGGCCCAGGATGTGCGCTGCCGCCCGCGAAATACAGCCCCCGCATCCGGCTGCGCGCTCCCGGGCGGCGGAACGAGGCCATCCACCCGTGCGAGGCCCGGCCGTACAGCGCTCCGCCCGTCGCCGGAAACAGCCGCTCGAAATCCGAGGGACTCGTCGCCACGATGCTCTCCGGCCGATGTTCGACCCTCAATCCACACCGCTCCAGTCGCTGGAATGTCCTCTGCTGACATTGCTCAATCTCCGTTTGATCGAATTCGTGGGTATCGCCGCAGGGGCGCGCATTGACGACGCATAATAATCGCTCAGGCCCGTTCAGCGTCTCGCCGCCTTCGCCGTTGCGATCCTGCGCGCAGACATAAACAGTCGGGTCTTGCGGTAGCCGACCGCCGTTCAAAATGTCGCCAAACTCGGCGGCGTAGTCCTGCGAGAAAAATACATTGTGCCGCAGCAGCGGGAAACCGTCCGTCGCAGCCACCAGCGCATAAGTCATTGCTGAGAGCGAGCGTTTGGAAGGCTTCATGGGTGGCGTTGCTTTCGCGGCATCCGCACCGAACAGCGACGCCGAGACGGAGGAAGGGTCGGCGTTGACGATGATCGCATCCGCCTCAATTCGTTCTCCGTCGGCAAGCGTTACGCCCGCAGCTCGCCCGCTCGCGTTGTACACACCGGCGACATGCGCCTGATAACGGATCGTGACGCCGCGCGCCTCCGCCAGTCGCGCCATCTGCACGGCGATAGAATGCATCCCGCCTTCCGCCATCCAGACGCCGCCGCGCTCGCAATGGGCGACCAGCATCAGCGTTGCGGGTGCCATGTAAGGCGAGGCTCCGCAATAGGTTGAGTAGCGGCCGAAAAGCTGACGCAGGCGGGCGTCCTTGAAATACTCGCCCAGGGCGCTCCACATTGTTTGATACGGATTGATGCGATACTGCGCTACGGGCCGGTGCAGGCCCACCCGCCACATGAGTTCGGGCAAATTGGGCTTCTGGCGTTTGATAAACGGCGTTTCAAGGATGTCGTAGATGCGTTTCGCCCGGGCGCAGAATTGACGATAGCCGCGCGCTTCAGCGGCCCCGGCAAAATCGCCGATGGCGTCAGCGGACTGATCGATATCGGCGAACAGATCTAACCGTTCGTCCTCGCGCCAGGCGTGTCGGGCAAGCGTCGTGGCCGGTTGCAGACGCACATGATCGGCTAGATCGGCTTCTGCGGCAGCGAAAATCTCATCGAACACCCAGCGCATGGTGAACACGGTGGGCCCGGCGTCGATACGGGCATTGCCAATGGCGATTTCGCGCATTTTGCCTCCGGGCGTATTGGCGCGCTCTAGTACGGTGACGTCGATCCCGCGCCCTGAAAGCGCCAGCGCCGCCGCCAGCCCCCCCATCCCTGCGCCTATCACCGTTACCTGTTTCGCCGTCAAAACATTCGCCTTCACACAGCATGCGATTGACAGGCGCTATGCCTATGTCCATTCTGCATGACATAAAAAGTGACAAGTTAAGTTTACAGCTATACGCGATTGCAATCCATGGGACAACCAGCCGTTACACCCATTGCCGTAAAAAAAACAGGTGGCGCATGGCTCGACCGGCTTTTCGCCGCGCGTGACCGCCTTATCGGGAGCGCAAGGTTTCAGCGGTGGGCGGCGGCTTTCCCGTTAACACGCGGCGTGGCTCGCAAGCATGAGCGCGCGTTGTTCGACCTGTGCGCCGGTTTTGTTTACAGTCAGACGCTGCTCGCCTGCGTCCGGCTCAAGCTCTTCGATATGCTTCGCAACAACCCGCTTACCCCCTCAGAACTGGCCGTGCGGCTTACGCTGCCGCTCGACTCCACGATTCGACTTTTGAAAGCGGCGGCGGCGCTTGGCCTGCTGTCACGACGCGGCGACGACCGTTATGGCCTGGGCATGCTTGGCGCCCCTCTCGTTGGCGACCCCGGCATCGCGGCGATGGTGGAGCATCACTCGATGCTTTACACCGATTTGCACGACCCGGTCGCTCTGCTGCGTGGCGAGAAGCGTGATACGCGGCTGGCGCAATATTGGCCTTATGCTGATGGGCAAACCAGCGGGCTTGATGTCGAGGATATCGCAGCGTATACCGCCCTTATGTCCGCTTCGCAGCCGCACGTCGCCGCTGAGGTGCTTGACGCTTATTCACTTAGCCGCCACCGCCATTTGCTGGATGTGGGTGGCGGCGATGGCGCTTTTCTCTCCGTTGCGGCGGCTCGGGCGCCGCATTTGCAGCTTTCTCTGTTCGATTTGCCACCTGTTGCCGCTAAAGCTAGCGCCCGTTTTCTAGCCGAAGGGCTCGCGGGTCGGGCCAAAGCCATCGGCGGTGATTTCCTACGCGATTCCCTGCCAGACGACGCAGATGTGATCACGCTTGTGCGCATCGTTCTCGACCATAGCGACGCCACCGCGCTCTCCATTCTGAAAGGCGTGCAGCGCGCGCTGGCCCCGGGCGGCGTGCTTTTACTCGCAGAACCCATGTCGCGCAGCGGCGCGGACGCCGTTACCGATGCGTATTTCGGACTTTACCTGTTCGCCATGGGGCGGGGCCGCGCACGCACGTTCGACGAGTTGTCCGCGCTTTTGCGTCAAGCTGGCTTCACGCATATCCGGCTTCTGCCGTCACGTCGGCCACTTTTGACGAGCATAATTCAAGCGTCGGTCTAAAAGTGTAAATATTATTTGACATTTTAAGTGGTCAAATTAAACTGACACTCAGTTAAGCGAACCGCCGCAATTGCAGGCAAACCGTCCGCCGGAGAACGAATGAACACCTTGGCAGTAGTTTTAGAGAGACCCGAGAGGCTCGTTTTGAGCCGCCTCGATCTTTCGCCTGCCGGTGACGCTGACGTGGTGGTCGATATCGAGTGGAGCGGCATCAGCACGGGCACCGAGCGCCTGCTATGGTTCGGTCGCATGCCGCAGTTTCCAGGCATGGGCTATCCCCTTGTTCCAGGCTACGAATCTGTTGGACGGGTGATTGAGGCCGGCGCGCATTCCGGCTCGACTGTCGGCGATCGCGTGTTTGTCCCCGGCGCGAAGTGCTTCGGCGATGTGCGCGGTCTTTTCGGCGGCGCGGCCTCGAAAGTCGTGCTGCCCGGCGCCCGCGTGACCCCTGTGAGCGAGAGCCTTGGCGAGCAGGCGGTGCTTCTGGCGCTCGCTGCAACGGGTTATCACGCGATCACTCTGGACGGCGTGAAACTGCCGGACCTTATTATCGGCCACGGCGTTCTCGGGCGCCTCATCGCACGCCTGGTGGTTGCGCTCGGTGGCGAACCTGTGGTTTGGGAAACCAATCCGCAGCGCGCCGATGGAGCAACGGGCTATCAGGTCATCGATCCAGCCAGCGACGCCCGCCGCAATTACACGTCAATCTGCGATGTCAGCGGCGATAGCGGCATTCTCGACAGCCTCATTTCTCGTCTGGCGCCCGGCGGGGAAATCATTCTCGCAGGGTTCTACAGCGAGCCGCTTTCCTTCTCGTTCCCGCCGGCTTTCATGCGCGAGGCCCGCATCCGGGTCGCCGCCGAATGGAAGCCATCGGATCTGACCGCAGTGAATGCGCTGCTGGGAGACGGTCTCCTGTCGCTAGACAACCTCATTACTCACCGAAGCGATCCGCACGACGCCCACGAGGCCTACCGCACCGCTTTCAACGACCCTTCCTGCCTCAAAATGATTCTCGATTGGAGACGCTGCTCATGACCCCCCTCGATGGCGATCAACCGACCGGCCAGCCGCAAGTGACCATGACCCAACGTTTGCGTGACGAAGCGGCCATTGAGCCGGACGCGCTGCCCACCGGCCCGGTGACGAAAACCACGCAGATCATCGCCATTTATGGCAAAGGCGGCATCGGCAAATCGTTCAGTCTAGCCAACCTGTCGTACATGATGGCGCAGCAGGGCAAGCGCGTGCTGCTCATCGGCTGCGATCCGAAATCCGACACCACCTCGCTGTTGTTCGGCGGCCGCGCCTGCCCGACAATCATCGAAACATCCGCGAAGAAAAAGCTGTCCGGCGAGGAAGTGCAGATCGGCGACGTGTGCTTCAAGCGCGACGGCGTGTTCGCCATGGAGCTGGGCGGGCCTGAAGTCGGTCGCGGTTGCGGCGGGCGCGGCATCATCCACGGCTTTGAACTGCTGGAAAAACTCGGCTTTCATGAATGGGGCTTCGACTACGTGCTCCTCGATTTTCTCGGCGACGTAGTATGCGGCGGCTTCGGCCTGCCCATCGCCCGCGACATGTGCCAGAAGGTGATCGTCGTCGGCTCGAACGACCTGCAATCGCTGTACGTGGCCAACAACGTCTGCTCGGCGGTTGAATATTTTCGCAAGCTCGGCGGCAATGTCGGCGTCGCTGGCATGCTCATCAACAAGGATGACGGCACGGGCGAGGCGCAAGCATTCTGCGATGCGGTCGGCATCCCGGTGCTCGCGGCCATCCCGCAGAATGACGACATCCGCAAAAAAAGCGCCAATTACGAGATCGTCGGCGTGCCGGGCGGCGAATGGGCGCCAATTTTCGAGCTGCTGGCGATGAATGTCGCTGAAGCGCCGCCGGTTCGCCCGAAGCCGCTCACCACGGACGGTCTGCTCGGCCTGTTCAAAGGCGAGGCTGTGGGGCGCGGGGTGACGCTGCTGCCAGCCAGCCAGGAGGATATGCGCGGCGGCGTGATGGTCGAAAAAGTCTCCCTCGAAGTCATTTACGACGCGGCTTGAGGTAATATGGCTCCGCTAGATACCAAACCCGATGATGCCGCTACGGAGGTCGTTTTTAACGACGCCGCGCGCGCGCCAATTGATGGCGCCGGTCTGAACCTCGTCGGTGGCGATGCGGGCGACATGCAGGATATCGGCGAGTCGGTGACAAACCTGGGCGGCGGCTGCCACAGCAAGTCCGAGATGAAAACCGCAGCGAACGCCGCTGGCAAAAGCGAAATTCTGGATCAATACGCGAAGGACTACCCGCAAGGGCCGCACGACCAGCCGCAAAGCATGTGTCCCGCATTTGGCTCGCTGCGCGTCGGCCTCCGCATGCGCCGCACCGCGACGGTGCTTTCCGGTTCGGCTTGCTGCGTTTACGGCCTTACGTTCACCTCGCATTTCTATGGCGCGCGCCGCACGGTCGGCTATGTGCCGTTTAACTCCGAAACGCTCGTTACCGGCAAGCTGTTCGAGGATATCCGCGACGCCGTGTTCGCGCTCGCCGACCCGGAGCTTTACGACACCATCATCATCACCAACCTATGCGTGCCGACTGCATCCGGCGTGCCGCTGCAACTTTTGCCGAAGGAAATCAACGGCGTCCGCATCATCGGCATCGACGTGCCAGGCTTCGGCGTGCCGACCCACGCGGAAGCGAAAGACGTTCTGGCTGGCGCCATGTTGCGCTATGCCCGCAACGAGGTCGAACACGGCCCGGTTGCTGCGCCCCGCGGCGGCAAGGGCGACCGCCCGACGATCACGCTGGTCGGCGAAATGTTCCCGGTCGATCCGATGAGCATCGGCGCGATGCTGGAGCCGATGGGTCTCGCTGCTGGTCCGGTCGTGCCCACACGCGAATGGCGCGAGCTGTATTCTGCGCTCGATTGCGCCGCCGTCGCCGCGATCCATCCTTTCTATACCGCCAGCTTCCGCGAATTTGAAGCCGCAGGGCGCCCGATCGTCGGCTCCGCGCCTGTAGGCCATGACGGAACCGAGGCGTGGCTGGAATCCATTGGTCAGACCTGCGGTGTTGCGCGCGACAAGATCGACGCCGCCAAAAACAAATATCTGCCCGCCATTAAAGCCGCGCTTGGCGCAAAGCCAATCAGCGGCAGGATCACGATGTCGGGCTATGAAGGCTCGGAGCTTCTGGTCGCGCGCCTGCTCATAGAAAGCGGCGCAGATGTGCGTTATGTCGGCACGGCCTGCCCGCGCACGCGCTGGTCCGACGCCGACCGTGAATGGCTGGAAGCCAAAGGTGTTGCTGTCCAGTTCCGCGCCTCGCTTGAGCAGGACATGGCTGCATTCGAGGAATTCAAACCTGACCTCGCTATCGGGACGACCCCGGTCGTGCAGAAGGCTAAGGAGAAAACCACGCCTGCGCTATATTTCACCAACCTGATCTCGGCGCGGCCGCTGATGGGGCCTGCGGGGGCTGGATCGCTTGCGACTGTAGTTAACGCCGCGCTCGGCAACAAGGCGCGGTTTGACGAGATGAGCGCGTTCTTCGAGGGCGTCGGCGAAGGCTATTCGGCTGGCGTGTGGCAGGAACAGCCGCGCGACCGGCCCGAGTTCGCCGAGATGCATCAGCGCCAGCTCGCCAAAATCGCCAAGCAACGTAAAGCCGAGGAGATGGTGTAATGCTCATCCTCGACCATGACAGAGCAGGCGGTTACTGGGGTTCGGTCTACGCCTTCACGGCGATCAAGGGCCTGCAGGTCATCATCGACGGCCCCGTCGGCTGCGAAAATCTGCCTGTCACCTCCGTTCTGCATTACACCGACGGCCTTCCTCCGCATGAACTGCCTATCGTCGTCACGGGGCTTGGCGAGGAAGAACTCGGCCAGCATGGCACCGAGGGCGCAATGAAGCGGGCGCACAAAACCCTCAATCCGAATTTGCCCGCAGTCGTCGTCACCGGCTCCATCGCGGAAATGATCGGCGGCGGCGTCACGCCTGAAGGCACCGGCATCAAACGCTTTTTGCCGCGCACGATAGATGAGGATCAGTGGCAGAGCGCCAACCGCGCCATCAACTGGCTATGGACGGAATATGGCCTGCGCAAGATGCCCGAGCGCAAGCGCAAGGAAGGCGAGCGCCCGCGCGTCAACATCATCGGGCCGATCTACGGCACGTTCAACACGCCGAGCGACCTCGCTGAAATCCGTCGTCTTGTGGAGGGCATCGGCGCCGAGATCAATATGGTGTTCCCGCTGGGCGCACATCTCGCCGACGTGCAGCGGCTCGTCAACGCCGACGTGAACATCTGCATGTATCGCGAATTCGGGCGGCTGCTGTGCGAAACGCTGGAGCGGCCATATCTGCAAGCGCCCATCGGCCTGCACTCCACAACGAAATTCCTCCGCAAGCTGGGTGAGCTGCTTGGCCTTGATCCCGAGCCGTTCATTGAGCGCGAAAAACACACCACCATCAAGCCTTTGTGGGATCTGTGGCGATCGGTGACGCAGGACTTCTTCGGCACCGCTAGCTTCGCCATCGTCGCGAACGAGACCTACACGCGCGGCGTCCGCAACTTTCTTGAACACGAAATGGGACTGCCCTGCACGTTCGCAGTGTCGCGCTGCGCGGGCGCCAAAACAGACAACGCCGCCATCCGCGAGATGGTGCGCACGAAAACGCCGCTCATCATGTTTGGCAGCTACAACGAGCGCATGTATATGGCCGAGTGCGGCGCGCGCGCGATGTATATCCCCGCCTCATTCCCCGGCGCGATCATCCGCCGCCACACCGGCACGCCGTTCGTGGGCTACTCCGGCGCAACCTACATCGTGCAGGAAGTGTGCAACGCGTTGTTCGATGCGCTTTTCCACATTCTGCCGCTCGCCACCGAAATGGACAAGGTCGAGGCGACCCCATCGCGGCTGCTCCGCGAAATTCCATGGGATGAGGACGCCAAGGCGGCGCTCGACGAACTGGTCGAGAACCAGCCGATCCTTGTCCGCATCTCGGCCGCCAAACGCCTGCGCGATGCGGCTGAACGCGGCGCCGTGCATGCAGCGGAAGAGCGGGTGACGCTCGCTCGCGTCACTCAATCGCGCAATGCCTTGAATGAGAGGGCGGCATGATGCGCGCGCTCTCCAACCTGCCGACTTCTGTTGGCCAATCTTGCGGAGGCAAATTCCATGGCTGTTGACACCTTTAATGCATACGGCGCGACATCGGCGCGGCTTCGCAAAAAAGAAGCGCTTGAATACCGGCTCATATTTGGCGCCGCTGTGCTGATTTTTATACCCGTCGCAATCGTGGCGCGCCTGCTTCCTGGAAGCCTGCTCGGCTCGATGCACAACCGCTCGATTTTCTCGGACGCTAAGGCCGCGGCCAACCGCTGCGTGCCATTCGTCTTCATGAGCTGACGCTCCGGCGTTCGCCCGCCGCTAAACCAAGGCGAAAAGTTTGCGTGCTGGCGCCGCCATCATGCCTATCCCTGCCGCGCGGGACGTGCGCGGTAACGGCCGAAAGGTCAAACAGCCGGAGGCTTACATGGCTGGAAATATGGAAAGACGGAACGGATCGTTCACCGGGTTAACTGAAAATGAAGCGAAAGAGTTTCACGGCATTTTCGTGACGAACTTTATCGCGTTCACCGTGATTGCGCTTGTGGCTCACGTGCTCGTCTGGTCGTGGCGCCCTTGGTTTGGCTAAAGCGCTACCGCTTGAAAGGGCCACGCGCCTTTTCAGGGGGATAATAAATCAACGTTAATTGATAAACCTGGAGACAAACCAATGTGGCGCATTTGGCTACTATTCGATCCCCGCAGAGCTCTGGTCGCTCTGTTCACCTTTCTGTTCGCGCTTGCAGTGATCATTCACTTCATTCTGCTCAGCACAGAAAAATACAACTGGATCAACCCTGGCGAGAAAAAAGTGACGGAAATTTCCGTTCCAGTCTCGTCGGACATGATCAAGATTTCCTAACGACCAGCTCGGCGGCGAGGCGAGCCGGGTAACCTGTTCCGTCTTGCCGCCCGCGCAAGCGCAAAGAGGCGGCGCGACTTTCGCCTCTAAGCAACAATTTTCAGGGACTGACGGCGGATCTCATCGAAAGGATGCGGAGCAGGCCAGTCTCGAGGCGGAAGGATCTGGCCATGGCCTTGCTCAGTTTTGAAAAAAAATACCGCGTTCGCGGCGGTACGCTGATCGGGGGAGACCTGTTCGATTTCTGGGTGGGGCCGTTTTATGTCGGCTTCTTCGGGGTGACGACGATCTTCTTCACGTTCATCGGCGTCGCGCTTATCCTTTGGGGCGCGGCCTTAGGGCCGACCTGGAATATCTGGCAGATCAGCATCAATCCGCCGGATATCAAATACGGCTTGGCTTTGGCGCCGATGAAAGAAGGTGGTCTTTGGCAGGTCATTACGATCTGCGCTATTGGAGCATTTAGCTCGTGGGCGCTTCGACAGGTGGAAATCAGCCGGAAGCTCGGCATGAGCTATCACGTTCCCATCGCCTTCAGCGTCGCGATTTTCGCATACGTCACGCTGGTCGTTATTCGTCCGGTTCTTATGGGCGCATGGGGATATGCTTTTCCTTACGGCATTTTTACCCATCTCGACTGGGTTTCCTACACCGGCTATCAGTACGGCAACTTTCACTACAACCCGGCCCACATGATAGCGATCACCTTCTTTTTCACCACGTCTCTCGCGCTCTCGCTGCATGGCGGCCTGGTTTTGTCGGCAGTCAATCCTGGCGTAGGCAATAAGGTAAGAACGCCAGAGGACGAAAATACCTTCTTCCGCGACACTCTTGGTTATTCCGTCGGAACGCTTGGTATTCACCGCGTTGGCCTGTTCATCGCACTTAGTGCGGGCTTCTGGAGCGCGGTCTGTATCGTGATCAGCGGACCTACCTGGCTGTGGCCCGAAGGCGCAGCATGGGCGGATTGGTGGGAATGGTATCGCAACATGCCGATCTGGTCATAGGAAAGGCCGCTCTGGCATAGGAAAGGCCGCTCTGGCATAGGAAAGGCCGCTCTGGCATAGGAAAGGCCGCTCTGGCATAGGAAAGGCCGCTCTG
>JAWXCE010000011.1:0-4576 GCA_034440495.1 Hyphomicrobiales bacterium | reverse complement strand
GTGACGGTGTTCGGCGCGACGGGCGTCGTTGGCTTCTGCTCGGCTGTAATCGCTGCTTCTGAAGGCGCGATTGTTAAGCTCGCGGGCCATGACGGCGCGGCGCGCGTTAGCCAAGCTGCAGACGATATGAAAGCCCGCTTTGGCGTGACAACCGAGGGCGATGACGGTTCAACCGAGGATTTGAAAACGGCGCTCGCCGAGGGTTCCGAAGTTATCCTCGCCTGCGCCGCCGCCGGACGCCGCGTGCTCTCCGCCGATAACTTAAGAAATTGCCGGAACTTACTGGTCGCAGGCGATGTGAACGCGGTACCGCCGCTCGGCGTCGAGGGCGTGGAGCTGTTCGATAATGGCAAGCCCATAGGCTACGGCCAGGCGGTCGGCCTTGGCGCGCTGGCTATCGGCAACGTGAAATATCAGACGCAATCCGGCCTGTTCCGCAAGATGATCGAGTCCGGCGAAATCCTCACGCTCGATTTCCGCGACGCCTACGAACTGGCGAAAACCATCGACACCTGACGTCTGAAGCCTCAAATGCAGGCGCAAATAAAGAAGCGTTATCAAACAGCATTAGAGATGACGTGCGAAAAATATACAAGTTAACTCGATTTATGCTGTATGGATCATTCCTTGTACTGCTGTCGCTCTATACATGCATCAGCATTACGGACTACTGCCCAGCCCACTCTGATCGTTCGAATATAGAGATTTCAAAAAAACTTACAACGCCTTTAGCGAAAAGGGGTATTTCCGTGTAAAGGACTTAGTGAGTTCGGATGTCAAATACTTCTGTATCAATGGACCCCGGGCAAGCGGTATATCTGTAGACGAGTTTTCCATTTAAAACGGACAGCTACCGATGGTTTTTAATAGAAAATGTGATTTTTGGGCTGGACACGCGCGACTTCTAGCTTTGGACGGCAAAAAACAGATAGATGCCAGAATACCCTTATTTACATCCGTTATGCCAGACGACAACATCACTTGGTGTTCAACGGACTTAGAATACCACATAACGCCTGAGACTGTCGCAACTGAGGCGGAAAAATGAGCCGGTTAACAGGATTTTAACCGCAATTTAGAGTGGGCTCGGATCAAAAAAAACCGATCTTGATAGCTGCCTTTTCAGGCCGCGCGCTGGCTGAGGCTGCGCGTCGCTCCGGGTATTCGCCTTATGTTGCCGACCTATTTGGAGATGAGGATACAATCGCCGCGAGCGCCGCGAATCGCAAAGTCACGGGCGATCTCAGCGGTGGGTTTGATGAGGATTCGTTCGTCCATAGTTTGAACGGTATGGCCGATGAGGTTTCGTCCAAGGAGCCGCTAAAGCTGGTCTATGGCGGCGGCTTCGAGGCGGAGCCGGATTTACTTACAAACCCTAACGGGCGGTGGGAGTTGGCGGGCAACCGGCCGGAGATCGTGCGCCTCGTCAAAAATCCATTTGTGCTCGCCGAAGTTTGCCGCGATCTCGGCATTTTGACCCCGGAAACCGCGCGGGCCAATCCTCCTGGCGGAGACGGGTGGCTGCAAAAGCGGATTGGCGGCGCGGGCGGCGGCCATATCCGGCGTGTGTTGGTTCAGCCAGCGCGCGATGGCGCCTATTATCAAAGAGAAATAACCGGGCGAGCCGTTTCCGCCCTTTTTATTGGCGATGGGGGAGCAACAGGAGTCGTCGGCTACAGCGAACAGTGGGTTGCGGCCACATTCGACCAGCCCTTCCGATATGGAGGGGCGGCTCAACCTGCATCGCTTACAGCAACGCAAATGCAAGCCGTGGATCGCGCTGTCAGGGGCCTTGCTCAATACTTTCGTCTGCGCGGTTTAAACAGTGCGGATTTTATGGTCGATGGCTCAAACGTCTGGCTGCTGGAAATAAATCCCCGGCCGGGGCGACGCTGGAGCTGTTCGACAACGATGTGAATAAGCTTTTCGATCAGCATCTCCGGCCTGCTGGGCGTATTTGGCAATGGGAGCCAAAGCATTTTCACGTGGACTACGCCTCGGCGTCCGCCGTGGTTTATGCGGATCGGGGGGATCTCATCGCGCCCGCTATACCCGAGCCACCCAACTGGCTGAAAGACCGACCGCAGCCGGGAACGAAAATACGCCGCAACCAGCCTTTGTGTACGGTGCTTGCTAACGGCGAGACTCTCAGCCAATGTATACAGGTTTGCGCCGAGCGGGGGCTCTTCGCGCAAAGCCTTTACTACAATAAATAAAAAAAGAGAGAGGGCTGGAAATGATTAGCGCCAAATACGGGGCGATCAGTTTGAATGCGTTGGCTGCGCCACTGGTCGATGATCTGATTGCACGGGCGACATTGCTGCGCCTCAACGTGAAAAAAGGTATGCGCGGGCAGACGCTGATTGATGCGGGCGCGTGCGCGCGCGGCGGGATTGAGGCTGGATTGCGGATCGCGCAGATTTGCATGGGCGGACTGGGGCGCGTGTCGCTTTCGACATCGGCTGCGGCGTCGCCTTGGGAATGGACGGTGGAGGTGCAGTCCTCGCATCCGGTGCTCGCGTGCCTTGGCGGCCAATATGCAGGCTGGGCCATGTCGCATTCAGAGGGCGACGAAAACTATTATGTGCTTGGCTCCGGACCAGGCCGGGCCGTCGCCGCGAAGGAGCCGCTGTTCGCGGAACTCGGCTATCGCGATCAGGCGGGACGCGCGATTTTTGTGGTGGAATCCAATAATCCGCCGCCGCCGCCGCTTGTCGATCAGATCGCCGATGAATGCCGCCTCGCGCCGAAGGATTTGACGTTTATCTATGCGCCGACGCAAAGCCTCGCGGGCTCGTTTCAGGTGGTCGCGCGGGTTCTCGAAGTCGCGCTGCACAAGGCGCATGAGCTGAAATTCCCGCTCGACCGCATCGTCGACGGCATGGGCGCCGCGCCGTTCGCCCCGCCGTCGCCGGATTTTGTCACCGCCATGGGCCGCACCAACGACGCGATCATTTACGGCGGCCGCGTGCACTTGTTTGTCACCGGGCCGGATGCGGATGCGGAAAATCTGGCCAAAACGCTCCCCAGCAGCGCCTCAAAAGATTTCTGCAAGCCCTTCGCCGAAGTGTTCAAATCCGTCGACGGCGATTTCTACAAGATCGACCCGATGCTGTTCAGCCCGGCCGCCGTAACGGTGACGGCGCTCGATAGCGGCCGCAGCTTTTTCGGCGGCGCCATCGCCATGGATCCGCTGAATGCGAGCTTCAAGTAAGCGTGATCCCAAAAAGTGGGAACCGGTTTTTGGATAAGATTACGCGCAAGCCCAAACCCCGCATAGCGCTGTTTGCCGAGCGGCGCGACGGCCACGCCGGGCTGCTGATCGCAGCGTTGGCGAAGCGTGGCGTCGAGGCCGTGCCGGTCGCGCTGAAACACTGCGCGGTCATGACTACGGCGCCGCACGGCTTGCACATTCCCGGCTTCGAGGATGGTTTGCCCAGTGGCGCTTTCGTTCGCGGCATCTCCGCAGGCAGCTTCGAGCAGGTGACGGTGCGGCTCGGCTTTCTCCACGCGCTGCGCGAGTTGGGCGTGCCGGTGTGGAATGACGCGCGCGCCATCGAGACGTGCATTGACAAGGCGATGACAAGCCACCTCATCGCCAAGGCCGGGCTGCCCACCCCCGCGACCTGGACGGCGCAATCGCGCGAGGCCGCCGCCGCCATAGCCGCGCGCGAAACGGCGGAAGGGCGCGCGCTGGTGCTGAAACCGCTGTTCGGCTCGCAAGGCAAGGGGCTGATGCTGATTCGTTCTCCCGCCGACCTGCCGCCCGAGGACGCGCCCGGCATTGCGGGGCTGTATTACCTCCAGCGCTTCGTCGAGCGCGCGGGCGATGTGTGGCAGGACATGCGCGTGTTCGTCGTGCGAGGCGAGGCGGTTGCGGGCATGGTGCGCGTGGGCGAGAGCTGGATCACCAATATGCGCCAGGGCGGCCAGCCGCATAAGCTGCTGCTCACGCCCGATCTGGCCGGGCTGGCGGTGCGCGCGGCGGCGGTGACGGGCGCGGATTATGCGGGCGTCGATCTGATCGCCGGGGGGGACGGCGAAACGCTTGTGCTGGAGGTGAACTCCATGCCGGCATGGGCGGGGCTGCAGCAGGTGGCGCCCGGCATCGACATCGCGGACGCCATCGCGGGCGCGTTTCTGGCTGTTCTTCGCGACAGACCGCTGTCATACTCCCGCGCTATACTCTAGGCGTTATTTCAATCCGGGGCGGATCATGGCATTTTTCGCAAGTGTAAGATGCGCTATCGCAATTTTGGCCTTGGTTATATTTGCCGGAGGCCCATGCAGCGCGCAGGATCAGCCGCCGCCGGAATTAGAGGCGCTCAATGACAAAGTCATCGAGCTTTACCAGGCCGGCAAATATGCCGAGGCAACCCCCATTGCCCAGCGCGCCCTCGCCATCGCCGAAAAAGCCCCCGGCCCCGATCACCCCGATACCGGCGCAAGGCTCAACAATCTGGCCTTGCTTTACCAGGCGCAGGGCCGCCTCGCCGAGGCCGAGCCGCTTTACAAGCGCGCCCTCGCCATCGCCGACAAAGCCCTCGGCCCTGATCACCCCAACGTTGGCACGATG
>JAWXCE010000010.1:0-16590 GCA_034440495.1 Hyphomicrobiales bacterium | reverse complement strand
GATGGCCAGCAAACGTAACGGGACGCTTTATATCGGCGTCACAAATAGTCTGCCAAATCGCGTTTACCAACATAAAGCGGGTTCGGGGAGTTTGTTTACTGCGAAGTACAAAGTTGCACTCCTAGTTCACGCGGAAGAGTTTCAAACCCCGCAAGAAGCGATACAGCGGGAAACATCGCTAAAGCGGTGGCCGAGAAAGTGGAAGTTGGATTTGATCGAGAAAGATAATCCCGATTGGGATGATCTCTATCAAACGATTATTTAGCTGGATGGCCGGGTCAAGCCCGGCCATGACGAATAAAGTTGCTCCGGCAGTCAAAAGGTAAAAGAAATGCGCATTACGCAAGGGACGTTTTCATTTTTGCCCGACCTAACGGACGATCAGATCCGGCGGCAGGTGCAGTATTGCATCGACAATGGCTGGGCGGTAAATCTGGAGTTTACCGACGATCCGCACCCGCGCAACACATACTGGGAAATGTGGGGTCTACCGATGTTCGACATAAGGGACGCTGCCGCTGTGATGTACGAGCTTGCTGAATGCCGCAAAGTGTATGGCGAGCGCTATATCCGGCTCTCTGCTTCCGACTCAACGGAAGGGTGGGAAAGCTTGCGTATCTCGTTTATCGTCAACCGCCCGGCGAACGAGGAGGGCTTTATGCTGACGCGCCAGGAGGGGCCGGGCCGCGCGGTGCATTACACGACGCGAGCCTATGCGACGGACAAGCCGTCAGGCCAGCGCTATAAGTAACCATACAAACTATGGCGCTCGCGATGAAACCGCACATCGAAGTCAAATCCATGGGCATCTTTGTCTATGACGGCAAAATCCTCGCGCAAAAGGGATATGACTCGGTAAAGGGCGAGAATTACTTGCGGCTGATGGGTGGATCGGTCGAGTTCGGCGAGGTATCGGATGGAGCCTTGCGCCGCGAAATGCGCGAGGAAATCGGCGCGGAGATCAAAAATCTGCAACTGCTGACCGTAGTGGAAAACACCTTTCGTTTTGAGGGCAAGGACGGTCACGAGATTGTTTTCATTTATCTCGGCGCGCTGGCGGACGGCGATTTTTATAGCCGCACGGAAATTCCGTTCGTCGAGCCGGGCAGCAAAGCGGTCGCGGCGTGGGCGCCAATCGCCCGGATCGTCTCCGGGGACGACAAGTTATATCCTCCAATGGATTATAAAGGCTTGTTCGAAGGGTTGGGTTTGGCATGAGCGCGCAGGATTTGCCCACCTCGATTGACCTGAAAGGCGAATACGCGGCCTCCGGCGCGCCCGAGATTATAGCGGAGCTTGACCGCGAACTCATCGGCCTCGCGCCGGTGAAGCAACGCATTCGCGAAATCGCCGCGCTGCTGATGGTGGAGATGGCGCGCAAAAAACTGGCGCTCGCGCACGAAACGCCGACGCTGCACATGAGCTTCACCGGCAACCCCGGCACGGGCAAAACCACGGTGGCGCTGCGCATGGCGGATTTGCTGCACCGGCTTGGCTATTGCCGGAGGCGACACCTCGTCACCGTGACGCGCGACGATCTGGTCGGGCAATATATCGGCCACACGGCGCCCAAGACGAAGGAAATTCTGAAAAAAGCGATGGGCGGCGTGCTGTTCATCGACGAGGCGTATTACCTCTACCGCGCCGATAACGAGCGCGACTATGGGCAGGAATCCATCGAGATTCTGTTGCAGGTGATGGAGAACCAGCGCGACGATCTGGTGGTGATTTTGGCCGGTTACAGCGACCGCATGGACAAGTTTTTCAGCATGAACCCGGGCTTCCGCAGCCGCATCGCGCACCACATCGACTTTCCGGATTACTCGGACGACGAATTGCTCGCCATCGCCGAGAAAATGCTAGAGCGGCAGAATTACCACTTTTCCGCGCCCGCGCGCGAGGCGTTCACCGCCTACATCGCGCGGCGCCGCGAGCAACCGCATTTCTCCAACGCCCGCTCGATCCGCAACGCGCTTGATCGCGCGCGCCTGCGCCAGGCCAACCGCTTGTTCGAAGGCGCGGCCGGCCCGCTCAACGCTGCCGAACTCTCCGAAATCGCCGCCGCCGATATCCTCGCCAGCCGCGTTTTTCAGGGCGATTCTAAATGAACGAACTTGCGTACGTTTTTCTGTGTAAATCGTCGCCTGGCAGAACATTCATTGCCTATTTAGCCGTTATGTTCATCGCTGTTATTTTCGATGAAAAAATATTACGAGATTATTGGCGCGCCCAGCTAAACCCGTTTTCGATCAAGAAATACAGCTGGCCTGCACGCGCAAATATACTCTTTCTCGTTTTATTCTTTGCCCAGTTTTTTGCCGCATCAACTTGTAAGAACACCTTACAACAGATTTCAGCGTAGCTATGACCCTGCCGATCCGCATTGCGCCATCGATTTTGTCCGCCGACTTCGCGCGGTTTGGGGAGGAGGTGCGAGCGATCGATGCGGCGGGCGCCGACTGGGTGCATGTGGATGTGATGGACGGGCATTTCGTGCCCAACATCACGTTCGGGCCGCAGGTGGTCGCCGCCATTCGCCCGCATACGGCCAAGCCGCTGGACGTGCACCTGATGATCGCGCCATGCGACCCGTATCTGGAGGCGTTCGCGCGAGCCGGCGCGGACATCATTACCGTGCATGTGGAGACCGGGCCGCACCTCGACCGCTCCTTGCAAGTTATCCGCAGCCTCGGCAAGCGGGCGGGTGTTGCCATCAACCCGGCGACGCCCGAGAGCGCCATTGAGCACGTGCTCGACCGGCTCGACCTCATCTGCGTGATGACGGTCAACCCCGGCTTCGGCGGGCAGGCGTTTATTCCCGCCATGTGCGAGAAGGTGCGCCGCATCCGCGCGATGATCGGTGCGCGGCCCATCGAGCTGGAGATCGACGGCGGCGTTACGCCCGAAACCGCGCCGGGCATCATAGCGGCGGGCGCGAATGTGTTGGTCGCAGGGTCCGCCGTGTTCCGCACGCCCGACTACGCCGCCAACATCGCCGCTCTCCGCGCCGCCGCCTCGTTGGCCCAAGACATCATTGTCTAACCTTCGCTTTTCGTGCGAGAAATTTAGTACCGGCATGAACGGCACCTAAAAGCGGAAATGCAACACGGTTTTGTATTTCCGTTTCATTGATCGCAAATCCTTGACGTTGCTGTCCCTTTCAACGCTACTGTGCATAGGTGTATGCGTTGGAGGAAGTAATGCAATCAATAATGGATGGTGTCGGCAAACAACTCGCAGATAAGCTTTCCGTAGAAAATGTTATAATTAGTGTCATTGCCTCGGTTATTGTATACTTATTATACAAGGTCATCTCGGCCATCGTCCGGAAAACAATTCCGTTTATTTGGCGGGTGATCACGGTAGGCTGGCGGGCGCAGCAGCGCATCGACAATGCCCTTGCAGCAATCGATGAAAGCGGAAAGAGCGTCTGGCTTTCCTCCAAGCCGTCGGGTCCTGCAGTGTTCAGGCCCTTCGACGAGAGCCCCGCGAAGATCATGACAATCGCCAACTTGAAAGGTGGCGTAGGGAAAACCACGATTTCGGCCAACCTCGCCGCACATTACGCCTGCCAGGGGGAGAAGGTGCTGCTTATTGACTTGGATTTTCAAGGCTCACTGACAGAAATGATGTTTTACGGGGAGTCGGCAATGTCCCCCACTCCTTCAAGTAGACTCATATCGTCAGCACACTCTAATGTGGCCTCCTTCGTTAAAGAGGTTAAACTTCCATGCAAAATTCAAGCCCGGCTTGATGGCCTTGCTTCTAATTACAACTTGGGTGGCGCGGAAAACCGGGTGATGATTAAGTGGTTACTGCAATGCCATGACGAAGACATTCGCTATTGGCTAGCCAGAACACTTTTTTCTGAAGAAGTTCAGTCCAGATACAAGCGCATCATTATCGATGCGCCGCCGCGCCTGACGACTGCCTGCGTGCAAGCGTTGTGCGCAAGCCACTCGGTGTTGATACCTACTGCGCTTGACCGGCTTTCCACGGAAGCCGTCTCAGAATTTCTTGATCTCATATTTAGGCACCAGGAGCTTTTCCCTGATTTGAAAATCGCTGGAGTTGTAGCGGCGATGAACACTCCAGCCTTGAATACCACGGCTGAAAAGGACACAGTAATTGCGCTCTTGGATGCGCTAAAGCGCGACCGGTTAGGCGAACAACTGCTTCCCAAGGACGCTTTTATTGCGAATAATTAGCTTTTGAGCCGGGCTGCGGGACTTCGAATCGCCTACGGTGAGGATGCGGCAGGTGCAGACTATAAACTTATGCGCTCAAGATTTGCTGCTCTAGCTGCAGCGATTGAAGAAAGCCTGGCGGGAGAAAAATTTTATGAAACCTGGAGAGTTTACACTAAAGGCTGGAAAGATGAGTGCATCGCTGGCTGACCTTGGCGCCGAGGAAAGCGCTGCACGCTTGTGGGAGGTCGCAGGATTTGTTGGCAGCTGCCCGCTCAAATCCGTGGCGGAACTCGCCAAAAAAATCGGCGCGACATCGCCGGAAACCGGCGGCCAAGGCGAGAAAGCGGACTTGGTGGGTGCTGCGCTGCTTGCTGCCGCGCGGCTGCTGGAAACTGGCGGCGGCGCGAAAGCCTTTATCACCGATTTAAAATCGCTGGGAGAAGCTTTCGCCAAACCGGCTTTGCGTGGCGCCACCCTTTCACAAATCCGCATCGCGCTAGAGCGGCTCGCGCCGCCTCCGCCTCCGCTCGAAGGAGTGCGCACGGAACTCGTGATCGCCTACTTGCACCGCTTCGAGGCCGCGCTGGGCGAACCGGATTTTCATGACGTTTTTGCTGAACTAAAAGTCAATAAGCAAATGCGGCAGGTCGAGATCGCCGCGCTTGCCTCCGCGTTCATGTCAAAAGGTCCAGCGAAAGAGAGGCGCGACTCCGCTCTCCTTCGCATCCTCGGTCGGCATCAAAACCTCGAGTCCATCGCTGGGCGCAATAAGGCGGGGCGTGCGGCGGCTTAGGCCACCGCCGCGTGTCCGTTCAATTGGATGGCTAGCGGCTCCAGTACCTCTTATGAAGATAGTTAATAAATTGCTTTCATTATCCGATGTGCCGACTTATGCAACACCTCGATCTTTTTATCGAACGTCAGAACTCCTATCTTGATCTGTGCACGTTTATGCGCTCAATTCCGCCATCGCTCACGCGGCTTGAGAAATGCGTCGCATAAATGAAGGTAAGGCATTGAGTTCACACACCCAGCGCTCCCAGCACCTCAAACAGCTTGAGGCAGAGAGCATATTCATCCTGCGCGAGACCGCCGCGGAGTTCGAGAAGCCGGTGATGCTCTATTCCATCGGCAAGGATTCGTCAGTGCTGTTGCATCTGGCGATGAAGGCGTTCTACCCCGGCAAACCGCCGTTCGCGCTGATGCACATCGACACCACCTGGAAGTTCCGCGAGATGATCGCGTTTCGCGATGAAACCGCGCGCCGACTCGGCCTCGATCTCATCGTGCATATCAATCAGGACGGCGTGGACAGAGGGGTTGGCCCGTTTACCCATGGCAGCGCGCTTCACACCGAGGTGATGAAAACGCAAAGCCTGCGGCAGGCGCTCGACAAGCATCAGTTCGATGCGGCGATCGGCGGCGCGCGTCGCGACGAGGAGAAATCCCGCGCCAAGGAGCGCGTATTCTCTCACCGCTCGGCGCAGCACCGCTGGGACCCGAAAAACCAGCGGCCCGAGCTTTGGCAACTTTACAACGGCCGCGTCGCGCCAGGCGAGAGCATGCGCGTTTTCCCGCTCTCCGACTGGACTGAGCTGGATGTCTGGCACTACATCGCGCAGGAAAACATCCCCATCGTGCCCCTGTATTACGCCAAGGAACGCCCGGTGGTGGAGCGCGACGGCATGCTCATCATGGTTGATGACGACCGCATGCCGATGCGCGAGGGAGAGACGCCGCAAATGCGGATGGTGCGTTTCCGCACGCTCGGCTGCTATCCACTGACCGGCGCCGTCGAATCCACCGCCAGCAACCTCGATGAAATGATCGCCGAGCTGGTCTCGTCGCGCACCTCCGAGCGTCAGGGTCGCCTCATCGACAAGGATGAATCCGGCGCGATGGAGAAGAAGAAGCAGGAAGGGTATTTCTGATGACAGCGATCGCAACTGCGCAACGCCTGAGCGCTTCAATTGACCCCGAGGCGGCGCCCGCGCAGAAAGGCCTGCTATGCTTCCTCACCTGCGGCAGTGTGGACGACGGCAAAAGCACGCTCATAGGACGCATGCTGTATGACGCTCGCGAAATTTACGACGACCAACTAACGACGCTGGAGGCGGACAGCAAGCGCGTCGGAACCACCGGCGGGGATATCGACCTCGCGCTGCTGGTGGACGGGCTGCAGGCCGAGCGCGAACAGGGCATCACCATCGACGTCGCCTATCGGTATTTCTCCACCCCGCGCCGCAAGTTCATCGTCGCCGACACGCCGGGTCATGAGCAATATACGCGCAACATGGCGACCGGCGCGAGCGTGTCGGACGTGGCGATCATTCTTGCCGATGCGCGCAAAGGGTTACTCACGCAGACCCGCCGCCATTCGACAATCGTGCATCTGCTGGGCATACGGCACGTGGTGCTGGCGGTGAACAAGATGGATTTAGCTGGCTTTTCCCGCGAGGTTTTCGAGAGCATTTCGGCTGATTACGTCGCGTTTGCGAAAACCCTTGGAATTGAGGATGTGGTAGCCATCCCGGTTGCCGCTCGCTCTGGCGACAACGTTCTCAACCGCAGCGATAAAATGCCGTGGTATTCCGGGCCCACGCTGATGAGCCACCTAGAGGAGGTTGAGGTCAGAGCGGATGCGACCACTTCGCCCTTCCGCTTCCCGGTGCAAATGGTAAGCCGACCGAACGCCGATTTTCGCGGCTTCGCGGGCACGGCGGCGAGCGGCCGCATCGCGGCTGGGGATAAAATCGCCGTCCTTCCATCCGGCCGCACCAGCACAATCGCGCGCATCGTAACCTATGATGGCGACGTGGGCGAAGCGCGCGCGGGCGACGCAGTAACGCTGACGCTTGCAGACGAGGTGGACGTGAGCCGGGGCGACATGATCGTGGCGGCGGGTGACCGCGCCGAGATTGCCGACCAGTTCTGCGCCAAGATGATCTGGATGAGCGAGGAACCGGCGCTTCCCGGTCGCTCCTATCTCATCAAGCTCGGCACGCAAACCGCGACTGCGTCCATCAGCGCGCTGAAGCACAAGATTGACGTCGATAATTCCCAGCAGATCGCGGGCAAGCAGCTTGAGCTGAATGAGATCGGCCTATGCAACATCTCCACCTCGCGACCGCTTGTGTTCGACCCGTACAGCGAGAACCGCACGACCGGCGGCTTTATCCTCATCGACAAGCTGTCGAACGCGACCGTCGGCGCCGGGCTGATCCAGTTCCCATTGCGGCGCGCGGCCAACGTGCACTGGCAGGCGCTCGATCTGGATAAAACCGCACGGGGCACCGCGCTGGGGCAAAAGCCGCGCTGCCTGTGGTTCACCGGGCTTTCCGGCTCGGGTAAATCCACCGTCGCCAACCTGTTGGAAAAGCGCCTGCACTCGCTCGGACGCCACACTTACATTCTGGACGGCGACAACGTGCGCCACGGCCTCAACCGCGATCTTGGCTTCACCGACGCCGACCGCGTGGAGAACATCCGCCGCGTGGGCGAGGTGGCGAGGCTGATGGTGGATGCCGGACTGATCGTAATGGTGTCGTTCATCTCGCCATTCCGCGCCGAGCGGCAGATGGCGCGCGAACTATTCGCCGAGGGCGAATTCGTTGAAGTGTTCGTGGATACTCCAATCGAGATTTGCGAAGCGCGTGACGTGAAGGGACTATACAAAAAAGCCCGCGCCGGGCAGATCGCCAACTTCACCGGCATTTCCTCCGCCTACGAGCCGCCGCTCGCGCCCGAAATGCGGCTCGAAGGCGGAGCTGAGCCGCCGGAAGCGCTTGTCGAACGGATCGTCGCGGCTCTGCAAAAAAACTGAACCCACACAATCCGTGGTTAAGTTATGGACTGAAACGTCATCCCCGCGAAGGCGGGGATCCAGGACACCAATAATGACTAGCGGCTTATATACTGGATCCCCGCCTTCGCGGGGATGACATGAGAGCAATCAGTCGAAAACGGTTACTTGCGGTTAAAAGCTTCCCGCGGGGCTTTTCAAGTGCGCGGCGCCGATGATCGGGCCTGCTCCGCCATCCTGAAGCAGCACCGCCACAGATTGTCCGCTCTCCAGTGGCAAATCTTTCTTAGGGATTGTTACGGCCATTGAATCGCCCGACCAGTTTCCGATTGGTTTGAGCGCGCGGACAACGTTGAAATACGTCACCTTGCGTCCGCCATTCTCACCATTGCCAATCGCCACTTTCCCGGCGTCCTGTACGACCGCGAGCAATAAAGTCGCTTTTGAAACCTTCGAGCCGGATGGCGCCGCGCCAGCCTTGACGGTAAAGCCGTCATTGTTTCGTTGCAGATCAAGCGAAACCTGTTGCGCCTGCATCGCCCGTTTCATGGAGCTGATCGCCGCGTCAACTTTATAGGATGAGCTGCCGACCGCATGCGCGACGCCATTCACGACGATCTGCGGCGTGTAAACCTGCCCGTCGCCGCGCGCTGTCGCATACGCATATTGCCGCACCGTGTGCTCTTTTTTAGCGAAAGTATCCTTCCAGCCTAACCGATCCCAGTAATCCACAGGGAAACTGAGTGCGACAACGTTATCCTGCCTGATGTAGGTTTCCAGCAGCGCGTCGGCTGGCGGGCAGGACGAGCAGCCCTGGCTGGTGAACAATTCCAGAACCACGACGGGCTTCGATAGATTACCGTCCGCCGCGCGCGACGATTGACCAAACGCGCCCGCCATCATCATCGCCAGAGTTCCCGCACCCATTTTCAATAGCGTCCGCAAAGCAGCCTCCTTATATCCACACCTAACATTGGGTTCGGAGAAACTTGTGCGCGTGTTTCAAATGGATAGCCGGATACCGGTCACGCTTCGGTGAGTTAAAATGGGGCGAAGCGCGCGAAACCGATGGACGTGCCGCCGTAATCGCGCTGGTCGAACCCCTTGAAGGTTGGCGGAAGAGCAATGGCCGCGCTAGCCTCTTCCTCGACCACGGCGATTGCGCCGGGCGCTAGCCATCCGCCAGCCGCCGCCGAGGTAAGCGCCAACTCCGCCAGCCCTTTGCCATAAGGCGGATCGGCAAAAACGAGATTGAACGGCCCGAGATTGCCCGCTGGCCCGAGCGAAGTGGCGTCGCGGCGATAGAGTCTCGCCTCGCGCTCCAGCCCAAAATTTTCGATGGTCTGGCGGATAACGCCGCGCGCCTCGGCGCTGGTGTCGATGAACAGGCAGGCGGCTGCACCACGCGAAAGCGCCTCGAACCCCATGGCGCCTGAACCGGCGAACAGGTCGAGGACGTGCGCGCCTTCAAGTGTGAAGTCCGCGACGCCGTGCGTGAGGATATTGAACACCGATTCGCGGGTTTTATCGGTCGTGGGGCGGATATCCCGCGATTTCGGCGCCGCCAGCGCCTTCCCGCGAAACCGCCCGGACACAATCCTCATGATGATTGGCTCAGGAAACTAGCCATATAATGCATTCACGACTCGCGTCTTGGAGGGCGACCGCTAGGCGACTTTCCCATGCGTCCGCCCTTTGACGCGCCGCCGGGTTGCCCGCGTTTGGCAAACGCTCCGGATGGATTGGCGTCGCCTATCGACCGGGGTCTGCGAGGCGGAGCTGCGTTACCGGATGAGCCGGTCGGTTTAGGCTCGCGAGGTGACCTTGCGTTCGTAGACAAACCGCCAGAAGTCTTACCTGTAAAGCGGCCAGATGTTTCGGGCTTTTTCGCAAAGTTTTTACCCGCACCCTCAGTTCTTGGTGCACGATCTCTGAATGTCCGCGTTGCGCTGCCCGCGTCGTCCAGTTTTTCGCGTGGTTCGGCGCCACCGCTGCGTGGCGGACGCCCGCGTTCGCCCGTCGCTGGCTTGGAAAAGCGTTCGCGTTGTGACCCGGCAGCACGATCATCGCTATCGCGTTTTTTCCAGGATGGAGACGCTGGCCGCGCTTGTCGCTGATCCGGCGATATAGCGCTATCACGTGCAGCAGGCCTTCGCGGTTTTGCGTCGCCCGATGGAGCCTCGCGTCTAACGCCGCTTTGCGAGCGCTGATGGGCTGGCGTTTTAGTGCCGTCGCCGTCTTTGGCCCAAGGTTTTCTCTCGCCCGCCTGATCTGCACTTCTGACAAGCGCTTTGTCCGTGCGTGCGCGCGCCATAAACGAACGCCTTGGCGCGTCAGACTGGGCCGAAGGTCGGCTATCGCCAACGCGATCCCGCGAAAACTGCGAGCCGCGATCCGTATCGCCTGCCCGCGAGGTTGCGCGTTTTGCGCCCAGCGCAGCATCAGAGTTGCGGCGTCTCTCGAACGCGGGCGCGCTCGGCTTAGCACCTTCACGCCGCTGATCCAGGGCCGATGTCTCGGCGCCAAAGGAAAGGCGGCTCGGTCTCGCGGCGCTTGCCGTCCACCCGCCAGCTCTTTCACCAGTCGGCCTGGCGCTCCTCGCTGGCGTGTTGGAGCGTTTTGCGCCGCCATCGGGGCGTCGTTTCGATGCATCGCCAGATGCATCCGCGCGGAAGCCGGTGCGGTGCATGCGTGGTTCGGGGCGCAGCGCGGCTTGCGCAACGGCGGCTTTCACCCCGAACTCCTCAGCCAGCGCGGCGCCAAGCTGCTCCGCTAGCACGCGGGTTTTTACCTCCTCGATCTCGCCGGGCGGCATTTCGCCGAGCGCAAACGGGCCGAATGAAACGCGGATGAGGCGGGTAACTTGCAGCCCGAGATGATCCATAACCTTGCGCACCTCGCGGTTCTTGCCCTCGCGGATGCCGATCGTCACCCAGGTATTGGCCGACGTTTGCTCACGCCCATCCATCCGCGCCTCGATTGCTCCGTAACGCACGCCGTCAATTTCGATGCCGTTGCCAAGGGCGGCGAGTGCGTCGGGCTTCGGCCGTCCGTTCACGCGGACCCGGTAGCGACGGAGCCAGCCGGTTGAGGGAAGCTCCAGATAACGGGAAAGCGCGCCGTCGTTTGTAAACAGCAGTAGCCCTTCGGTGTTGTAGTCGAGGCGGCCGATGGAGATAAGGCGCGGCAAATCCTCCGGCAGCCGGTCGAACACGGTTTCGCGGCCCTGCGGATCGTGGCCCGTCGTCACCTGGCCTTTGACCTTGTGATAGCGCCACAACCGCGCCTTTTCCGCCTCCGCCACACGGCGGCCGTCTACGCAAATGATGTCCGCGTCCGTGACGTTCACGGCGGGGCTTTCGACAATGGCGCCATTGAGCGTGACGCGTTTGTCGGCGATCAGCCGCTCCGCGTCGCGCCGCGAGCACACCCCCGCCCGCGCCATATGTTTGGCGATGCGCCCCGCGCCCGCCTTTCTGCTGTGGCTAACTTTACTTGAAGAGTCCATTTTGTGCCCGAATCGCATCAGCATAGTTGTTAAGATTTTAGTGAACGCGGTTTAACCAACGGAATCAACCATGCGCAGAGACAGGATTATCCAGGCGGTCAATAATCTCCGCGAAGCGTTGCAAGCTTGCCAAATCCGGGATTTGCTCCGCGCGGCGCGGAGTGGCCAGACAACCGATACGGCGAGCCGCACGCAGAATATACTTCTCGCTTATAACGTGTTCACGCGCCACTACCAAAACTTTACCGATGACGAAAAAGAGTTAATGGCGCTCTTTGGCCTCGGCCCGCTGCTCGAAATCACATTCTGGTCGGGCCTGATCGACTCGGATCAAACTGTATCGCGCAAGCTGCTCGCCGATGTTGATGTAGGCGCTTACAACATCATTTTCATCATGCCGAAGCTGCGTGAGTTGCTGACGCGCGACAACGACCGCGACGAGTTGCTGTTCACAGACGCCAACGGTTCCGAGCGCGAGATGAAGCGGGTGCGGCTGCTGGTGGCAGAGAAAGAGCGTTCGCTTACGACGCCGAACCTTGTCACCAACATCCTGCGCTCAATGGACGAGCTTTATGAAAGCCTCGCCTCGCTTTACGGCGAAACGCGGGTGGCTCTGGCGGTCGGCGCCATCGACTCCGGCAGCGCCAAGTCGTTCGATTTCTTCGGCGCGACGGCGATCATGTCGGAAATCCGCAACCTGCTGGTCAATGTGTGGGATCGAATCAAATATTCGTCCGAGGATAACTTCCGCTATCAGATCGAGGTCGCTATCATGGCGTCGGGGTTCATTGCCCGCGTGAAGGAATCGCAGATGGCGAACCTTGTCAACGAGGAGCAGGGGCAACGCATCACACGCTCGGTCGCCAAGTCTATCGAGATGCTGTTCCGCTGCGGCGCCTACACCGAGGAAATGGACAGCCCGCGCGAAGTGAAAGCCAGCGTCTACCTAACGCCGAAAGTCCCGATGATCGAGTTCAAAACTGACGACACGCGCATGCAGGCTAAGCGCGACGAACTTCGCGATGCGCTGGAAATGAGCACCGACAAGCTCGACACGACCTTCAAGGATGTGAAGGAAACGCTGAAGCTGCGCAAGGACAGCACGATTGACGACGGCCAGAACGCCGGCATCCCGGGGGAGTAGTAGCCCTTGCTAGCCAGTGTAGTTTTCTTATACTGGTGTAATGAAAACACATCCCTTGCAGGATATGACTGTCGATCAGTTTCTGCTTTGGTCGGAAGCGCAGTCCGGCCGGTGGGAGCTTCATGATGGCGTGCCCGTCGCCATGTCTCCGGAACGTGCCATACATGCTCTGTGTAAACTTGCTTGCGTTAATGCGCTCTCAGAGGCCATAAAAACTGCTGGATTGTCGTGTCAGGCTTTTCCTGATGGCATGACGGTTCGTGTGAATGCGAAAGCGGCGTTCGAGCCGGACGCTTTAGTGCGCTGCGGCAAGCCTGTCGATCCGGATGCGGTGGAAATTGACGACGCCATCATTGTCGTCGAAGTCTTGTCCATCAGTTCTCAAAATCGCGACATGAGCGCCAAGCTTCAGGGTTACTTTCAGGTTCCCAGCATCCTGCATTATCTCGTTCTCGATCCATTCAAGCGCATCGTTGTGCATCACGCGCGCGGCGATGGCGATGTTATACTAACGCGCATTGTAAGCTCGGGCGCCGTGCAGCTAGACCCGCCGGGCCTGACGATAGATGTCGAGCACATGTTTCCCGCCCCATGACGCCCATGGACGAGGCGTTGCGGCTGGCGGGTGAGTCGGCTGCGGCAGGCGAAGTTCCTGTCGGGGCGGTGATTGTCGCCGCCGATGGTTCGATATTGGCGCAGGCGCGCAACCGGATGATGGAGTTGGCCGACCCCACCGCCCACGCCGAAATGCTCGCGATCCGCGCCGCCTGCCACGCCCTCGGCAGCCCCCGGCTGATCAACTGCGATCTCTATGTAACGCTGGAGCCGTGCGCCATGTGCGCCGCCGCAATTTCTTTTGCGCGGGTGAGGCGGCTGTATTTCGGCGCGAGCGACATCAAGGGCGGCGCGGTGGAAAACGGCCCGCGCTTTTTCAGCCAGCCCACCTGTCACCACTCCCCCGAGGTCTACGGCGGCATCGGCGAAGCCGCGAGCGCCACGCTGCTTAAAGCCTTTTTTCATAGTTTGAGAGCTTAGGAAAAATGAACAATTGTTGGATTTGCAGCAAAGAAGCCAACTCTAACGAGCATCAAATAAACGCTCTGATTTGAAAGCCGTGCTTTGCGATGAGAAACTTTTTTGGCTGCTTAATAAGAACGGAAAACAAAAACTTCAGTCGGCTGGCTCAAAGGTTTTAACCTGGCAAAATCTAATTTGTTCAACGTGCAACAATAAAACCACCCAACCTTATGATAAAGCTTGGGAAACTCTGTCTAGCCAACTTCAGGAAAGTCTTTTCGGGTTAAAGCCGCCTACGATCCGACAAGCGAACTCAGTTTTTCCTTATGATACAGAACGCAATATGACGTATGTACAGCTCTATTTGGCTAAGTTAACTGGATGTAATCTCAAAAGCGTGGGCATTGCAGTCGACCTAGAATCGCTTGCGAAATCAATTCGCAATAGAGCAGTGAGCTCAAACATTTTTTTTGTAAAGTTTGGATATTTTTCGGACGGATTTACGGGCATCAGCGATTTGCTAATTACAACATGCAACCGTACAGACAGACTCGCATTTGCAACCTGGTTTTATGCGGTTAACGGTACTGCTGTGAATGTTATGTACGCAGTTGATGGCGAAAGCCGTTTAGATTTAGCCGACTGGTGGCATCCGAAATATTGTACGAATAAATTGATTATTCACGCATTTGATAGGTGTCAAGCCTCCGCTTGAACTCCTCCTTCGCGGGCGCCGCCGCCTCCCAGATCTCCCCCGCCTTCCAGAAATCCAGAACGCGGAAGCGGCCGACGTCGGGCGCGGCCCAGCACAGTTTCTCCACCACGATGGAGCGCAGCGCGATCTGCTTGCTCGCCATCACCGCGTCGACGGAGTTCGGCGCGGCGGCGGTGATTAGCTGGCGGCGATGCCGAGTTGGCGGCGGGCTTCATCGCGCAAATTGTCGATGGGCTGTCGCGCGCCGCTCGCCTCGAAATGCCAAAACGTCCAGCCGTTGCACACCGGGCGGCCCTGCACATGCGCGCCCATCTTGTGGATGGAGCCTTGGGCGCCGCCGCACGACAGCGTGCCGTCGGCCACGATGCTGGCCCGCAGCGTCGCCTTCGCGTCCGTCAGCCACATGCCGGGCTTGAGGATGCCAAGATCGAGCAGCGCGCCGAATGGCACGCGCGGTTCGGAGCGTTTGCCGCGCAGGGCGCGCACCTCATGCGGCGCCAGCGGCTCGACGGCGGCGATGCGCTCCTCGGCGGCGCGCGCATAATCCTCGTCGCGCTCCATGCCGATGAAGCGCCGCCCCAGCTTCTTGGCCACCGCGCCCGTGGTGCCGGTGCCGAAAAACGGGTCGATCACCAGATCGCCCGGCTTCGTCGTGCCCAGCAGGACGCGCGTGATGAGCGCCTCGGGCTTTTGCGTCGGGTGCGCCTTGCGGCCCTCATCGTCCTTCAGCCGCTCGGGGCCGGAGCAGATGGGGATGAGCCAGTCCGAGCGCATTTGCAGGTCGTCGTTGAACGCCTTCAGCGACTCGTAATTGAACGTGTAGCGCGTGTCCGGCCCGCGCGCCGCCCAGATCAGCGTTTCGTGCGCGTTGGTGAAGCGCCGTCCGCGAAAGTTGGGCATCGGGTTGGTTTTCAGCCACACGACATCGTTCAGGAGCCAGAAGCCGAGGTCCTGCAGCGCGACGCCTAAGCGGAAAATGTTGTGATAGGAGCCGATGACCCAGATCGCGCCGTCCGGCTTCAACACGCGGCGGCATTCGGCCAGCCATGCGCGCGAGAAACGGTCGTAGATCTCGAAGCTGTCGAACTTGTCCCAGGCCTGATGCACGCCGTCGACGACCGAGTTGTTGGGCCGCAGCAGATCGCCGTCGAGCTGGAGATTATAGGGCGGATCGGCGAACACGAGATCGGCGCAGGCGTCCGGCAGAGCGCGCATGGACGCCAGGCAATCGCCGCGCATGACGCGGTTCTCGGGGAGCGCGCGGGCGAATGGGGCGGCGGGCAGCGGACGGGTACGCAACATGGACTGGAACTCTGAAATCTAACGAGCAAGCAACATAACACCATCACGTAGCGATGGTTAACAATCGGTTAAATCGGCTTTAAAGAGATGCCGTTGATAACGACGAAACAGAATAGCCAATTGCTGCAAATTATCTGATGATCCGCCCATGGTCACTCTCCACCTGATACCTTCCGACATTATTCAAACATACGAAGTTCATGAATGGCGTAATGCGGCTGGCGTGCTTGCCACTGCACATCCAGATGAATGGAAAGACATACTCGATGCAATGCGTCAGTTTCAATTTCTCCGGAGCGACGTTCTTAGAGGCGGCGGTCGCAAGAGTGTCATTGCGCAACGCTTCGACGACATTCTGAGCGCTCGCGGATGGAAGGAAAAGAAATTCGCCACCAAAATTCGCGTTGATGACGCCGAACGCGACTCGCCCACTCACAAGGTTGATTGTTTCAAGGGCCGGGTCGGCCTTGAAATCGAGTGGAACAATAAAGACCCGTTTTTTGATCGCGACTTAAACAACTTCCGACTTCTCTTCGATCTCCGCGTAATCGATGCTGGCGTAATCGTGACTCGATCAAGCAAACTACAGAAAACTTTTAAATTTTTAGGGAAGAAAGTGGCTGATAAATACGGCGCATCGACCACGCATATGGACAAGTTGCTTCCAAGGCTTGAAGGTGGCGGAGGCGGTGGTTGCCCCATTCTCGCTTTTGGAATCACGGATCGAAAATATATTGAGGACAATGCGCCAATCATTGAAAGCAATACCGAAAATGATAACGATGACAGCGAGTGAAGACCTCGCCTCTTGGTGCAGAAGTCGCCGGTTCACAACGGTTCTTGCGGATCCCCCTTGGCGGTTTCAAAACAGCACAGGCAAAGTTGCCCCGCAGCATCGCAGACTAAACCGTT
>JAWXCE010000009.1:0-19897 GCA_034440495.1 Hyphomicrobiales bacterium | reverse complement strand
GTCGCTGACCTCGTGATACATATGGATCAACAGCGCCAGATCGGCGGAGTCGGCAGGCAGTCGCGGATCGTGCGGCTCGCCAAGGCTGATGGTGACATTTTTGAGCTTGAGCTGGTTCACACGTTTAACCAAGCCTTTGAGATATGCGGGCGTAATGTCCTGCGCTATGACACGGCCCGTTGGCCCGACAATTGGCGACAGCCGCACCGTCGAGAAACCACTGCCCGCGCCAATGTCGGCGACGGTCATGCCGGGCATGACCTTAAGAAGCTTGACGAGTTGCTCTGTTTCACGGGCCGCGTCGCGCTCTTTCTCGCTGTGCCAGATCGGGCTGATAATGCTCGCCACGGGACGATCGGGTTTTGGAAATGAGGTGGCGGGAGCACCAGCCGGGCCAAGGAACGGATAGTCCGCCGCTCCGGCCTGCACGGCAACGGCAAAACCCCAGGCGATCACAAGGGTCAGCAAGACGATGCAACGCAGTTTTGCGGCAACGGCAACGCGCTTAAAAAGCGGCATGATGGTTTCCTCTGTTGTCTTGCTGCCCAGCTATTGCATGGCATAGCTTAGTAAGAGGTCGCACTTTGAAGTCCGTACTCTCCATAGCGCGAGGATTGCCTGACTTGCTCCAACGTAACATCAGGCTTGAAAATAATGCGCAATTCCGCCCATGCAACACTTTTTATCGCAGGTCTTGTAAAACCGCAAAAAGCAATGAACTTCTGCGGTATGCTAGTACGCAGCAACCGATCCGTCGCTGCGGGGATCAGATGCCCCCTCCATCAAGCCCGTATTGTGTCGGACAATGGCTCCGGCGTGACCCAAAGCTTCATCAAAATCACCAAGGACTTGAATAACATGGTTGGCGTTTTTTAGCTGAATCAGCAGGTCGGGAGGGAAACGCTTTTCTAGCCGCAGGTTCATCGCGGGCGCCCCCCATGTGCGGCCAAGTAGCCAGCGTGGCGCTGTTACTGCCGTTTGCAAGTCCTGGCCGTAAAATGCGTAGCGGGTGAACAAAGCGGCTTGGGTTTGCGGCTGGCCGTCGCCGCCCATCGTGCCGTAGGGCATGACACGGCCATCGTCGAAGATGGCCATTGCGGGCTGGATGGTGTGGAAGGGCCGGCGGAACGGCTTGAGTTCGTTACGACTGTTTGGGGCGAGGTTGAAACTCGTGCCTCGGTTCTGCCACAGGATGCCGGTCGATGGCAATACGATGCCGGAGCCGAACTCCCAGTAAATGCTCTGGATGAAGCTTACCGCCCGGCCTTGCGAATCGATCGCGCCGAGCCACACCGTGTCGCCCGGATCGAGAACGTTGGGCCACGGCATCGCGCTGTCCATGTCGATACGCGCGGCGAATTTATCCAGCATCGCCGGTTGCAGATAATCCTGCGCGTTGACCGTCATGTAATCCGGGTCTGTGACATGGGCGTCGCGCACCATGAAGGCCTGCTTTGTCGCCTCGATCAGCCCATGGATGTGCGCAAAGCTTTCCGCCTCCGCGCGTGGCAGCCGGTCGTATAGCCCTAGGATCATCAGGGAGGCCAACCCTTGTGTAGGCGGCGGCATGCCATAGACGCTAGCCGAGGCAGCACGGACGGTGAGCGGGAACACGGCGCGCGCGCGGTGGCGCTCGAAGTCGGCGAGCCGCAACGGACTGCCCGTCGCCTCCAGTTCGGCGGCGATGGATCGCGCCAGGTCGCCACGATAAAAGTCGTCAAGCCCGGTTTTGGCAAGGTATTGGAGGGTGTCACCGAGGCGCGGATTCTTGAATATTGCGCCAATGGCGGGCGGCGCGCCATCAGGCATAAACGTGGCGACAAATCCGGGCGAGGCTTCAAGCTCATCCCTTTTAGCGGCGCAATTTACCGCTTGGGTGCGGGTAACGGGGAAACCCTCACGAGCGTAAAACGTCGCATCCTCCAGCAGGCGGCTGAGGGGCAATTTACCGCCCCAGCCCGTACTCATCTCCAAAGCGGCCTGCCAGCCGGATACAACGCCAGCGACGGTAAGCGCCGCCAGGGGCCCGCGCGCCGGAATAGCCTCGGCATGGCCATTGGCGGCGTAAAATTCAGATGTCGCAAGTCCCGCCGCCGCGCCGCAAGCGTCGATGCCGACCGGTGGCTTGCCGCCCTCGCTAACGAGCCAGAAATTATCGCCACCCAGCGCATTCATGTGCGGATAAACCACCGCGATGGTGGAAGCGACCGCAATCATGGCCTCAATAGCGTTGCCGCCGTCGCGCAGCACGCGAAGGCCCGCCTCCGCCGCCAGATGATGCGGCGCGACCACCATTCCCCGTGTCGCCATTGCGGTGTGTAACATCGGCTAGAACCGTCCGAAAATTGAAACGCTCAGCGAGACCATCTGCGGGAACATTATCACCAGAGCCACCATAATGAGCATGATAATCACCCACGGGATGGAGCCAAGAATAATATCTGAACTTTTTATCGAAGGCGGCGCGATGGAGCGCAGATAGAACAGCGCAAAACCGAATGGCGGGTGCATGAACGAGGTCTGCATGTTAACCCCGATCAGCACGCCGAACCAGATCAGGTCGATGCCCATCTTTTCGGCAACGGGCGCAAGGAGCGGAATGATGATGAAGGCGATCTCGAAATAATCGAGGAAAAACGCCAGGAAGAAGATGAAGGCGTTCACGAATATCAGGAAGCCGACAACGCCGCCGGGCAGGTTCGAGAGCAGCCCCTCCACCCATAAATCGCCATCGACTCCGCGAAACACCAGTGTGAACACTGTCGATCCCACCAGGATGAAAATAACCATGGTGGAGAGTTTCAAAGTCATGTCCATCGACTCTTTCAGCAGGCTCCATGTCAGTCGTCGGCTGGCGATGGCTAGGCCCAGCGCGCCGACTGCGCCCATCGCGCCGCCTTCTGTTGGCGTGGCGAGGCCAACGAGGATCGTGCCAAGCACCATGAAAATCAGCGCTAGCGTCGGCACCATGGACACGAGGCAGCGGATGAGAAGCTTGTTGAAGCTGGCGGTGCGAACCTCCATCGGCAGCGCAGGCACCAGCTCCGGTCGAAAAATGGACAATGCAAAAATGTAAAGGCAGAACAGAAGAATAAGGACAAAGCTAGGGATAAACGCGCCCGCATACATATCGCCGACGGACTTGCCCATGGCGTCCGCCAGAACGATAAGCACCAGCGACGGCGGTATGATCTGCGTAATAGTGCCAGACGCCGCAATGACGCCGGTCGCGACCTTCGGATCGTAGCCGTAACGCAGCATCACCGGCAGCGAGATCAATCCCATCGCAATCACAGAGGCGGCGACAGTGCCGGTTACAGCGCCAAGCAGAGCACCCACAATAATGACCGCATAAGCGAGACCGCCGCGCACGGGGCCGAACAGTTGTCCCATAGTGTCGAGCAGGTCTTCGGCGAGGCGACAGCGCTCCAGCACCGCGCCCATGAAAGTGAAGAACGGGATGGAAAGCAGAAGCTGATTACCCGCGATCCCGTATATCCTGTCGGGAAGCGCTTGCAGCAGCGCGAAGTCGAAATAGCCGAGTTGGATGGCAAGAGCGCCAAATCCCAACCCTACGGCAGAGAGGGAAAACGCGACCGGATAGCCGAGGAGAAGCACAACGATGAGCGCCGCGAACATGATCGGCGCCATATACTCAAAAGGAAGCACCATTATTGCACCGGCTTCTCATAAGCCTTGCCGGGCTGAATAACGCCTCTGGCAATGGCGAGTTTCTTGATGATTTCCGATACTCCCTGAAGCGCCAGCAGGCTGAACCCTAAAGGAATGAGCAGCTTAACTGGCCAGCGCAGCAAGCCCCCCGCATCCGACGACATTTCATGAATGTTGTAGGAATTGATAACCATCGGAATCGAAAGCCACGCTATGAGGACGGCGATGGGCATCAGAAACACCACGCCACCGATCACATCCACCCACGCCTGTTGCTGAGGTGTGAGGCGGCTGAAAAAGATGTCCACGCGCACATGCTCCTCGTGCTTCAGCGCATAACCCGCGCCTAACAGGAACATCGCGCCAAACATGTACCACTGCACCTCAAGCCATGCGTTGGAGCTGTTACTGAAGCCATAGCGATAGAGCGCGTTGCCAGCGCACACCAGCGTCGCCGCCAGCACGAGCCATTTGAGCGCCTGGCCGATTTGCTCGGTCAGCCAATCGACGCCTTGGGTAAATCGGAGAAGTGTCTGCATGGGTGGTTTCCAGCTTGGATGTCGTCATTGCGAGTTGTAGCGAAGCAATCCATGATGCTGGATGACACGAAGGCTTCGCTGCTTTCCGTACTCCTTCATCACCGGCCTTGAGCCGGTGATACATTCTTCAAGGCAGTGTTTGAGATTCGTTTGGATGGCTGGGCAAGGGCCGGCCATAAGGCGCTGTAGCATTAAGCGGGGAGAGCCTAAAGATTATTGGCGAGAAACTCTTCAATAGCGAGTTCAGTCAGCGCGAACCAAGCTGCTTCCTCGGCGCGGAAGATTTTCCATGGATCATAAAGCGCCTTGAATTTCGGGTTCTTCGCTGCTTCTTCTTCGTAGAGTCCTGTCGCCGCTTTGTAAGCTCCTTTCATGATCTCGTCAGAATACTTGCGAATTGTAATCCCGTTCGCTTTCAATCGTTGCAGAGCAAGCCGGTTCTTCGCATCATACTCCGCAATCATGTCGATGTTGCACTCACGCGCGGCGCTGATGATTGCTTCCTGATACTGCTTAGGCAGTCCGGCCCATTTTTCCAGATTAATCATCACATGGTACATGGAGCATGGCTCCCACCAACCGGGGTAATAGTAGTTCTTGGCAATTTTGTAGAGGCCGAGCTTTTCATCGTCATACGGCCCGATCCATTCCGTGGCGTCGATCGCGCCGCGCTCCAGCGCTGGGTATATGTCGCCGCCGGGCAGGTTCTGCGGCACTGCGCCAAGCCGCGCCATCACCTGTCCACCCAGGCCAGGAATGCGCATCTTTAGGCCCTTCAGATCCTCAAGTTTGTTGACCTCGTTACGGAACCACCCACCCATCTGGGCACCGGTATTACCCGCCGGATACGCTATTACGTTGTACGCCTTATAAAAGTCATTGAGCAGCTCGATGCCGCCGCCATGATACATCCAGGCATTCTGCTGCCTGGCAGTAAGACCAAAGGGTAACGCCGTGCCGAAACCGAAAGTGAGATCTTTGCCCGTGTAATAGTATGACGCGGTGTGACAAATCTCAACTGTGCCTTGTTGAACAGCATCCAGTGCCTGAAAAGCAGGCACAATGTCGCCCGCAGCGAATACGCGAATGGTGAATTTGCCGTCAGTCAACTTGCTTACCCGGTCGGCGAACATTTCCCCACCGCCGTATATGGTCTCAAGGCTTTTTGGGAAGCTGGATGTCATCCGCCACCGGATGGTTGGCGTTTCCTGCGCGATTGCGGGCGAGACGATTGCCGTTGCGCCCAATGCCAGACCCGAAGTTAGAACGTCACGCCGTTTCATAGTGCCTCCCAAAATGTATTATGAATTTCAGGCAAAGCAAGCCTTATGCCATGTCGCGCCAGAGCGGCGGCATGGCTGGAGGCAACGATTTTAAGGAGCGGAGACTGCCAATGTGATTATCGGGCTTCCACATGGTGAAGCGGCGGCAAAATTTGTCTTGGAAAACCAGCATAAACCAAGCCTGCATGATAACGTCGCTCAACTTAAAATGCACATGCCTGGAGTAGAGAAAACCATGATCAATCAGATTCATCGCGGCACGCTGAACCCTTAGCTTGCTTAGAGCCGAACGGAAAAAGCCGTTAAAAGAACCAATCATGGGTTGAAATCGATCGGCTTACCAATCTCGCGGTGTCGGAATAGGTTGCTTCACCTGATTGCTCGCCACGCCGGCGTGGACGGGTGAGAGAACGCGCCGAGCTACTAACGTTTTCGCGTGGCTGACCTCAACCACACGCTCAGGCCGACTATTGCTAGCAGCGGGCGTCAATTCTTAGCATTGTCAGGATTTGCTAAGACATCGCTTTACAAAGATTACAACACATGACTCTGGAGCCACAGCTTCACATGTTATCCCAGACTGCGGAAAACGTTTACGCGAGGGAGTGGTGATCCCAGATGGATTCGAACCATCGACCTACTGATTAAAAGAACGCATAAGTATCTAGAACGCCAATCGAAACAATGACTTATCTGGACGCTCGTTGCAACTTTTGCCCTACTTTGCAGCACTATTCACAACTCATTCACGCAAAACTCACGCGAACAATGCAAAACCGTTGTCCGCATCGGGCCGAGTCAATCAAACTGGTCTGTCCACTCCATCATGGGCGCGACCGCGTATATTTTATCGTTTTTTTCATATATTTACGTTTGTTATCAGCGGCATAAAGCGAGAACATTGCACACGCGTGTGCACTCATGTTCTGGCTTTACCCTTAAGTTTCACGGGCTCGCTGCACAGGATTTGCACACGCTGGAGACATTTGCACACGATGGCCTCGATTGCAAAACTCAACAGCGGAAATTGGCGGGCGCAAGTGCGCCGTAAAGGCCGGTACGCCTCGCAAAGCTTTCGGCAGCAAAAAGATGCCCAGGAGTGGCGCTGGAAGTCGAGCGCTGCATCGACAAAGGTCTCGCAATCGTCCCTCGGGCAAAAGCAAAAACAAAAACTTTTGGCGATCTCATCCGGCTGCACGTCTCTGATCTGTTGAAGGTCGGAAAGCCGATCCGTCGTTCTAAGGCGGGCGTGCTCAGGTTGATGCGAACTCATAATCAAGGTTGCGCCCGGGCATCGTTCCGGCTTCCACGAGAAGCGATAACGCGCTGTAAGCCAGCACAGATCGAGATTGCTGACCGGCTCTTCGGCGAGGATAAGTTCCGGTTCTTGCACAAGGCAGCGTGCAAACGCCACGCGCTGCTGCCGGCCGCCGCTCAGCGTATTGGCGCGCTGTGCGGCTTGGGCTATAAGGCCTGTGTCTACCAGCGCTTTAAGGGTGATATCGCGGTCGTCAGCGCTGAAGCTGCCGAACAGCGACCAGAAACAGTGAGCTTACCCCAGGCGCTCCCGAAGCATGTTGTCGCGCAGACAAGTTCCTCCTGCCAATCCTTTGGATCTGATTTGCAATCCCCGCAAAAGGCTAAAACTAATAGCGCATGAGCCTAAATCCGTTCCATCAAACGCCGCGCTCAAATATCCAGACCATTAATTAAAAGGGGAGAGCGGAATGCGCGGCAAACAATCAAGGGCGCGCCAACTCGCCGCCCTTGCCGAAATAGCCGCTCCAGGCAAACCAGTAGGCGATATGCCCCGGCAGGCGCGGCAGGGTTTTGCCGTCCGGGCCGATCAGCGCGTCCTCGGTGATGCGCCACACGGCGCCATCTTGCCTGATCTCGCCAGTCTTATCGCTCTTGGAGAATTTGATGCGTTCTGAGCGGTAGGCCCGCACCGTCCGTGTCGCTTCGTCCCCGATCAGCACAAGATCGAGAATCCCTGCGGAATCGTTAATGACCGCTCCGCCCTCAAACAGTTTCAATGGCCACGCTTTTTCGATTGTGGAGGAGCGCAACGCGAACACATAATCCTTCTGTTTCAACTGCGATTGATCGACTTTGGTCGGGAACATCAGTTCGGAGCTGGCGAAATATTCGCCGTAAGCCCGTCCTGCGGAATAGTCGCGCCGGAACCCGGTGTCCAATGCGAGAACCTTGGTGTCCGGATGCTGGGCTTTCCACTCGTCCCAGCGTGTGATCACCACAGGCCGCGTTTGCAGCACGATGCCGGAGCCGGTAAGTACGCCCACGACTGGCCGACCGGTAAACTGGTTCCACAAGGAATGCGTCGAGGTGTCATACATCAACTTATTCGAGCGATACAGAAACCCAGACGATCCAAAAATCAGTGGCATCGGGAATTTCTCTTGCGTGGTTTCGTAAAGAATGCCGGAGCCGCATAACGTGCAATAAGCCAGCGCAACTGGCACACCGCCAATCACATCGTTGAACATTTCGTGCCAGTCGAGGATGCGCAACGGATAGGCGCGCGCGTCGCCGTTAATCTCAACGCCGAAAACAAGGTCGCTGTTGTTCAGGTAGCTGGCTTTTTCCGAAGTGATCAGCTTGGGATTGTTGAGCGCCGGGATGCCATCTTTTATGACGCCGCCCCAGGTGATTTCCTCAAGACGGATCTCGTGTTTCACATCGCCATTGGCAGGCAGAAAAATCTTAAAATCCGGGTCTATCTCGGCCAAAACCTTCGACTGAAGCGCGGCAAACCCCGGCATCACGCCACTTTGCGGGTTTGCCTCCTGCCACAGCATCCAATCCGACCAGTCTCTCCCGAGTTTCGCTCCGGTCAGCGTTTCCAGCGCGGCCACCAGATCCGCGTCTTCGCGTGAGAAGCGCAAAGCCATAATGAGGGTGGGGGCGGCGTCCGCCTTGCCGCGCTTGACGAGAAAGTCGATTGCAGCTTTCCGCTTTGAGCCGTCGCTTTGAAAAATTGCGAATGCGGTATCCGCCATTTGGTCGGCGCTCTCGTCCGCTTTGAGCAAATTTTGCGAGAACAGCATCAACAGGCCCATGGCAAATACGGCAGGCGTGTATGGTTTGAGACTCATGGTTTGTCCTCTCATGGCGGAAACGCCGCTGACTTCCCGCTGCAGCCTTGAACCGCAGTTTACTTTAGAAACTGACAAAAGGTTCGGGAACGCGCAGCAGCCGGTTACAGGATTGCTGGGCGCTTCACCGGATTGTGATCGGTTACATGTGGCGCTCCAGGTGGGCGACTGTAGCGGGGGAGGTCTTCAAAGCGGGCTTCATCTGCGGCAAAAAGCTTGGACTTTGCCATAAACCTGCGGTCGGGCGTCTGTATTTGCCGGGCAATGACCGTCAGTCGCACGCCGGGCGCCGACTTCAAACCGAACGCACACATCACGCCTACATAGGCGTGCCCTCGCCGATAAGCACAATGTTTTTCAGAAAAGGGAGGATGGCTCTTCATGAACAGCGGTTTCGGCTTGACCAACGTCCCTGTTTCAGGCCGACAAAGCCTGGGACGTCCAAATCGCATTTCGCACACGATACAAATGCGACACTCAAATACAGGTCGCAACGAATTTGTGAGAGCCTTGCCTTTGCGGCGGTAACGAAAAATGTGCTTAATGCGGGTAACATATGGACTAACTGCGACATGAATTTTATCAGAAGGAACGCGCATTATGCTCAAGTTCTATTATCATCCCTCGCCTAACCCCGCGAAGGTTGCCCTGTTCCTGGAGGAAACCGGTCTGCCCTATGAGCTGGCGCCAGTTGACACCCGCAAGGGCGAGCAGCACGCGCCATCGTTTCTCGCGATCAACCCGAACGCCAAGACGCCCGCTCTGACCGATGGCGATGTTACGATCTTCGACAGCAACGCCATCCTCATCTATCTCGCGGAGAAAACAGGCCAGTTTCTCCCGGAAAACACGCCAGTCGCACGCGGCCAATTGCTGTCATGGTTGATGTTTGTCGCAACAGGGATCGGCCCCTATTCCGGTCAGGCTGTGCATTTCAAACATTTCGCGCCGGAGAAAATCCCGTATGCGATCAACCGCTATGAATTTGAAGCCAAGCGCCATTTCGGGCTGCTGAATTCGCATCTCGCGAACCGCCGCTACATGGTCGGAGAAACCTACACCATCGCTGACATGTCGATGTGGGGATGGGCGCGCGTGGTGCCATTCATTCTGGGCGATGGCGCGTGGGATGCGATGCCAAACCTGAAACGCCTGTTCGATGAGATCAGCGCCCGGCCGGCTGCGCAACGCGCCATTGCCCTAAAGGAGAAGCACGCCTTTAAAACAGAGATGGACGAAGACGCAAAACGGCACATGTTTCCGCAGAACGCCGCGCTCACCGGCTAGCGCATCGCGCCGAAAAGTGTGTGCGGTTTTCGCATAACGCGATGCGCTAATACAGAGACTTAGAGCGGTACGGTGATTCTAAATCAACGTCCGCCGTTCTAGGTGCGAAATTCCTGGTCATCTTTGGAACTTTGGGCGAAAATGAAGATCGGTCAAGTCAGGACTGCTGCAGTCGCGGCGATTTTGGTAGTCGTCGTCGCAGTTCTGATCGCTGTTGGTTATTACGGCGTCCTGATGAGCGGTCTCGACCCTGAAAACCCAAATGTTACTTTGGCTGACATTGAGAACACGGTTTCGCAGCTCTATCCCGCACCCGAGATCGAGGCAAAAAACCTCGCGGAAAAAACTTTACGTGGCGATACAGTCGTATTCGATGTCCGTGAACGCGCTGAATTCGACCAGGGCCATATCGAGGGTGCTGTGCATTTGCCGCCGGACACCACGCCAGAGACGTTCATTGCCGACCACGGCACGCGCGTCGCCGGGAAAACGATTGTGTTTTACTGTGCAGTCGGCGTCCGCAGCGGCATTATGCACAATCGCGTCAAAGACGCCATTTCGCCTTTCAGTCCGTCCGCGACCTATAATATGCGCGGGGGCATTTTCCGCTGGTTTGCGGAGGGGCGCGCCATTACGTCCAAGGACGGTCCTGCGAAAAGCATTCACCCCTATGATGAAGCCTGGGGCCGCCTACTTACCCGTACCACGCAAAGCCCCCGAAGCTAGCGGCTGCTCATCACGATCGCGTCAATGATTGCGAAGCCGTAACCTGTCGCGCTGATGCATTGAATTACCGGCAGAAGTCCACGCTAAGTCACAGCATCCCGCCCAAGGCCTAACCGCCAGACTTTTCGGAGCGTTTGAATGCACGTGTCAATTTCGATCCCGCGCCGCCCTCTTCTTGCAGCCGCTTTGATTGTGGGAGCGGCGGTAACGACTGCGGCCGCGGCGCAGGAGAAACTGCGCTTTGCCGTGGGACTGTTCCAGCCAACGCCGACCGACACCGCAAGGCTTACGAGCCGTTCTTCAAACATCTCGCTGACACGTTGGGACGCGCGTACGAACTGGTGGTGACGACGGATTGGGCCGGGATCGCCATGGCGCTTGGCAATGGACAGGTTGATGTGGCGTGGATGGGCCCTTGGGGGCTACGTCCTTGCGCATCATGAGGGCGGAGCGCAGGCTATCGCTACCGTGAAATATAATGGTAAGCTGACCTATCAAGCGATCATGCTGGCGCGGCCGGATCTTGCCATCGCCAAATGGCCGGATGATGCGAGGGGCAAATCTATCTCTTTCCCGACCCTGGCTCGACCTCTGGCTGGCTGATTCCGAATGCGGGAGCGCTTCGCGGCCAGCTCCGAAATTGGGGCACTCTGCTGGCTTTCCGGCTTGGCGCATCGCCCCATAGCATCGCGCGTTTTATGGCGTGAAAAAGCACTGGCGCTGGCGGCAGCACAGATCACGCGACCGTGAACACGATGCCTGTAACCAAGGCTCGGGGCTTTCCGAAGTCGTGAATACAGGGATGAGCGGGGACGGCTGGATGCTGAGTGTCGAAGGCTTATCAACGATTCAACTGGCCAAATTCAGCGACCCCATTTGGACAGCCCGTGGAGAACGGCGGGCGAGTGTGCCGTTGCGCAGTTTAGAAACCCTGTGGTTCAACACCGGCACGCTATGTAACATCGCCTGCATCAATTGCTATATCGAAAGCTCGCCGAAAAACGACAGCCTAAATTATCTCATGCTTGCCGATGTAACGCGCTATCTTGACGAGATCGCTGAGTGCGCGTTGCCCGTCAGTCTCATCGGCTTCACAGGCGGCGAGCCATTCATGAACCCGCATTTTATCGCGATCCTGACGGAAACGCTTAAGCGTGGCTTCGAAACGCTCACGTTAACGAACGCCATGAAGCCGATGGCCCATCGCAAAGCGGATATTGCGCGGCTTGCTGCGGCCAAGGGCGCGAAACTACGCGTGCGCGTTTCCCTCGACGATTGGCGGGTCGATATCCACGATGCGGAGCGCGGAGCGGGCAGTTTCGCGAAATCCCTCGAAGGCATCGCTTGGCTTCACGAAAATAAGGTTTGTCTCGAAGTGGCGGGCCGCTTTCTTTCGGGAGACGACGAACAGGAGTTACGTCAAGGCTATGCCGGCCTGTTCGCCGCGCATGGCATCGGCATCGACTGCTTCGACGCTCAGACGCTGCTGCTGTTGCCGGAAATGACCCCGCTCGCCGACCCGCCGAAAATCACGCAAGCATGCTGGGGCATTCTTGACATGTCTCCAGACGATGTCATGTGTGCAAGCGCGCGCATGGTGACAAAGCGCCGGGGCGCGATCGGACCAACCGTGCTGGCCTGCACGCTCTTGCCATATGACGCGCGTTTTGAGCTGGGCAGGACGCTCGTCGAAGCCAGCCGCGACGTACCGCTGGCACATCCCATTGCGCGACATTCTGCGTTCTCGGCGGCGGCTCATGCGGCGGGTCGCGGGATTTACGACAACAGGTTTTGCTTTTTTGAAACAGGGACGGAGTTAATGAAACGCATCAGCGTAGTTACATGGACGGTTATCGCTGCCTTTAGTGCAGTTTTTATAAGTCAAACCTCCGTCTGTGCGCAAGATGGGACGGAAACGTTCAAGGCTTATGCCGCTTTGCTGAGTAAATATGTGGTAACCGGCGCGGATGGCCTGAACAGGGTTCGATATGCGCAATGGCGGGACGCGAAAGCGGATCGCGATGGCCTAGCCGCAGTCATAAGCGGCATGGAGGCGCAGAAGCCCTCCGCCATGACCACAAGTAAGGCGTTCGCATATTGGGCCAACCTCTATAACGCCGTCACGCTGAAGGTGATCCTTGACGGTTACCCGGTGAAATCCATTCGAGATATCAAAAGCACGGGCACGGGCTTTCTTGACTTCAAAGCCTATAACGGGCCCTGGCGCACCCAACTCGTTACGGTGGAGGGTCGCGAGCTTTCGCTCGACGACATCGAGCACGGGATCATGCGGCCAACCTTCAAAGACCCGCTTGTCCATTATGCGGTGAACTGTGCGAGCATCGGCTGCCCCAATCTGCCGCCGAAGCCCTTCCACGCCGCAACGCTCCAAGCCGACCTAGAAAGTGCAGCGAGGGCTTTCGTGAACTCGCCGCGCGGCGCGGCCATCGCGGGCGGGAAGTTGACGGTCGCCAGCATCTACCACTGGTTCGAGGAGGATTTCGGTGACGACCAGAAGGGGGTGATTGCGCATTTGATAAAATATGCATCGCCCGAATTGGCTGCGAAACTGAAAGACCGCACGGATTATGACCGCCACGATTACGATTGGGCATTGAACGACGCGAAATAGTTCGGAGCGGCGGTACGGGGCGTGATATGCGCGGAATAGGTAACAGCGAGACACTGTTGGCCAGCGGGGCAGCGATCCTTGCAAGTCAAGCTATTCTCGTCACGCTTGCGCCTTCGCTCACCCATGAAGCCGCCACAAGCTTCGGCGTGATTTTACCGCTAATCGCGCTTCTGAGCCTGCCTTCTCTCGGAACACTTCTGCTGACACCCGTTCTGATTCGCTGCTCCCGCCCAATTACGGCGCTCGTTGCCATGCTCATTTTAGGCGCGGCGATCCGTGTCGTCTGGTTTGGTTCGCTCGCGCCTCTGGAGGATGATTTCCAACGTTATCTCTGGGATGGCGGCCTCATCGCCCAGGGACTTAACCCCTACGCCCTTTCACCACAGCAGGTTATCGACGGCCTCGCTCAAGGCAGCCTGTCGGGCAGCGTCGCCCCCCTCGCGAGCGAGGCCAAGCATGTGCTCGACATCATCAACAACCACACTTTACGCACCATCTATCCGGGCACGGCGCAGGCCGCGTTCGGGCTTGCCCATCTCATCGCGCCGTGGAGCCTGGACGGCTTGCGGCTGGTGTTTCTGACGGCGGACGCCGCCACCGTGTTTCTGCTCATCGCGCTGCTGAGGGCGCTGGGGCGAAGCCCGCTCTGGGCCGCGCTTTACTGGTGCAATCCATTCGTGTCCGCTATGCTGATTGGTACGGCGCATGCGGATGTGCTGATTATGCCCTTCGTACTTGGCGCCATCCTGCTTCACATTCGCGGGCATACCGCCATCCCGTGCGCCATGATCGGGCTGGCGGCGGGCGTCAAGATCTGGCCGATCCTGCTGGCTCCGCTGTTCTTGCGGGGCGCGTTGCGTTGGCCTTGGCGGCTTTTCGCAGGTCTTGCCTGTGTTGGCGTAACAGTGGCTGCAACACTCGCGCCCCTGCTCCTCGCCAGCCTTCAGCCGCAGTCCGGACTGGAAGCATACGCGAGCGGCTGGAACAACAACAACGCGCTGTTTATGTGGGCGTTCGAAGGCGTGGCCGCGTTTGCTGATGCACCCACCGCACAGGCAACATTGCGGGTGACGATGGGCGTTCTGGCTACCGCCATTGCGGTCGCCGTCGCTTTCCGCCCCGCCGCGTCGTCGGAAGATTTTGCGCGCAGGGCGCTCGTTGTGGCGGCGGCTGCATTTTACTGCGCCCCAGCGCAATTCCCCTGGTATGCGTGCTGGTTCCTGCCGCTGGCTGCGCTCTTGCAGTTTTGGCCGCTGATGGTCGTTTCAGCACTGATACCTGCCTACTATATCTTTTTTACGCTTTGGGGCACGCCGGATTTCCCGCTGTTTTCCCATGGCGTCGCCCTTGTCCATGCAATCCCTGTCATGGCGTGGCTGATCTGGCGGGCGGCGCGTTATCTGCGTGCAGACCAATTGTTGAAACCGGCGGCGAAGGTAAGCATGATATGCGATTTTTCCAACATTAGAGTCGCGGTGATCATTCCGGCGAAGAATGAAGCGGGCGGGCTGCCAAAGGTTCTCCGCGCTCTTCCCGTGTGGGCGACGCCGGTCATCGTTGCCGACTACAACTCCACCGACGGTACGGACAGCGTCGCGCTGGCGCACGGTGCGACGCTCGTACGCGTCACGCGACCTGGTTATGGCGCCGCGTGCCTGCAGGCGATGGCGGTGCTGCCCCCTTGCGATATTGTCGTTTTCCTGGACGCCGACGGCAGCGACCGGCCGGAGGACATCTCCGAACTTGTCGCTCCCATTGTTCAAGGCGGCGCCGATTTCGTGCTGGGGTCGCGAACTCTTGGCCGCTGCGAGCGTGGCGCGCTGACCCCGCAGCAGCGTTTCGGCAACTGGCTCGCCTGCCTGTTGATGCGCTGGATCTGGCGCGCGCGCTTCACCGACCTCGGGCCATTTCGCGCCATACGCAGGAATGCGCTCGACCGCCTCGCCATGAGCGATCAGAACTTCGGCTGGACGATTGAAATGCAGGTGCGCGCAGTCAAGCACGGGTTGCGGTGGCTGGAAGTCCCGGTCAGCTACAGACGCCGCATCGGCAAGTCCAAAGTGTCTGGAACGCTGCGCGGCACTATAAAGGCCAGCGGTAAAATTCTTTATATCATAGGATATGAGGCGCTTATGTCTCGAACAATAAAGCAAACGCACTCCCAGAATACAAATGGAGATGTCCGGATACAAATGGAGATGTCCGGTTCACGTCCCCGTGACGAATGAAACTTCCTGCAGACTCTTGGCGAAGTCTCCATGAACAGTTTGCACATCTAATTTTCCGGGGAATATTGTGGAGCATAAAAGCATAAGCGAAATGAGCAAGCTGAAGCCGCTTGCGAAGAACGGCCGTATCAGGGTTGACCTTTGCATTATTGGAGCCGGTTCCGGTGGCTTGTCGGTCGCGGCGGGCGCCGTGCAGATGGGCGCATCGGTCGTTCTGATCGAGCGTGGCAAGATGGGCGGCGACTGCCTCAACACCGGTTGCGTTCCGTCAAAGTCTTTGATCGCCGCCGCCCATTTCGCCCATGCGCCCCATAAGAGCGGTGCATTTGGCGTCTCCCTAGACGCGCCGCAAGTCAACTTCGCGCGCGTGCACGACCATGTTCACAGCGTCATCGGAGCGATTGCGCCGCACGACAGCGTCGAGCGGTTTGAAGGGTTTGGTGTGCATGTTATTCAGGATAGCGCGAAATTTATCTCCAAAACCGAGGTGCAGGCGGGCGGCCATGTCATCACCGCCCGCCGCTTCGTGATCTCCACAGGATCGACCGCCGCCGCGCCGCCTATCCCAGGCTTGAGCGAAACGCCCTATTACACCAACGAATCCATCTTCGAACTGAAAGAGCGGCCCAACCATCTCGTGGTCGTCGGTGGCGGCCCCATCGGCGTGGAGCTTGCACAAGCGTTCCGCCGCCTTGGCGCTGAAGTGACCTTGATCGAGAAATTCGGTATTCTGGCGAAGGATGAGCCGGAGGCCGTTGCCGTTGTCCGTGAAGCGCTCATTCGGGAGGGCGTAAAGCTTCACGAGCGCACCGGGATTGAAGCGGTCGCGCGCGAAAACGGCGGCGTTACCGTGCGTCTTGAAGGCGGAAAAACCATCAGCGGCAACCATCTCCTCATCGCTGCCGGGCGCAAACCAAGCATCGACGGGCTTGGCCTTGAAGCGGCGGGCGTCGATTTTACGCCGAAGGGCATCACTGTGGATGCGCGGCTGCGCACATCCAACAGCCGCGTCTTCGCCATCGGCGACTGCGCGGGCGGCCCGCAATTCACACATGTGGCAGGGTATCACGCTGGCATCGTCATCCGCAGCGCCCTGTTTGGCATGTTTTGGACCAAGACCGATTACAGCGCGCTGCCGTGGGTGACATATTCTGACCCTGAACTGGCGCATGTGGGCTTGACAGAGGCGGACGCGAAAGCCGCGGGCCACGAGGTGCAAATCCTCACCTGGAGTTTCAGGGAAAACGACCGCGCGCGGGCTGAGCGCCGCACGGAAGGGCATGCGAAGATTGTGCTGGGCCGCAAGGGCAAAATCCTCGGCGCAACTATCGTTGGGCCGCACGCGGGCGAACTCATCCTCCCCTGGGGGCTCGCCATCTCGGCAAAACTCCCCATAGGCAAGATCGCGAGCCTGATCGCGCCCTATCCGACACTGTCGGAAGTTTCGAAGCGCGCTGCTGGAAGTTATTATACGCCAACGCTGTTCAGCCCGCGCACGCGAAAAGTTGTACGCTTCATACAGCGCATCATCCCTTAGCCTCTACCGTTCAGGAGCCGACGACGATGAAACTTCTCAAGAACCGCCGCCTTTGGTTTGGCCTTGCCGCCGTCGCCGCGATATTGGCCATTCGCTATACCGGCGTTGCAGACACTCTATCGCTTGAAACGCTGCGCCAGAACCGTGAGGCGCTTACAGCGTTCGTGCGCGAAAATTATTTGCTAGCGGCGCTTGCTTATATCGGCCTTTATGCTACCGTTGTATCGTTTTCTTTCCCTGGCGCGGTGTTTCTCACTTTGTCGGGCGGCTTTCTGTTCGGCGCGATCTGGGGTACGCTGTTCACCGTGATCGGCGCGACCGTCGGGGCCACGATTATCTTCCTGTTCGCAAAGGTGATCTTTGGCGAAAACGCGCTACAACGCCTTGGCCCGCAGGCCGTGAAACTTGCCGAGAACATCAAGCAGAACGCCTGGTCTTACCTGCTCGTGCTGCGCCTCGTCCCACTGTTTCCGTTTTTTCTCGTGAACCTTATTCCGGCATTCGCGGGCGTCGGCCTTACAGCCTACGTGTTAACGACATTTTTCGGCATCATTCCGGGCACGGCGGTGTTTTCGAGCGCTGGCGCCGGTCTCGGTCACGTTCTGGAGCAAGGCGGCAATATCTCTGTCGGCTCGATCCTTACACCCGAAATTGTCGCAGCCTTGTGCGGCCTCGCGCTGCTATCGCTGCTAGCGATCCCGCTTCGTAAGAAGTTTGCTACGTCGCAGCGCTAGCATTACGTTTACTTTTTTTGTGATCTCGTTGGGCTGCGCGACGACCTGGGCGGGATGAACGCGTTGTCGTGCGAGGCTGGCGGCGATCTTAATCAAGCGGTTTTCTTGACCCAGCAACGGTCTTCGCGAAGCAAGGCGTTTGCGGTGGACCCGCTGGGAATGCAGCACCTGATCTTTGGCCCCATCATCACCCTCTCGCTTTCGCGCGAGATGACGGCGGAGTTCCCCGACCGTGACACGCTGTATTCGGTCGCGCGCATCCGGGCCTCGCATATCGACCTAATCCTGCGCTGCTGATCGGCCGGGCTGCGCCATGATCCCGACAGAGCGTTTTGCACAGGTCGAGCTGCGCTCGGCGGCCGAACTGCGCGCCTGGCTTTTGGCTCATCACGCGCAGGCGGACAGCGTCTGGCTCGTGACGTGGAAGAAGAAGCCCAATGCGCCCTTCGTCTCGGTGGGCGAGGTGCTGGACGAAGTCATCGTCTTTGGCTGGATCGACGGCCGCACCAGCACCAAGCTGCGGCCCGCCCGAGACGAGGCCCCTGCCGGGGCCAAAAATGCCGAGGCCCAGAAGGGAAAGCGCCGCGAGCACGATAGCCATTGTATCGTCAATCGTCGGGGTCTCCCCACCGAAGCCGGAGGTGAACTGCGAGAACAGCGTCGAGCCTATACCAATGATGACAGCCAAACCCAGCACCTTGATGCCGGAGGCGACCACATTGCCCAGCACCCTCTCGGCCATGAAGGCTGTCTTGCCGAAAAGGTCGAAAGGGATCAGCACGAATCCAGCAAGCGTGGTCAGCTCGAACTCGATCAGCGTCACGAAGAGTTGCCCAGCGAGGATGAAAAAGGCCAGCAGCACGAGAACCCAGGCGAACATCAGGCAGGCAATCTGGATGAAGTTCTCGAAGAAAGCTACGAAGCCCATCAGATCCGAGATGGCCTCATGGAGCGGCCGCCCGGCATCGAGACCCGTTTGTGCGTCCCGGCCGGGACGTAGGAGATCGGCGGCTAAGAAACCGGTGCCGGAGGCGAGAAAGCCGTGGCCCGAGAAGCCCTCGAAGACGATCCTGGCCAGGTGTTCCAGTTGGAGATCAGGTAGGCGAAGATGGCGACCAAGATCGTCTTCTTGACGAGACGGGCGATAATGTCGTCATCCGCGCCGCAGCTCCAGAACAAGGCGGCCAAAGTCGCATCGATCAAGATGAGTGTGGTGGCGATGAAGGCTACTTCGCCGACCAACAGGCCGAAGCCGCTGTCGATGTAGCTGGCGAAGATGCCAAGGAAGTTGTCGATAACGCCCGTGCCGCTCATAGTTCACTGTCCCTCGTTCCCTTGGGTGCGGCGGGCGTCGCGGGGCGACCGAGGAATCAGTCGCGCAACTTCGTCGGGGCCGCTAGGCACTCGGCCTCATTGCTTGCCGCCTCGCCAAGTTGCTGACACCGGCGCAGCGTCGCGCGCAACGAATAGGACGGAGGCTATAGCGCCGACGGTGTCTAGACGCGCGGCGGTTCCTCCTGCCGCGTCACCTCGATCACCCTGGCGGTGATCGAGGCCTTTGGCCGGTTTTGACGCTTCATCGCCTTCAACATCGGCGGCAGGCAACAGGTTCAAGGACTTGAGAGTGCAAATGTTTATTGGGAGCTTTCCGCAAGGTGCGGCGTTTCGGCACGTTCAAAACTTAGAGCCTTATAATACGAGCCCTTGAGGCCGAAAAATCGAGCGAACTCGCAAACAAAATCGCATCCGGCTCAAATGGGGCGGCGGAAAATACCGAAACTGCGCGCCATAGTGCTTAAGCGGTTCCGAGCGGTACGAAGCCCGTTTAGACAGGCATTATCGGCGAATACAAGCCTGAATACGCTGAAAGCGCCTTTGGCTAGCGCCGCGTCTTCGGGCGGAGCGTTTTCGCAAAGCGTCATGATGCTTTGCCATTTCGTCCGCATCCTGCCGTAGAGATGAGCCGTTAGATGGGGGGTGTGTAGATAGGCTAAAGCAACATGCCAATTGCATTCGACATCACGCAAATTCTTGGACGAGCACGCTTCCCCCTGCACACATTGCGCACACGCCAGCTGTTAAAGTATTGAAAAGTCTAGATAGTCCGTCCACTCCATCATAGGCGCGACTGCGAATATTTTAT
>JAWXCE010000008.1:0-8349 GCA_034440495.1 Hyphomicrobiales bacterium | reverse complement strand
GACGAGCGCCGTGCCCGCGACCCGCAGCCAGCGGTTCTGGGCGTTCAGCGTCAGGGCGAGCAAAATGGCGAGCACAAGATAGAAAACCGCCATCGATACCTCTAAATTTGCGTTATTGTCTCTGGTTGGTTAATCACCTGCCAAGGCGTAATTGTCAATTGCATTGGGCGCTTGCGATCCCGTTCGCCGCCAGCGGCACTGAACGACCCAACGAGCGTTCTATCGCGACCTCGCAGACGGCCGAGCTTACCCCTCGCACGCGGCGCTGGACGGATTTGCCAGTGACGTCGATTTGGAAGACTCTCTGGTGCGTGTTTTCGGGGGTGGCCGCACACGTTCGAAGGGATCTTTTCCGTCTCGCGGACAGGATGTGAGTTGCGTGCTCCCCGTCACCTTTCTGGAAGCGGCGAATGGCGCTACGCGAAAGATAACCCTGCCGGAGGGCAAGACGCTGCAGGTCAAAATTCCAAAGGGCGCCGAAGACCGCCAGATGCTTCGGCTAAAGGGACAGGGAATGGCAGGGTATGACGGCGGCTCGGCCGGGGATGCTTACGTCGAACTTCATGTCGAGCCGCATCCGTTCTTTCAACGCAGAGACGTGACGTCCTTGTCGATGTTGCTGTGACTCTAAAATAGGCGGTGCTCGGCGCCAGGATTAAGGTTCCAACGATCGATGGTCCGGTCACAGTGACGGTCCAGAAAGGCTCGGACTTGCTTCGGTGACACAGCGATACGTCGCGCTCATGGCCCTCGAGCCGGGCGAGTTCCGCGCCCGGCGGCGTCAGGCTCCATTGACACGGCCGACACTAGCGCGCGATCGGCACGGCGGACTTGGTCGAGGAACGTCGCGCACTCCGGTTCGGCTTGAATGATGGCGATGATGGCAGAGGTGTCGACGACGATCATTGAGGTGCGCCGAACTCGTCGTAGCCGATGATGTCATCTGCGGCGCGGTCATCAAGCAGCTGCAACGCGGACACGCGCGCGATAATGGCCTTCACGCGGGCATCGTCGAACGCGCGCTGTCTCTGCGGCGGCACAATCCCGGCCGCGCGCGCGCGCGCTTCCACGGCTTCCTTGAGGACGTCGTCGGGGGTCTTGCCTGTCTTGACGGCGACCAGCCGGGCGAGCTGTTCGACCTCCGTCGGAATGGTCATGGTCATACGGAACTCCTGTCTTCGGCGGACCATAGCACAGAACACCGATCCAACGGTAGAACGTTGAAGCGGCGGCATATTGCGCGTCTGGCGACGAGGCTGAGTGGGTTTCTGGAGTGGGCGCGGGAGGCCGCAGATCGCGGCACGAAGGATTTGGACACGTTGGCGGTGTCGGCGGAGTTGTCGCGCGCGAAGCTGAAGGGCAGGCGGCGAAATTCGCGATTGCCGGCGCTGGTCGATTTGCTGCTGTCGCGTCCGCTGGTGTCAGTGCCGATGGCGGCCAAGGCGCTGCGCTGCTTAAACCAAGCTGTGGAGGCCATGCTGCCGTTGCTCGGCTCCATCCCGCGCGAACTGACCGGCCGGGGCCGATACCGCGCCTTGGGCGTCGTTTGACTGGCACCGCATGGTCCGCTATCGAAGGTGGACCGCGCGGGGAATTCGTGCGAGTTTCTTACCGTGTACCGGTCGGTTGTGACCCAGAGCGGACCAACTCCAGCGCTTGTATTATCTCAGCTAGCTCGGCTTCCTGTGCTTCGTCAGCGCGGCTGTCAATGCCGCCACCAAGCTGTCCGCCATGAAAGGCTTTTGAACCACCACCATATCGCGATAGCGAGGCGGGAAGTTAATCTGGTCGCTGTAGCCGGTCGCGAACACGAATGGGACCCCACGCGCGGCCAATTCGTCAGCGATCGGGAAGGAGGTTCCCGCCCCGAGGTTGACATCGAGAACTGCTGCGTCGGGCGGCGTTACAGCAATCAGGCGAAGGGCATCGGCGGCATTGGGCACCGCTTCGACGTGCCCGGCACCCGCATCTTCCAGCATGGCTTGCGTGTCCAAGGCGATCAGCATCTGGTCCTCGACTAGCAGGATCGACAATCCCTCGATCGAGCCGACCGACGATAGTTGTTTTATGGGTGCTGCGGGCACGTTGTTTTCAGCGCTTATATTTGGGCCGACAAACTTCGCTGGAATGACGAAACGGGCTTGCAAACCACTCAACTCGTATCGGACCGTGGCTTCCCCACCCAGTTCGAACGGAATATTCTTCTTGATGAGAACAGAGCCGAAGCCTTCCTGTTTCGGCATTTGCACGGCAGGGCCGCCACTTTCCTCCCAGGTGAAAACCAGCTGATTGCGATCGTCGATTTCCCACGCAATAACCAGCCGCCCAGAGGATACGGACAGCGCACCGTATTTCACGGCATTCGTCATCATTTCATGCACGAGCAGCGCCATGACAGGAAAGGCATACGCTGACAAGGCGACCGAGGGACCGCGTAGTGTGATTTGTTCAACCTTCGTCCGATAGGCGCTGATCTCGGTATCGAGCAGGCTCCGCAGATCCGACATCGTCGATTTCGAAATGAGATCGTGCGCCGTCGCCAAGGACCGAATGCGACCTTCGAGTCCGCGTATGTAACTGGCGAGGGGCTCATCCGGCTCGCTACCGCGTTTGACTAGCGCGCTGATGAGCGCCAGGATGTTCTTGACGCGGTGGTTGAGCTCTGCAAGGAGCAAATTTTGCCGCTCGCTGTTGCGGCGGCGTTCTTCTTCGACCACCTCGCGCAGCCGTAGAACGACTTCCAGGAGAGACATCCGCAACGCTTCTGCCGTCAGCCTTTCCGTTAGTATCCACGGCAGCGCCTGGTTATGGACGCTCTGTTTCCAGACTGCAAAGCTCTGGCGTGGGGTCAGACGATCGCCATGTTCACCGACTGTGACCGGCTTGCTCGGATCGCCGGCCCAGGAAACGCTATGCTGCACCTCCGTGCGAAAATACATCAGATATTGTCGTCCGGTTGCAGCCAATGGGACGGCGAGCAAGCCGCTGGCCTCAGCCGCATACGAGGCGGCGGGAGGAAACCGGCGTGACAACTCATGGGTGATGAACATTGGCCGTTCACTGTTTGAATCCAAAAACCGGGCCAGGGCTGCAATGGTGACTGCCGGTGGCGTACGGCCCAGGCCTTGCCATATGCCATCGATCCAAAGGCCCACGCCATCGCAAGGTAGGATAGTCTTGAGATCGTCCAACCGAGCCGCCAGATTTTCGGCAAGCGATCCGTCGCTCGGGAATGCGGCAACCAAACCATCCAATCGCAATCGTGCGCCACGCGTCACATCGTAGGCCTGCTCGCGTTCCATACCTTCGAGCTGGACCGAGAAAAACTGCCCGAACAATTCAGCGGCGACCCTGACGTCGGCGGGGACGACCTTCGCCGAACGATGGTGGCAGACGATCAGCCCCCACAACTCGCCACCGACGATGATTGAGATCGACATCGATGCGCTGACGCCCATGTTCTTTAGATACTCGATGTGGATCGGCGAGACGGCACGCAGGCTTGAGAATGACAAATCCAAGGCCTGACCGTTGACATCGCGTTGCGGCAGCACCGGGACGCAAGCCGCATCCACGTCGCCGATCACGCGGATCAAGCTCTTCTTGTAAAGTTCGCGGGCCTGCTTTGGTATGTCGGATGCGGGATAGCGCAAATCTAGGAATGGCTCCAGGTCGGCGCGCCGGGCCTCTGCGACGACTTCGCCTGCGCCGTCGTGCTGAAACCGATAGATCATGACGCGGTCATAACCAATCAACAGTCGCAGCTGCCGGACGGTATGCGACCACAATTGCGCGACGGTTTTGGCGGTCTTGATGCGAGCCACCATGGCGCGGACGAGATCGAGCGATTCAACCGCCACTGCATCGTCCATCGCTTCAAGCTCGATAATTTTACGACCATTTTGGACGTGCAACGTCACGTCGAATTTCTGTTTCCGCCCACCTGCTTCGATGGCAAAACGACGGAGGGGAGCAAACGTCGACTCGTTACTGGCGCCGCTGTTGGCCAGTTCAAGAATAGCCGAAGCACCGAGCAGATGATCGAGCTGTGCGCCAATCAATTCGTCGGCTGACTTGTCGAAGAACTGGGCAACGTTTTGCGATGCGTGCGAAATGCGCCAATCGTCGACGCCGCAAGCAAATAGAATACCGTGCGGCTGAATGGTGCCTGGAATATGGATCGGCTCACGGTCGCAATTCGTGAGGTCAATCTCGACGTTCGTCGGGCTGTCGGTCATCAGGATTGGTCCTCCGTGAGCCATGTTTCCAACGCAGCGAACGTGTCAATCGCCGAAGCAATCATATCGTCGAATTGTCCGTCAGCGGCAACCTGTTCGACCAAAGCGCAGCACCGCTGCCATAGTCGAGGCCCGCCAGGGTCTCCCGCTAGAAATAGTCGACCATGCGTACTCCCCGATCCGAGAAGTCCGTCGAGCTGGCGGGCAAGAACCCGCCCACCGAGCGTCGAACCCTCGCGCACATAAAGCGCACCCATAAGCTGGTCGCGGGTCTTCAACGGCGGTAGGCCGATGATGCAAGGTAACGCCGTGATCTGGGCGTCGATCATTTGCAGTGCGCTCAAATCATCGCGCAGAAGATGAACTCGCCTTCGGCGGTCCATCTGAACGTCGATACCGAGAGCGTTCGATGCTTGGACGAGTGCCTGTTCGACCGGCGCATGGAAGCCATAGAGCCGGGCTAGCAGCGATTTGTACGACACCAGATCAATCGTACCGTCAGCCAACTGCGCGAATGACGGATGACGGTGAAGCCGCATGTGAACGTCATGCGTTGCCGCGCGCAAGCGGTCGCGTGCGCCGCTGCGCGCATTCGTCGTTCCTGTCAAATCGGACAAATCGGAAAGCAAGAAGTCCCTTAACTGGGTTGGCTGTTTGTTCGGTAAGGCTAGCGATACTGCGCTCACCAGAGGAATTCAACACTGTTTTTCTGATTCTGGCCCACATCGACGTGTTCTGCGTTCGTTCGTTTGACGGTCGGTTTTGGAGGATAAGCCGACTGTCGTCCATTTAGATAGCACAATGCCATTCTCCTGCCGAGCCCGATGCAAGACACCGTCTCTCCGCCCTTTCCCGCCTTCGAAGTTCTTCAAAATCAAGCCACGGACGAGGTTGGTCGTGCGCCGTATTATCTTGAAGGCGGCTGCGACGTCGTTTTCCAGATAGGCACGGCGAAATATGGCGTGCGCAATCAGGGCGGCCTGCTGGACGAAGCGCGGGTGCGGGAAATCGGCGCGATCCCGCAGATTAAAATGATCGAGTTAAAGCTGAGCCAGGGCGCCAAGCCGGGCAAGGGCGGCATTCTGCCTGCTGTGACGGTGACGCCTGAAATCGCGAAAATCCGCGGCATTCCCGTTCACCTCGATTCGATCTCGCCGAACCGTCATCCCGAAATCGACAACGTCAGCGATCTGCTTGATTCCATCGATAAATTACGCACGCTTTCGGGCAAGCCGGTCGGCTTCAAATCGGTGATCGGCGCCTATGGCTGGCTCGAATCCCTGTGCGAGGAAATTCACAAGCGCGGGGTGGAAAGCGCGCCCGATTTTATCACCGTCGATTCCGGCGACGGCGGCACGGGCGCCGCGCCCATGGCGCTCATGGACAATGTCGGGCTGTCGATCAAGGAAGCGCTGCCGATGGTCGTCGATATCTTGTGCCGGCACGGATTGCGTGAGCGCATCAAGGTGATCGCGTCCGGTAAGCTGATCACTCCGGCGGAGGTCGCCTGGGCGTTTTGCGCGGGCGCCGACAGCGTCAACTCGGCGCGGGGTTTCATGTTTGCCCTCGGGTGCATCCAGTCGCTCAAATGCAATAAAAACACGTGCCCCACCGGCATCACCACGCATGACCGCCGCTTGCAGCACGGATTAAATCCGGAGGATAAAGCGGTGCGTGTCGCCAGCTTCGTCGATAAAATGCGCAAGGAAGTCGGCATCATCGCGCATTCCTGCGGCGTATCGAACCCGCGCGCGCTGAGGCGCTATCATTGCAGGATCGTCGGGGCGAATGGGCGATCGCTTCCGATGAACGAGCTTTATCCGGATGTGAGCGAGGCGCGGCCCAAAGTTTCTGTTGCCGCTAGCGCCGCCGAATAAGGCATGCTTCATGCCGCCGAAATCAATAACGAGGATGACCCATGCCAGCCCGATCCGAAAAAATCACCTTTCCCGGAAGCCAAGGGTTTCCGCTTGCCGCGCGTCTTGATTATCCGGAGGGCAAGCCGAAAGCGATAGCGCTCTTTGCCCATTGCTTCACCTGCTCCAAGGATATTTTTGCGGCCTCGCGCATCGCGGGTGAATTGGCCGATCGCGGATTTGCCGTGCTGCGCTTTGACTTCACCGGCCTCGGCATGAGCGGCGGGGAATTCGCCAACACCAATTTTTCATCCAACGTGCAAGATCTGGTCGCCGCCGCGCAATATCTGCGCGGTCAGATGATGCCAGCGGATATTCTCATAGGGCATAGTTTGGGCGGCGCTGCGGTTCTTGCGGCGGCGAACGAAATTCTCGAAGTCAAAGCCGTTGCAACCATCGGAGCGCCATCCGATGCGGCCCATGTCATCCATAATTTCGCGGCGCATGTCGATGAAATCCGCGAAAAGGGCGAAGCGGCCGTCAGCCTCGCCGGGCGTCAGTTCACCGTTAAACAACAGTTTCTCGATGATCTTGAAGGCGCTCGGGTGGCTGAGCGGATCGGCGCGATGCGTAAGGCGTTGCTGATTTTCCACTCGCCTACCGATAATGTGGTCGGCATCGAGAACGCAGCCGCCATTTTCGCGGCGGCCAAGCACCCGAAAAGTTTCGTGTCGCTGCATGGCGCCGATCATCTTCTCTCAAATCGCGAGGATGCGGCCTATGCGGCCGAAGTCTTAAGCGCCTGGGCGTCGCGCTATGTCGCGGGGAGGACTTCGGAGCAGGTTGCAGATGAGCCCAGCGAGGTCGTTGCGGTGACCGAGACGCGGCGCGGCAAGTTCCAGCAGGAGGTTCGCGTTGGCGCACACCGCCTCACAGCCGACGAGCCGTTGAGCGCGGGCGGCGACGATACCGGCCCTTCGCCTTATGACTATGTCGCCATCGGATTGGCGGCTTGCACCTCGATGACATTGCGCCTGTACGCCGATTTGAAGAAATTACCGCTCGACCGGGTGCGGGTGGAGGTGCGACATAAAAAAACGCATAAAAAAGATTGCGAAGACTGCATGGACGGCAAGACCATGCGCATCGACCATTTTGAGCGCGACATCACGCTTGAGGGCGATTTGACCGACGACGCTCGCAACCGTTTGCTCGCAATCGCCGACCGCTGCCCAGTGCATAAATTGCTGAATCCATAAGCGCCGTGTTTCCGCGTGCGGTCAGGTGGGCGGCTGGTCATAACTGCCTACCGCCACGCGGCAAGAGCGGCACTGATTGACCTTATCAAATCGGGCAAGTAGGAACCGCCGCAGACGATCTGGTTACCGGGAATAATCAGTCGCCGCGACGGCGGAATAGCCGCTGCGAGGGCTGGATGCGATAGGAGCGCTGCGCCCTGATCGCCAGGCTTTTCAACGGCCTCAAACAGCGCGAGAGCGTCCGGCTTGAGTTTAAGCACTTCCTCAAGCGGCGCCTGCCGTGCGCCTTCCGATGCAAAGCTCGCAGCAGCATTGTCCGCGCCAATATTCCGAATCACATCGTCGAATAGTGTTCCCGCGCCGGAAATATAGTCAGCACGCCGCTTTGCAAAAACGTCCCGTTCGCAGGGGGGCTGGCCAATGTCGCTTGGGGCCTATTCAGGCTCTAATTTTGCGGCTACTTCCTCTGCGAGGGTTTCTTTTTTGTGGCGCCCGAAAATCGCCTGACCTCATAGCGCGCCGTTTCGGTTTCTCAGGCGCGCCTAACTCGGTTTGGCCGGATGCGAATTTGCTCGCAAGTTGCTCGTTTTTCGGCCTAAGGGTCTCGTCTCATGAAGCTCTGTATGATCGGGCTGAAACGCCGTCACCGTGCGAAAGGCCCGATAACCACATTTGCAGTCTCCAGTCTTTGAATCCGCGCAGCCCGACCTATGCCGCCGCTCTCGAAGGCGATGAAGCATCAAAAATCGGCGAGGGCCTCGATCATCCTCCCGCAACGGCGTAGCCACGGCTTTCTTCCCCTGCCGCCCGCGCATGATCCGGAAAAGTGGTTCGCGGTTTTCCGATTGGATCATACGCCAGACAAGACGGCGGCATTCCTCGCGCAAAGACAACAAAGCCTATCCACTACCGTTCTCCGTTATCGCTGCGACCCTGAAGTGTGCGGGCCGATCGTTTGCTGCTCGAGGATCGCCATCGCGGCCGCGATAGGCGCGG
>JAWXCE010000007.1:0-27564 GCA_034440495.1 Hyphomicrobiales bacterium | reverse complement strand
CCACGGTTTCGAATTTGAAGATGTCGGCGATGTCGTAGACGAAGCTTTGCGGCTTACCACGATGCAGGAAGCCGATGGCGGGCGCGTAACCGGCGGCTAAACTCGCTGCAAACTCCCTGTAAGCCGTTGCCGTTATCATCGCGTTCGAGGTCTAATTGAGTCACCTCCCTAGTCGTTCGCGATCTGACGCTTAATGCTCCGAAGACGATGCCAGCAAGGACTGCGCAATGGCGGCAGCTTGGGATATATGGTCGATGCAGGCTTGATGGGCGGCGTCGCCGTCGCCGTTGGCGATAGCTTCCACAATGCGTTGCATTTGCGAAACACCGGCTTTGTCCCGGCCAGGGGTAGCAATTGTCAATGAGCGCAATTGGTTGATCCGCGCATTTAACGACCGAACTACGGTGAACGCAACCTTGCGGCCTGCGCTTTCAAAAAGCACCTTATAAAATTCGTTGGTCGCATTGAGCACACATTGTAAATCCCTAGCGCCGTACCCTTTAGCGATGTCGTCAATCTGCAAATAAAGACGTTGCGGAAGTTCGGGCTGCATGTTCTGAGCGCACGCGCGTGCAGCCATGGCTTCAAGCAATGCGCGGATCTCATAAATTTGCCGAGCCTCATCTGCGGTTGGTTTGGCGACGGACGGGCCACGTTGCGCCCCCGTCGCTACTAGCCCCTCAGCCTCAAGATGGCACAACACCTCCCGTACAATGGAGCGGCTGACTCCGAGCTGCTCGCAGAGGTCGCGTTCCACTAGACGATCGCCTGGTTTGAAGCGAAAATCGAGAATTGCGCCGCGCAGCTTTATTAATGCGAGATCGCGTAAGGTCACTTGAGTGCGATCAATACGCATTTCATCAACCATATCTCCTCCATCGAATGCCGCAAACAATCATCGTCTAATTTCGTTTTTTTACGAACTATCAAAAAGGCATTGCAACACAACATTTTCAGTATACCATAAGATGGTCTTCATGGCGACAATCTCGGATCGAAGAATGGAAGGTCATCGGTTGTTCGAAATTCGCAAGGTAATATCTTATATAGAAGACACCTTATTCGAGGGAGGGAAAGCGGCTCCCAAACCGCTAAAGCTCATCGGCGTGGCCGCGGTTTTATGCAATCCATGGGCTGGCAGGGGATTTGTCGAGGACTTAAAGCCACAGATCCAAACTCTCGCTCCCATTCTTGGCCAACTCCTTACTGACGAGGTGCTGAGACATGCAGGCGGGGGCCATATCATCGAGGCTTATGGCAAGGCAGCCATCGTCGGCGTCAACGGTGAAATAGAACATGCGTCCGCCCTTATCCACACTTTGCGATTTGGCAATATCTTCCGTAAAGCGGTGGGGGCTAAAAGCTATCTCAGTTTCACAAATGTGCGGGGAGGCGCGGGCAGTCCTATCGCCATTCCAATGATGCACAAGCATGACGAGGGAATGCGCTCCCATTATCTCACGCTTCAATTTTCTGTCCCAGATGCTCCCGCGCCCGATGAAATTGTAGTGGCGCTGGGCGGTTCGGTCGGGGGCAGACCGCATCATCGTATTGGCGACCGTTATGAGGACATGAAAGATCTTGGGGCAAACGATGCGTGAGAGCGGCACGTCATCATGGAACGCGCGGCGCATCGTGCAAACACCGATCCGCAACAGTGATGGGGCATCCAGCTCATACATTCGGCACGGGAGTGGCGAAACGCTAGTTTTCGTTCACGGCGTCGGCCTTCACGCCGATATCTGGCGCGCTCAACTCGAAGCGATGCGCGAGCAATTCGACGTTATCGCAATGGATATGCTTGGGCATGGTCAGAGCAGTTTACCACCGCACGACGCAGTTTTAGGCGATTTTTCAAATCAGCTTTACGCACTAATCAACGTTTTGGAACTTGATAAAGTGCATCTAGCTGGGCATTCCATGGGGGCGATGGTTATCCTGGACTTCGTTCTCAATAACCAGGATAGAGCGTTGTCGCTGGCCGGGTTAAACCCTGTTTTCAGACGCACGTCAGAGCAACGTCGCGCAATTTCTGATCGCGCCGCGACTTTGCTGGAATACGCGCCGACGCCAATTGCCGAAGCGACGATTGCTCGTTGGTTTGGAAGCCCAGTGCCTGCGCGGCTCGCACATCATGCGCAAAACGTGCGCGAGATGTTGGAGGGGGTCGATCCGACTGGCTATGCACGCGCTTACCGCATCTTTGCAAGCGCCGACGCCGTTGACGAAGATCGTCTACGCAAGCTCGTCGTCCCTTGCTTATTCATGACCGGGGAAATAGACCCTAACTCGACGCCTGCCATGTGCGCCGCGCTTGCCGGACTGCTCCAGGATGGCCGATGCGATATCATAAGGGACGAGCGGCATATGATGGCGCTGACAGCGCCGGACGAGGTCAATGCAAAGCTGGCGGGGTTTTTCCTGAGTCTGAGCCAGACGAACACGTCCTCTATTGTTTCAAAGGACTGGCGACCATGACGCTGCATCATCCAATCGATCTATTGGAACTTCGCAAAGCGCTAGGGTTGTATGTCACAGGCGTCACGATTGTGGCGACGCTGGACAAAAACGGTAATCCTCGGGGTTTCACGGCAAATTCCTTCACCTCCGTCTCGCTTGACCCACCACTCGTGCTGATTTGCATAGCAAAATCGGCGGCAAGCTATCCGGTGTTTGCAAAAGCCGAGGCGTTCGCGGTGAACATTCTGGCTGAACAACAAAGAGAGGTCTCGGGTTTGTTCGCATCCAAGTCGCCCGACAAGTTCGCGGTCGTGGAGTGGCGAAAAGGGAGAGGCGGAAGCCCTCTTTTTGAAGGCGTAACGGCCTGGTTGGATTGTCGAACTACCTCTACGGTGGATGCCGGAGATCATCTCATTCTTATCGGCGAGGTCATTGATTTTCACCAAACGCTTGCCAACCCACTCGCTTATTGCAGGGGAGGTTACCTCTCGCTGGGACTATCGCAAAACGCGGTGATAGCCGCCAGCGGCGCTTCTCGTGTCGGCGCAATTCTGGAGTGCGACGGGCGCATTTTAATGCTTAGGGACTCGGACGGCGGCATGAGTTTGCCGATCGCGTCGAACTTGGGGCCTGAGCAAAATCCTCGTAGCCTTATGGGCATATTACGCGCCATGAGAGTCGAAGCTCGCATTAATTTTCTTTTTGCCGTGTTTGAGGATGGTCCTGGCGAACGTCATAGCATTTTTTACCGAGGCATTTGGCATGGCCAATTTGCCAGCGAAGCCATGGCGGTCGCGGTTCCCACCGACGAAATCCCATGGTCAAGCCTGCATAACGAGGCAATTCGCTCCATGTTGCAAAGGTTCATAAAGGAGCGAGGAGAGGATGCTTTCAGCGTTTACGCGGGCGGCGCTGACACAGGAATGGTCGCCACCCTCGCTGCCGGGATTCCGATGCAGCCGATAGGAATCGTACCATGAAATTCTCGCTTTTCGCGCATATGGAGCGCGTCGACGCAACGACGTCGCACAGCATCTTGTTGGCAGAGCTGGAGGGGCTGGTTCGCATTGCTGAGGACGGCGGCTTTGAAACCGCGTGGATCGGCGAGCACCATGCGATGGAGTTCACCATCGCGCCAAACCCATTCATTCAAATCGCTTATCTCGCAGCTAAAACTAGCCGCATCCGCCTCGGCACCGGCACGATAATCGCGCCCTTCTGGCACCCCATTAAGCTTGCTGGGGAGGCGGCGATGGCTGACATCGCCACGGGCGGGCGGCTTGACATCGGGCTGGCGCGCGGCGCCTATAGCTATGAATATGAGCGCCTATCGCCGGGGCTTGACGCATTGGGCGCAGGCCAACGGCTGCGCGAGATGGCCCCCGCTCTCAAACACTTGTGGCGTGGCGACTATACTCATGATGGTGAGTTCTGGAAGTTTCCTGCAACAACGGCGGTTCCGACGCCCGTACAATCGCCGCATCCGCCGATATGGATTGCGGCGAGGGATCCCAGTTCTCACGCTTTCGCCGTTTCGAACGGCTTTAACATACAGGTGACGCCGCTTGCCGCAGGCGATGCCGAAGTCAGCAGCCTGATGGATAAATTCAATACCGCGTGTGCCGAAAACGTAGAAGCTCCGCGCCCGAACATTATGCTGCTCCAGCACGCCTTCGTTGCAACCTCGGAGGAGGACGCTAAGGACATCGCGCGCGATCTCAGCCGATACTATTGCTATTTTAGCTCCTGGTTCAAAGCCGAGCGCAGCATAAACAAAGGCTTCATGTCTCCCCTTAGTGACGCCGACATGGCCGCCATGCCTCAGTTTTCGCCCGAGACGATGCGAAAAAATTTGGTGATTGGAGAGCCAGACGAGGTGATCGCCAGGCTCAAGGCCTATGAGGCCTTAGGCTTCGATCAATATAGCGTATGGATCGACAGCCTTATGCCATATGCACGCAAAAAGAAATCACTCGATTTGTTCATCAGGCACGTCATGCCAGCGTTCGCGCACGACCGGGGCGCGCTATGAGTCTTCCCTATTTTCCCTGCTACATCGAGGGCGCGTTCGCGGATTGCGCCTCCACCATTGAAAGTGTTGATCCGGCGACTGGCGAAACGTGGGCGCATTTTGGCGCAGCGAACGCTGAGGAAACTTCCGGTGCGGTTGAAGCCGCTCACCGAGCTTTCCAGGATCCGTCTTGGTCAAGAATGACAGCCAGCGACCGCGGTAAACTTCTGTATCGACTCGCCAATCTGCTGGCAGAACACGGGCCGCGTCTGGCCGATCTTGAAACCAGGGATACGGGCAAGATCATCCGCGAAACGCGCGCGCAAATCGCTTATATCGCGGACTATTACCGCTATTTCGCAGGGCTTGCAGACAAAGTCGAGGGATCGCATCTGCCGATCGATAAAGCGGATATGGAGGTTTATACGCGACGCGAACCCATTGGCGTCGTGGCCGCTATTGTGCCCTGGAATTCGCAGCTTTTCCTCTCGGCGGTCAAGCTTGGCCCAGCGCTGGCCGCGGGTTGCACTATGGTGCTGAAGACGTCGGAAGACGGCGCAGCGGCACTACTGGAGTTTGCTCGACTGATCCACGAGACTGGATTTCCAAACGGCGTCATCAACGTCATTTGCGGGCGAGGAGAGGATTGCGGTCGCGCCCTCACCAGTCATCCCTTGGTTGCGAAGGTCGCCTTTACAGGCGGGCCGTCCACCGCCCGCAATGTGATTCGCAACACGGCTGAAAACCTTGCAGCGACAACGCTCGAACTTGGCGGCAAATCCCCCGTAATAGTGTTCGCAGACGCCGACTTGAACAGCGCGGCCAATGCAGTTGTCGCAGGAATTTTCGCAGCGGCGGGTCAAAGCTGCGTCGCGGGCTCGAGGCTGATCGTGGAAACGACCATTCAGGATGAGTTTCTGGCGATATTGACCGCGAAAGCTCAAAGCATCCGCATTGGCGCGCCAGACGACCCTGAAACTGAAATGGGGCCCGTCGCGACGCGGCGTCAGCTCGATCATATCGAGGCCGTTGTGGCCTCAAGCGTTCGAGCTGGCGCGCGAGTGGTGACAGGCGGCAAGCGACCCGCCCATATGTCGCGCGGATTTTATTACGAGCCAACAATCCTGTCGTGCCTCAATCTTGATACCCCTTGCATGCAGCAAGAGCTCTTTGGCCCTGTTCTGAGCGTTACAGGCTTTGCCTCCGAGGCTGATGCGATCGTGAGGGCTAACGCCACGCGCTTCGGGCTGGCCTCCGGCGTTTTCACCCGCGATTTGGCTCGCGCGCACCGCATGATACAAGCTTTACGCACCGGCATGGTGTGGGTGAACACCTATCGCGCAATATCGCCGATGGCGCCGTTCGGCGGCTATGGGATGAGCGGTTACGGCCGAGAGGGAGGAAGTTCCAGCATCCACGACTACACGCGCACGAAATCCGTGTGGATAAGAACATCCGACGAGCCCATGCCCGACCCCTTTGTGATGCGATGATGAGCGACACGCCCGCAGCTGACCATAAAACGCGCTTACAAGATCCGGACTTGGCGGGCGCCTGGGGCTGGTCATGGTTCATCTTGCCTATCGTGTTGTTTCTCGTACTGTTTTTTCTCCTACCAGTTCTCAATCTGGCGGAGTTGAGTTTACGCCCCCACGCGGGCCCCGGCGCCGTGGGCGAAGCCTTGACGCTGGCAAATTACATGCGCTTTGTCACCGATCCATTTTATCTCGGCGTGCTATTCGACACGGCGGTGATCGGCCTTGTCGTGATTTCTATTTGTCTCGTCCTCGCCTATCCGGTCGCCTATGTGCTTGCGCGCACCAAGAGCCGGTTTCGCGGCGCCTTAATCTTCATCATCATCGCGCCGCTATTGATCTCAACAGTTGTGCGCAATCTCGGCTGGTTTCCCATTCTTGGCGGCGCCGGCCTGATCAATTGGGCATTGCTTTCTACCGGCCTGATTACGGAGCCGCTGCGCCTGATGAACAACACGGCGGGCGTTATCATCGCGCTGACGCATACGTTTTTGCCGTTCATGATTTTGGCGCTGGTGACGGTCATTCAGAGGATCGGCGTTGAACTTGAAGAAGCCGCGCGCAATCTCGGCGCTGGTCCCATCGAGACGTTTTTTCGTGTCATTCTGCCCTTGAGCCGCCCGGGTTTGATGGCGGGATATCTCATCGTGTTCACCAGCGTCATAAGCGCGTTCACGACACCCGCAATGATGGGCGGGCGACGGGTGTTGGTGATGTCCACGCTTATCGAACAGCAAATGCGCAGCGTGTTAAACTACGCGATGGGGGCGACCGCTGCGATGCTGCTGATGACCATGGCAGCGGTGCTCACCGTTGCATCGCTGCGGCGGGCCCGGAAGGCGGGCATATGACGCGCTGGTTGCTCAACGGCTGGGTTGCGCTTGTCATTGTCTTTTTGGTCCTGCCGCTTACGGCGGTCGTCGTCGCGTCGTTCTCGTCTGGTCCGCCGCTGGCGTTTCCGCCACCCGGCTTCACGCTCGCTTGGTACAGCGAGATTAATCCTGACTTTTACCCGCCGCTCCGTCTCAGCCTCATTGTGGCCGTGGGCGCAACAATGATCGCCACAGTGGTTGGAACATGCGCGGCGCTGGCGTTGCAGCGCGGCGCTTTGCCTGGAAAGCAGCTGCTTTCCATTTTCTGCCTATCGCCGCTCATGGTACCAACTTTAGTAATCGGCGTTATCGGATTCCGGTTTACGCTGGCAGTGTGGGATACTTTCGGCATTTCTACCGCCGATACAGTAGCTGCGCTTATTATCGGCCATAGCGTTTTCTGCGTGCCCTTCGTGGTGCGGGCGGCGCTTGCTGTCCAAGCCAATTACGACATGTCGCTGGAGGAAGCGGCGCTCAATCTGGGCGCATCGCCAGTGCAGGCATTTTTCCGAGTTACATTGCCGTTGCTGACCCCAGGCATCGCAGCGGGCGCGATTTTCGCGTTTCTCGCATCTTTCGACGACGTTCCCGTCGCGTTGTTCTTGGGGGGAAGCGACACGGTGACGTTGCCAGTGAAGATTTTCACCACCATCGAATTTAGCTTCGATGCGTCCATCATGGCGGTGGCGACACTGATCGTGGCCGGGTCAGTCATCCTCATGCTAATCGTCGACAGGCTGATAGGGCTGGAGGCGTTTCTTGGAACCGGCCGCAACTAACTAAAAAAGCAGATCTTTCGCAGTCACCGCAGTCATCTTGAGGATTAATAACATGAAAAAAATACTCGCAATTCTAGGCCTGTCGGTTGCGTTAGGCGGTGCGGCCACCGCCGAAGATATAACATTGCGCGTCGCCAATTACGGCGGCGCGTTCTCCGCCAGCCAGAAAAAATACGCCGCCGACCTTTTCACCCAGCGCACGGGCGTGAAAATCCAGTTCATCGACGGCAACCCTGCCGACCACCTCGCCAAAATGATCGCCTCGAAGGGCCGGGAAGCGCCATATGATGCGGTTTATATCGACGACGACGTGCAGGCCAAGGCCATCGCTGCCGGCGTGCTGGAAAAGCTCGACCCCGCGCTCGTCCCCAACTTAAAGTTCATTTATGACGAGGCGAAGAATAAGAACGGCTATGGACCGGGCATGATTTTTTACTCGGTGGGCATCGCCTACAACGTCGAAAAGCTGAAAGAGGCAGGCATCGAGGACATCATGTCTTGGGCTGATCTTTGGAATCCGAAACTTGCGGGTAAAGTTGCCGTGCCCGATCTATCGACGATTATGGGCCGCGATTTTCTGGTGGCGGCGGCCCGGTTGAATGGCGGCGATGAAAAGACGCTTGAGAAGGGCGTAGAAAAAATCGCGGAAATTAAAGCGCATTCCTATTACACTTCCTCCGCGACATTGGCGACCGCGTTTCAGGGCGGCGAGGTTTGGGCAGCGCCGTGGATAAACGGCCGGACTTGGGGCATGATCGACAAGGGTGCGCCCATGAAATATGTGCTTCCGAAAGAGGGCGCATTCGGCAACATGACAGTGATTGATTTGGCAGCGGGGGCCAAACACCCCAAACAGGCGCAAGCCTACATCAATTTCGTGCTCGATCCTCTCCCACAACTGGGGCAAGCGAACGAAATTCCATACGGCCCGACCAACAAAGTGCTTGCCCCCGTCCTTGCGGCCTATCCAGAGATGGCGAAGAAATTCCCAGCTTCGCCGGAAGATTTGAAGAAGCTCATTCTGGTGGATTGGAAAATCTATAACGCCAATCATGAGAGGGCGGTTGAACTTTGGAACCGTCAGGTTATCCGTAAATAATGATGCTGCGCTCAAGATTTCAATTTTTACGGCGGAAAGACGATGTCCGAAGTGCGGCTTGAAAACGTGCGCAAATCCTATGGAACAGCGGTGGCGGTCGATGGTGTGTCGCTCACCATTGGCGAGTCTGAGTTCGTGACACTGCTCGGCGCATCCGGGTCCGGCAAAACCACCTGCCTGCGCATGGTGGCCGGTTTTGTCTATCCGGATGAGGGGCGTGTTTGCATCGCTGACGCGGATGTGACGCGCACCCCTCCGCAAAAGCGCGCCACTGCTATGGTGTTTCAGCAATATGCTCTTTTCCCGCATTTAAATGTCGCGCAAAACATAGCGTTCGGCCTGCGGGTCCGGCGCATGAGCCGGGCCGAGATCGACGTCCGCGTGCGTGAAGTTCTAAGCCTCGTGCAACTCGATGGCTTGGCCGAGCGCATGCCGAGCCAGCTCTCGGGCGGACAGAAGCAGCGCGTGGCGCTCGCTCGTGCCGTGGTTTTGAAGCCGCAGATTTTGCTGCTGGACGAGCCCCTTGCGGCGCTCGATCTGAAGCTGCGCGAGGAGCTTCAACTGGAGATCAAACGCGTTCAGGCCGCTTTGGGTGTCACGACGCTGTTCGTCACCCACGATCAGGGCGAGGCGCTGGGAATGTCCGACCGCGTCGCCGTGATGCATAGGGGCCGGATTATCCAGATCGACCCGCCCGCAAAACTCTATCAGGAACCGATGAATGGCATTGTTGCGCAGTTCATCGGACGGATGACGCTTATTCCCGTCGAAGTTCGCGCCATCGAAAATGGCGCGTGCCTCGTTTGCGATCACGTCGGCGCAGAACTCAAAACGCATCACTGGCCAAGTAACGCGCGGGTTGGCGATGCGCTTGTGCTCACCATACGACCCGAAGCCTACCGGCTCGAAGGCGACCTCCAAAATCGTCTCGAGGCGAGCGTAGAGCGCGCCCTGTATCATGGAACGGGGTGGCTCTGTCAGGCGCAAGACAGCAGAGGCCGATCCCATATCGTGCATATTCCGTTAACCGCGCCATCGCCTCGAAACGGAGATCGGATTTCACTGAATTGGAGCGCCAACGACTGCCGCGCCATTTGGGAAACGTGACCCCGCGACGAGCGGCTATAGGAATCTAGCTTCTAAGATCGGAACCTGCAAGTAATGCAACTGAGATACCAAACTAAAGGTCATGATAGCATACAATATCACGTGTTCTGCGGCGACAAGGTGTTCGCCCTCCGCATTTTTCGCACCGATACGCTGGAGCATCACTCCGCATGGATTTATGATGGCGGGATGCGAGAGGCGCTCTCAAGCGAGGCTCCTATAACCCAAACCGACGCATCCTACTTCGATGTCGCGTGCCCCACATTGTCTATATATGCGCAATTGGAAGGCGGTTTTATTGCGGTGAAAGCCGAGCGCATCGAAAACGCATTCGAGATTATTTTCAAGACAAAGGCCTCATACGAATGGGCGTATGACGCGTTGGATGCGCAGGAAAGTGTTCTTCACCAGCCCAATCTTGACTGTGTTGTGAGATATCAGGGACGGGATTATCAAGGCGTTGGCTATCACAAGCGGTATTATTGGCGAAATCCGCCGCGCTACTGGGGCTATCGCTTCCTACATGGTGTGTTAGGCGATAACGAGATCGTTTGGACTGCGGACGCCGTTTTCGGCCTCAGCAAATACGACTATTTCAAAATGCTGGACAGCGTTTCAGGCGTGTTGATGGAAGCAGATCGAAATTCCTGCGCGCATAAAGACAATCTCATGTTCGGCGAAATCGGCGGGCGTCGGCACGAGTTGACCTTCGACGCGTTGGGGTCATGGGAAAAGGCTTTGCGATCAAGCGCCATGGATAGCCATATGCGCCAGCAAGCGGGCACATTCACGCACGTGGTGGGAGATGAAAGGCAAAGCGGCGTCGCCCTAACGGAATACTGTTTTGGAACGCTGGGCTAGCAGACTGTGGGACGGGCTTGACAATCCTAACTGGCTCGTCTCCCGCTTTGCGATAAGAGTATGTGCTAACCTTGGTTTTCGTCGGCAAACAGAAGTTAGCTGTTGCTGTATCCTTAATAAGAAAATTCGGCGCAATTTTCGCGACCAAAGTTAGGCCGACTCGCGAACCAGCCAGATGTTCAAATTCAGCCAAGTGGATCTTGCGTTTAAACGCGCCCGCGCCTTCAAAGACATGCAGCGGCGAGGTCATCGACGATGAAAAACGCTTGGCTTTGCAAATGCGCGCAAGCGCCCGTGAGAAATAATTCTCTGCCCCGTGTGGCGATCCTACCGCATAAAATTCGATGAGCGCGTCCGCGAGATTAGATACGTCGCTCGCTGCGAGATTAAGATCTTTGACGCCGGTCTGCGATACGATATGGGCGGCTTCATCCGCCAAAACTGATCGCTAAAAACGCATTTGCTCAGCGACGAAAGTCCCAAAAGGCACGACACTTTTTCCAATCGAAGGCTGCGTCACCACGGCTCCGGCGATATTGGTAGGCAACCGGCGACGGAATTCGTCTAAAAAGCGCCCTTTGGGTCAACCCTCAACATTTTCTCTGGCGGAAACCCGGATATAGTGGCGGCTGCGCGTAAAAGAGCGCCGTCATCTTAATCCGCGCGGTCGATCTCGGCGCCATAGTTGCCTCCAGCACCACGGTTTACACATTATCGCTGCGCAACCCTGTTAAGGTTCGCACCTATGCGGCTGAACCGCAGCTCGACCTGTTTCATCCCGGTATGGCATTCAAGCTTTACACCGATATACGGCCCGGCCAGCCTTATGATAGTCGGGTATGCCATATTTCGCCGGTCCGGAATTCACCGCCAAATCCGTTGAGAGGGTGCCGCTACGCGTCGGCTTGGTTTATCGGCTCCGTATGATCTTGAAGAATGCGGACAACGCGCTGGATCACGGCTTGCCGGTGACGATCTGCATTCCCGACGGTAATGGCAAACCAGGTGCCGTAGCTTCGGGGTGCTGAATGACCATGGGTGAACCCATCGAGATCGCGAATGTCACGAAGCGTTTTGGTTCACAAATTGCGCTGAGTACTATTTTGGCAGTGGCAAAATCAGGTCTTGTCAGTCCCGACGGCGCGGGTAAAACCACGCTGATCCGCTTGATGACAAGGACTGCTCGGCCCCGATGAAGGGTGTATTCGCATTATGGATTTCGATACTCAACCCTATGGTTCAAATGTTCAAGCCGGTGCGGTTCACGGGGGAGACGATCACGCATTTGGTCACGTAAGCGTGATTGCAAACTGGCAAACTTTTAGGATTAAAATTTTCGGTATCCGCTCTCACTCATTACGCGCTTGATCGCGCGCGTTAAGCTTGAGGGAGTGCGCATGACGAAAGATTGTACCGTTGACCGAAGAACGTTTCTAGCTGGCGCGAGCGTCGCCGCAGTGGCCATGGCACTAAATCCGTCGCTTGCGCGCGCCGCAAGCGGTGCACAGACCGGCGACCGGGTTTTTCTAACAAACGAGGACTCCAACACGCTCACGGTGATCGATCCGGTCAAGGACGTGGTGGAGGCCAGTGTCAATCTGACGAGTTTCGACGAAGACCCCCCGCCCTCCGTTCCGCTTCGTCACCGGCGGCATGATCCCGACCCACGGCGCCATGGTGCAAAAGCCGCTTTATCACGGTGCGATCTCGATCCATGGCTGCGTGCCATCGCCAGACTCGACGCTGCTGGCCACGGCCGGACGCGGCACCAGCAATCTCTATTTGATCGACACGCGCACGCTGAAGGTGATTGGCAATCAACCGAACAGCCAGGCTGGGCCAACCGCCAATGCGGAAACGCTCACTTCCGGCATCATGGTTGGGCGGGAGCCGCACGAGCCGACCTTCACGCGAACGGGGCGCGAAATTTGGGTCGCTGTGCGCGGCGAAGATAAGATCGCGGTCATCGATGTGGAGAAAGCCAAAGCGGAATGCGCAGGCACAGCGCCGCGCGGCTCGTCCATTTTGCGGTTCATGCCCGTGCTTCCCGGCCCGGCGATGGTATGGTTTTCAGCCGACGGACGCACAGCGTTCATCATTTCGCAAAAGACGCCGCGCATCGATGTGCTGGACGTGAGTTACGATGCGAATGGGTATTCGACGGCGCAGCGCAAGATGGTTCTCGATATCGCTGGCGCTGATAAATTCGGCTTTAGTCCGTTTTTGAAACGCGCGCCCGGGTCTGCGGAAATGTGGGTGTCGCATAAGCTCGCCGACGCAGTTTCGGTAATTTCGGCCACGGGCGACGTCAAGCTGCTTGAAACCATCCCGCTCGGCGACAAGGCCCGTCCAAATCATGTGGAGTTCGTCGAAAATGCGAGCGGACGCGTGGCCTACGTCACTTACGCCCGTATCGACGATGACGGCCCGGGTGGCGTCGCGTCGAGCCGCATTGGCGTGATCGACCGAAGTGCGCCTGCGGGCATGCACAAGGTGGTATCGACGTTTTTCAGCAATGGCCGCGAGTCGCATGGTATTTGGACCGACCCATTTAACACCAAACTCTATGTGGCGCATGAGGCGGACGAATTGCCGGGAACGCCCAACGCCGGACAAACAAAATGCAGCGCGTTCGATGTGACGGATGTCTTCAAGCCGCGCTTCATCGCGCAAATACCGCTGGGCGATCTTGAATTGCCGTCGCGTAAGCTTCGGAACAAGAAAAGCATTAATCTCGTGTATGTGCGCCCCGGCGCACCGAGCGCGACAGCCTAAAGGCAAGCCGATGGATGATTTAAGTTCGACGTCAGGCGACACCGCGCGCCCCCACCAGCATCATGGGGGTGAGCCTCAAGGGCCAGCGCCCGGCGAATATGGTCGTTTCACGCATCAGATGAACACCTCCATGGAGCGGATGATGGCGGACATGCACCGCGATCCGCCATCAGGCAACGCTGATATCGACTTTCTCGTGATGATGATCCCGCATCATTCAGGCGCGGTCGCAATGGCCCGGCTGGTGTTGGCGGCGGGCAGCGATCCGTTGACCCGCGCTTTCGCGGAGCAGATGATTGCCGATCAGAGCGGCGAGATCGCCGGGATGCGCGGAAGGCTTGCAGCGTTACAGGGCACAGTCTCGTCACGCGAGGCGGCTTGACGCAGTTGCGCAGTTCGACCGCCGAGAAAATCTTCCACCCATCCACCGGTTCCATGGCCGGCATCGTGAACTGATCGCCGCGCAGTTCGGCCATGACGTGGATCGACGCAGTTTCCGGCTCAAGAAATAGTCGTCCAGGGTCTCAAAGTCTTGGCTGGCCATTGCGCCGATGCTGTCGACCCCCAGGCTGAAATCCGGCAGCGCCTCGAGCAGGACAAGCTTGTAGTGAAAGCCGGTGATGGCGATGCAGCTATGCTCGACGTGGGGCAGAAGGAGGTCAGCGCGTCATAGGGCTGAAGAACCAGCGAGCCGGAACACGCATGGGGCATGGTGTAGAGCAGCGAGACGAGGTGCCGTCGCCGCGATTGAAAATAATCGACCGCGCCGCCGATCGTGTCGAGCGTGATGCTGGCGCTACGAGCGTCCTGGCCATGCGCGGCAAAGGCCACACTCATCGCGCCGGCGTACAGCATGATCCGCGTGAACCGCCCAATAACCGATGGTTCGAGATGGGACGCGAGCGCCTGACGCACGGCCAGCCATATCAGACCCGAATTTGAAACAAACGCGCCGTAAAATCGGATCGCACACAACCAAGCTCGAAGCCGATCGTCGGCGATCCCGAATCTCGGCAGATTGATGAATTCCTCGACGGCCCGGATCGTCTCATGCCATGCCGCCACTGCGTCATCGCGCCGATACTGCGCGAGGACGGAGAACACGCCGTGGCCGTGCGCAGCCAACTGGCTCTCGATCAGGGCCCTCGCTTCATCTCCCGATATCGTCCGCATGACGTTTGAGTTGATTGCGGGCGAGGCGCTTGGCGTGATTGGCGCTAGCGCGTCGGGTAAATCCACCCTGGTGCGCGCGCTCGTCGGCGCTTGGCAACCTTTGCCGGAGCGCGGCTGCGTTCGCCTCGACGGAGCCCCGCTCGATCAGTGGCATCCCATCAAACTTGGCCGCGACATTGGTTACCTGCCGCAGGAAATCGAGCTGTTCAGCGGCACCATAGCGCAAAATATATGCCGGTTTGATCCAGACGCGAAAAGTGAGACTGTCATTGCGGCGGCGCAGGTGGCGGGCGTTCACGAGTTGATCCTCAATCTGCCGCAAGGGTACGGGACGCGCATCGGCGAACGCGGCAAAGGGTTGTCGGCGGGCCAGCGCCAGAGGATTGCGCTGGCGCGCGCGATCCATGGCGACCCTTTTCTCATTGTCCTGGACGAGCCGAATTCCAACCTCGACGCCGATGGCGAAAATGCGCTTTCGAGCGCCATCAAGACGCTCAAGGAGCGTGGATGCGTCATCGTCGTTGTCGCGCATCGGCCTTCTGCGCTGATGCACGTCGACAAGGTCTTGGCCATGGCGAATGGCCAATTGCTGGCCTTCGGTCCGAAAGACGATGTTCTCAACAAAGTCACCCGCCCGGTTCCCGTCCCCATTAAGGCAGCAGAGTGACAAGACAATTTGCAAGGAGCGACATTGAGCATATTCAGGAAATCTGCGGTCGCGCCCGAATCCTCTGATGGCATGAACGCCGCGTCGGAGTTGTACGTCCCCAAGCGCCACTCTATCTGGCCGCATCTTCTTTTAGGTTTCGCGGTGCTGATCCTCCTTGGCGGCGGTGTAGGCGTATGGGCGGGCTCCACTGTGCTGGCGGGGGCCGTGATCGCGCCGGGCGTCGTTGTCGTCGATAGCAACGTCAAAAAGGTTCAACACCCAAACGGCGGCGTTGTGGGAGAGATTCGCGTCAAGGACGGCGATCGTGTGTCCGCGGACGACGTTCTCATCCGCCTCGATGACACCATCCCTCACGTGAACCTGCAACTCATCGTCAAGCAGCTCGACGACCAGATTGCACGCGGACTGCGCCTCCGGGCCGAACGCGACAGCGTCACAAAGATCGATATCCCTGAGGACGTGGCGCGCCGGATGACCGAGCCTGACTTCGCCGCGCGCATCGCGAGCGAGCGCTCGCTGTTTGAAAGCCGGAGGTCTGAGACCGAGGGCCAGAAGTCGCGTCTGAACGAGCGGATCGACCAGCTCAAAAAGCAGATCAGTGGCCTGACGGCCCAGGTTGACGCGAAGATTAAAGAAATAGCATTGATCGCCAAGGAGGTTGCGGGTCTGGAAAAACTCGAGGCCAAACAGCTTGTCACCATCGAAAAGATGACCCTTAAACGCCGTGAAGCGACAAGGCTGGGCGGAGATCGTGGCCAACTAGAAGCTTCCGTCGCCGAAGCGCGGGGCAAAATCAGCGAGACCGAGCTCCAGCTTATCGGCCTCGATCAGGAGCGGCGCACTGAGGTGTTGAAAGACTTGCGCGAAACCGAGGCCAAGGAAGCGGAACTGATCGAGAAGCGCGTCGCCGCCGAGGATCAGCTCAAGCGGGTCGAGATCCGCGCGCCGCAAGCGGGCGTCGTGCATCAGCTTACGGCGCACACCGTGGGCGGAGTTGTCGATGCCAGCCAGCCGATCATGCTCATCGTTCCGCAGAACGACACGCTCGTCATCGAGGCCCATGTCGCGCCGGAGAATATCGAGAGTCTGCATGTGGGGCAGGACGCCTTCGTACGCTTCACATCCTTCAATAGCGCCACGACGCCGGAGCTAATTGGCCGCGTCACGCGCGTATCGGGCGACATCATCAAGGAAGCCCAGTCAACGCCAGCTTATTTCGCCGTGCGAGTGAGTTTGTCGAAAGACGAAATCAAACGACTCGGCGAGGCGAAGCTGCTTCCGGGGATGCCGGCCGACGTCCACATCAGAACGACAGATCGGACTGTTGTTTCCTACCTCGTCAAACCGCTTCAGGATCAGTTCGCGCGTGCGTTCCGTGAAAGATAATAACAACCGGCGAAACGGCACATTAGTCAAGAAGAAAGTAGTCTAAATTCATGGCTTAGTATTTCGTTATGCATACAGCATGAGTGATCTAGCATATCTAGATATAAATCAGTTATATTTACAATTTAAGGCAAATTTTTACGCCGTCACCGAGATTTATGCGGTATAATCAATTCTTAGAAAGAGGCGCTGGTAGGATGATTTTTCAATTTAAACACGAAAGTTGGACAGCCATCAGGCGACGATTTGAAAGTCAATGCCACTTTACATTGTTAGGCTTTATCATTGTGATTTTATCCGTGTCGATTACGTCGGCGCTCTCACAACCCGTATGTACTGGAGAAAATGGGAGTTCGTCGTTGTTGGAGAGGGTGTTTAGCGTAGATTTACCGTATCAGCCTTGGGGTCTATACTGGCTTCCTGGCAATCGCATTCTAGTCGCGGGCGGTTTGCCTGGGCCGCTTATTGCAGACGTTGAAAAAAAAATGGTCACACCTATACGTGGCCTAACCGAGACTGATGACCAGGCTGCTAGAATAATTGATGGTACAGATATCGCATTAACTCGCAATGGCCGATATGCAGCAAGTTATGTTCTCCACTTAGATGAAATTATTGTTTTTGATCTAGAGCGCTCTTCGCTTGTGTCACGCAGGCGATATTGGCCGCTTGCCGGATCTCCGGAGGGGCGCGCACTCAAATTCGATCCGGGAGTAACCGCGTTCGATAAAAACGCAGATTGGCTTTGGGTGGCTGACCTATCCACGCAAAACGGAAGATTGCGCCGGTTTGCTATGCGTGTCGAGTTTCGTGAGCCGTTCACTGTTCAGCCGGTCACAGTCGATCTTGGCCGTGAGGTGGCTAACAGCGACTTGCTTACGGCAAGCGTTGTCGAGACAAGGAAAGGTGCTCTCATGATTAACCTTCTGAAAATCCAAACGTCGGGTGTGGCAGGAAGTCAAAGTGATCTGCGCCTGATTGTAGTAGACGATCTAACCGCTGACCTCCACGGAAATGCAACCAACGTAAGAACTATAGAATTCAAGTCAAATCTGGTTTTTGAGGATGGCAGCGTATCCAATAACATTTATGTGGATTGGGAACGCGCGTTTATATTCATCGTCGGGCCGGGCGCAAAGGGTCAAAATCCCGATTTTATTACCGAGCGTATCGACTTTAAGACCGGCGAAGTTGTGCAAGTTCCCTTTCGTCAAGATTATGCGGGACTTACGATTAAGGGGCGGCCAACGTATACACCGCTATCAAATTATCTTATCAAACCGTTTGAAAAGCCGAAACAAAAAGTTGGTGGCGGCATTGCTGTTCTTCGCGCTTCCGATTTGACAGTTTTAACACTGTGCAACATTGGCAAACTAAATACTCGCGTTTTATCTCCAGATGGGAAGTATTTCGCAACCGGTGGTACTTATAACAACCGCCTCGATGTTTTCTGGTTCAAACAGTAAGACTACTAGGACGGTATAGCGGTAGCTTTTGCTTAAGCATGGAGAATTGACATGGGCACATCGTCGAATTTACGCGCCGCTGACTTGGCAAGAATATGGACGCGGACGGACGCACCCTCGCCGCTTGTCGTATCGCCAATAATCCAGCGGGCGGTGTCGCCCGCCGAGACCGAAATAAGCGTCTCTCCCGCCTCAAGCGCGATGTCGCACACCTGCATCGGCGCTGCGTAGCTGGTACAGCGCTCCGACGGTGAAGGGATAGACCTGGATGGCGTTGATATACCCGTCCTTTACCGGTTCGATCTTCGCCGCCTGGTTCGCCTCATCTATGCGTGTTTCCGGCGTGGCTGTGTCCTCAATAGCCTCAGGCTCTGTATCGCTCTCCGGCTTGGGGGCCTTCAATTGACCAGGCAGCGGCAACGGCTCCGGAACGGTGACGAATTCCGTCGCAGGCTTCGGATCTTCGATCCGCTTTGCTTCGCCGAATACGGTGTTATCGAGCGAGATTTCGGCCACTTTTACCCGGGTGCAGGCGGGCGCGGTTAGGATCGTCAGCGCGATGACACTTTCAGCGCTTTGCTCATTGCGGTTCACCCGGAATGACGTCTTCGCTCCAGTTGAAGCTGACGATGAAAAGACCAAGCGGATTCTTGCGAAGCAACTCCTCAGTGCGCGGCGGCTCAATACTCACAGTGAACAGGCCGGTGAAGCGCTTGGCGCCGACGCTCGCGCCGTTCTCGAAGCTTTTTTCCTCCCAGCGCATTTGAAAGGAGGACGATGAGGCACTTACTGCACTTGTCACCTCGACAGAAACCGTTTTCTGCCCGACCCGGGCAAAGGGATCCTGGGCGCGTGCGTAGTCGTTGAGCGTCACCGCCGCCTCGCGGCTGACGAGATCATGGCTTTCAGCCAGTTCTGGCGCACGATCACCGCATCGCTCGAAAGCGAGCGGACCTGCTCGACGAACCGCGCTAGTTGATAAGCGATCTGCGCGTCGGCTGGCGTAAGCCCCGTGACAATGATGACGATCACTGCAACAACCTTGGCGACCGGGCCTTCGATGGAGGTGAGGATCTGGGTCAGCGGCGCTTCCCAAGGCATGCCCGAGCCGGCCGCATGGGCGGGTTCGCAAGTATATGATACGACCGTTAAGGCGACAGCGGCGCGTATTGGAAGGTCAGAAATTTGAAACAAACCCTTGGATCGCTTGCGCATCGTTGACATGTCCCTCGGTTGGCGGAAAGAGCCGCAGTTCGAGGTCAAGCATGCAAATCCATCACGAAATTCACCATCGGCAATGCCGTGAAAATCCGTGTGCAGCATAGAGAAGGGATGCAATTGATGACTTTAGTCGGATGGCAAACACGACATGGCTTCGAATGATGAGAGTCGTCAGTTCCCATTTGCGCCCAAAAGTGCCGCCTCTTGCGCTATCGCGGGCAATATCATAAATTGAAGCATGAGAGTTGTGCTGGACACCTCCGTTTTAGTCGCGGCGATCCGAAGTGACGCAGGCGCCTCCAGACGTCTTTTGCTTGGCGTTCTAGACGGAAAGATCAAGACGCTCGCGTCGGTCCCGTTGATGATTGAAAGCGAGGCCGTGATGACGCGTCCGGAGCATCTGGCCGCATCGGGACTAAGCGCAGAGGATGTCGGCGTGCTTCTCGACGCAATCGCTGCGGCGGTAGAGCCAGTGAAACTTGATTTTTTGTGGCGGCCGGCGCTGAAGGACGCCGACGATGATATGGTCTTGGAGGCGGCCGTCAACGGCCGGGCGGACGCCATAGTCACCTTTAATGCCCGCGACTTTAGCCCTCACGCCGAACGGTTCGGCGTTTCTGTGCAATCGCCACAAGACGCTATGAAGAGCTTAGGAGTATAAATATGCGGAAAAGTAACTTCGCCCTGCGCGTACAGCCGTCTCTGCTGGAGGAGGCGCGCAAGGTCGCAGAAAGCGAAGGCGTCGCCCTCAACCAGTTGATCAACGTGGCTCTGGCGGAAAAGCTCTCGGCTTTGCGGACGGAGAGTTATTTTGCGGAGCGCGCCGCCCGCGCCGATCCGGCCAAGGCGGTTAAGGTCTTGACGCGGGCCGGTCGCGGTCAGCCGCCAGTTAGAGGGGACGAACTCAAATAGGCAGGCCTCGTGGTTTGGCGGGTGCTGTGGTGCGCCACCGTCGCAGCCTTGCCGGTTTCAAAGCACGCTTGAAAAGACCGCCGGACAGGCCGACGGTCTCGTCCTTACCAAGCTATGCCAAGGGTTTCTTCATGGCTCCATCGATATAAGCCGCGAAAGTTCTGTCGGCGACAAAAGTTTCGTCGCATTCGACCGTCTCATCATTCGGGCCGCGCAACTTTTCAAGCGTGCTGAGGCGAACGTAACGCAAATCGGGCGAGCCGCCGCTGACGAGGCGCACCGCGAAGACATAGTCGGGGTCTTCGGGCATGGCGTCGGACAGCAGCCAGATTGTGTCGACCCAAGGCGCGCCCAGTTTAACGACGGGCAAGGGATCGAAATTGCGTTCGCGCCGTGCGGCGACGCCGTTGGCGAGCAGTGCGCGGGCTTGAGCCTCTGTGATAAGCGGCATGGGAATAAAACCTCCGTTAAAGACGCCCCTCGAAGCGGGGGCGGAGGTTTGCGCACCCGCCCGGCGGAGAGGGCCGGCGCGCACAGCCCCGACACGGGATGCACTTACGGCTGGCTTCGTGCGATCGCCAAGGTGCGGGCTGGGGCTTGCGGCGCCCGCGCCCGCGCCGGGCTATTCCCTCATTCCACCCCGCATTGAGGGGCGTGTCGGCGGTTTGATGCCAGCTTACACAGGCGCCGAAGGTCCTCGCGCCATCAGCGGCGGCGTTAGTCTCCGACGGCGTCAGACTCGTCGAGAAGGCGAAGCGCGTAGCCGCCATGGGCATCGAGGCCGTCGACGTAGGCGATGGCGTCCACCCGGCGGGCCGCATGACGGCCGCTCAGGAAGACAATGATGTCGATCGCCTCGGCGATGAGCGTGCGTGGGGGGACGGCGACGGCCTCGAGCGTCAATTGCTCCAGCCGGTCGAGAGCGGCTCGCGCGGAATTGGCGTGCAGCGTGGTGAGGCCGCCGGGATGGCCGGTGTTCCAGGCTTTCAGCATATCGAGCGCTTCGCCGCCACGAACCTCGCCGACGACGATGCGGTCCGGCCGCAAACGAAGTGTCGAGCGCACCAGATCGCCGAGGCTGGCGACGCCGGGTTTGGTGCGCAAGCTCACGCAATCTAGGGCCGCGCATTGCAACTCGCGCGTATCCTCAAGGATGATAACCCGCTCGTCGCGCTCGGCGATTTCGGCCAGCAATGCATTGAGAAGGGTCGTCTTTCCCGACCCCGTTCCACCGGCGACCACGATGTTGCGCTTTTGCGCGATCGCGTGCCGCAGGCGGCGGGCTTGAGCCTCGGTCAGAATGCCGGAGCCAACATAGTCGCCCAGCCTGAAAATCACCCCCGCAGGCTTTCTGATTGCGAAACAGGCCGCTGGCGCGACCGGCGGCAGTATGCCCTCGAAGCGCTCGCCCGTGCCCGGCAACTCGGCTGAGACAACCGGCGCTTTGCCATACGCTTCTTGCCCGATATGGGCGGCGATCAGCCGGATAATGCGCTCGGTCTCGGTAGACTTCAGGCGTTCTCCCGTATCGATGCGGCCCTGATCGGTGCGGTCGAGCCAGAGGCGACCATCGGGATTGACCATGATCTCGATGACGAAGGGGTCGTTGAGCGCCAAGGAAATCGCCGGGCCGAAGGCGGTTTTTAGCATGGCGCCGCGTCGCTTATTGGCTTCCGTGGCAAGATGAAGGCTATCGTTAGTCATCGGGCGCCTCCGGACCGTCGTCTTGGGTTTCATCCTCGTCTTCGCCCCCGTCGGTAGAGGCGGCGAACAATCCCGGATTTTCCGCGACGATGCTTTCAAGCACCTCTGAGACCAGCCGACGGTCAGAGCCGAGGCGGCGTCCGACCTGCGCCACGAACACCTGAAACCGCTCGCGCCCCACCATAGGGGCGGCCTCTTGCTCGGCTTGCGGGAGCGGCGGCGTGATGGTGAGGAAATAGCGCACGAAAAGCGCGATGGTCTCGGTGGCGATAGCGACGTCGCGCTCAATGATCCCTTGCCGCCGGGTCAGCCGGTCCAGTCGCCGCATGAGAGCGGCGTCGAAACTTTGATCGCGTTGCGGATCGAGATAGCGCTTCAGCGCCTCGTCGATAATCGCCGATTTGGTGACGCCGGGCTTTTTCACCGCCATGTCCAGACGGTCGCCGGTGGCGTCTGAGACGTAACTGCAGATGCGGCGTTTCATGGCTCTCTCTCGAACAATGGCAGGGCGCGACGCGGGGCAGTCGCTTTGCGACGGCTGGAGGACGGTTTCGCGGTTTCTCCCTCATCCAGGTTTCGCAGGTCGCTATGAACGGTCGAAGGCGCCGGCTTGATCGCTGGCATCATTGCAGGCAGATCGCCCCAGTCGTGCGGCGGAGGGCTTCCGCGAACCGCCTCAACGGGCGGCGGCAAAAGCCGTTTGGTGAAATTCACGTCCTCAAAATACCGGATTTTGTGCGCCCGGATCGGGGCCAAACCGGAGACGAAAATCAATGCGTCCGATGCCGCCAATTGCATGACTTCGCCAGGCGTCAGGAGCGGGCGCGCCGTCTCCTGCCGTACGACGCTGGTGTTCTCCAACCAGGCGGAGGAACGCTTGCCTGAATAGCTGCTCTGGTTTCTGACCGCTGTCGTGACCCCAAGCAAATCCGAGATGCGTTTCGCCGTTCGTTCGTCATTGGGCGCGAAAGCCACTCGGACATGGCAATTGTCGAGAATGGCGTGATTGGGTCCGTAGGCTTTCTCGATCTGGTGCAGCGACTGAGCGACAATCATGGCGCGCACGCCGTAACCGGCCAGAAAGCCGAGCGCGGTCTCTAAGAAATCGAGATTCCCAAGCGCCGGAAACTCATCGAGCATCAACAGCAGCGGCGTCTCAGGCGGGGATGCAGGCAATGTCTCGGTCAGCCGCCGTGCAATCTGGTTGAGAATGAGCCGGATCAAACCCCGTGTGCGGGATAGATCGGATGGCGAGACGATCAGATAGAGCGAGACCGGCTGGCCCGTGTCTCTCAGATCATCGAGCCGCCAGTCGGACGCGGCGGTGACCGCCGCAATGACCGGATCACGGTAGAGACTGAGGAAACTGACAGCCGTTGAGATGACGCCGGAGCGTTCATTCTCGGCCTTGTTCAGAAGTTCAGCCGCAGCGGCGGCAGCGACCGGGTGCGGCTTGGCGTCCAGATGCGGCGTGCATCGCATCGCCTCCAGCAGCGTGTCGACTGGCCGGGCGGGATCGGACAGCAGATGCGCCATCCGCGCCAAGGTCTTCTCGTCTTCGCCATATAGGACATGCAGAATGAGGCCTGTGAGGAAGGCGTGCGCCGTGATCTCCCAATGCGAGCGGCGCTGCAGAACGCCATCGGGATCGACAAGAATGTCGGCGATTGTTTGCGCGTCGCGAACCTCGCTCTGCCCACGCCGCACTTCCAGAAGCGGGTTAAAGCGAGCCGACGCCGGGTCGGTCGGATCGAATCTTAGAATGCGGGAACCGCGCGACCGCCACCCGGCGGTCAACCGCCAGTTCTCGCCCTTGATGTCATGCACGATGACCGGTCCGGGCCACGTGAGCAGCGTCGGGACGATAAGGCCTGCGCCTTTGCCTGCGCGCGTCGGCGCGACGAGCAGCACGTGCTCCGGACCGTCATGGCGAAGGTAATCAGGCCCCAGGCGGCCAAGAATGACGCCGCGCGGGGTCAATAGACCTGCCCTTTCGATCTCGGACGGCTGCGCCCAACGCGCGGAGCCGAAAGTGGCTGGATGGTTTCTGGCAGCGTTCGGAAACCGCAGAAACGCCAGCGTCAGCGAGATGGCGGCGATGCTGCCGCCCGCTGCGATCCAGCAGCCCGCATCGAAGAGCCGGGGCGCTGCCGCGGCATAGCGAACTTGCCAGACAAAAATCCGCCAGGGTTCATAGAGAGACACCGGGCCGATGGTGACGAGCGGCGCCCCGAGTTGGGGTGTATATTGCGCGCTGGCGGCTGCCCATTGGGTTCCGGCCTGCAGACTGATGAGGACGCCTAAACTTGCCGTCAATCCCGCGACAATATTTCGGTTCATGGCCTTGTCCCCTGGATTTAGACTACCGCTTTAGGATGGCCTGGGAGACCCATCGGCCTCAATCGGCAAAGGCGAGCAATCGCGCGAAGGGACAGGATGGCCCAGCAGACAGGCAGGCAACCATGCCATGTCTTCTTTGCGAGCGGAATGCAGTCATGCCGCCGGTTAGCCAGGCGGCTCGCCGCATTGCCAGATAGTCCAGAGGATCAAGTGAAAGCGGTGCCAGCCTTAGCGGCCTTGGTCGATGGCCAGTGTATAGCGGCGCAATTCGCAGCGTTTGGCGGATGTGCTCAACGCGTTCCAGTCAGCCTTCATTTGATCGTGTGATGTCATATGGCGTCTCCCGTTTGAGACCGCTCGAGACGTGAGCGGCGACACGCCGGTGCATGAGCGCGTTAGCGGGTCAAGGGTCTTAAGACGCGTCAGCGTCCCCTTGAGGCGCTAGGAAGCGGTCATGCAGACTTGGGAAAAGCGCGCGGCGTTTCAGGGGATCAGATCGAGTTTATGCCGACGCTACGAATGCTGAGGCCGACTATTCTTGTGGGGTTGCGTCAACATCGGCCGCTTAGATCAACCTGCCTTTAATCGGAATCGATTAGAGAACAGAAAGTTGATCTATTCTAATATGTTAGAGCAACTTATCTGCGTCCGCATGGACAAGAGTTGCTCTAATGGAAGTTGCGACCTTTCGGCAAAACTTTTGCCTCTGCTGCAACCGTCCGTCTTCGGCGATGCAGGCGCTGGTCTTCATTGACCGGGCGTCGCACCTCGTCGGCGTTGGCGAGGAAATCTCCACTGTGCGGCACGGAGTCATTCAAGCTTCCGAGATGTGGGGTAAGGTCAATGAGCGTCGCTGCGATCACGTGAATGACGCCGCTTTCCGTCTGCAACTTGCCCCGCACGCCCAAGAGGCGCGCGCCCAGAACGATGCGGCGAAAGCGCTCGAACACCTTTGGCCAGATGATGATATTGGCGACGCCGGTCTCGTCTTCGAAGGTGGCGAACACGACGCCCTTGGCGCTGCCCGGCCGTTGGCGCACCAGCACAATGCCGGAGACCAGCACCGTTCGGCCGCTTTCAATGACGCCCAATTCGCGCGCTTGGATATAGCCCTTCGCTGAGAAGCCAGCCCGCAACAGCGTCAATGGATGCGCTTTCAGCGACATGCGGATGGCGGCGTAGTCTTGTAAAACATGCTCGCCCAGGGTTAGCTTTGGTAAATTAACTTCCACCTCTCCCGGCAAAGGCTCAGCGTGGCGCGCGGCAAAGAGCGGCAGTTCGGCCAGCATCGCGGTGGGCGTTCCCGTCTCGGCATAGCGCGATACCGCCCACAATGCCTCCCGGCGATCAAGGCCAATAGAGCGGAATGCATCCGCTTCCGCCAGCACTTGAAGCACGGCGCTGGGCAGTTCAGTCCGGCGGGCGAAGTCCTCCATATTTCGGAAGCCCCTACCCCTCGCATCCATGATTTTCCCGGCATGAGTATTGGAAAAACTCTTCATCTCGCGGAGACCCAATCGCAAAGCGTGCCTGATCTCGCAGCTTTCGCCCTCCTCTTTTTTGTATAGTCGCGCGTCCGGACGGAAAACCGGTTCCCACTTTTCTTGGACGCGCTCCAGCGTGCAATCCCAATTGCTGTGATTGATATCGACAGGACGCACTTCGCCGCCGTGTTCGCGAAAATCGCGCACGATCTGGGCGGGGCGTAAAATCCCATTGGCTGTGAGTTCAGCAGCGCGCAGGCGAAGGCGTCGGGGTAATGGCGTTTGATGTAGCAGGAAATGTAAACGAGGAGCGCGAAGCTCGCCGCGTGGCTTTCGGGGAAGCCATATGTGCCGAAGCCCCTGATTTGATTAAAACAGCGCTCGGCAAAATCGGTCGAATAACCGTTGCGGCGCATGCCTTCGAGAAAATCATGCTGGAAGGTGTGAATCGTGCCGACCTTTTTAAAGGTCGCCATCGTGAAGAGCACGCTTGGACTGGGAGACGGCGAGGTTGCCTTCACGCTCGCGGCATTTGGGCTAGGGTCGATGGCCGCCGCCTTCGCCTTACCGCGCGTGCTGGAGCGATATTCCGATCGCCCGGTCATGCTGACCGGGGCGGGGCTGATGACCGCGTCGTTGTTTGCGGCCGCACTCGCGCTGAGCGCGCTTGACGGGGTATCTGGGTGGCGGGCCATCCTCGTGTTTTGGCTAGCCCTGGGTGCGGGATATGCCGCCATCGTGACGCCTACCGGTCGCCTCCTGCGCCTCTCCTCAAGCGACGCGGATCGCCCGGCGCTGTTCGCTGCGCAATTCGCGCTCAGCCACGCCTGCTGGCTCATCACGTATCCAATGGCCGGATGGCTGGGGGCAAGCCGGGCTGCCCGCCACAATCATGCTTTATGCTGCGTTGACCGTCTTCGCCGTGGCGCCTGCGTTCCGGCTATGGCCAGCGCACGATCCCGAAATCGTCGAACACGCCCACTCGGATTTGCCTGCCTCGCATCCGCATGTGGTGGAACATGCAAGGCGCGGCGCCCATGCCCATGCGTTCGTCATCGACCCGCTCCACCGGCGCTGGCCTGCCTGACCGATCAGCTCCGAGAACTGAGCGGCCAAGCAAAGGTCAAAACCTTCACGGCTGAGAGATCATCGCCTCTAAGAGCGGCGGGGTAGGCTGGCAGCGCGGGTCAAAAGATCATAGACATCGATTTGATATTGGCAGATTTCAAATGCCGAAGGCGCATCGGCTGCTTGTCCGGAGCCTCACGACGTCGAGATGCTTCCCGTCGAAAATCTGCACGGACAACCCGAATATTGGATCGTCAACCACTCGCGGCTGAAAAACCGCTGAGGAGCGACCGGTTGCCGGCAAGGCTTGACCATCCGAGCATGTTCGCCTCCACAGCATCAAGAGAGGTTGCAGCAGCCCTAATTTCCGGGCGCTTCGATGCGCCAGCGCATTTGTGATCTGGGGCATTTTGTTCTGCGAATACTTGGCCATCTCACCATTTGCGGCCGCGCCTTCAGAGGGCGTCTACCGCAATATGCTTAAATGCGTAAAAGCGAGGCAACCTCGCATAAAAATACCTGCGATTTCCCAAATATTCATTCTTCCCCCTGCACACATTGCGCACACGCCAGCTGTTAAAGTATTGAAAAGTCTAGATAGTCCGTCCACTCCATCATAGGCGCGACTGCGAATATTTTAT
>JAWXCE010000006.1:0-61648 GCA_034440495.1 Hyphomicrobiales bacterium | reverse complement strand
GGTTTCGATCCACGCCCCCGCATGGGGAGCGACAGCCAAGCAAGTAACATACTGATGATACTAAAAAAAGCCGTAGCTTTGCGCGAAAGCTCTCCAATTCGTCGGCCGTGGCGCATCCAGATCATTCTGTGCAATATTTTCTCGAACGATATCAAAGAGCAGTCGCAGGCGCGAACCTGCCAAGGATCTGCGGTACGCTTGCGGTTCGCGCACCGCAGAAACCGGTGTCAAATGATCAGAGGACCATTTAGATCGGTCGCGGGTTTGGCCCCTACATGCTCGACACGCCGCGTCCAGTTCGCGCCAAGATAATAATAACGTAAGCTATCATGCGCAGGCTGGATAATCGATTCCAGCCTTGCCTTCAGCAACGTCCATTGGGCGGGATCAACCTCAATTTCGAAAACCGAATACTGCACGCGCTGACCAAAATCGCGGCACGCTTTCGCAACGCGCCGAAGACGTCCAGCGCCGTCCCCTTCGGTTACTCTCACGTCATAAGTCACAAGAACGAGCATGATTACGCCTCACTTCCAGAACCACGGCGGATAGGCATCAAGGTCGCCGCGCAAATGCCGGGCCAAAAGTTGTGCCTGCAGGTAGGGAACGAGACCAAGCGGCGCGCTTTCTTCCATAAAATCGTGGCGGCGCTCTTCTTTCTTGCGCTCTTGCCAAGCGGTAAGGACCGTTTTGCGCGCCTCATCCGTTAAAAAAACCGCCCCGCCGTCCCGCGTTTCAAAGTCAGCAGCTCGAAGCTGCCGCCGGTTTATTAGCGAGAGGACAAGCCGGTCCGCCAGAGCAGGACGTAACTGTTCCATCAGATCGAGAGCCAGGCCAGGGCGGCCAGGCCGGTCACGGTGCAGAAAGCCTACCGCCGGATCCAGGCCAACGCTTTCGGCGGCGCTGCGGCAATCATGTGTTAACAGCGTGTAAAGGAAGGAGAGCAGCGCATTGACCGGATCGAGCGGCGGGCGGCGTGACCTGCCACGAAACCGAAAGGCGTCTTCCGGCGAACGGATCAGATGGTCGAACACGCTGAAGTAGAGATGCGCCGCCTCGCCCTCCGCGCCGCGAAGAACATCAACCGGATCATTGCCGAAGCCTACGCGCCGGATAATCTGCGCCATTCTGTGTATCGAGGCGGTGATAGCGTCTCGTGCCGCCGCTGGCATGTCATCGCCATGATCGCGCAGCGCCCGCAGCAGGACGGCCCGCTGATTGGCGACTTTGCCGCTTACGATGCTGCGCACGATCTCATCGGGCGCTTCGGACGCCCGGTATTGGGCGCGGCGCAGCAGCACATTGCCTGAAATCGGCCCTTCAACACGGGCCTGAAAGCGGCCAGATCGATCAAGCAGCGCAATTGTAATACCTGCCGCACCGCAAGCCTGCATGAGCGCGGGCGAGACATAAACGCTTCCAAATGCAACTACTGATGCAAGCATGTGGAGCGGCACCCGGCCACGCTCAGCGCCGTCGACCTCGGCCACCAAATTTTCGCCGTCCTTGCGCAGTCCGGCGCCTTCTGTCGTGACATACACCGTGTTCAGCAGCTTTTTCATAGCTGTTCCGGCTGCTCAGCAAGAAGCGAGGAAAGCATGCTATTGCGCCAATCGCTGGCGGGTTTGGAACTTGCCTTGGGACGGCACAATTCGAGGAGAGAACATGCGCGGCAGAGGGAAGCGCGGTAAATAGCAGGTGGGGTCTGGCGGCTGGTGAAGATCGCGCGCAGGCTTTCAATTGTCTTCTCTGTGAGTTGGCGCAGTTCCGTGTCGAAGGGAACGATTTGACGACGTTTCGTTTCGGCGTAAAACAGCGCCCCGTGCGATACGGCCTGGGCTGTCATCTCCTCAAGGCAAAGTCCTTGCGCGCAAAGCTGAACTTCATCTGCGCGGTGCAGCTTGGGCTTGCCGCGCTTATATTCGACCGGGTACGGGGTTTCGCCTTCCGGGCCGCTGTGAAATTCGACCAGGTCGGCGACGCCGGCAATTCCGAGGCGGCGTGACGCGATTGGCAGAGAAGTAACGCGGCGAACGCCGCGCGCCTTGCGCGAGGCTGCTTTGTCCGAGGAGATGTGAAGCACGTGGCCCTCCGCCGTGAAGCGATTTTCCGCCCAGAGCCGTTCCAGGTGAATGAGCGCCGCTTGCCGCAGACAATAAACGGCATGTTGCAAGGCCGAGAGCGGTATCGGCTCCGGTTCTCGCTCATCCTCCATCGCAAGCGGCTTGTCTTCCTCGCTTAGGTTCATAACCGTTCAATGATTTCAACCCCCGCAGGTAGGCCTTCCCTGTCGATCTCGACGAGGTAGTCGCTATAGCGGCGGGCGGGCGGCACATTGTCGAGACGCACATCGCCCGGCTCGCGGAATTCGCCGTTCACGTCGCGGCCGACGCGGACACGGTCGAAAAGCGCGTGCGCCGGGGCGTTGCCGAGGGCGGATGCATGCCTAAACACGATGAGTTTGCGTGCCGCCATCTCGCCGCGCGCGGCCGAGCGGTCATGCTCGAACATGTTTTCGATGGCCTCAATGAGCAGAGAAAGGTCACCTTCGGAAAATCCGGTGCGCTCGGCAAGCTTGGCGGAGATGAAGCCGTGCGCTCGGTATAGCCCGTAAGGCACGATGTGCTTCCGGCCCATGGTGCGGTTTTCACGGCGCTCGTCGCCTTCGCTCTCGCCGCCTTTTTCGCGATCCACTTTTTCCTTCTCGCTCGTTGCCGCCATCCGCGTGATGGAAATCTCCAGCGGCACGATGGGCTCGATAGAGCGCGCGAAGGAGAACTGCACTGGCCCGCGCACCTGACCACAATTGATGCCGGTGCTCATCACCGCGCCAAAAGTTCTTACGTCAAAAAAGTTGTCGCACATCCAGTTTCGGACCGCGTCGGCCTCCGTGTCATTTTGAGGGTTGAGTTTCTTTTCAGTCTCAATGTTCGTGGCTTGAGGACGAACGGCTTTGTAGGCTTTGCGATGCTGATCGTTCAGGATCGAGCTTTCCCGCACATAAATGGCGCGGCCCGCGTTACCATTGGCGGCCAGTTCAACGTAGTTACGGATTTTGCGCTTCAAGCAGACGTCGCTGACCAACCCCTGATTGGTTTCGGGGTCGAGCCGGGGCATGTTGCCAGCGTCTGGATCGCCGTTGGGATTGCCGTTGGCGACATCGAACAGCAGCACAAAATCGTGGCGATGGCTCAGTATGGTCATGCGGAAGCTCCCTCTGATTCGCTAACTTTCTTGGATTTAAAAAATTCGCTGCGCTGATGATAATAGCCGACGCCGAAAAGGGCCTGCTGCTCGGCTGAAAGAGAGGCCGGGAAAGGATCGTCGGATGGCGACATCATCGCCATGATTTCGCTTATCTGCTTTTCCAGCAAAACCCTATATCCGGCAGGCTGCTTTCCAACTTTGGATAGATGTGCGGCCGAGCCTTTATCCAGTAGCGCAAACACCTTGCGCGGCTGCGCCGAGGCGGCTCCGTAGAATTTATCCTTTATGGTCGCGTTCACATTTCTGCCGAGCGCCGCAGTTTGAATCTGCTCATACACAGCGAACAACCGCCCAAGCAAATAGCCTTTGTTTTTGTTGTCAGTATCAAGCGCCACAGGAACCTTCCCTTTAAATGTCGTTGAGTTTCGATTAAGCACGGCTTTCAGCATGGAAACCCGCAACGCGTTGACCTCGCCATCGGCCCGGATGCGCATCAGCACATTCGTGAGCAAGGTCAGCGGATAGCGAGTGCCGGTAAGGATCGCGCACATCCATTCGCCAGCGAGATTTGGCGGGACATTATCCCGCTTGCCTTGCACAGCCGTTTCGATGAGATAGCGCCACAATGGCGGATTGGGGTTTTTGTGCGGCGGCGGCTCGATCCGCATGTCGTCGAGAAAGCGCTGGTAGTTGCGCGCGAGCTGGCCGAAATCATCCTCGAACCAGAAGCGAACGGACAAGCGTGCGGCGTTGGGCGCAAGACCCAGCACATGGAAGCGCACGCCTTGGGTAAGGTGTGGCGCAAAATCTTCCAGCCGCTGACCGTTGCGGATTTTTTCCAGCATCGTGCCAACTTCTTGCGCCTCAACATTTTCGTCAACTTCGCCCAAGAAAGCGTAAGCTAGCGCTTCAGCGTCCTTTGCGACCTCGGCATTTGAAGCGTCCGCCCAGAACACAGTCGAGGCGTCGCCGATCTGGATGCGGTTCTTGCTGCCCGGGGCGAGGTATTTGTTAAGAGCGGTTGTGTAGGCGAAGGCCGCCGCCTCCGAGACGGGCGCGTTATTGCCTTGCTTTTGCCCGTAAGATTCGAATGCATCGAGATTGAACGAGACAATCGAAGCGCCTGCCGTTTGTGCGCCCCAGACGCCCTTGATGGCGGGGTGAAGACGGGCGATGGGCGCGCGCTCACCCGAAACAAGGCAGATCGCTTCCGATTTTTCACCTTCGGAGCAAGGCCGCGCCCAAAGCGCCTTCGCGGCTGGCCTGTCGTGAATGTAAGTTCCGTCCAGGCGCTCGCTTTCCAACGCGAAGACGATGTTCTGATCCTTCATGTCGCTGGGCCAGCCCAGCGTAACAAACTGCTCGAGCCGCCAACTATTAAGAAACGAGAGCAGCGCTTTCAGACCATCGTCCTGGGTCTCATCCAGGGCTTGCTTATGCAGCCGCACAAAGGCCGCATGCTTTTCCTTGAGGCGTTTCCCCTCTTCTGATGAAATGCCCAGAACATAAGATGTCTTGTCCCAGAGAAAGTTGGGTTTAATCCCGGAAGTGCGCTTTGCGGGTTGGGGCACAGCCATGGGTTTTGGCAGAAATCTTTTGCCTGAATATTCCCCAATCTGAGCCGGTTTCCCGGCAGGCGATCCATGCTCGTTCAAAGAGATAACAAAGCCAATTTTTTCCGTTGAATATCCGAACGGCGGGACTTCGCGGCGTTCCGCCATCCGCTCATAAGAGCGCGCGAGGGAGACAAGCATCGTCATCGGCGGATCTCCGGTGAATTGGGGGCGGGCACCTTCATCACGCCGTTTTCCAGCCTCGCCCGGAAAAACATCGAGGCGCGATCCCGCGCATGGTCAATATCCCAGAGCATGAAGCCAAGGTCACGGGTTAAGCTGATCGCGGGCGGCATGGCATCGTTGCGCAAAAGCTCGAAGCGCGCGGGGAACTCACGCGTGCCGAGGCACGGCTGGTGGAAACATTGGCCGCCCGCTGCCCGCCGGTTGAACGTGTCTAGATGCTTGCCCTCATTGTCGTCCGGCCCGGCCTTTGGTGTCATCTCGAAATGCGCCGCGATCACATATTCGACATCGGCGAGCACGGTTGCGGCGCGCTGCTGCCTGTCTTCGTCCGCCAGCACTTGCACACCGTCAAGACTGTCCGACCGCATCCCCGATCTCAGCTTGCCATAGACCGCCTTGTGACCAACTTCATTGCGCCGGATCGACTGGAAGCGGATGGGCTGCAGCACGTGGATTTCGTCGATCACCCAGCGGATGGCGGGCTTCCAGTGGATCGCCTCCAGAATGCCGCGCGCCGCCGATGGCGTCATCACGTCATACGAGACGCGCTCAACTTTCATCTCCGGCCGGGTAAAGCAGGCATATTCGCCTGAAACCTTCAGCTTGATGCCATAAGCCATGGCGGCTCGCTCCCTCATTGCTAAGAACGTGTTCTTTAGCCATCACTTGAATGTTTCGATCCACGTCGTGCTTGGAGCTGCAATCGACGACTACGGGAGCGAGCCTTACCAACCCATGAGGCAACCGATGACTTTCCCCATACCCAGAATTACGATCGCCAACACATCACTCCAAAATTCACGATCATTTATAGGTGGGATCCGCATTGCCTGCCTCATGTTTGTTTATCAGGACTTTGATAATAGCCAGCCGCGTCGATCAAGTCAACTTCATTCAGTGATAGCTAGCAAATTATCTGATTTTCTAGTCCGAGGTAATCGGCGTTCTCCCAGAGCAACCCCTCTTCTTCTCGATAAAGGTTGTCTGTGCGCAAAACGGCGAACTGGTCACCGAACTCTTTTTCGTTCTCGAAAGCCACATGCCCGTTTTTCCAAAGCAGCGCGCGCGCCTTGGGCGGAATTTGCACCACGTAGGATTGAAGATCACGTGCGACACCGCCGGGCGAAACACCCTCAAACTGCAATTTCTTGATCGCGTTTTTCGCAGCCTCATCCCGTGCGATGATAACCGGCGCCATGCCGCTTTCGATTAGACGAAACTTCTCCGCGACGGAGCGGTAAGCAAACGACGTCTGTCCCGCGCTGACGCCGAAGTCCTGGAGTATCTTTTTGCTGTCAAGTCCGTCCCCTTTTCGCCAGTAAACCTCCCGGAAATAATCCGTAAGCGCATCGGGCGACAAAAGGTCGGGGTGTTTGCCTGCCATCCGCGCGAAATCAGCTGAAAGCTGTTTGACCTCGGGCGGCGCAGGATTGTCCGGCGCCTTGAAGATTGTGACGATGCTGTCTTCGATACGCCGACTGCCTTCCCGATTGCAGCGGCCAGCCCCCTGTGCGATCTGATCGAGGCCCGCCTCCGCCCGCCAGACCTGCGGAAAATCCAGATCAACCCCTGCCTCCACCAGCGATGTCGCGATCAAACGGCATGGCTCGCCTGTTTTTAATCGCTCGCGAACGTTCGCGAGAATAACCCGCCGATGCGCGGCGTATTGGCGGGTGGTGAGATGAATAGCGCCCGCAAACCTGGCTTCTTTAACCCTCCGGTAAAGCGCCAGAGCGTGGCAGCGGCTATTGACGATGACCAGTCCCTGGCTTTCCCGCTCCATGGCATGAACAAGATCGTCGTCGCTCATCTCGCCGCCGAATACGATGCGAACGCGCTTCAACGCTTGCGACAGGCGATGCGGATCGGGGGCCAGTTCGCGTCCCTTAAGCTTAAGCCCGCCCGGCTTGAAATGCCGCTCATCAACTGCGGGCTGCGTCGCGGTGCAGAGCACGATGGAAGCGCCGTAATTGCGCGCCAGCTCATCAAGAGCGGCAATGCAGGGGCGCAAAAAGGGCAATGGGATCGTCTGCGCTTCATCCAGCACGATAACGCTGCGCACCAGATTGTGCAGCTTGCGGCAGCGTGAGGGCCGCGCGGCAAACAGGCTTTCGAAAAGCTGCACATTGGTCGTGACGATAACGGGCGCAGCCCAATCCTCCATCGCCAGCTTCAGCTTGTCCGCACCCTCGCGTTCGCGAAAGCGCTCCTCGTCAATCGCTGAATGATGTTCGAGGATTACTTCGTCGCCAAGCATTTGGCGAAAAATGTCGGCGGTCTGATCTACGACGGATGTGAATGGGATGGCATAAACGATCCGCTCTAAACCGTGCGCCTTGGCGTGGTCAAGCGCGAAGGCAAGCGAGGCAAGTGTTTTGCCGCCCCCGGTCGGCACGGTGAGAGTGAATAGACCGGGCACCTCTTTCGCACGCTCGCGCACATGCCTCAAGATTTCGCTGCGGAGCTTGTTAACCGGATTATCCGCTTTTCCGCACGTGCGCAGGTCTGCAAGTTTCTCGGCCATCTTCGCGTCAAAACGACGGATAAGGTCGTCAAGCGCGCCGCCAAGAGCAGGCCAGTCGCGATCAATCTCGCGCCCGTCAAGCTTGGCATAAAAAGCTTCGGTATCACGCCTGTCGGCGTCGATCAGGCATGAAAAAATCATTCGTCCGAGAAAGCTAAGCTGGAACGCGACTTTGGCCTTATCGTCGCCAACCAGCTTAAGGGACGCCGGCCAAAGATCGCTGCATTGAGGCGCAACCTCGCTACGCCAAACCTCGTCAAGCGGTTCTAGCGGCCTTTTCAATCTGTCAGATAGAGAGGCGTCGCCATCGAGCTTGTCCGGCAATCCGGTGTGGTGACCTGCGATGACGTAAGCGACCAATTCAGCGGTCAGCGTGTCCATTCCACCGACGCTAGCAGCTTTCGCAAGGGCGAGGACTTCTTTAGCCCCAGCCGTTGCGTGGTCCACTTTTATTTTGCCGCCGTCCAGACGCCCCTGGAACGCGGTTGAATATTTGCCTAGATCGTGCAAAGCGCCCGCTAGGGCTGCGGCCCGCCCCGCGCCAAACCCTTCCGCAAACCGCCGCGCCATTTTAGAAACGTCATTAAGATGAGTATTTAGCCGCTGCCAGTCATTCTTCTCGCGGCCTTCAATAGAATGGGCGTAAAACATAATTATAAGACCAAAATCAAAACAGTCGCTAGACATACTTCTTTTGCCAAATAATGCGTCTAGACAAATTGAATTGAAACCTAAATTATTGATTTCCACAACAATGTGGATAGTTACTAGAAAATTTGCATACATTATGCAAAACATGCTTCAGCAACAGCAATATTATATAAAGTATTTTTTTATCCGAATGGGATTTATCACTGTAGCATAGTTTCCAACAAGATTACTATTCCAAGATTGAGCAGGCTAATCGCGTCAGTGGATCGGCGGTTCCTATGTCAGTCAGACATGTTTTGGGTCTGGACGCTTTTTATCGCTGCTTATTTCTAGATGGCGCTCGGGTGCAGCGCGGCCCTCCAGTCGATCGCGACCTCGCCAGCCGTGATCATGCCTCGCCAGCGCCGGAGGGTGTCAGCCGATAGGGAATGCGCGGCGGCGTAATGTTCGGCGGTTAAACCGCTCCAGTTCAACGCCTCCACATGCATGGCCCAGAACGCCTGCACCGCGGCGGAGCGTTTGGATGGGCAAAGCGATGAATTGCCGCGACGGGCTTGGGTTTTACCAAGTGAGCCAGCGCCTTGACATCGCGGTTTCCTTGAGCCAGCGGTCGAAGGTCGCCATCGTCAGCCGGTGTTCGCGGCAATATCCGGTGCGCGAAAGCCCGCTTCGACGCCAGGCCTCGATATGCACCGACCAGAAGGCGCGATAGGCTTTGTTCTCGAAATGTCTAGGGTCTCACCGGAGATCCTCCCCGTCATTAAGGAACCAGATTTGGATCAGGAATGCATCGGAGAACCAGGTGTCAGAACCGGACGCTTACGGTCGAGATAACGACGATTAAGGGTTTGTAAGATAAAAGAGGCCATCAACGGCATGTTAAGTCTTCGATAATGAATAAGTTTTTTGATGGCAGTGCGCTTCGAGTGACATCAGTAAAGTCTAAGTATCTGATCTAATTTGGAAAATCTGATGCATCGGGCTATTATCGGTGCCATTTGGGCATCCCGGGTTTATGGAATAGTTTTCGGACAAAACGACTGTCGCTTGGCATCAACGCCGCTCTGGAAACAGGCCCGGCATCCAGCGCGGGGCGAGCGTAGCCGGGAACGCCAGCCGCCATGGCGCGCGCGAGCTTGGGGATGCGATGACGCCATAGCCGTGCAGCGCCGAGAGGATCCGCCGCGTCTGCCGGGTCTGCACCCCAAGCAGTTCGGGGATATCGGCTCTCGACAGTTCGCCGCGGTAAAGCATGGCCTCAAGCACCTTGCCCGCTTTCGCCGGAAGAGTTCCAAGCTTCTCTTCCTCGGCGGCCCAGCCGAGAATGCGCAGGCGCAGCCGGTCAGGCTGCATGAGGCTCTCCATGAACTCGACCTGATCAAGGCAGACCTCCAGAAAGAAACGTGTGAAGTCTGCGAGCGTCTCTTCGCTCAAATTGCCGCGCCCGTCGAGGTCATTGCGCCGTTGTAGGTCGCAGTTACCGAGATGGGCTTTGTAATCCGTGTCCCGGCGAGCGAGCCCGCGGGCGATCGACCACACGCCGCCTGTGTTCAGGGCATCGAGCAGCGTGGCGTGGGAGACAAGCCGCGCCACGCGCCCATTCATCTCCGGGAAGGGATGGATCCAGAGCAGGCGATGATGCGCAGCGGCGGCGGCAAGAACGCTTTCAGCCCGGCCAAGACGCGAGAAGACGGCCTCGTACCGGGCAAGAAAGCGTGGCACGGCGCCCGGGCTGACGGCGACATGGCGGCCAACCTGGACGTAACTCTGCCGGAATGCGCCGGGAATAACCCGCTCGCGCTGTTTCGTCTGCGGGTTTTCTGCCCAAAGAAGATCGTCCGGAAGCGCCTCGCCGAAACGGCGATGGATCTCGCTGACGCTTGCAACCGTCGCTGCGGGGCCACCCAAGCCGCCTTGGTCGATCCAGCGCTGCACGGCAATATGAGCTTTCGCCTCAAGCTGGAGGTCGCGCTTTGCCGGATCGCTACTAAAATCATTGTTGAGGGCGCGCTCGATATCGACGGGATGCGTGTCGTGCCCCTCGATGAGATTGCTGTAATAGCAGTTCATCGAGCGGACGAGATCGGACAAGGCGGTCAGCAATCCAGTTGGCAGGCTGCGGCGAAAGCCTGCGGCGCGCGCGCCGAGTTCGAACGCCAGTTCCAGCAGGCCCCCACGCTGGCGCGAGCTTTCCGAAATGAGCGTCGGCTCCATGAGGGAGAGCTGTTCGCCCGCATCCTCCGTGGTGCCTTTCGGTTTCACTTTGTCCTGATTTTTGGCCGGGTTCATGACCGCCTATATCATCCATAATTGAGATCAAATAGAATATATAAAGCAATATTATGAAATAAGCTGTGAGCCAAATGTGAGATAAGAATGACCGGCTTTGTGACCGCTTGCAAGGCCGTCCCAGTAACATTATCTGTAATTGGCTCTTTCCGGCTCACCAGAGGATGTCCTCCCATCGCCGCGCCAGTCGCAGATGCTTTGAGACGACCGTCGGGGGATCCAGAGGGATACCAACGGCAAAACCTTTGACCCCTTAGAACAGCTAGTTTTTTCGGTTTCGCTCTTTAAGAGACATTCGTTTTCACGGCTTTCCCATCGAAACGCATACGTCTCGCTTGTTATTCTGGGTCGCAAACTGTTCAGGGAGCGAGGCGTAACATGGCATGGCGAAACGAAAGCAGGGCAGCAATACAAGGACGGCAAATGGGGATACATATTCGTCCCTCCCATCTCACAAAAAGCGTCGATCACGCTCAAAATCTGCGCAGCAACGAAAAGCGCATCCAACCCTTGCCGCGATTGTGCGGTTCCTTGGGCGACAGGCGGCAGCCGAATTTTGCCGCGATGCCGCCACCGGGCCGAAGGCGGATAAATCGAGAGACAAGTTATGAAAGTCGCCATTTACGCGCGCTATTCGTCCGACAATCAGCGCGACGCCTCCATCGAGGATCAGTTGCGGGTGTGCCGGGTCTATGCCGAGCGTCAAGGCTGGACGATCGTGGACAGTTATTCAGATCGTGCTCAGTCAGGCGCGTCACTGCTTCGCCCCGGCGTTCAGGCTTTAATCGCCGACGCATGCCGAGGCCGCTTTCAGATCGTGCTGGCGGAAGCCTTGGATCGGCTCTCGCGCGATCAGGAAGATGTAGCGGGCCTGTTCAAACGTATGGCTTTCGCTGGCGTGAAGATTGTCACCTTATCCGAGGGCGAGATCGGGCAATTGCATGTCGGCCTCAAGGGCACGATGAACGCGCTGTTTCTGAAAGACCTGGCCGACAAAACACGGCGCGGGCTTCAGGGCCGGGTCGAGGAAGGCAAATCGGGCGGAGGCAATGCCTATGGCTATGATGTTGTCAAGCAGTTCGACAGCCGAACTGGGGAAGCCATTCGCGGCGACCGGCGCATCAACGAGTGGGAAGCCGACATCATTCGCCGCATTTTTCGCAACTACGCCAGCGGCAAGTCTTCCCGCGCCATCGCGTTCGAGTTAAATGAGCAGGGCATTTCCGGCCCGTTTGGGCGCGCTTGGGGTCCAAGCACCATTCACGGCTCCACCAAACGCCGCAACGGCATCCTCAACAACGAACTGTACATCGGCAAGCTGGTTTGGAATCGGCAGCGTTTCATCAAAGACCCCGATACGGGCAAGCGTGTCTCGCGCCTCAATCCTGAAAGCGAATGGGTAACGCAAGAAGCGCCGGAGCTGCGGATTGTCGATGACGAACTATGGCAGCGCGTCAAAGATCGGCAGCAGTCGATGTCGCTCACCGTCGCTAAGCGCGACGACAATCCGATGCTGACTTCGCGCCGTCCGCGCTATCTGTTCTCCGGCCTCATCAAATGCGGCGTCTGTGGCGGCGGTTGCATGATGATCTCCAAAACGCTGATCGGCTGTTCGACCGCGCGCAACAAAGGCACATGCAATAACCGGCTCAACATCCGCCGGGAGTTGCTGGAAGCCTCCGTGCTCGACGGCTTGCGGCACTCCCTGATGGAGCCGGAGCTGTTCGCCGAATTCTGCGATGCGTTCACCCGCGAGGTCAATCGCAACCGCATGGGCGAGAGCGCGAGCCTTGCCGCGCATAAAGGTGAACTCGTGAAAATCGAGCGGCAAATCCGAACCATCATCGAAGCTATAAAAGACGGTCTTTACCAGCCGTCAATGAAAGCCGAGATGGCGGCCCTGGAGTATAGAAAAGCCGAACTCACCAATTACATCGCAAACACCCAAGAGCCAAAGACCCTGCTCCACCCCAACATGGCGCTGCTGTACCGGAAGAAGGTCGAGGAATTACACATCGCCCTCTCGGAAGAGGAAACCCGCGCTGAAGCGGCAGAGATCGTGCGCTCGCTGGTGGATGCCATCCAGCTTCTGCCAAACGATGGCAAACTGTCGATCTATCTAAAGGGGGATTTGGCGGGCATTCTGACGTTGGCCGCCAACAAGCGGAAACAAGGTCAGAACACAGCGTTGTCTCAGTTAGAACAAGCGCAAGTATCGTTGGTTGCGGGGGCAGGATTTGAACCTGCGGCCTTCAGGTTATGAGCCTGACGAGCTACCGGGCTGCTCCACCCCGCGCCAAGAAAGAGATAAAGCCTACATAACGCCATTTTATCCGGTGCAAGGCCGGACGTTTGGGCGAATGGTTTTTGGAAGCTTTGCTCTGAACGTTATATGTATGTAAGGAAAGTTGGCAGTGCTTGCAACACCCAAATCAAGTTGCGAAGAAGACAAATTTACGACGCCCTCTAAAAAGTTGCAAGGTGTAAGGCAAGCCCACCTTAAAGTAACATTCGGCAGCAGGCGTGCGGCTGGAATCTCATGCAAAATGCCCCTGCGCGGCCAATCTCCCCACACAGAGTTTTCGCGTGAAAACTCAACGGGTAACGCTGTTTGGCTCAAGTATGGAGCCTTGATCTTTGTTCGTTAAAGCGCGATCATGACGCTTCTCGCAAGGAGACGTCATGAATGATCGTAACTTGAGCGATGCCTATCCTGATCGCGGGCAGGTCGTCGCTTTAAATGAACTTAGGCATACAGTAAACTTGCAGTTTGCGCCGTTTGTCAGCTTCAACCGACGTGAACTCAACGATATTTTTGGGATTTATGGGCGCAAGGTCGCACAGGGCGAGTGGCGCGACTACGCTATCGATATTTTGAAAGACAGGGCGGTTTTCTCGATTTTCAGGCGTACTTCGGAGCAGGCTTTATACCGGATTGAAAAGAACCCCAGACTGGCGCATAAGCAGGGCGCTTTCAGCGTCATTGCGGCGTCAGGGCTTATCCTGAAGCGTGGACAAGACCTTGGGAGGGTTTTAAAGGTTTTGAGTCACGACGCGAGCGTTGTCCTGTTCCCATAGACAAAAAAAGCCCCGCCGAAGCGAGGCCTTTAATCATTTCGATGCAGACTTCTTATTCGCGATTGCCGAATAAGGACAACATCATCAGGAACATGTTCAGGAAATTGAGATAGAGGTTTAACGCACCCATTATCGACTTTCGTCCAGACGTTAGCTGATCGTCGCCAGCATAATAATTTTCTTTTATCTGTTGCGTGTCATAGGCGGTAAGGCCAGCAAAAACTAGCACGCCAATGACGGAAACAGCAAATTGCAGGGCCGTCGACCCGACGAACAAATTCACGAGCGATGCAATAACGACCCCAACAAGACCAATGAACAGGAACTTTCCCCAGCCGGATAGATCCTTCTTAGTCGTGTAGCCATAAAGGCTTAGAGCGCCAAAAGAAGCCGCTGTGATGAAGAACACGCGTGCAATCGAGCCTTGAGTATATACGACAAAGATCGAAGCTATAGATGCGCCTACTAGCGCGGCGTAAATCCAGAATGTCGCCTGAGCTGCAGGGACGCTCATGCTATTGATTCGGGCTGCGAAGATAAACACGAGAGCCAGAGGCGCAAGGAAAAGCACCCACTTCAGCGGGCTGACAAAAATCAGACGGCCAAATTCAGTCAGCATAGTACCATTCTTAAGCGTGGCGACGGCGGAAGCTTGGTCTTGAGTGATTGCCATAGAGAAAACGGCGTAAGCGACGATACCGGTGATGGCCAGGCCAATCGCCATGTAATTATAGATGCCAAGCATATACACCCGCAGACCCTCATCGACGGCCTGAGCCGGACGAGCGCCAACCTGAGCGCGATTTGGAGTGATACGGTCGTAATCGGCCATAATTTTAAAATCCCCGGTTTAGATTTAGCCTATTCAGTCAAACCCGAAAGAACAAGCACGTGACCTTATTTAAAAGGCCTTGCCTCGCAAAACAAGAGCCAACCTTTTGGAGTGCGCCCTTTTTTACTGCGAACGCAGGTAGGGCGCGGCCTTCGCGCGCAAAACCTTCGATGCGCCGATAACGCCAAAGCCCAGCATGAAACTGACTGTTAGCGCGCTTGCTTGCAAAAGTTTATACCCTGAAAGATAAAAAGGTGCCCCTAAAATTTGCGTCACAATAATGTAGGCTGCGAGCGTTCCCAGCGCGCAGGCCACCGCGCTTACGAAAACGGCCAGAATAATTTGCTCTAGCATATGCGCCGTGAGGATGCGCCGTCTTGTTGCGCCGAGCGTTTTCAAAATTACGGCCTCATAGATGCGCCGCTGCTGCGCTGTCGCCAGCGCGCCCGCCAGCACAATCACGCCAGCCGCGAGGGTTACACCAGCGGCGACCTGCATTGCCAGCAGAACTCGGCTCAATATACCGTTTACGGTTTCCAGCGCATCACGAACCCTAATGGATGTGACTGATGGATACTGGCTGGAGACGGCGCTCACGACTTTGGCTTCATCGTCCGCCGTGTGCAGGCCCGGCCAGTCTAGCGTCGCCAGGACGCTGTAAGGGGCGTCTTTCAAGGTGTTCGGCGAGAAGATCATGACAAAATTGATGTCAAGCGACTCCCACTTCACCGTGCGAAAGTTCGCCAGGCGCGCGGTGATATTGCGGCCAAGCACGTTGACGGTAATGGGATCGCCCATTTTCAGGCCAAGCGCGCGGCCAAGCTCTACCTCAAATGAGACGAGCGGTTCGCCCGCATAATCCTTTGGCCACCACGCGCCCTCAATAATTTGCGAATCCTTTGGCAGATTTTCCTCGAAGGTTAGCCCGCGGTCGCCCCGCAGCACCCATTCCGCCTGTTCCGGCGCTTTTATCTGATCCGCTGGCGTGCCTGCGATATCGATCATGCGGCCGCGCAGCATCGGGGCCTGGCTGAGTGTTGAACCCGGAGCGGCGCCTGCTATCAGCTTGTTGAAGCCATCGAAATCGCGCTTTGGAATACCGATGAAAAAGTGCGATGGCGCTTTGTCCGGAAGTTCGGCGGTCAGTTCCTTTGTGAGCGACCCGCCAATGAGCGAAATTGCGGTCAGCAGCGTCAACCCTGCGCCGAGGGAGATGGAGACGACGCGCGTGAGGCCGTTGGGCCTAGCAATCGCGCGCAGCGCCCACGAAACTTCCGGTCTTGCAGGGCGCGGCAGCCTCTTCGCCACGGCGCGGATAAGTTCACCGAAACCATAAAAGATCGCAAACACGGCGGCCATGCCAAGGCAAACCCAGAAAGCGATCAGATGCTGGCTGGAAAACAGGATGGCGGCGGCGGCAAGGGCCAGCGCGCTTAAGGCCGACGCGATAATGAAAGCGCGTGGTGGCCAGGCGCGCTCGGTTGAAATATTTTCTCGCAAAAGCTCTGCGGCGCGGATTTCGCTGGCGCGGCCGAGCGGCCACAGAATAAACACCAGCGCGGTCAGCAGGCCGTAAGCAGCCGCCAGCAGGGCTGCTTCAGGCTGAAATCCGGCTTCCAGTCTCACTGGTAGCAGAGGCCCTGCGAGCCAGAGCGCCAAAGCGTGCGCGCCAGCGCCGACCGCCATGCCGATAATGACGCCTAACACCGCCAGCATCATGACCTGCAACAGCATGGTTTTGTTAACGAGCGCGGTAGATGCTCCCAGTGCCTTATAAACCGCGATGACAAGCCGCTTGCGCTCGACGAATGCGGACACCGCGTTCGCGACGCCCACCCCGCCAGTGAGCAGCGCGGCCAGCCCAGCCAGCGTGAGAAAGCCCGCCAGCCTGTCTATGTTGCGCCGAATACCGGGCGATGGGTCGCTGCGGTCGCGAATGCTGAATCCCACGTCGCCAAGCCGCTTCGTGAGTTGCGAGCGAAATGCGTCGCCAGCGCCGCCGTCGTTCAGCTTGATGCGGTAATGCCAGCGTATCAGGCTTCCTGGCTCGTCCAGTTGCGTTTTCTTTAGCGTTGCAACGGAGATCAATGCGCGCGGGCCAAATGAGGGGCCGCTGGAAAGCCTGTCCGGCTCCCGCGCGATGATGGCGGCGATGGTGATTTTGCTCTGGCCGAGCGCTACGCTATCCCCGACCTTAAGGGCAAGCTGGGCAGCAAGGCCCGCGTCCACCGCCGCGCCGTCGCCCTTGATCGCATCGGCGAGCGGCATCGTCCCTTCTAGCGCGACCACTCCATAGAGCGGGTAAGCGTTGTCCACGGCTTTGATATCGACCAGCGCTTGGCGAGAGCCGTCCTCAAGCCGCGCCATGCCTCGCAGGGTTGCGATCTCGCTCACATTGCCCCAAGGCTCAAGCAGCGCGCGCTCCTCGAGCGTTCCCTGTCTGTGAATGACGCTGACATCGAGGTCGCCGCCAAGCAACGTTTGCCCCTCGCGCGAGATGGCGTTTTCGAGCGCTCCGGAGACGCTATTCACTGCAGCGATCGCCGCTACTCCAAGCGCAATGCACGCGATGAAAATGTAAAATCCAGACATGCCGCCGCGCAAATCCCGCCACGCAAGTCGCAGGCTTAGGGGAAAGGCGCGTTTGGGTGCGCTTGTGTCGATGCTGGTGATGGCTGTCATGCGACGGCGCGCTCCGCGTTTGAGCGGGCGTCTTCGCTCGTTTGCCCGTCATGCACTTTGATGACGCGCCCGCAGCGCGCCGCCAGTTTGGCGTCGTGGGTGATAAGCACCAGCGTTGTGCGCTTTTTCCGGTGCAGCTCGAAAATCAAATCCATCACCTGCTCGCCAGTTTTGGTGTCGAGGTTGCCGGTCGGTTCGTCGGCGAATAGGATTTTTGGCTCGGGCGCAAGTGCGCGGGCGAGCGCCGTGCGCTGTTGTTCGCCGCCGGAAAGCTGACCGGGAAAGTGGTGTAGACGGTGGCCAAGGCCCACCAACTCTAACGACTCTTTGGCGCGCTCGAAGGCGTCCGGGGCGTCAGCAAACTCCAGCGGGAGCGCCACGTTTTCCAGCGCTGTCATCGTTGGCACGAGGTGGAACGACTGGAAGACAATGCCGATTGTGGTCGCGCGGACTTTAGCGAGCGCGTCCTCGCCAAGCGCCATGAAATCGTTGCCAGCTATGCGCACCCGCCCGCTGGTCGCTTTCTCCAACCCGGTCATAATCATTAGCAGCGTTGATTTGCCGGAGCCGCTCGGCCCGATAATCGCCGCCGTCTCGCCGGCGTTAATGGCGAGATGCGCGCCATGAAGGATTTGAACAGGCCCGGCGGCGCTGTTTAGCGTCAAATGCACGTCGGCGAGGTCAATGAGGGGATGCGTCACGGAGAAACTTTCCTATATGCGGATCAGATAATTCTTTTCTGCGACCTTGGAGGCAGCCAGACGATGTTATTTTTGCGCATATGGCGCGCGCCGCCAGCCTTTGCGAGAGTTTTACGGATATTTACGCTGATGAGCCTTTTCTCCCTTCCCGCCGATGCGCAAAATGAACCAATCGTGATCGTCGCGTTCGGCGACAGTCTCACTGCGGGCTACCTGCTGCCGCCTGACAAATCCTTTCCTGCCCAGCTCGGAAAAGCGCTGAAACAGCGCGGGCATAATATTCGCGTCGAGAATGCGGGCGTTTCGGGTGAGACTGCTGCGGATGGTTTGCAGCGTGTGGAGTGGACGCTTTCCGGCAAAGCTGACGCGGTCATTCTGCAGCTCGGCGCTAACGATGCCTTGCGCGGTTTTGACCCCAAGGTTACGGAACGCTCTCTCGATCAAATTCTGGAAAAATTGCAGGCGCGCGGCCTCGATGTGCTGATTGCAGGGATAGAAGCGCCGCGCAACATGGGCCGCGATTACGCCGATGCATTCCGGGCAATGTACCCGCGCTTGCAGGCAAAATATGGCGCCCTTCTCTATCCTTTTTTTCTCGAAGGCATTGCTCTAAAGCCTGAATTAAATCTGCCTGATGGCATCCACCCCAAACCCGAAGGCGTGGCCATTGTCGTTCAGAACATCTTGCCCCAAGTAGAAACGCTGATCGCGCGGGTTAAAGCCCGCAAAACACCATCGTAATCGTCGCGAATCACAGGTGCCGTTATGGAATATCGGGAGTTGGGGCGCACGGGCGTCCAAGTTAGCGAGCTTTGCCTCGGCACCATGACGTGGGGTCAGCAGAACACGGAGGCCGAGGGCCACGAGCAGATGGACTACGCCGTGGGCCAGGGCATTAATTTTTTTGATACCGCCGAGCTTTACCCGATCCCACCTAAGAAAGAGACGCGCGGACGCACCGAGGAAGTCATCGGGTCGTGGTTCGCCTCCCGCAAAAATCGCGATAAAATTGTGTTGGCGACAAAGGTCGTCGGCCGCACGCAGTCCACATACTACAGGAAAGATGGATCGCCCGGCCGTCTTACACGCGCGCAAATTTTTGAGGGCGTTGAGGGCAGCTTGCAGCGGTTACGCACGGATTATATCGATCTTTACCAAACCCATTGGCCCGACCGTCCTCTCGAAATTTTTGGCGGCATAAACTACAAGCGTATAGAAGGCGATGCAGTGCCGATTGAGGAAACTCTGGGCGCTATGGCCGATCTGGTTAAGGAGGGCAAGGTGCGCCACGTAGGCGTCTCCAACGAGACCTCATGGGGCGTTGCGCAGCATCTTCGCGCATCCGAGAATGCAGGATTGCCAAGAATCGCATCCATCCAGAACGCCTATAATCTGCTGAACCGCACGTTTGAAATTGAACTGGCGGAGTTTGCGCATCGCGAGGATGTGGGGCTGCTGGCCTACTCCCCGCTGGCCCAAGGGTATCTGACCGGCAAATATCAGGGCGGCGCGCTTCCAGCCGGTTCGCGCAAAACTTTATTTCAGAGGCTGGGCCGATACGAAACGCCACAGGCTGAAGCCGCCATCACCGCTTATCTAAAGCTGGCGAGCGAGCAAGGGTTTGACCCAGCGCAAATGGCTTTGCAGTTCGTGACCATGCAACCTTTTGTCACCTCGAACATCATTGGCTCGACAATGATGGCGCAGTTGAAAACCGATATCGCAAGCGTGGACGTAAAACTTAGCGAAGAGGTTCTGCAGCGGATCGAGGAGATCAATCTGGTGCATACAAACCCGTGTCCATAGGCGCGCGTGAAGCTGGCGTCGCAGTCCGCTATTTTGTGTGGAAATCCACAAGTGGAGCGTAGCTGAGGCTTGAGATAAAATCATCCACAGGGGTGGTGCATAACTTTTGCACTCTCAGAATTTTAGATGACATCCGCTCTAACTCTGATATTTGTAGGGCTAAGCAGAGTTCACCTGCGACCAGCTCTGAAAAACGGCCTGGATCGCGGAGAACGGGTGGGTCTGACATAATGTTTTGCGTAGTCAGACCACTTGTTGCTTAATGTCCCATATATCCGATCCAGTTTGTTAAATCAGTTTGATTCGATGACAAACTTTTTCATTTTTTCCATATTCCTGCTTTACGTCTCAAATTTAGCCACAACTGTTGGCTTAGTTACAGATGAGCTATGTTACTTGGCCATCCGGAAAAGGCGGCAACATGCTGAGAGCGTGGACTAAAAAGTCAAAAACTGTTTTGTGGAGCTTCCGTTCATTGCAAACGACCATTTGTAAGAAGCCCATACTAATGTTCGCACTTGGTGTTCTTGCTACTGTGGCGACAGGTAGGCTTTTGGATGAAGCGTATAAAAAAGGTATCGCTGAACAAAAATCCATCGCAGGCACTTCTTACACTTCGCATCGCTATTGGAACGATAATTTGGCAAAACCAATGATCGTTCTCAGCGGGGTCAATGGCGAAGCATTCTCGCAGGCGGAAGTGCTTTCGGCCAGTATCGCGCCGAACTTTTCATTTAATCAACCTGACTTTCAGTCCGCCGAAATCCTGCTGCCGAAGAAGCTTCAGATTGGCGATATTCTGAAGCTTAGCGCCAACTCCGGCGCTGTTTTCAGCTTTAAAGTCGCGCGGCTAGCGGCGTTGTGCAGCGCCGACCCATCGCGTCAGCCTGTGCCAGACGTGGCGCTGATGGAATGCGCAGACCGCGAGCGCGCCGAGCAATGGCGGTACGTGATTGAAGCGGTCAACGAACCGGCGCGAGAAACGCAAAAAATTTCAGGGCCGCGTTCGCTTTAAAGACATAGCTGCTATCGTTACTTGCCTTTAAACCCAGCGAGCCTGAAAAAATACACACGTCTTTCGCCACTTTTTCCCGCCTTGATATCCTGTGAGCCAATGAAATCGACAGACTGAAAAACGCCGGCCAGCCGCGCCGTTTTTTGTTTAAACGACACGAAAAGAATGGGCTCAGGCGTTGTTTGCGTTACCGGCCTGGACAGCTCGAAATGGTCGCGTGGCGCGCTTTCACGTAATGCAACGACGGGCGTACCGCTGCGCATGTAATAAATTAGCTCGGCCGTTAGCGAGCGCTTATCCACTGCAACCGCTTTAAAACCGCCGGCTAACGCCTGTCTGTCGGTTTCCTCAGCAATCGCCTTCCAGCCCAGCACTCGCTCATAAGGATCCATCCCGCCCGGCAGCGTAAAGCGCCCAGCAGTTGCGTTGCCCCCGCCTACGAGCACAAGCGCCGCGATATGCAGAGCCAGGGAACCCTGAAGCAGCCGCCGAGCATCGCTTCGCAGGAATTCGGCGACTACAAGAATGGTCGCCGCCACGTAAGCCACCGCAGCCCAGTTTGCATGGGCGCGCGATAGAAGCGCTTGGCCGGTAATGAGCAGAATCACTGGCGCGGAAAAAGCGAAAAGTAGTTTCTGCTGGGCAGTTAGGGTTTGGCCTCGCAGCCGCCACGCCGTCCAGATCAACCCCCCAAATAGAATGACGCCGAAAACTCCCGCCTGCGCCGCGAAAAACTCTAGCGCGGACCCGATGTTAAACATCGAGCCGCCCCACTTGGCGTTATCCGCCGTGTGTGAGAACGTGGCAAACTGATTTTTAAAATTCCAGATCATGTTGGGCGTAATAACTAGGGCGGCGATGCCTAGCGCGGCATATACGCGCGGATCGTTTGCTAATCGGCGCGCCTCGCCAGCCCATACTGCGTAAAGCGCGGCGCAAAGCACAAAATAACCCATGGCGTATTTCGACAGCATTCCAAAGCCGAACGCCAGACCAAGCGCGGCGGCGGCGGCCCACGACCGCGTTTCCAGCATGAGCACAAAGGCGAACAGAGCTGCCGTCCAGAAAAACAGCAGCGGCACGTCAGTTGAGATCAGCCCTGCGGAGAAAGATATGCCGGGCAGCGTGGCGAAGGTGAGCGCCGCCCAAAACCCGGTCCGCGCGTCGAACAGCCGCCGGGCCAATAGGAATACTAAAATCGAACTGAATGTGTGAATAATTGGCGAAGGCAGTCGAATGCAAAATTCGCCATCGCCGCAAACTTCCGTCGCCGCGCGAATTAACCAGGCGATGAATGGAGGCTTTGAGTAATAGCCAAAATCCAGTTCCTCCGACCAGGCCCAATATTGCGCCTCGTCGAAAAACAGCTCGGTGTTCGACAGGTACAGCGCTACGATGCGCCATAAACCCAGCGCCGCAAGAGCTGCCGTCAGCCAGAGCGTGTAACGCGCCGCAGACAAGCCGCTTTTGGCGTCCATGGCACTGGAATGCTGTGCGCCACGCCCCGGATAATATTGAGTCACGTTGTAAAACCCTTTAATTCTTTTGAGCGCGAACTCGCTCGCGCCCGGTAAACCATCCTTGATTTAACGGGTTGTGCGACGGCGTGGAAGCCTTTAATGAAGCCGGATCGCGCTTGGCGAAGCGCTTTTGTGTGGGCAGTCATGAAAATAACGGTTGTTATCCCCGCTCTCAACGAAGAGGGCAACATCGGGCGGCTCGTAGAAGAGACGTTTGCCGTGATGCCGGACAGCGAGCTAGCGGCGGTAATCGTTGTGGACGACGCCAGCACGGACGGCACCGCGCGCGAACTCGCAGCACTTGCCAAACGCTACAAAAAATTCCGCCATCTGCGACATTCTGAGCGCTCCGGCCAGAGCTGCGCCGTGCGCACCGGCGTACTCGCGGCAACCAGCCCTATTATCGCGACGATGGATGGGGACGGACAGAACGATCCGGCCGACATTATGTCGCTTGTCGCTAAGCTGGGCGCGAGATATGGCGAAGGCCCGGCGCTTATTGGTGGGGTGCGCACTAACCGCAAGGCCGAGAAATCGAAACGTTTGGCGTCCATCGCGGCAAACCGCATTCGCGGCGGGCTGTTCAAGGACAATTGCCCGGATTCGGGCTGCGGCGTAAAAGTGTTCTGGCGCGAGGCGTATGTGCTGCTGCCATTTTTCGCCACCATGCACCGGTTCATGCCTGTGATGTTCCTCAGCTACGGGCATACGGTGGGTTATGCGCCGGTGAATGACCGTCCACGCCTGCAGGGCCAATCGAAATATACCAACTGGGGCCGCGCGCTGGTTGGCGCTTACGACATTTTTGGCGTCCTCTGGCTTCGCAAACGGACGAAGATGCCACGCATCGTCGAAGACTCCGGCGAAATCAAAGCCAAAGATGCGATTTACGCGCCATCGCCCGGCGTTCGCGGCGACATCATGCATGTGAATGGATACAGCGCGGCTGGCGAGTAAGCTCGAATCGACCTGTAAGAGGACGCTTGTGATTGAAAAACTAATGCAGTGGTGGGCAAGCGTTTCGACTGTAGAGCTGATCTGGCTCGGTGTCGGCTTTGCCGCACAGCTCATGTTCTCGATGCGCTTTATCGTTCAGTGGATCGCGAGCGAGCGCGCCCGCAAAAGCATCGTGCCGGAAACGTTCTGGTATTTTAGCTTGGCCGGTGGACTTATGCTCTGCATTTACGCAATCTATCGGATGGACCCGGTGTTTATGCTGGGGCAGGCGATGGGTCTCGTCATCTATAGCCGTAACATTTATCTGATTTGGCAAAACAAGAAGCTGGAGGCTGAGCTGAGTGCTGGCATGAGCCGCGCCGCCACCGGGTTCAAAGCCCCGGCCGAGTGAGCCTGCTCCGGCGCGCCATGGGAATGCGGCGCGCGGCGATGGGCCGAATGATGCGCCGGGTTTCCACCGCGCGGGCCAAAACCCCGAAGGCGGGGATAGAACGCCCCGCCAACATGTCGTCGGTCGCTGGTCGTGCGACGCTTTTCGTCACCAGTCTTGCCGCCAGCGTCGCGCTGATCGACCCCGCTGTGCTGTATTTTGCGCGCAACGCAAGCCCGGGCTTAATCTCCGCGTTTGAGGCGATTACCGGTCTGGGCCGGTCGTGGTGGATACTCTGGCCAACGGCTGCGGCTATTGCGGCGCTCGCCGTCCTACTCCGGCAGGAACGGTCACGCAAATTATCCGCCGCCTATCAGTATGCGATTGGGTTGCTGGCGCTCATTTTCGCAAGTGTCGCTGTTACAAGTTTGATCGTCAATGCACTCAAACTTGCCATTGGCCGGGCGCGCCCGAAACTGTTCGACACGCTCGGCGCGGTGGAATTTTCGCCGTTCTCCGGCTCCTCCGACTTCGCCTCGTTCCCGTCAGGACACGCAGCAAACATTTTCGCGCTTGCAGTTGCGCTCGGCTTCGTACTGCCGCGCGGGCGCTACCTTTTACTAGCGTTTGCCTCCGCTGTCGCCGCCAGCCGCTTCATGACCGCCAAGCATTACCTTACCGATGTTATCGCGGGCGCGGCTATTGGCTGGCTTGTAGCACTCGCAATCCAGCGGTGGTTCGAGCTGCGCGGCATCCTATTCGCGAGACGCGCCGATGATACGCGACGCGTCAAAGGCGGCGAGCTTGTTGCCTGGGGATGGAGCAAGCTCGGCGCAAAAGTTTTTGGTTGACGTTGCGCAATTGTAAAGGTGTCCCCCGAACGCATATGAGATGCACGACGAACGCAGAGCGCGTTACTTCTTTTGTTTAATATATGCGTCTATAAACTTGCAGGTTATGCAATCCAGAGAGTGCGATGAGCCAGATCAACGACGCCTACGCCAAAATCCCCGAAACGCGGTCAAGCGACGATCATTCACTGCATCGCATCGTCATCGTCGGCGGGGGAGCGGGCGGGCTGGAACTGGCGACGACGCTGGGGCGTAAATTGGGTCGCCGCAACAAGGCTTCCGTGACGCTACTCGACAAAAGCCGGGTGCATGTGTGGAAACCGCTGCTGCACGAGGTCGCGTCCGGCTCGTTCGATCCCGAAACGGAAGCGGTCGAACTCATGGCGCATGCGCGCGCCTACCATTACCGCTATCGCATCGGCGCGATGGAGGGTTTGAACCGTGAAAAGCGCCAGATTTACGTGCGAGGTAGTCTGGATGAAAACGGCGTCGAGGTGATTCCGCCGCGCGTCATAGGCTACGATACGCTCGTTATCGCGGTGGGTAGCATCACGGCGGATTTCGGAATCCCCGGCGTTATCCAGCACTCTATCCCGCTCGAATCGGCGGACGACGCCGCGCGATTCAACCGGCGCATGATTAATGCTTGCCTTCGCGCCAATGCTCAATACGAGCCACTGCGTCCGGGGCAACTGCATTGCGTCATCGTCGGCGGTGGCGCAACGGGCGTCGAGCTTTCCGCCGAGCTGCATAAATCCATGCGCGATCTGGCATCCTACGGCCTCGACAACATTGATTTCGACATGCTCATCCGCATCACGCTCATTGAGGCAGGTCCACGCATTTTGCCAGCGCTGCCCGAAGATATGGCCACCAATACCTTGGGCGTGCTGGAGGGTTTAGGTGTCGCCGTGCGCACCGACACTCGCGTGGTAGAGGTTAGGGCCGACGGCGTGTTGCTGCAATCCGGCGAGTTCGTCGCGTCGGAGCTGATCGTGTGGTCGGCCGGTTTCAAGGCGCCAGACTTCCTGCGTTATCTGGATGGACTAGAAACTGACCGCATCAACCGTCTCGTCGTGCGCGAAACGCTGCAAACCACCCGCGACGACAACATTTTCGCGATGGGGGACTGCGCTTCCTTTACACCGCGCGGAGAAACCGAGCCGCTCGGCGCACGTGCGCAGTGGGCACATCAGCAGGCGACGCTGCTCGCCCGCTCCATACCGGCGAAAATCGCGGGAAAGCCGCTGTCCGCATATAAACCAAAAGATTACGGCTCTCTTGTCGCGCTATCGGACTATAAAACGCTAGGCAATCTGCTCGGCCGTTTCCGGCTGGAGGGGCTTATCGCGCGGCTCATGTATAAGTCGTTGTACCGGATGCACCAGCAAGCTGTGTTAGGCACCTTTTCCACCATCGGCCAGTGGATCGCCGGGCAGTTTCGCGGGCAATCCGAACCGCGCGTGAAGCTTCATTAAACCGTGACGCACCTTGCCGTAGTGTTCGTGCGGTGGCAATGTTCGCGAACACGAGGGCTGATGAATGTTCGGGCTTTTCAGGCTATTGGGCCTTGCGGCGCTTTGGGAATTCTTCAAGCGCGGCGAGGCGGGCAAGCGCATCGGCCGCGCAGCGGTAGGCGTTTGCGCGGCGGTTATCGCTATTGCCCTGTTTTTCCTGGTGTCGCGCTTTCTCACGACCTTCGATGATATCGAAAGCCAGACCATCCGCATCGTTTATGGCGTGCTGGTCACGCTGATTTTTGGCGGACTTGTCGGCTTTCTCTATTTTTATTTCCGCACTCCCCGCACGCCTACGAGGCAACCGCAACAACTTCGTCCGCCATCGGCTGATCGCCTTCAGGCGCTCTTCTCCAAGCATGGCATCATGCAGGGGGCGGGCATCAGCGGGCAAGCGCACAAAAGCAAGCCGAACGCGCCGGTCGTCATTGCTGGCCTGAAGGATGGCGGCAAGGCGGGCGTGACGGCGGCGCTGGGACAGGCTGGCATGACGGATGTCGCGGAGTTGCCTGCGCTTTCAGTGTGGGCGCCAGAAAATGAGGAAAGCGCCGAGATGGCGGCGGGCGCGCGGCTCGCAATATTCGTCGCGGATCAGGATTTGCGCAATTACGAGGTGGAGTTTATCAAAGCCGTTCAAGCCTACGGGCGCGACATGATGATCGCCATCGACAAATCCGACCGGCTCACCATATCTGACCGGGAAGAGATCGCCGCCTCTATCGCCGCTAAGTTCGAGGGCGTCAAGCGGCGGCCTGAGGTGGTGTTCATCGCTTCCGCGCCGCTGCCGGTTAATGCCATCGTGGTCAGCGCGGACGGCGTGGAGCGCGAGGAAACCCGCACGCGCAAGGCCGACATCGCCGCGTTGCTCGCAAAAATCAAAGGCTGACTCAATGCCCAAAAGCGCCGCGCAATACGACGACACCATCGAAGCGCTGCGTAAGCTTGCGGTGTCGGACGAGCTGCGCGACAGCGAGCGTCAGGCGATTGGCAAGGAGCTTGGCGAAATCGCCGAGATGCTGAAAAAGCTGGAGGATGGGCGCGTTGAAATTGCGGTTTATGGCGAGATCAACGCTGGCAAGTCGGCGCTTTTGAACGCGCTGCTGGGGCGCAAAGCGTTCGAGGTGGCGGCGGTCGGCGGCAAAACGCGCGAGCGCGTCAAGGCCGACTGGACGCCCACCTCGAAGGAATTTTCGACGAATGGCGCAAAGCTCGTGCTGGTCGATACGCCGGGGCTTAACGAGGTCGATGGCGCAACCCGGGAACTTGTGGCCCGCGAGACCGCACGCTATGCCGACCTCGTGCTGTTCGTCACTGACGGCGATTTGAACGAGGTAGAGTTCAATGCGGTAAAAACCCTGCACGATCTGAACAAGCCCGTTATCCTCGTACTGAACAAGATCGACCGCTTCACGCAGCGCGAGTTGAATGAAATCCGCGCGTCCGTCGCCGGACGGGTGAAGGGCATTGTGGCGGATCAGGATTTTGTTTTCGCGGCGGGACAGCCGCTGCCCGCGCTGCGCATCACCGTACTTCCCGACGGTTCAGAGCGTGAAGAGATGCGCGAGCGCAAGCCCATCGTCGAGGATTTGCAGGCGCGGATATTTGAAATCCTCACGCGAGAGGGCAAGGCGGTCGTAGCGCTAAACGCTTCGCTGTTCGCGTCGGAAATGTCCGAGCGCATCGCCCGGCTGAAGGTGGAAGCGCGCAGCGCAGAAGCGAAAGCGCTCATAGAGAAGTTCATGTGGGGCAAGGCGACGGTCGTGGCGTTTAACCCGGTGCCATGGCTCGACATTCTGGGCGTCGTTGCGTCCGATGCAACCATGATCGTCATGCTATCTCGCGTATACGGCGAACCGATAAGCCATGAAAATGCGCAAAAACTCACCAACGAAATCATCGGCGCGTGGGGAGTGACGGGCTTCGTTACCCTTGCCATGCACCTTGCGGCCAGCACGATCAAGACGGCGCTGCCCGGCGTCGGCGTGGCGGTGACGGCTCTGCCGCAGGGGCTGGCGGCTGCTTGGGCAACCTATATCGTGGGCAACGCCGCCAGTGTCTATTTCCGCGACGGCGGCTGGGGTAAAAAGGGCGCGAAAACCATCGTAAAGAACATTCTCAAAAATACCGACCGCGCCAGCGTTCTCTCCCCAGTAAAAGACAGGCTCACCGCCCGGCTGCGCACCCGGGCGCCAGAATGAATGCTGTTCATTTATAAAACTGCATAGAATTCAATGATTTGATCGGCACTTCTCATCAATTTATGCGTCAACTTGCCACATCAAAGTGAGTCTGCTCGCTGTAAAGCGTCAGTGCCTTCCGCCTCAAGCTGCTAATTGTTTGGCCCGCCAACGAAAAATTTGCCGCTGTTACAAGGCGAACGCTTAGAATTATTCTAACCAGTTGATTTTACGAGAGTTTTAAGAAACGCTACAGAGATCAATCTGACTTGCAAGCGTTGACACGGATTACTCATCGGGCCTTTCTATAGTCTGCGGATTGGCCGCGTGACCAAAACCCTGTGTCAGGGCCTTGAACCCTGATTATTGGAGGAAAGAATGAAATCCCTTCTCAGTTGCACTTTCATCTGCACCCTTCTCGCACCCGCCATTTTCACAGCCGCGCCCGCCCGCGCAGAGGGCGAAATCAACATCTATTCGCTACGTCAGCCATACCTCATCAATCCACTACTTGAAGCGTTTAATAAATCGATTGGTATCAAAACCAACGTCATTTATGCTGACAAGGGTCTGATCGAGCGCATGGCTGCCGAAGGCGCCAATAGCCCGGCAGATATCCTGCTTGCCGCCGACATTGGATTTCTGACGAACGCCGTCGAACAGGGTGTATCTCAATCCGTGGACAGCGCGGTTCTGACCGCCAACATTCCGGCTGCCTTCCGCGATCCAAAAGGCCAATGGTTCGGCCTGACATCGCGCGCGCGCGTCATTTACGCCTCCAAAGACCGCGTGAAACAGGACGCCATCACGTATGAAGAACTGGCCGATCCCAAGTGGAAAGGCAAAATTTGCACGCGCTCCGGCCAGCATGTTTATAATATTGCCCTGACTGCTTCCATGCTCGCCAATATCGGCGAAGCGAAAACCAGGGAATGGCTGGCAGGCGTTCGCGACAACCTGGCGAAAAAGCCAGCAGGCGGTGATCGGGATCAGGCCAAGGCAATTTTTGCCGGTGAATGCGACATAGCAATTGGCAACACTTATTACATTGCAGCCATGACAACGAACGAAAAAGAGCCTGAGCAAAAAACGCAGGCCGACGCAATCAAGGTTCTGTTCCCAAACGTTGCCAACCGCGGCACGCATATGAACGTGTCCGGCATGGTGCTGGCGAAAAACGCGCCGAACAAAGCCAACGCGGTCAAGCTGATGGAATATCTTTCATCCGACGAAGCTCAAAAGATTTACGCAGGGGCAAACAATGAATTTCCCGTGAAAAGCGGCATTGCTGTTTCGCCCGTTGTCGCGTCATGGGGCCAGTTCAAGCAAGATCCGGTCGCGCTCGCCGAGATCGCAAAACTCCGCAAGCGCGCGTCTGAACTGGTGGACGAAGCCAAGTTCGATCAAGGCCCAAGCTCGTAACGAGAAACGCGGCGGCGTTCCCAAAGCGCCGCCGCTCGCTCTCTTCTAGGCCGATCTTTTCTAGGAATGCATTCATGTCCGAACAAAAACCGATTAAAACAGAAGGGGCGCTCTCCATGGCGAGCGTCACCAGCCAATTTCTGCTGCCCGCCGAAAAACTTGTCGGCGTTGGCTTCCGCTGCTGGCTTTCAGGCTATCAAAGCGGCGCCATTCAGAGCTGGGAAACGTGCTGGTCTTACTACCGGCGCGAACTCGGCGCCGAGGCCGCACGAAAAGCCGTTACCGACCTCGCATCGTGGGTGAACATGGTGCGGGTACACTCGATCCGCGACATCGAGCTGTTGCCGCCCAAATGCCCGTCGTTTTGCCGCGATGAATGCCTCGCGGTTTCGCTCATCGCCGCCAGCCAGCACGACGCCTGCCCGGCTCTCCAAGCCTGCGCTTATGCGCTGATGGGCGCCAACGAAATCGAGCCGGTGTTGAAAACCGCGCGCGACTTTGCCCGCACCCTGGAGAGCGCGAACATAATCCTCGGCCAGGATCTGGTCGGCGAGCGGAGCGGTAGGTCTCTTCACTAACTGCCAATAAGCGTTGAAAAACGTACAACCCTGACGGGAATAGGTCGCACGGTTCTTTCGCATTCGGTATTGTCGCCGCAGACAATAACAGGCGGCGGCAATGCAGATCGAGTCTTTAGCGATTCCGGACGTCAAGCTCATCACGGGCAAGAAGTTTGGCGACGCGCGCGGCTTTTTCTCCGAGGTTTACAGCCGAAATGCGCTAGCGGCGGCGGGGATCAAGGCGGATTTTGTCCAGGACAACCACTCCTTCTCCGCGCAGGTCGGCGTCGTTCGCGGCCTTCATTTCCAAATCGCGCCGCATGCACAGGGCAAGCTCGTGCGGGTCACGCGCGGCGCGGTGCTGGATGTGGCGGTGGATATCCGGCAAGGGTCGCCGACTTACGGCCAGCATGTGAAGGCGGTATTGAGCGGGGGGAACTGGGCACAGCTCTGGGTGCCGACCGGATTCGCCCACGGCTTCTGCACACTGGAGCCGGACACCGAGTTTCTTTATAAAGTCACTGGATACTATGCGCCCGAATGCGACCGCGGTCTCGCCTGGGATGATCCCGAACTAGCCATCGACTGGCCGATGGCGCCAGGAGCGGCTATCCTCTCGGAGAAAGACCGCAGACACCCGAAACTCGCCGAACTCCCGCATTATTTTGCATTTAGTCATGACCGCCCTCAAGGCGGCTATCCAGCTTAAGGCCGCGCTTTCTGGATGGCCGGGTCAAGCCCGGCCATGACCGTGTAAATTAGCGAGAAACCAGCGATAGGTTTTTTCAAGGCCATCACGTAGCGGGGTGCGGGCGCGCCAGCCGAGCGCGTGCAGACGGCTCACATCGGCAAGTTTGCGCGGCGTACCGTCCGGTTTGGAGGCGTCGAATACGATTTCGCCCTCGAACCCCACGACATCTGCTATGAGGCGCATCAGATTGGCGATTGCAATTTCCTCGCCCGACCCGGCGTTGACCATACTGAACTTATCCACTCGCTCCATGGCAAAGACGCACGCCTCCGCCAGATCATCCACGTGTAGAAACTCCCGCAACGGCGCGCCTGTACCCCACACGGTCATGCTCGGAGCGCTCGCCAGTTTTGCCTCATGCGCCTTTCGCATCAGCGCTGGTATGACATGGCTTGCCTCCAGGTCGAAATTATCACCGGGGCCGTAGAGGTTTGTAGGCATCACCGTGACGGAGCGCATCCCATATTGACGCGCATATGCCTCGCACATTTTCAGCCCAGCGATTTTGGCAATTGCGTAAGCCTCATTCGTCGGCTCTAGCAGGCCAGTTAGCAAATGCTCTTCGCGCATCGGCTGCGGAGCTAGGCGAGGATAAATGCAGGTGGAGCCGAGGAACACCAGCTTTTGCACGCTGGAGCGCCAGCAGGCGTCGATCACATTCGTTTGGATCATGAGGTTATCGTAGATGAATTCCGCCGGGCGCGCGCTGTTGGCGCCGATGCCGCCCACGGTAGCGGCGCCGCAGAACACAAACTCCGGGCGCTCTCGCTCGAAAAATACACGCACCGCCGCCTGCTCGCGCAAATCCAGCCCAGCGCGCGCGCGGGTCAGGATATTCGTGAACCCTCGCGCCTGCAGATGCCGGACGATTGACGATCCAGCAAGGCCGCGATGCCCAGCCACGAAAATTTTTGCATCAGCGCTCATTATCATAGCGTTTTAAACCCCGCATCCATCAGAGTGCGTTCGCGCTCAGCAAGGCCCAGATCGTGCTCGACCATCATTCGCACCAGCTCATCGAATGTCACCTTAGGCGCCCAGCCAAGCCGCGCACGGGCGCACGCTGCGTCGCCGCGCAATTCATCCACTTCGGTAGGGCGTAGATAGCGCGGATCAAGTTCCACATGCGCACGCCAATCCACTCCCGCAACTGCCGCCGCCGCTTCCAGAAACTTCCGCACCGTATGGGTTTGGCCCGTTGCGATCACGTAATCATCCGGCGCATCCTGCTGCAAAGCCAGCCACATAGCCTCGACATAATCGCCCGCAAATCCCCAGTCGCGCTTGGCTTCGAGATTGCCGAGATAGAGCTTATTCTGAAGGCCGAGTTTGATGCGTCCAAGCGCGCGGGTGATTTTGCGCGTAACAAAAGTTTCACCCCGGCGCGGGCTTTCGTGGTTGAACAGGATGCCGTTACAGATGAACATGCCGTAAGCTTCACGGTAGTTGACGCTATACCAGTGCGCCGCAACTTTGGAGACAGCATAAGGGCTGCGCGGATAAAAAGGCGTCGCCTCATTCTGCGGAGCGGGCGCGGCGCCGAACATTTCGGATGACCCAGCCTGATAATAGCGAACTGTCCGGGCGGTGCGGCCAACATAATCGCGCAGCGCCTCCAGTAGCCGCAGCGCGCCTGTCGCCACGATGTCGGCGGTGTACTCGGCCTGATCGAAACTGACGCGCACATGGCTTTGGGCGGCGAGATTGTAAATCTCGTCAGGCTCGACAAGTTCAATGATGCGGCGCAGGCTGGTGCCGTCGGCCAGATCGCCGTAATGCAGCTTCAGCCGCGCGCCCGCCTCGTGCGGATCGACGTAAAGGTGACTGATGCGGTCGGTGCTGAAGGTCGAGGAACGCCGCACCACGCCGTGCACGAAGTAGCCTTTGGCTAGCAGCAACTCAGCTAGATAAGAGCCGTCCTGTCCGACAATGCCGGTGATGAGCGCGCGCTTGGCCTCGCTCATGACGCGCGCCGCAAAGCGGAGTTCGCCAGAACGGTTTCATAGAAGCCTGTCATGGTTTTGGCGATTTCCGGCCATTGAAAATGCTGATGCGCGAAAGCGCGGCCCGCCGCACCAACCCGTTGACGCAATGCCGCATCGGATATGAGCCGTAGTATTTGCCGGGCGATTTCGCCGCTGTCACCACTCGCCAAAACCAACGCCTCCTCGCCATCCCTAACATGCCGCCCGATATTTGCGAATGGCAGAACGACCGGGCGTCCGCTTGCGAAAAACAGCGTGAGTTTGCTGGGGAAGCGGTAGTCGTTGAAGGCGTCGGCTGCGCCCGGCTGTACAAGCGCGTCGGCGGCGGAGATATAGCGGACGAGTTCGCGGGCGGGCCGGTCGCCCAGATGCGTGAGCCATGGACGCTGATTAGACACGCCGAAACGGGCCACACCAAGCCGGTGATCGGCGCCGACGCGGATGAGCCGAACCGCATGCCCTCCAGCATTCAGGGCGGCTATTGCGTCATAAAGCGTCGTCATGTCGTCGAAGTTTGCGGGGTGCGTGTTGCCGGTGTAAGCCAGCGCAAACTCATGCGGCGCGATGCCAAGTTTAGTCCGGATCACCTCATCCGGCTCGGGCGGGATCACGAAAAACTCTACTTCCGCGCCCGGCCAGAAAACGTGGGTAGGCGCGCCGGCCGGGCTATGCTCCAGCAGCTTTTCAGTCAGACAAGTGACACCAGCCGCGCCTTTAAGGAAGTGCGCCATATGCTCCGGATGGGCAACGTTCTGACTTGCCCGCCAGCGCTTGCGCCAATTTAGCAGCGTCGGCTTTGGGTGCAGCGCGTGAAACACGTCTGCAATATGATGCTCATTGTCTTCCAGATGCACCAGATATGTCGCGCCGGTGTTCCGCGCGAGTCTCGATGTAAACTTGCGCACCTTCTCGCGCGGCGTCCAGGCGTGGAGCAGCACCTGCCGCCCTGCAGCGCGCATGGCTTTCACGCGCTTGGCGGCGTCCGCAAAGCCGAAGCCGTCAACATCGAACACCTTTGGCCCGAAACGTTCGATGCTTGCAGGATCGCCGGGAATGCAGGCCGAGACGGATACATTTAAAGCCGAAAGCTGGCGGCCAAGGTGGTAAATGTGAATGCCGCTTGCGCCGGAAAATTCATGGTAGTTGATAAAGATAACGTGGAGTAGGGGCAAAACGTGTCTCGCTCGTCCGGCCTCAAGGTGCATTAGCTAAAGCGCTGGCGCTGTAAGCATCACACAGTTTAACGAACTGCTCGTTTGTCCACCGGGAAAGCCACGGCGTTTTTGCGAGCCGTAAAATTTCAGTCTTACCGAGCAAGCTCATATACAGACTTTGAGTTCGTTGGCAATCGCCGCGCCGCACCGCGCTCCGGTAAGCACGCAGCAAGGGCGTTAATTGTTTGTCCGCCATACTGAACAGAGCGGCAGCCTTGTCAAACTCGGCGCTCGCGCTGGGCGCGGTCTGCAAGCGCTGCAACTTCTCTAAAAGGAACGCCCGCAAGGCGTAATGCCGCGCTGACTTGGCTCGGAAAGCCTCGGAAATAATGCCGCCGCCCCAAATGCGCGCGCTCTTTTTACGGTTGGGCGCTGGGCCCATGACATTGCTGGCGTGGCGGCGATATTGCAGAAGCGGCTCTTTCAAAAATACGGCAGAACCAACCGTCCGCGCTGCAAGCGCCATCCACCAATCGTGAAGCAACGCCACCTGACCGGCAGCAAATTGGTTGCTGGAACTCCGGCAAGCCGCTGCGGCCGCTTCTCTCGTGATAAGCATGGAATGCCCGCTGACATCGTTGCGCACCAGCAAGTCCTGCAGATCGGCGTGTGGTGTACGGCGCTCCATCTCGAAAAGCGATGGGTGGATATTGCGTCCGTCTGCGTCGATCACAGAGGCGTCGCAGTAACATAACGCTGCGCTGGAACGCTGGAGGGCGGCAATTTGGACGCTGAGTTTGCCGGGCTGCCACACGTCGTCCTGATCGCAAAAGGCGAATACTGCATCCGGGCTTTTTTCAAGGGATAATGCGCTTGACAAACCGCTCATGTAGTTACCGAACACGCCCAGCCGCTCGGCCCCTTCCTCGACATGAACATGATCCGGCATACCTGTAAGGATCTGGCGCGCCGCCTCATCGCGCCCGTCGATACGGATGTGAACCCGAATTCGGGGATGATCCTGCTCTAGGATCGATCGAACCTGCTGACGCAAAGCGTGCGGATAAGGACGATATACGCCGAGCAAGACATGGGCGGTGACTGTCATAAGCGCTTAGAGCGGTTTCTTACTAAAGGTTAAGTTTATCTTTAAGCATTTCTTAGTCATTTAAACACGCCCCGCAATAAGAGACTTCCGGCGATAAGCGCTGTCATGTAATTTTGCATATAACAGGGTTAGTATAATGCGGAACGGCAGCTTTGTCCCCATACCTTCAATGAAAACGTAAATTGCATTGACAAAAAGGCGTGGCAGGGAAACAACCGTAGTAAACAACAAGGCTGGGTTTATGATAATTGTAAAGATTAACGACTGTCAGAGAAAGTTGTGACGATGTCGAGATATATCTACCCAGTCATTCTTTGCGGCGGTTCGGGAACCCGGTTGTGGCCGTTATCGCGGGCTATGTATCCCAAGCAGTTTATCCGTTTTTTTGCACATGAAGCCGACAGCCTGCTTGGCGCCACGCTGCACCGCCTGGTCAACGAGAACTTCGCGCGTCCTACTCTGCTGTGCAACAATAATCATCGCTTCCTTCTGAAGGACGAACTCCTCAAAAGCGAAATCGCGCCACGTGAGATTCTGCTGGAGCCAGAAGCGCGCAACACGGCTCCCGCCATCGCTATAGCCGCCCTCTCGATCTCGGATGAAGATCCTAATGCGGTTTTAGCTGTCATGCCGTCGGATCATCTTATTAAGGATGGCGCGGCGTTTGCGGCCCGCGTTCGCGATGCGGCGGCGGTGGCCAGCCAGGGGCGTCTGGCACTGTTTGGGATCGAGCCAAATGAGCCGCATACTGGCTACGGCTACATCCGCAAAGGCGCCCAATTGGATGGCCCGGGCGGCGGCTTCTCCGTTGCGGCGTTCGTCGAAAAACCGGACGCGGCGACCGCGCAGCGTTATCTCGATGACGGTAGCTATTACTGGAACAGCGGCATTTTCGTGCTGCACGCCAAGACATTCCTGACCGAACTGGAGCGGCTTGCGCCAGAAATTCTCGCCTCCGCCCGCACCGCGCTCACAAAGTCCGCGATGGACTTAGACTTCCGCCGTCTGGACGCCGAGGCTTACTCGCGGGCGCCGAACATTTCCATCGACTATGCTGTGATGGAAAAAACCAAGCTGGCCGCTGTGCTCCCGCTGAACGCCGGATGGAATGATGTCGGCTCATGGTCTTCGCTTTGGGAAGCCGCGCCGCACGACGCTGATGGCAATTCGGTTCGCGGCGAAGCTATTCTGGTCGATACCAAGAATTGTTACGTGCATTCCGAGCGGGCGCTGATTTCCACCATTGGCCTGGAAGACCTCGTGGTCGTCGATACCGCCGACGCCGTTCTTGTGGCGCGCCGCGACCGCGCGCAGGATGTCGGCAAGCTTGTGTCGCAGCTTAAGGCGTCCAAGCGCCGCGAGCATGAACAGCACGTGCGCAATTACCGTCCATGGGGGCATTTCGAGACCCTTAGCGTTGGCGGCCGCTTCCAGGTGAAACTGCTCCATGTAAAGCCCGGCGGTAAGCTATCGCTGCAAATGCATCATCACCGTTCCGAACATTGGGTGGTGGTGAAAGGCACGGCGCTGGTCACGGCCGGTGAGGTGCAAAAACTGGTGCCGGAGAACGAGTCCATCTACATTTTCGCCACGCAATGGCACCGGCTGGAAAACCCCGGTAAGGTGCCGTTGGAGATTATCGAGGTGCAGCTTGGCTCCTATCTCGGCGAGGACGACATCGTGCGGTCGGACGACATCTACCAGCGCGCGCCCGAGGAAACCAAATAGGGCAAAAGTCTTCTGCCCAAATTGCGTCAGTGCTTTAGCGCGCCACAAACCGGCCGCACTTATGCGAAAGTTCGTGCGCCGATCAAAAATTAGCGTGAACATTTTGCTTCTAATGATAGTAAACAATAGTTCTTTTACCTAAAGTGCGTAGCGCGGACATCATTGAAACCACGCGGGATTTTCATAATGAAGGACTACCAAAGTCAGCCCGGAAAGTCCCTGCGAACTTTTCTAATGCTGCAAGGCCCACCGACACCATTCGCCCGGGAACTTGCCGCCGCTTTGACAAAAAACGGCCATAAAGTGCTGCGGATCAATTTTTGCGCGGGCGACTGGTTTTACTGGTTGGGTCTGCCCGCGGTGAACTATCGCGGCCGCCTTCGCGACTGGGAAAGTTTCGTTACCAGTTTCATGACGGCGAATGGCGTCACCGACGTTCTATATTATGCGGACAGGCACCCTTATCACCGTGGCGCCGTCACTGCGGCCCGCCGCCTCGGCGTAGATACCGTAACCTACGAGTTCGGCTATTTGCGCCCTGATTGGATTACGCTGGAATCTGGCGGCATGTCCGCCCACTCACATTTTCCCAATGACCCGGACAAAATCCGGGCAATTGCGCGCCAGGCGCCGGAGCCGGACTTTACAGAGAGATACAAACACACCTTCCGCGCGGAGGCCCTGCATGAGGTCGCGTACAATCTGTCCACCTTTTTCCTGACCGCGCTGTATCCGCATTATGATGCAGATCGCTACTATAGTGCGATTGTGAATTACCTAAGCTACATTCCCCGCCTTACGGTTGGCCGGGCCGCCGCCAAACGCGCCAACAAAGTGACCACGCGCGCCATTCGACGTGACAACACGTATTTTCTCGCACCCCTGCAAATGCAGAGCGATTATCAGCTCCGCGTCAACTCGCCCTTCAAGCACCAGCGCGAGATGATCGAGTTAGTCATTCAATCGTTCAAGGGCAACGCGCCGCCTCAAAGCAAACTCATTTTCAAGGTGCATCCGCTCGACAACGGGCTGGAAAACTGGCCGCGCATGGTGCGCCGCCTCGCGCTGGCGGCAGGTATCGCCAACCGCGTCCGCGTTATCGATGGCGGCTGTCTTCAAACTCTGCTTGCGCACGCCAAAGGGGTTGTGTTGATTAACTCGACCGTCGGTTTGCACGCCCTGAAAGCGAACCGACCGCTCAAAGTGCTCGGATTTGCAATATTCGATATCCCCGGCCTGGCTTACCAGGGGTCGCTGAACGATTTCTGGACGGCTGCGCCAGAACCCGATGCGCAGCTTCGTGATGATTTTGTGCGCGCGCTGGCAGCCGCCACGCAGGTGAAGGGGAGTTTCTACCACCGCGCGGGGCGCGCGGTCGCAATTGCCGAAATCGTGCGCCGGCTTGAACAGCGGCTGGTGAATCAGCCCAACGCTTTTGAACCGGAGCCTCCGCGTCTGGCGGCCGCTCGCGCTTGCGGCGTGCCGTTCACCGATTGGCCGGAAGTGCTTGGGGTGGAGTCTGCGCGCGGCAAAACGCTCGACTCACTGAATGGCGAGCCGGAAGCAACCGCGCCGTCATGGCCAGCAGCGCAATGGGCAATCTGACAGCGGAGAGAGCCTCAGGCCGCCGTTCTTTCCTGTTCCTTCAAGGTCCGTTATCACCGCTTTATGCGCGCCTTGCAGATGAATGCGAGGCGCAGGGCCATCGCGTCGCGCGTGTTAATTTCAACGTTGGCGACCGGTTGCACTGGAATCGCAAAGGCGCAGTCGCCTTTAAAGGCCGGATCGCCGAATGGCCGCGCTTCGCGACAAATCTTATGGAGCGCGACTCCGTAACCGATATAATTATGCATGGCGAGAGGCGGCTGTATCACCGCATTGCCGCCGCCATCGCCCGCGCACATGGCGCGCGCGTTATCGTAACCGAACTGGGCTACCTGCGTCCGGATTGGATGACCATCGAGTTGAATGGCACGGGCGCCGCGTCGCACTTTCCCAACGACCCAGCAGCCATCAGACTCATCGCGGCCAACGCGCCTGAAATCGATTTTGCACCACGATATCGCACGCAGTTCTGGAGGGTGGCCGCGCCAGACGTGGCATACAACCTGCTCAACACCGCGCTATGGTGGCTGTATCCCAACTACAGGCGGCATACGATCTATTATCCGCCACTGGAATATGCGGCATGGTGCTGGCGTCTTACTGGGGAGAGATCACGAAACAAAGCCGCAGCTATCGAAATAGAGAGGCTTCGCGCGACAAAAGGCCCGCTGTTTGTGTTCGCGCTGCAACTGGAGGGCGATTTCCAGATTCGCCACCGTTCGCCGTTCAGCAGCTTTAGTGAAGCGATTGAAACTGTACTTGCATCCTTCAAAGCGCACGCGCCGATGAACGCTACACTAGCGATCAAGGCGCATCCGCTGGACAACGGCCTGGATAGATGGCGGCGCTATCTAACTGATGCGGTTCGGCGGCTAAACCTGCAAAGCCGGGTGGTTTTTTTCGATGGCGGCGCGCTTGGCGATGTGCTTGCCGGGGCGGCGGGACTGGTGACGGTCAACAGCTCCGCCGGGATTGAGGCATTGCAACGTGGCTGCCCGGTCAAAACCCTCGCGCCCGCGATTTACGATGTAGACGGAATAACGCATCAAGGGCCGCTCGACAGCTTTTGGACAGCGCCCGCCGCACCCGATCCCAAACTTGTCGGCGCTTTTGTGAAAGCGCTGGCGGCAAGCGTGCAGGCGCGCGGCACGATCTATTCGCGTGAAGGGCTAGACGAGGCCGCGCAAAACATCTCGCAGCGCATTTTGCAGATGAGCCGGAACGCGCCCGATGCTTATGCCGACCCCGCGCCTCGACGCGAGGCCCTCCGCCGGATGATACGCGAGCGATGCAAACGCTAAACGCCAAGCTTGCGGCCCACCCACGACACTCGCTGCAGCACAGCGGCCTTGGCGCGTTGTCGCGGGTCTCGGCCCATCGTGGTCAGCGATGCGATAAGGCTTTCCGGCGAGCATGGTTCCAGCGTTATTGGATCGACATGCCGCGTGTAAAGCGCAAGCATGACAAATACCAGTTCCTCCAGCGAGCGCCGACGGGTGCGGCGCGGCGTCGGCGTCAGGTCTTCGGTTAAGCCCCACCCGGCGTAAAACGGCGCGCCATGCACCGTGACAGGTTTGCCCCGAAGCAGCGCCTCAAAGCCGGTAAGCGACGATAACGTTTCGACCGCATCGCAGCGTGCTATCAGCGTCAAAATGCTTGCCTTGTTGATGACAGCGTCGGCATAACCGCGGGTCTCCGCCACTGTCAGCGCGCCGCGACGCAGTCCGGTCTCCACGTCCGGGTGCGGCTTATAGACGATAAACGCCGTTGGATGGCGTTCCCGCACGCGGCGCAGCAATGTAAGATTAACATTCGCGTCGTTATCGAGCGCCGCTGCGCCAGCCCGCGAAACGGCGGCGTCATTCGATACTTGTCCAGGCACTAGAATAACATCTCGTTCGGCAGGGGCGGCAAAAGGGGCGTCCAGTCGGCCAACATTATATTTGCTGATGCGGGCGGATAGGATCGCCTGACGCAGATCGCTTCCGCGCGCGACTTCGGCCGCGCTGATCTCGGCAGTCTGCAAAACCGTTTCGATATCGCTGGTGCGGCGCGCATCGTAGTAGATGCCGGTTTTGTCGAATGCGTATGAGGCGCCTGCAATTAACCCCGCGCCGAGGCCAGCCGAGCGTATGAAACCATCCTCTACACGAATGAGCGGCGTCCCGGCCGCGAGACATTCGGCCTCATTCTCATCGCTCAGTTTAGAAGCCCAGGCGTGAAGCGGAAGCGAACGGGATTTCGCGGATTGCAACGCGGCAGGGAAATCATCTGTGAAAAATGTATCCCCGCCCTCCGTAAGCAGCCTGCCGAGGGCTTTGCGGTTCCAGAATGAAACGCCGAAACAAACGGCGTTCCTGGTGCTTGGCGAAAGCATGAGCGGTTTCACATGCGCTCGGCGATGCTTGCCGCTAGCCGCGAAAGCCCGAAGTTTTGCGCTTTCAGCGTATCCAGCTCCTGTCGCGTAACATCAATGGCTTGAGTCATTTGCGCTTTGGTGTGGGTAGACATCAGGAAGAAACGCAGCCGGGCGGATTGCATCGGCACGGCCGGGTAGATGATTGGAAGCGCGTTCACGCCGCGATCAAGCAGCCGCTCGGATAGTTTCACGGCGCGCAGACTGTCGCCCACCATCACGGGCGCCACGGCGTATCCAGCCGCGAAGCCGGTGTCGAGACCCGCCGCCCGTGCGGTTTCCAAAAAGAAGCGTCCATTATCCGCCAGCGCGGCGACACGCTCCGGCTCGGCGGCAAGCCGCTCGATAGCGGCGATTGCGGCGCCCGCCAAAGGCGGCGAAATGCCAACGCTATAGACAAACCCGGGCGCGCTGAACTTCAGCAACTCCACCAGCGGCCGAGACCCCGCAATGTAGCCCCCACAGGAGGCCAGAGTTTTGCTGAGGGTTCCCATCCAGATATCGACGCGGCCCGGATCGACGCCAAAATGCTCTGCCGTGCCGCGTCCGGTCGCGCCCAGAACGCCGAGCGAATGCGCTTCATCGACCATCAACCAGGCGCCAAACCTTTGCTTTATGTCGAGCAGGCGGGGCAAATCGGGAATATCGCCGTCCATGGAGTATAACCCCTCCACGATAATCAGCACGTTTTTCGCAGCGCCCCTCGTCTCCTCCAACATGCGCTGCAGAGCGTCGAGATCGTTATGCGGAAATGCGCGGCGGGCGGCGCCTGACAGCGTCGCGCCAACCATGGCGCTATTGTGGATCAGCGCATCATGCAGGATGAGGTCGCCAGGGCCGGTGAGCGTTGAGATGGCCGAGACATTAGTCGCGTGGCCGCTGACGAAAACAATTACATCCTCGGTTCCGTATAAGCGGGCAAGCGCCGCTTCGAGGTCGCGGATGATAGGGCGCTCGCCCGCCACAACACGGCTTGCCGAAACGGACGTGCCGTAGCGCGCCATAGCCGCCGTCGCGGCCGCCGCTAAAGCGGGATGATGGTTAAGGCCGAGATAATCGTAGGACGCAAAATTGATGCACTCGCGTCCGTCAATCACGGTCAACGCGCCAACGCGTCCCTCATGCGGGCGGAAGAAAGGGTTTTTTACATTGAATTCATCGGCAGCGGCGCGCTGCGTGAGCATTTTTTGATATGCTGGGAGAACCTCGAAACTCTGCGCGTCATATTTTGGCGTCGCAGGACTTGCATTAGGGGCACCGCGTTGCCAGCCGCGAGCCAGCGATAGCAACGCACTCTTTTCGCCATTCAACAATCGGCTCAAGGGTTTGCTCATGCCAAAAGACTTTCGTTGCGACCGAGCTGTATACGCCGGGATAAAGTTTTGATCGCGACGTCGTTGACCGGCCCGCCTGCATGTTCGCGCAAAATTCCGTTCATTGTCGCGGCGTCGTCGTGTATGCGGGTTCCGGAGCGCAGCCGCGAGGTCACGCCAAAGGCGATGCTATTTATCGTTAGTGCATCGGTGGCGCTGGTCAGGGGGATGTCAAAGCCAAAGCGCCACTGCGCCGCAGTCTGCAACTCGACGAGCATGAGCGAGTCCATGCCAAGGTCGGCCAGAGGCCGTTCGCCGCTGATGTCGCTCGCTGGCATGCGGAAAATCGAGGCGACATCTTCGGCGATGTAGCGCGCGATCACCAGGCGCGCTTCGTGTTCGCTAAGGCCATCAATCAGCGCGGCGACTTCGAACGGCCCGGCGGATGCAATAGCCGCCTGATCGCGACCTTTATTCAGTGAAGCGAACGCCGGTGATTGAAAAACCGCCAGCGAAGCCGCCGCCATGTTCCAGTCCATCGGCGCAATTGTCACCGCAGGCGCGCCAATCCCTGCCTGGCTCAAGCTGAGAAGCTCGCCGAGACAATTTAGCGCGTCACGCGCCGTGAAGGTTTGAGCGCCCATGCGTCTCTGGATGATGTCCGCTGTCGCCAGATTGCGCGCGAGATAGCCCGCGTCAGAAATTGGCCCCCAGCCCACAGCAAGTGCGGGTAGTTTTTCGCTGCGGCGCCTGACCGCCAGAGCTTCGAGATAGGCGTTGGCTGCGGCGTAAGCCGCCTGTCCCGGATTGCCGATGAATGCGCTGACCGACGAATAAAGGACGAAATAACCGAGCGCATCGTTTTGCGTCAACTCATGCAGATTGTCGGCGATGGCAACTTTGGGGCTGATGATAGCTTGAAGGCGCGCCTCGTCTATCTGGGCGAGTGGAGCGTCGTCCAGCAGCATGGCGGCATGAATGACCCCCGCAATCCGCGCCTCCTGTCGAAGCTGGGCCAAAATTGTTTCCAACGCCTCACGGCTGCTTGCATCGCAAGCAATTTGCCGAATATCGACGCCGCTTTGCCTGAGGGCATCAAGGACGCTCGCTGTCCGATCGTCTCGCAGCTTGCCGCTGCGGCTGACTAGGGCGATCCGGCGCGCGCCGCTGTCACCAAGCCACCGGGCGGTCTCAAGGCCGAAACCGCCAAGACCGCCAATAATGACGTGAAAACCGTCCGGGCAGGCGTGAAATGGCGCTGGGGCGGGCGTCGCAGCCACCGTGTCGAGCGTGGGCGGGGTTATGACAATTTTACCGATATGCCCGGATTGCTGCATCAGCCGGAAGGCGTCGCCTGCCTCATGCCCGCTAAAGCGCCGGTATGGAAGCGGCGTCAGATCGCCTGCATTGATGTGACCCATAACCTCGGTCAGCATGCGCGCCGCCAACATAGGCTGGCTGGCGAGAAGCTGGTCTGCATCAACGCCGAAGTATGAAATGTTGCGCCGGAAAGGACGTAGCCCAATTTTCGTGTTGCCATAGAAGTCGCGTTTACCAAGCTCGATGAAACGGCCGAACGGTCGCACCAATTCGATACTGCGCTCCATCGCCTCACCCGCGAGAGAATTGAGCACCACACTGGGGCCTTCGCCAGTCAACCGCCTTACCTCGTCGGTGAAGGCCAGCGAGCGGGAATCGAGGGTGTGTTCGGCGCCAAGCATACGCAGAAAATCACGCTTTTCCTTAGAACCCGCCGTGACGATGACGCGCGCGCCGCGCATCCGCGCAATTTGCAGCGCCGCCAAACCGACGCCGCCCGCCCCGCCATGAATGAGCGTCCACTCGCCTTCCTCCAACCTCGCCAGATGGACGAGGGAATAATAGGCTGTGAGAAAAGCTACGGGCAAGGTCGCAGCGGCTTCAGCGCTCAAATGCTGCGGAACGAGTGCGAGGGCGCGCCGGGCGACAGTGACGTGCGACGACAAGGCCGCTGGCGCCATTCCCGCCACCAGATCGCCCGCGCGCAAGTCTGCGACGCCTTCACCCGTCCGCACCACACGTCCGGCGCATTCAAATCCGAGCGTCGGCCCGGCGAAGCCATCCTCCAGCGCCTCCGGAGGCAGCATGCCGAGCGCCCACATTACGTCGCGGAAGTTCAGCCCGGTCGCCTCTACGCTGATTTCGACTTCGCTTTTCCCGGGAGCGCGGCGTTCGGTCTGGCTCCATATCAAATGATCGAGGGAGCCGGGCTGCGCCGATTTCAGCACCGCGGCATGCTCGGCGCGCTGCCCGCCCATGCTGAACGGCATGCCTGACCGGGCGCGCAGCGCGTATGCTGCGTCTTTTGCCAGCACAAGCTCCGTCTCCCCGCCTGGCTGGCTTATCCATGCGGCCAGCCGCTTTGCACGCTGGGTGGCGCTCAAGCTTTCTGCGAAATCGGATAGGCGGATTGCGACGCCTGGATTTTCATTCATCGCCGTCCTGACTCCCGCCCAGAGCGCGGCGGCCAGCGGACACGGAGCGTCAACTTCAGGCGTTGCCGCCCGCGCGCCACCGGGCGCGGTTATCCACACAGTTGTAGCGGCTCCGCTCAGGCTTAACTGAAGTTGAAGCTCAGCCAGCCGCTTCGCCAGCCACGCCGAAGCGTTCGGCGACGTTGTGGGAATGCCCGTCAAATCCACAATGTCGATATGTCCTGCGAGCGCCGGGAAGACTTTGCGCGCGGTTTCAAAGGTTTGGTTGAGTGTCTCAACGCGAGCGGGCCAAACGGAGAAACCGGCATCTTTCAGCGAGGCGCTGGTGGCTAGCGAAAACTCCGTATCGGTTTGCGGATCCTCGACGATAATCGCGGCGCGAAGTTCGCGCGGCGTTGAAGCAGTATTTAAATGCGGCGCTACGGCGCTTAAGGTCATAAAGTCGCCGACCATCGACGCGAAAGCCTCGATGAAACCTGCCTCATGCAGCGCGGCCGTCCATTCATCCGCCGTCCGGTGTCCGGTGTCCATCCCTGTCAGACCAAGCACAACATCGCCAAATGCGCCGGGTGAAAGCAAGGTGGCGGCTAATAGTCCGCCGGGCACCATCGCCGCGCGCACAGCCTTCAAAATTTGCGCGTCAGCAATAACGCCGCCCAATCCTTCCCCGGAAACCACCACATCGAAAGGCCCTGCAGCGGCGATGCGTGTGGCGGCGTCTGCATCGAGTTCTGTAAACTCCACCCCTATCGCGCCGCGCATGGAGTGTGAGATGCGGCGGATAGTCTGGCTAGGCCCAGCACAAACAAGCCGACCCGACTCAGGCGCGACTATTGAGGCAAGAGCCAGCGTTAACGCGCCAGAACCAGCGCCAAGCTCCAATATGCGAAGCGGTGCGCCATCCGCGATACCTTTGCGAATTCGCAACGCCCAAGCGGTGACGGCCTCAATACCTTTCAGAAAACGCGGCGAATGGGTGAAATGATCGCGCGTTGATTGCGAGTAAACCGCCTCATCCGCTGGTATCGCCAGAGCCTGTGGTAAAAGCGCGGTCGCGCGGCTCGCCATTACACACTCCGCGCTCCAGCCGGGATGTTCGGCGACGACAGTCGCTATGACCTCGGCCACTTGTGGGAGAACACATTCAGGCGAAAGCCGCCAGCACGACCCCTCAGCCTCAGCAAACGCCGCGTGCTGAAGCCATGAAACTAGGCGATGAAAATAATCCACCCGCTCAGGGTGAACCAAACCCATATTTTGAGCGGCTTGCAGATCGATGAGGCCGCCGCTCGCCACTGCACGCATGGCGTCGTAAGCGATCCGGTATGCGGCGGCGTCGAGCAGAAGACGGGCTTCGTGCGGAGCATCGCCCTCCTCACCGCCGCGCTCGGAGAACGCTACAAAGCTTGTCATCGGCGGCAGTACGTTTTGAAGGCCCGGGAGAGCGATTTTTTCTGCGGCCATATGATACGCGATGGACGCCAAAGGAGGGCGCGTGACAAAAGCCACGGCCTTAAAGCGTGCCTCGTTCAGCGTTGCGATCAGGTTTCCGGCGCCGTCAAACAGCGCGAAATCCGCCTCAATCGAATGTTCGCTGGCCCGGTTGACCGTAATTCGCACGGTGTGAATGTTTGACTCAGGATGATAGAGGCGCAACGCGCCAAATCTGACCGGGATATAGGCAGACATCCCCATAGTCTCGGCGTCATCACCGTCGAGCAGTGCGAAGAGGCCATGAAAACATGCGTCCAATTCCATTGGCTGAAGCGAAAAGGCGCCTGCGATTTCAGAGGCGGTCAGACGCAACTCGATCACATCGTTCGTTGGCCGCGCTAGGGCCGCAAGGCGTTTGAATGCTGGGCCATACTCCAGCCCTCGCTGTTTCGCGATGGCGTATATGCGCGCCGGATCAAAGGCGTTTACATCGAACTCGCGGGGAGCGCTTAGGCCGGACGCCATCTCCGCAGGAATGATCGCAAAGCGGCAGGTTGCGTGTCGGCGCCAGTCGTCGGTGAAGCGATCCCGGCTGCTAATCTCGATAACCGAGCTGTCCGGCGAAAGCCTGACCTGGGTTTCGCACAGAGTATTCTCATCGAGAATAAGCGGCTGAACGATGTCCATGTCGCGAATTTCGACGCTTTGCGACTTGAGCCACCGCGATGCCGCGGCTAGCGCCATATCGGCGAATGCGGCCCCAGGCAGAATGACTTTTCCGCCTGCCTTATGGTCAGCCAGAAACGGATGGATTGCGGTATCCATATGCGCGCGCCAGATGCAGGCGTCATCAACCGGCTGTTCCCCCAGCAGCGGGTGGTTACGCGTTCCCGGCATTGCGAGCTTCAGCAAAGCCTCACCCGTGGGAATGAGCTTGTGGTCCTGCTCCTGAAACGGATACAGGGGCAGATCGTCTAAAACCGCAGGCCGCTTGCCGAACGCTTTGCCACGGTCGAATATTGCGCCATGGGACATCGCGCGTGCAAATGTCATCAACAGCGGGTCATTGTCATCCGTATCGCGCCTGTCTAGCGACTTCAGCACGCAAAACTTGCTCGCACCACCCGAAAGCGTTGCGGTTATGTAGCCCCCAAGGATGGCGCGAGGGCCAACTTCAATAAAGACCTGAGCGCCAGCGCTCGCTGCGGCGCGCACGGCGCTTTCGAACTGCACAGGCTCGCGGATGTTTCTCCACCAGTAAGCGGCGTCCAGATCGCGCTCGCAGACCTCGCGTCCCGTAACGGTCGAGTAAAACGGTATTTTCGGCGTGGAGGGCCGCAAACTATTCAGCGCGGCGAGAAGCGCGTCGCGGCCCTGATCCATGAAACGCGAGTGGAACGGATAGTCGAGGTCAAGGCGCTTTGCTCCCGCGCCTTTATCGCGCGCCACCGCGATAAGACGATCCACATCAGCGGATGCTCCGGAAATCGTGACCGCGTTTGGGCTATTGAGTGCGGCGATAACGGCGTCAGCGCCCCCATTCTCCATCAGGGCCGTCATTTCGGCGGCAGGTAAAGAGACAGCCGCCATCGCGCCCAAGCCGCGCGACATTTCCTGCTGGGCCGAGCGTTCCACGATGACTTTAACAGCCTGCTTGCGGTCTAGCGCGCCTGCCGCATAGGCCGCCGCCACTTCGCCGACGCTGTGACCCAACACACCCTGCGGCGTCAGCCCCATCTCGTATAAAGCTTTGAACGAAGCGGACTGGATGGCAAACAGCAACGCCTGCCCAGTCATTGTGCTTTGCAGCCGCGTCTCAAGTTCTGGCGATTTCAGCGCCTCGATAAGCGACCAGCCGGCCTGAGATTTAAAAATCTCGCGGATAAGATCAAATTCGCGGTGAAATGCAGCATTTGAAGTATAGGCGCTCAAGCCCATGCCAGCCCATTGACAGCCATTGCCAGCAAATACAAACACAGTTTGCAGATTTTTGCCCAGGGCGCGCGCCGCGCTCGTGTTTGCGTTCTCAGCGCCATCGCCGAAACCAGCAAGAAAGGCGGCGATGCCATCCCCGCCTCGCACGGCGAGCCTGTGCGGCGCCAGATCGCGGGCGTAAGCAGTGGAGACTGCGAGCTTCCTCCAGTCAGCGCCGCCCTCGATCCTAAGCGCATAGGCGCGCGCCATAGCTTTCAGAGCTGCCTCACTGTAAGCGGATAAGAGCAGAATTTCGGCCTGCGCCTCGCTGGACTTATCAGCTCCGTTCAGTGAGGCTCCATTCACGAGGGAACCTGACGGCTTGCGCCGGTCACGAGAGATGACGGCATGCGCATTTGCGCCGCCAAAGCCGAAAGAGTTTATGCCCGCAATGCCGCGCAAGGAGTCAGCCGGAAGCGCGATGGCCGTTTGGGCGACACAAAGATTTAACTCTACAAACGGGATGTCGGGGTTGAGAGTTTGCGTGTGCAAGCTCATCGGGAGCAGATCATGCTCCAGTGCGAGGATAGCTTTCAAAACCCCGGCCAGACCTGAGGCTGGCTCCAGGTGCCCGATATTCGATTTTACCGACCCGATAGGAAGCGCTGTCGAGCGCGGCTTGCCAAGAGCGTGCCCGAGCGCCGCAGCCTCAGCGGCGTCTCCCGCCTTCGTGCCAGTGCCATGCGCCTCGATGAATGTAATTTCATCGGGATGAACGCTCGCGCGCTGATAAACCTCTGTCAGTAAGGTGGATTGTGCAAGTTGAGAAGGCATTGCAACGCCGAATGTATGACCGTCGGAGTTAACTCCGGTCGCCAGCAACTGCGCGTGCGAGCGCCCTACGCCTTCTGCGGCAAGCACAAGCGCAACGCCGCCCTCTGATCGCACATAACCTTGCGGATTGGCACCGAAAGCCCGGCATTTACCTTCTGGCGACAGCATTCTCGCCGAGGCAAAGCCGGAGAAAGACACCGGATTGAGCAGAGCATTAACCCCAATGACCACCGCCACAGAAATTTCGCCGGAGCGCAGTGCTGACGCCGCATGATGGAGCGCGACCAGAGAGGAAGAGCACGCCGTATCTATGGTGAGGCTGGGACCTTTAAAGTCGAAGTGATGCGAAACCCGGTTTGCGATGAGGGAAAGCGCGTTGCCCGTCATGGTGAAAGTGTCGCCCTGGGCGGGGTCGAGAATCATGCGGTTCCCATGATCGGCAGCGGATGCGCCTGCATAGACGCCCACCCGCTCGCCGCCCAGTTCAGCGGCAATAATTCCCGCGTCCTCCAGAGCCTCCCACGCAAGCTTCATCGCAAGACGTTGTTGCGGATCCATCTGTGCCGCCTCGCGAGGGGACACACCGAACGCCTCCACGTCGAAACTCCAAAGGCTCTCAATAATCCCTGCTGCGAACGTATAGGTTTTTCCGCGCTGGGCGGGCAGAGGATGATAATAATGTGCGGTGTTCCAGCGATCGCCGCCAATTTGCCCTATCCCTGCGCGGCCTTCCGACAAAAGTGCCCAGAAATCAGCCACGCTTGACGCCGCAGGAAGTCTGCAGGAACGGCCTATGATATGAATAATGCTTATAGATTTCTGCGTTATCGCTTTGACTCTGGATATCATAGTTAACCGCAGCACTTCATACGTAGTTATTGCAATTACGTGATTGATTGTAGCGAAACCGATAATCAGACTTTTTTTACAACCAGATTGCTTCCTTAAAAGCAAAGAGACCTAAAATCTAAACTTAAAAGTTCTATTTTGCGTTCAATGTTTGTATTGCGCACCTTTTGACCCTCTCCGCAAGCGTTAAAGAGAAACTCTCCCCGTAAACAAACATATATTTCGTTCAATGCGTTGCATTTAAACAATTAATGTAGTTTTGAATACAATTTATACGATCAAACGGGCATACTTGGTAGTCTGAGCTGCGCCCCAGAAGCGTTTACGCAACACCTCGGTCGAAAGTAGAGTTGGTTCGTTCAAAAATTTGCTCCTGCTTTTTATCAATGTTAGTACACAGTCAAATAGCTGTTTGGGACGACGTCTTGGCTTAAAGCATTTCAGGGTCATACATTTTGCGTCAGGTCACTAAAGTTTTGTTTTGCGCCGTCGCCAGCGTTTGGATGGTGTCCTGCTCATTCACTCCAGCGGCCGGCCCTACGGCTGACGAAATCGAGATGAAGGGCGGAGGTCTGTCGGCTGGCGATTATATCGTGGTCGACCTTGATCACGCGACAGTCGCAGCATTGTCGGGGTTTAACCCCATTGGCCTAAGCGAACGCTTTCCAAAAAAGGCGGCAAAATCGCCGGAAGCCCGCATTGGTATGGGCGACACCTTGTCGATCACCATCTGGGAGGCTGGCGAAGGCGGCCTATTTTCGAGCGAAGGCAAGCGCAACGCAGAATTTCCTCATGTTGTCGTCGATCAACAGGGGCGCATTTCATTGCCCTATGCAGGCATGATCGAGGTTCTTAATAGAACACCGCTGCAAGTGCAGCAAACGATCGTTAAAGGCTTGTCGGATCGCGCCATACAGCCACAAGCTGTTGTTTCCATTACGAAAAATGAAAGCAACACTGCCGTGGTCAGTGGCGATGTCGCTAAACCTGGCAAGTACTCCTTATCCGTATCAGGCGACAGATTATTAGACGTGGTGGCCGCCGCTGGGGGCGCCAAGTTTCCGGCCCGTGAAACCTACATCACCTTCATTCGTGGGGAATCTAGGGGCAGTCAACTGCTGGATGCTGTCGTCGACAATAACGACGAAAACATTTACATTAGTGGTGGCGACCGGATTTACCTGAGCCATGAGCCGAAAAAATACACGGTCTTCGGCGCTGTGCCAAAACCGGGCGTTTATGCATTCGACTCTCCGCGCGTCAACCTGCTCGAAGCAATCGCCGCAGCCGGTGGCCCGCTTGACAGCCGGGCCGACTCCACAGGACTTTTCCTGTTTCGTTACGAGTCTCGCGACGTCGTTGGCCTTCTTCGTCCAGACTATCAAAATCCCAAGTTCAGTAACGTTTTCCCGGTAGTTTACCGTGTAAGCTTGCGCGATCCGAACTCCTACTTTCTGGCGCGCGGGTTTATGCTGAAAGACAAGGATGTGCTTTACACCGCGAACGCGAAAAGCGTGGAGTTGAGCAAGGTGCTGCGAATGATAGCTCTAGGATCGAGCACCGTCGGCGCGGTGGCTGGAAATGGCGGCGTCATAATTAGCGAGTAAGCTGACTTCGCAGCCTAATAACATTACGGGGCGCGATTGGCACACACGTAAGGCGGTATAAATTCATCTTGAAACAGGCAGCACTCGTACAATGTCGCGTTATTGGCGCACTAATTTTGCGGGAGACTCGAACGCGCTTCGGCAAGACCCAACTTGGGTATTTCTGGGCGTTAGCTGAGCCTGTAGCGTTGGTCGTTACATTCACGCTGATGTTTATGGCGCTCGGACGCCCAGCGCTATTTGGAGACAACCTCTTCCTGTTTTTTGCAACAGGCGTGCTTCCGTACCAGATTTATCGCCGGGTTTGCACCTTCGTCATGTCAGCATTAGAAGCAAACCAGGCGTTGCTGAACTATCCGGTTGTCAAGCAAATTGACACCATGATCGCTCGCGCTTTGCTGGAAATCGCCACCGGTCTCGTCGCAATCATTCTGATTTTTGGAGTGTTGATCTTATTTTTCGAATGCCAGCCACCGGCAAGGTTTCTAGCGGTTGTCGCAGCGATTGGACTTATGGCTCTGTTAGGGTTTGGAACCGGAGTGATTAACGCGGTCCTTAGCGTGCGCTTTGACTCATGGAAAAATATTGAGGGAATGCTCTCACGACCGCTGTTTTTCATCTCCGGGATTTTCTTTCTTCCGGAAACGCTGCCAGATAAAGTGCGTGATATTCTAAGTTGGAACCCAATCCTGCACGCGGTTGAGCTGATGCGCTATGGATTTTATTTCAACTACCGAGCCTATGGCCTTGATGTGACTTACGTCCTGTTATGGGCGCTTATTTCCACCCTTATCGGGTTGGCGGCGGAACGCGCCATGCGGCATCGAGTGCAATAATATGAGCGACTACATCTCATTCGATGGCGTATCCAAATACTACAAGGTGGGAGCCGGGCGCAAAACGGTTTTGAAAACGCTCACAGGAGAGTTTCCGCAGCAAAATGTCGGCATCCTCGGCGCGAACGGCGCTGGCAAATCCACCTTGTTGCGCATGATTGCAGGCGTGGAATCGCCCTCCAGCGGCACGATACGCCGCCATTGCCGCGTGTCGTGGCCGCTCGGCTTTGCTGGCAGTTTCAATGGCTCGCTGTCCGGCGCCGAAAACTGCCGTTTTGTCGCGCGGATCTATGGTGAGGACTCGCGGCGAGTAGAGCAGTTTGTCGGCGAGTTTTCAGAACTTGGCGCATTTTTCCGCATGCCATTCTCCACCTACTCGGCCGGCATGCGCGCCCGCCTCGCCTTTGGCATAAGCCTTGCCATTGAGTTCGACGCCTATCTGGTCGACGAAATCACCGAGGTTGGCGACGAGCAGTTTCGCGAGCGATGCCGCAGTTATTTCAAGACGAAGCTGCGCGGCGCCAACGTCATCATGGTTTCGCACGGCCTATCATCGCTGCGCAGCTATTGCGACTCCGGCATCGTGCTGCACAATGGCGATCTAATGTTTTTCAACACACTAGAAGCCGCGATCGATGTCCATCAAACGATTTTGCAATCGCATGCTAACAGCCTGGCGGAAGCCAACGCATGACCGGAGCGCACCATGCTAAAATCAGTTGAACCCGGCGGTGCAGGCAGGCTTCCCTTTATCGGGGGCGATGGCGGCGCGCAGCCATCCGTCATGCCGACGGCCGCGAAAGCAAAGCCGGGGCGAAAATCTGGCTACGGTTTCGGCCGTTTCCGAGTCAGTATGGGGTCGTTTTCAGCCATTTTGTGCATCGCGCTCCCTACTGCGCTGGCCGCCTTTTACTTTGCCGTGATCGCCGCCGATCAATATGCTGTCGAGGTGCGCTTCGCGGTGCGAGGCTCCAGCGGGCAGACCAGCACGGATGTGCTTGGCGTTGTCACCGGCATAGCGTCTTCAGGATCTGCGGCAGCAGACTCGTACATCGTCATGGATTTCATCCACAGCCGCGAAATCATCGAAAAAATGGCCGGACGGCTGAATATTCGCGAAATTTACAGCCCAGACAAAGGCGACATCATCGCCAGCTTCGACCCGGATGAAACGGTTGAGGCGCTGGTGAAATACATAAAAAAAATGATCCGGGTGAACTTTGACACTTCGTCCCAGGTGATTTCGGTCGAGGCCCGGGCTTTCACGGCGGAGGACGCCAAAAACATCGCATCAACGGTCATTGCACTGAGTGAAGATTTGACCAACCAGCTCTCGTCGCGCGCCCGTCAGGATGCGGTGAAATATGCCGAAACGGAAGTCAAACGGACGGAAGACCGGCTACGCGCCAACCGCGTAAGCCTGCGCACTTTCCGCCAGGATCAGCAGGAGTTCGACCCAACCAAAAAAGCCGAAGCCAGCTTGTTGATGCTTGGAAAACTTGATGAGGAATTGACCAACGCTAAAGCGAAACGAGCCGGCCTAAGGCGTTTCATGGGGGACACGGCGCCGTCGATGCGGGTTTTGGAGAGCCAGATCAAGGCGCTTGAAAGTCAGCTCATCGAGGAGCGAGCTAAAATCGGACAAACGGAAACAAAGGATGGCGCCTCCCCTCTTAGCAACCTTGTGTCCGATTATGAAGAGCTGGCTGTGGAGCGGGAATTTGCTGAAAAAGCTTACGTTTCGGCATTAGCATCCCTGGAACGGGCTCGTTTCGAGGCTGACCAGCAACAACGCTATCTCGCCACCTTCGTCACCCCAAGCATGCCGCAAGAGGCGCTATACCCGGAGCGAGTTCTCAACACGGTAATGGTGCTTGGCGTTAGCGCGATACTGTGGGCGCTTGGCTTACTCATTGTTTACGGAGTTCGCGACCATGCTTCGTAAAAGCGGGGCTTAGTGCTCGCCAAGATGAAAACGGAATGGCGCGTTTACCCTCGCGCGAAGCGATAATGGCAATACGCGGCCAAGACGGATGAGCCATTGCAATCGTTTAGGAAACACGATTACCTCATGCCCGCGCGAAATGCCGCGCAAAATCATCGCCGCAGCCGCATCCGCCGAAATCTCCATTGGACGTCGCCCCACATGATGCGCCGTCTGCGCTGTGGTGATATGTCCAGGTAGCACGGTGGTGACGCCCACATTCTCCGGCCGCAGATATTCGCGCAAAGCTTCTGCGTAGGCGCAAAGCGCGGCTTTGCTGGCGCTGTAAGCGGGGGCATCGGCAAGCGGCTGCAACGCGGCAAGAGACGAGACAAATACGATGCGGCCCTCGCGCCGCGCACGCATGGAGTGCATCGCCGCATTCGCGACATTGAGCGCGCCTTCAACGTTTACGCGAAGCATGTTCGTTACCTCAGCAAGCGTTTCTAAGGATCCATTAGCGCGCTTGCCATGGAAAACTCCAGCATTTGCAATCACAACGTCTATTGGGCGCCATGATTCGACCGCATCAACCCAAGCTCTGACAATGGCCGCGTCGGATACGTCGACACATGAAGTCCTCACCTGCTGCGCGCCAGCATCACGACATAGGCTAGCAACCTTCTCAAGGGGTTCGCTGGATCGGGCGCACAAAGCAAGAGCGCACCCATCACGTGCGAAGCGTAGGGCAAGGGCTGCCCCTAAGCCGCGGCTTGCGCCAGTTATTAAAATCGTTTTGGCTAAATCATCCGCGATCATGTGTCTCGCAGGTTATCAACTGCGCTATGCCAAAGATAGCGCTGGGGGCGGCAAGGTGAACGCTTGATTGACACCGCCAGTCATCATCTGACGGCCCCGTTTGCGCCAATCGCCCAAACTAGCGTCGCGCGACTTCGCCAGCTTTAAAGCTGCGTCCTCAAACGCGATCGCCTCGCAAGCAATCGGGTCAGCATAGCGGCCATAATCGAAGTATGCGGCTGCGAACAATTGCTCCACGCTTGGGCGAGCTATCCGCCTTGGCAACTCGATGCGATCCTGCGTTAGGCCCCACCCTGCGTAAAACGGCGCGCCAAAGCAAGATACAGGCAAACCTGCCAGCAAGGCTTCAAAACCAAGCAAACTGGAAACTACGTATACCTTATCGACAGCGTCAATTAGCGACCATGGATTGACCGCGTAGTCAACGACCAGAATGTCTGGCCCGAGCGCTCCGGAAAGATAGCCGCGCTTTTGTCCGGACACGACTTCGGGATGCGTCTTGACAATGATTTGCGCGCCGGGGTTTTCCAGTTTCGCAGTCTTGAGCATATCGACGAAAGTCTGAGTATTTGCCATACCATAACCGATTGCGCCGTCGCCCACGGTTTGATCGACCACCAGCACCCGTCCGCCCGATGGCCGGCTTGGGAGACCCATCTTACGTTCGCTCATACGGGGCGCATGATTGTATTTCGACAGCGCGAGTTCGCGAAGAAGATGCATTGCGGCGCGCGCCCTGGCGGAAGTTTCAGGCGTGTTGAGTGCGGCGGCGGTTTCCACGCAGCGTTCAAATTCAGACGCACACGTAGCGTCATAATGAACGCCGGCCCAATCGATCACCAAAGAGATTGGCGGCTCGTTGCGCCCGGGATAAATTGATCGCAGAAAACCGTCTTCTATAGATACGAAAGGCTTGTTCGTTTTCTGCGATAACGTTTGCGCAGCATTGGAAGTAGGCCTTCTACCCCAGCCTAACACGAGGTCAAAGTTTTCCTCTGAGGCGTACCGGCGTCCACACACGGGTTCAAACCCGGTCATACCTTCGATCAAATTTCGAATACGCCATATTCCACTGGATACTATACAGGCGCGCAAGATTAGTCCCCTTTATCGACTTTAATATTCGAAACGATATATTTGTATGATGTTTTTATTCAAAATGCAGATATATCTGAAGTATCCTCTATTATTTTCTTAAGTCTCTGGCGAGTATAGAAATACCGCTCGAACTCCATTCTTTCAATCCTTTTGTTCCGTTTGTTAACGAATTAACCACACTAAGTTGCGTTATCTCTGCTTATGTGTCCTGTTCGCACCAAGGCTAGCTATGTTTTATGTATTCATGGACATACCGCCAGGCGTGATCCGCCTCTAAAGGCATAAATGAGCGAGCTAGACGTTTGTATCCGCAAAATTCTACCAATGACTACTATGTGCAAGGGGCATTCCAAATGGCCCCTACCGTTTCGCCGATGCGTCAAATTGGCCCATATACGTTTACGTTTGGGCGACGCCTGGTCATTGTGCGTTATCTAACCGTGCCCGAACTCAAGCACATCCACCAGATCGAATGGTCAGCAGTCGATTATGTTATCGATGATGTGCTGCCTGTGGTTGCCAAGTGCCGCGACTTGCCAGCAGATTACCGGCGCCGTCTGGAAAGATTTGCGACGGATATGCTGCCAGTCATTCTGGCCATGAATCCATCCATTCTCGCCCCGAGCCAGACGATCCTCGATCTTTTTCCTGGCCGCCCCCGCGAGCTGATAAGTCCATGCGCGCTTTCTATTTGCACCACTTTCGCCGATGCCCACTGGACGGCGCCCGACTTGCGTCTGGTGTTTTTCGGCACTCGAAGCCACGTCAGCAGCCTGGAGTTCCTGGAAAGCCTGGCGTCGGCGCTTGCTACGGCCGCGCCGCGCGCGAGGCTGACGCTGTTTTTCGGGCGCTACGCACCGCGCCCTCTGCGCCGGATGCAAAATGTGGATAACCGGGCGCCCTTAGCGTGGACAGACTTTCGTAGCATGATTAATAACGAGCGCTTTCACATCGGACTGGCGCCGCTCGGCGATACGGTATTCGCGCGGGGGCGTTCCATCACCAAGATTCTCGATCATGGCGCGGCGGGAGTTGCTGGCCTTTATAGCGACGCGCCCTCATACGCGCCTGCTGTCAGGCATGGCGAGACCGGACTGCTGTTGCCACCCGATCCCGATGTTTGGATTAAAGAAATAGTACGTCTCGGACAGGATCGCGCATCGTTGCGGGCAATGGCTGAAGCAGGGGCAACGCATGCCGCCCAATTGGGCGATCCAGCAAAATTGCGGTCATTTTGGCTCAACCGGCTGGGCGTCTCGCCATAAGTTGAAGACGGCTGTTATCCAGAAAAGCAGTTTTGACATAAACCCCGGGTACGGTTTGACGTCAGTGAACAAGAGCCCGTCGATGTCAGCTTATTACCGCATCTCGCACGCGCACGTCGCCGATCTGTTTCAGATTGAAATGCCGGGCTTTCATGCAAAGATCGCTCGATTGCGCTATGAGGGTAAAATCGACTTTCAGCATTGCGAATTGGCGCACCGGGTGTTTGTAACGCTGGCGGGTGGAACGGCGATGACTGTCGCCAAAGCCAAAGGTGCTCCAGTGGTGCGGCGGCCTGACAGGCCGGGCGCAGTAACCGTCATTCCATCGCAAACGCCTCGCGCCGTGACGTTGACCGACGGCGATATGACGTTTCTCAGCCTTTCCATAGACCCGACTTTCGCGCTCAATGAAACGCCGTCGGAAGCCTGCTATAGGCCCACGCTCCTGCAGAACGGGCGCGACGACTGGCTAGCCGGGCGGCGAGCGAGTTTCAGTTCGCCAGCCAAGCGGCTGCGCCACGAATGCAGTATGAAGCGCTTGCGCGTGCAATTGCCCGATACCTGAGGAAAACACCAAAAGCCCGGCGTGGCCCTGGGCTTGATCCAGCGGCCCTGCGTCGCGTGCTGGCGTTGATGCACGATACCGCTTCCGAAGACGTATCGTTGTCCAATCTAGCGGCGCAATGTGGCTTGAGCGTTAGCGCTTTCGGACGAGCATTTCGCCAAACCATCGGACGGACGCCCCATAGATACTTTATCAGTATCCGCATGGCCCGCGCCAAAGCGCTCCTGAAACGCGCGCGCATGCCGCTCGTTGAAATCGCCGTCTCCACTGGATACTCCGACCAGGCGCATTTCACCGCCGCTTTCACCCGCCATGAGGGCGTGTCGCCCGGCCGCTGGCGTCCACTCCAACAAATATAAGCATTTCGCCGATTTTGCGAAAGACGCGGAGCGCATGCAGGATTATTGTTGCGCACAATGCAGGTTCTTTCGCGGAGGCGAGACATGGCGAAAATCAACGTGAACGGTAAAACGCTGGATGTGCAGGCGGATGAAAACACGCCGCTGTTATGGGTGCTGCGCGAACAGCTCGGCATGACGGGCACCAAATACGGCTGCGGCGTCGCCATCTGCGGCGCGTGCACGGTGCATGTGAACGGCGAGGCGCAACGCTCCTGCGCGCTTACCCTGGGCTCGGTGAAGCCAACGGACAAAATCGTCACCATTGAAGGCTTATCGCCGGATGACTCGCACCCCGTACAGAAAGCGTGGGCAGAGTTAGATGTGCCACAGTGCGGCTATTGCCAGCCGGGCATGATTATGGCCGCCGCTGCGCTGCTATCCAAAACTCCCAATCCGACTGACGAGGATATTAATAACGAAATCACCAATATCTGCCGTTGCGGGACTTACGGCCGCGTTCGCCGGGGCATCCGCGCCGCCGCATCGTCCAAGATTTAAGGAGCGAGGATCATGACCATATCCACGAACATCTCGCGCCGCGGTTTTGTCGCTGGCGCCGCCGCCGCAACCGCCGCATTCACTTTCGGCTTTCGCATCCCATTCGCTGACGCCGCAGCGCCAGTGCCGGAAGAAGTTAACGCCTGGGTGGTGGTGAAGCCGGATGACACGGTCGTCATCCGCATCGCACGCTCGGAAATGGGCCAAGGCACTCTCACCGGCCTCGCGCAGCTTGTCGCTGAGGAGCTTGAATGCGACTGGGCGAAGGTGACGACCGAATATCCGACGCCCGCCACCAACCTTGCCCGTAACCGCGTTTGGCAGAGCTATTCCACAGGCGGGAGCCGCGGCATACGCGAGAGCCACGAATATGTGCGCAAGGGCGGAGCGATGGCGCGCGAGATGCTGATTCAGGCGGCGGCGAACGAGTGGAAGGTTGCGCCCGCCGAGTGCAAAGCCGCGAATAGCGTCATCACGCATTCCGCTTCAGGGCGCAAAACGACATTCGGCAAGGTGGCTAGCGCGGCCGGTAATTTACTGGCGCCGGCGGATGTGAAGCTGAAAGACCCGAAGGATTGGAAAATTGCGGGCAAGCCGCTGAAGCGTCTCGACACGTTGGAGAAGCTGAACGGCAAACAGATTTACGGAACCGATCTGAAATTGCCGGGAATGCTGAACGCAGCGATCAAGGATTGCCCGGTGTTCGGCGGCAAACTCGCCAGCTTCGACGACGCCAAGATCAAAACCATGCCCGGAGTAAAAGGTGTGGTTCGCGTCGGTGAAACTGCGGTCGCCGTTGTCGCCGAGCACTGGTGGCAGGCGAAAACCGCGCTCGACGCCTTCCCCATCGTCTGGGACAACGGGCCGAACGCCAACGTCTCCAACGCCTCCATCGCGGAGTTTTTGAAAGAGGGGCTAACGGCGGAGAAGGTTGCAGTCGGCAACACGGTGGGCGATGCAAAAGCCGCCATCGCCGCCGCGCCCAAGAAAATCGAGGCCGTGTACGGCTACCCCTATCAAAACCACGCCACCATGGAGCCAATGAACGCCACGGCGTTATGGACGGAAACCCGTTGTGAAGTGTGGTGCCCGACGCAGAATGGAGAGGCCGCGCTTGCTTCGTGCTCGGAGGCGGCAGGGCTGCCGCAAACCGAATGCGATGTGTACAAGATCAATCTCGGCGGCGGCTTTGGGCGGCGCGGCGCTTTCCACGATTATGTGCGGCAAGCGGTTGAGATCGCCAAGCAGTTCCCCGGCAAGCCGGTTAAGCTGATCTGGTCGCGCGAGGAGGACATGCTGCACGGCGCGTATCACCCCGTCACCATCTGCAAGATGAGCGCCGGCCTTGACGACAAGGGCGACATCATCGGGCTGCACGTGCGCATTTCCGGCCAGTCGATTCTCGCCGCCGTCGCGCCGCAACGCATGACAAACGGCGTCGATATGGTCACCTTTCAAACCCTCACGCCAAGCGGCGAGCACGCCATCAGCTACACGTTCCCAAACCTGCTGGTCGATCACGCGGTGCGCAACCCGCACGTTCCGCCCGGCTTCTGGCGCGGCGTGAACGCCAACCAGAACACGATCTACATGGAGTGCTTCATCGACGAACTGGCGCACGCGGCAGGCCAAGACCCGCTCGAATACCGGCGCAAGCTGCTCGCCAAGCATCCCAAAAACCTCGCAGTGCTGAATGCGGTCGCCGAGCGTGCTGGGTGGGGCAAACCCGCCGCGCCGGGCGTTTTCCTTGGCCTCGCCCATTGCATGGCGTTCGGCAGCCATATCGCGGGCTGCGCCGAGGTGTCGGTGACTGACGGCAAGCTTAAAATCCACCGCATCATTGCGGCGACGGATTGCGGCTACGCCGTCAACCCGCAGCAGATCGAGGCGCAGGTGGAAGGCTCGTTTGTCTACGGCCTTTCCGCTGCGCTCTATGGCGAGATCACCATCAAGGACGGCCGGGTCGAGCAGGAAAATTTCGACACCTATCCGGTGATGCTCATCAAGGACATGCCGGAGGTGGAGACCATCGTGATGCCGTCGGGCGGTTTCTGGGGCGGTGTTGGCGAGCCGACCATCGCCGTGGCCGCGCCAGCCGTGCTCAACGCGATTTTCGCGGCGACGGGCAAGCGCATCCGCACACTGCCACTGAAAGAACAGCTAACGGCGTGATGCGAGGCGCGCTCCTTTTGGCGGCTGCGATCCTTGTTGCCGCCTCCTTAGCCGCATCGCCTCGCGCACAAGGTCTGGTCGCGTTTAACGTCGAGGGCGACGCCATTACGCGGCCCTTGGGCGACCTTGACGGAGATGCATCGAGAGGGCTGGCAATTGTCCGCGACCGCCGCGTGGGCAACTGTCTGATCTGCCACGCGGCGCCTATTGCCGAAGAACCGTTTCAGGGCGAGATCGGCCCACGGCTGCACGGCATTGGCGCGCGTCTATCTGCTGGCCAAATCCGTTTGCGGCTCATCGATCAATCGATCTTGAATGCGGAAACGCTCATGCCGCCCTATTATAGAGTTTCTGAGCTGACCGATGTTGCGCCGGAATATGCGGGTCGTCCCGGGCTTTCCGCGCAGCAGATCGAGGATGTCGTCGCGTATCTATCAGGATTGCGGGAGTAGCATGGACTTTACGCGCAGAGAATTGATCGCAGGGTGCAGCGCGCTGGCTATCGCGGCTGTGCTGCCTTCCGTGGCGCACGCAATCACCACACCCGAGGAACGCGAGACGGCTATCCGCGAAGCGACGCGGGGTGCGACCGTAACGCCGGGGCGTGTAACGCTCGGCATTCCGCAGGTCGCGGAGAATGGGCTGTCGGTGTTTACCACCGTGACGGTCGAAAGCCCAATGACCGAGGCCGATCACGTGCGCGCCATCCACCTCATCTCGGAGAAAAATCCGCTGCCGCGCGTCGCCAGCTTCCATCTCGGGCCGCGCGCCGGGCGCGCCAAGGTTTCGACTAACATTCGCCTTGCCAATTCGCAGCGCGTGCTCGCCATCGCCGAGATGAGCGACGGCACGTTCTGGTCGGACGAGAAAAGCGTTATCGTGTCCATCGGCGCCTGCATCGACGGAGGATAAATCATGGCTCTCGCCGTCGCGCGGGTTT
>JAWXCE010000005.1:0-7550 GCA_034440495.1 Hyphomicrobiales bacterium | reverse complement strand
GCAGGCACAGGGCGCGAGATCAGAAGCTTCGCGGGGCATACGCAGGTTGTCTACGCCGTCGCCTTCTCGCCCGATGGCCGCACTCTCCTCTCGGGAAGCCAGGATAACACCCTGAAACTGTGGGACGTCTCCGACTGGACGGCGCCCCCGCGCTAGCCCCCGCTTGCGCCCCCGGTTTTAAGCTATAGCGCGGGAAACGCTAAGGCCGGCTCTTGCGGCGCGGCGGCGTGATACGCTAAGCATTTGGGTATATTCATTTCGCGCCCAAAGGTTTCCGCCGCCCATGTTCAAAAAAATACTGATCGCCAACCGGGGCGAGATCGCGTGCCGGGTCATCAAAACCGCGCGTAAAATGGGGATAAAGACGGTCGCGGTGTATTCAGAGGCGGATGTGGATGCGCTGCACAGGCACATGGCGGATGAGGCGGTTGCCATCGGCCCGGCGCCCGCCGCGCAAAGCTATCTGGTGATCGAGAAAATCATCGCGGCGGCGCGCGAAACGGGGGCGGAGGCCATCCACCCCGGTTACGGCTTCTTGTCGGAGAATGCGGCGTTCGCGGAGGCGTTGCTGGCGGCGGGCATCACCTTCATCGGGCCGAACCTGCTCGCCATTAGCGCGATGGGCGACAAGATCGAATCGAAGAAGTTCGCCAATCAGGCCAAGGTATCGACCGTGCCGGGCTATCTCGGCGTCATTTCCGGCGATATCGAGGCGGTGAAGATCGCCAACGAAATCGGCTATCCGGTGATGATCAAGGCGTCGGCGGGCGGCGGCGGGAAGGGCATGCGCATCGCGTGGAAGGCCTCGGAAGTGGCGGAGGGCTTCGCAACGTCTACGGCGGAGGCAAAATCGAGCTTCGGCGATGACCGCGTTTTCATCGAGAAATTCGTGGAAAATCCACGACATATCGAAATTCAGGTGCTGGGCGACAAGCACGGCAACGTCATCCACCTCAACGAGCGCGAATGCTCCATCCAGCGCCGCAACCAGAAAGTGGTGGAGGAAGCGCCGAGTCCGTTCCTCGACGCGGCGACGCGCGAGGCGATGGGGGCACAGGCGGTGGCGCTGGCGAAGGCGGTGAATTATGACACGGCGGGGACGGTAGAGTTCATCGTCGATCCGGCCAAGAACTTCTATTTCCTCGAAATGAATACGCGCTTGCAGGTTGAGCACCCGGTCACCGAAATGATCACCGGGATCGATCTGGTCGAGCAGATGATCCGCGTGGCGGCGGGCGAAAAACTTGCGCTCAAGCAGTCGGATGTGAAAATCAACGGCTGGTCGATCGAAAGCCGCGTTTACGCCGAAGACCCGTTTCGCAATTTCCTGCCCTCCATCGGGCGCCTGACGCGCTATCGCCCGCCTGCCGAGGGAACGGTCGGTGGCGCGACCATCCGCAACGACACAGGCACGTACGAGGGCGGCGAAATTTCAATTTATTACGACCCGATGATCGCCAAGCTCATCACGCACGCACCCACGCGCGCTGCCGCCATAGCGCACATGGCGACTGCGCTCGACGATTTTTACGTGGACGGCATTCAACATAATATCACGTTTCTAGCCGCGATCATGCAGCACCCGCGCTGGCGTTCCGGCGATCTTTCTACCGGCTTTATCGCCGAGGAATATCCGGATGGCTTCAAGGCCCTGGTGCCCGAGGGCCGGGTGCGCGACGTGATCGCCGCCGTCGCCGCAGCAATCGACCACCTGCACAACGGACGACGCCGCGAGATCAGCCACCAGATGAGCGGGCTGCCGGTGCGTTTCACGGCGGAGCGCGTGGTGAATTTGGGCGCGAATAGTGTGCCGTTGCGCGTCTCCGGCGGCTTCCCCGACGCAACCGTTATCGAGTTGCTCGACGACGAAGGAGCGCCGCGCCAAACGCTAACGCTCACCTCGGGTTGGTGGCCGGGCCAGCTTGTGTGGCGCGGATTGCTAAACAGCGAGGCCATTGCTGTGCAGGTGCGCCCGGTGCCAAATGGCTACGATCTGGCCTATGCGGGCGTGCGAGCCAAGGCACATGTATACACCCAGCGCGAGGCGGAGCTATCTGCGCTCATGCCCGTGAAAGCCGCTGCCGACACCTCGAAAAAGCTGCTGTGTCCCATGCCAGGCCTTATTATCTCTATCGCCGTCGTGGAGGGGCAAGAGGTAAAGGCGGGCGAGAGCCTGTGCGTGGTGGAGGCCATGAAAATGCAGAACGTGCTGAAAGCCGAGCGCGACGCGACCGTAAAAACCGTAAAAGCCAAGCCCGGCGACAGCCTCGCGGTGGACGCGGTGATCATGGAGTTCGCTTGAAAATATGAGCCAGATTTGGGCAAGTAAGAAATATGCTTATTTGTTCTTTGGAGTTTTAGTTGAAACAGATTTATTGGTTTTTTTCTTTCAGTGGCCGGATCAACAGAAAGCAGTTTTGGATAAACCTCTCACTTTCAATTTTTACCTTTATCATTGTTTGTTTATTGCTAAGAGTTTTTACTGATTTTGATTTTAATTTTTTGCAAAAGCCGACAATCCTAGCCGCGCTTTTATTCTCTTACTGGATAATCTCATCGGCATTTATCAGGCGTGTTCACGATCATGGCAGATCCGGATGGTGGTTATTAGTATTCTTTTTTTACTGGAAATGATTAATGAAGCATCATCTTTCCGGGAAGAATTTTTAATGCAGGTCAATCCATAATTGCAGGATGCCTGTTTTTATTCTTATGGTATGTCGGATTTTCTCCTGGACAAAGCCAAGCTAATAAGTACGGCCCCGCACAGTAGAGCTAACTAACAAGGGGATAGCCTCGCGGTGGATGCGCTAATAACGGAAATTCGCGCGATCGGCTCACCAGAATATGCGTACACCCAGCGTTTCAAACGCTTTATCCGTGGTGGCGATGGGCATGTCCTCGATTTGCGCCTGCGCGGCGATGATCCGGTCAAACGGGTCTTTACGCGGCGACGCTAAACCGCCGCCAAGCCGGGCATGATGCGTTGTTATAGAAATCGCCAAAAAATTCTGCTCCGCAATATACCTGTCGAACCTCTCAATCAGCCTCGCCGCTTCCGGCAGCTTACCAAGCCGCACTTTGGTTGCAATTTCCCAAGCGCTGGCCGCGCTCACATAAATTTGCCAGCGCTCTTCAAAAATGGCGGCGTAGACGTTCCGCGAAAGCAGGGCCGGTTCCTTGTACCACCAGAGCAAGGCGGAGGTATCAAGCAGGAGTTTCATCGCGGACTTTCGCGGGCGGCTGGTTTAAAGGGTCGCCCTCATATCCTTCTTCCCAAAGTTTCAATTCATCGTCGGGAAGCGGATCAAAGAAGAAGCTATCAGGGAACTCAGGCAATTCATCCTTATAGGCGCCGGGGCGACGGCCGGTTTTTTTCAGTAGCGTTTCTTGCATAGGTATCAGCTTAACAGCGGGCTTATCACCGCGCGCAATCACAACGTCTTCCCCACGCTCCGCCTGCTCGATGAGCTTGGAGAGGTTGGTTTTCGCCTGATGAACTGTATAGGTGGACATTGAAACACTCCTTAGCTAAAAAGCTTAGCTAAGTTAAGTTTAAGGGTCAAGTAGCAAGCTCATCAGCTTTTTGCACGGGCAAGTTAATGGGTCGCCAGGATGTCCGCTTTCCCACAACTGCAACTCTTCCTCGGTCATGGGTTCAGCGATAACGTAAATTGCGCGATTGAGTGGCTGAGTTTGAAGCGCCTACCCAAAAGTGTCCAAGCAGGCAAGCGCGAGTTCTCTAACCTTCTCCCAAAGCAGGTTGGACGCGAGTGCGTCCTCCGTTCATAAATTGGAGTCATGCTTATCGGTCATTTGGCTAATTAATTCATTTAACGAGCATCGTGTAACAAGCTGATCGAAATTTGGTATATTTGTATCTAGTGATGTTATAAACAATGATTAAAATCTAAACCAGTTATTGGCAATGCACGTTTTTAGGAGGCGACAAAGTCTATCGCGGGGAAGCTCAGCGCGGAGGCGTAAAGCTTAACGGCATTCAATGGTTTAATTTTCGTAAAAGTTGATAGAATATGCATACATCCGAAACAGTCAGTGCGGGCGTATCGCGTTGGACAATGAACAGTTCGAGAAATGGGAGCCAATTGGCGGATTGCACGCAGCCATGGCGCTGGAGGCGATGCACGACGACAGGGAAGGCTTTCGCCTTATCCTGAAAGCGCCTGAGGCTCACGCCCGGCCATTGCGCATCAAGTTCGACGAGCCGGTGTGCTATCGCGGCGCATCGGAAAATTATCTCCTCAAACAGCTCTACTACGCGCACCCCATTTACCCTTGGCCGATCTTCATCGTCAAAAACTCCCGTTACGCCGCCTGGTTTTATGGCCAGCTCGACGGGGACGCGCGCGAGACCGGCCAGCACTACCATATCGCCGCCATGGGCGACATGATCGACGTCATTTCGGCGCGCCCACCCGTCGTCACCTGGCTGCCGGACTGAATTCCCTAAAAGCCCGAAAACGCTGCCATATTTTTGCGCCTTTCTGACGGCATTCCTACGTCTTCAGGAGGCAAGACCATGATCGATCATCTTTCTATACCCGTGTCTGACATGGACAAGGCGCGCGGCTTTTACGACGCAGCGCTGGCTGCGTTAGGCTACCAGCGTTTGCGCGAGCAGGATGAGGCGGGCTACATCGCATCCGGATATGGTATGCCAGGCGGGCACGAGCCGCCATTCTGGTTGGGTGCCGCGAGCCCGCCTGCGCCCGCTGGCGCGCCGCCCGAGGGCCAGCACATCGCTTTCCAGGCGCCGAACCGCGCGGCTGTGGACGCGTTTCACGCGGCGGCAATGGCGGCGGGCGGGCGCGACAATGGCTCGCCTGGCGTACGCGCGCATTATCACGCCAACTACTACGCCGCCTTCGTCATCGACGCGGACGGGCATCATCTGGAAGCCGTCACCCACGCGCCAGAGTAATCATTGCCTTAAAGTTTGGTCAATTAACAGCCACTGGCGCGCGGCCGGGCACAAGGATCGAAAATGCATGGACCAGTTCTCGCACATGGTACGGCTTTTTAAGCACCGGCCGATCGCGGTAGCCCTCTGTTAGGCCGTCAACGCTGTATCCAGTGGAAAACATGAATGGCACCCCGCGCCGGGCCAGCTCATCGGCGACGGGAAAGCTTTTGTCACCGTTCAGGTTGACATCGAGCATAGCCGCATCAAAAACCTGTGCGTCTATCAGGGCAAGCGCCTGTTTGACCGTTGCGGCAGCGGCGACCGACTTACACCCAAGGCCCGCCAGTATATCCTCAACCATCATGAGCAGCATCATTTCGTCTTCAACGACGAGAATGCGGAGATCTGATATTGGTTTATCCACGGTCGACTCCGGCTTGCGCTGGAATGTCAATTGTGCATACTATTCCAGTCGGCAGGTAGTTGAGACGGGTTATGGCTTCCAGCTCGTAAGCCAGGCCACGCTCGATGACTTGCGAACCGAAGCCTTGATGCACGGGTGGCGAGACGCGCGGCCCGTTCACCTCCTGCCATTCGATGATAAGGCGCCGGCCATTTTGCTCCTGCTTGATGTGCCATGAGATCCGGATACAGCCCGCATCGGTCGAAAAAGCCCCATATTTCACCGCGTTCGTCGCAAGCTCGTGAAACGCAATCCCAAGCGCCAACGTCACTTTCGGCGGCAGATAGACATCCTCACCCGTAATGACGAAGTGTTCAGCCCGGCCGTTTGCAAATCCAAATGGTTCAAGCGTGGCGCCTAGAATTTCGTGTAAGCCAGCATCCTCCCAGCTTTGTCGTGTGAGCAGGTCGTGTGAGCGGGACAGGGCGAAAATACGTGATTCGATGGATTCGCGAACAGCCTCGGCGTTAAATGGATTGCGCAACGCCTGCGAAACAATGGCTTGAACCGTTGATAGTGTGTTTTTTACGCGGTGATTTAACTCGTTGATGAGCATTCTGGCCTGGGTTTCTCCTTGTTTGTGTTTGGTGATATCACAGAACGAGGTGAAATGTTGCACCACCACTCCGCTCTCATCGCGAACGGGACTAACAAACGCTGAGGCCCAGAAGACACTTCCATCTTTACGTGCATAACAAATTTCGACACTGTCCTCCCATGCGCCGTCAAATGTCGATTTAAGCTTCTCAATCGCTTCAGGTTTCGCGCCGTCTGCTAATAAGGTATTGAAGCCCACTCCCAGGACCTCTTCACGCTCAAATTGAGTGAGTTTAAGAAAACTATTGTTAGCGTATATGATCGGATGATCGGGTTTTTTAGCGTTCGTAAAAATCATAGCCATTCGTGAAGTTTCAGCCGCAACGACAAACGGCCCAAGATTTTCCCGAAAGCTTTTTACTTCGCTTTCCGCTGTTTTCTGGTCTTTGGACTTGTTTTTGGTCTCAGGCACGAGCGATCCTTTTAGCTTTGTGGCTAAAGTAATACTATGCAACTCGGCAAATTTAAAAAGGTTCGTATTAAAGCCGAATGCCATGAACTCCCGCGTAGGTTGGGTCAAGCCAGAGCGACGTAAGTGGTAAGTGGCGCTTTGCTGAAGACTTTAGCCCGCCGGGCTGACGAACTTCTCGATCTGTGCCGCGAGCCGGATCAGGTCAGCCTGACGCGAAACGTCGGTCTTGGCGAAAATATTGCTCAGATGCGTGCCCGCGGTGTTGATGGACACGTTCAGGCCCTTGGCCGCCTCGGCAAGAGTGCGGCCTGCCAGAAGTTCCGCCAGAATCTTCTTCTCCGATGCGGTTAACTCATACGCAACTGCGATAGCCGCAGCGCTGGCTTGCAAATCGGCCGCCTTCCCAATGAAAATCGCCGCCGCCGCAGAAGGCTTTAGGCCGGTGCGATACTCGCCGCGCCCGAGCGGGAGCACTTGCGCCACGCATGGCGCCGCGTCTGGCGGAGTCAGGGTGATGGCCAGCCCCGTTTTGCCAAGCTCGGTTTCGCTGCGCGCCGCAAGCCTGATCGCTGTGTGCAATTCCCTGGCGGCGGAAGAGCGAATGGCCAAAAGCGTTCCCGCCGTCGCCTTGACGAGATCGGCCGATCGCAGCATTCCCTCAGCCGCTGCGTTAGCGTGCAGCACTTTACCGTTTTCATCCGCCAGGATCACGCCATAGCGGATAAGTTCGAGCGTCTCCGCCGTGCGGTTGCGCTCGATGGTGCGGACGTCGAGCACGTTGCTAATCATTGCTGCACGACGCAAATGCGGAACAAGCAGACGGCCAAGCTCGATCTGATGATCGCTGGCAAGACCGTGGTCTTTATGAAAACCCATGTCCACCCCGCGGCCATTGCGGTGTTCATGCTCGGCTCCATCGCCTGCGGCTTTTCCACGACATTGTGAGAGTTTGTAGCCGCGCGCGTGCTGCAACGCATGGGCGGGGCGATGATGACGCCGGTGGGGCGGCTGGTAGATTTTGCGCTCGGTGCCAAATCCGAGATGATCGGCGCGCTGGCGTGGCTGACAGCGCCCGCGCTCACCGGGCCGCTCATGGGGTCGCCGCTTGGCGGGTTCATCACCACGTACTTCGACTAGCGGTGGATTTTCTTTAT
>JAWXCE010000004.1:0-15247 GCA_034440495.1 Hyphomicrobiales bacterium | reverse complement strand
TGCGGCGGCGGGGATGACCTCGCAATTGCGCGGAAAGCTAAAGATTAGCGCTCCGATGTCTTTCGGCCTGCGCGTTCTAACACCGCTTATTCCGCAATTTTTGACGATGCACCCCGAGGTCGAAATCGATCTCGTTTTATCCGATACCGTCGTCGATCTCGTTGGCGGTCACTTCGATGTCGCGATCCGAGGCTATGGCACGCTTCCCGATTCCGGCCTTATAGCGCGACGGCTCACAGAATTAAACCGGGTGGTATGCGGCTCTCCATCATATTTCTCCCAAAAAGGCATTCCTCGCGACCTCAAAGACCTCAGCGATCACAATTGTCTCATCTACACGCTCTCGAACGAGCTTAAGGGATGGTCCCTAAGCCGAAACGGACGTGTACAGCATGTAATTGTCACCGGTCATCTGCAGATCAACAACAGCCTTGCGCTGCGGGATGCGGCCTTAGCCGGGTTTGGCATTGCTTACATTCCAAAAATCTACATCGACGATGCGCTTGCAGACGGGAGGCTTGTTACGGTGCTTAACGATTGGCTTGCTGTGGAGCAGTGGATTTACGCTATCTACCCTCCTGGCCGTTACAAAACGAACCGGGTCGGCACTTTTGTCGACTTTGTAGCAGAGCACCTCGGTGCACAAAAGCAATCATAGTCTGAAGCATTACTCCACGCCGCACCTTTCTGGTTATCCTAAGTCTTAACTAACCTAATGTCCCGGCCGCGATTTTTCCGGGCCGCGACGCGTCGCACCATCAACAAGGCGGAAGAGAATATTTTCGAGTTCATGCGTGGGCAGATGCAATGCCGCCGCGATATGATCACGAGTGGTGCGCTCGCTCTTTAAGGCGCCCAGCGCCTGAGGCAAGACTACAGAGCACTCTGGCTCCAAACTTTCAAGTTCGCGCGACCGATATTCTCGCCGAGCAGAGCGAATTGCCAAGGCCGACGTCCTCGGCAATTCGCTCGGCGGATAGGTCGCGGCCACGCTGGCAGCGTATCATCCCGACCGGGTGAACCGTCTCGTCCTGGTAGACTCGGCTGGTTTCAAGGCGATGTTCGAGGGCGAACCGCCGGTCAACTTCTATCCGACCACCGCCGCCGAGATGAGCAACCTGCTTGACCACGTGCGCTTCGATCCGGCCGCCCGTACTGCCGAGGCCGTGAGCCAGGCGTTGGCCGCATCGCTAGTAACGGGTGACGTGCAGGCAGCGGAGGCTGTCGGGAAGGGCATGTTCGTGTCCGACCGGCTGGAAGACGTCGCCGACAAGATCACCGTGCCGACTTTGGTCATCTGGGGGGCGGAGGACCGGTTATTCCCCGTCGGCATCGCCGATCTGGTGACGGGTCACATCAAGGGATCACGCAAGGTCCTTATCCCGAACGCGAGCCACTTCCCCCAGCTCGATAACCCCACCGCCTTCAACGCCGCCGTCATCGAGTTCCTCGAGAGCTAATGGAACGAAGCTCGTCGAGAAACGCCTGCCGACGCTGGACGAACTGAACGCCGCCGCGCCCGATACGCCGGTGTTCATACTCCACCTCTACGGCCGCGCTTTGCTGAATAAGGCCGCCCTGCGCGCGGTGGGCTATGATCGCTCCACGCCGAACCCGTCGGGCGGCGAGATTCAGCGCAACGCGGCGGGCGATCCGACCGGTCTGCTGCTCGCCAGCCCTACGCAATGATCCTGTACGCCACCCTGGCCAAGGGACCCAAGCTGCCGCCGGATCAGCAGCTGAACTCCACGCGCCACTTCATGCGCGAAATTAACCGGCTGGGCGTGACGGGCGTGATCGACGCCGAGGGCGGCGACCCGCTGGTTCACCCGGCCCTGATGGTCGCGAAACCGACGGCCGAGCGGCGTTTCGGGCACAAGGCCAAGGCCGAGTTCGTTCGAGACTATGATCAGCGTTGCCTTGCAGTCGCGGATAGCCTCGGCAAGAACCTCACTTTCTGCGGCAAGATCGCGCTCTGCGTGCATGACGTTCGAGAGCCAGAGCGTTAGGCAATCGACCACGGCTGCCGCGTCTGCGGGCGCGGAACAAATCGCCCCGGCGATATCGAGCGCCCTTCGAGTTTTCCCCGAGCGCGCCGCGGAGAATGAGATATGAACGCTCGCTGATGCTTTCCGTTGCCCCTTTTTGTGCGTCTCACACGAGCTTTGCGGCTCGTTCACGAGAACATTATGGCGATTTTTCCTCCCTGGTAAGCGAGATTGACACGTCACCCGGCCGCGCTTACCGTGAACCATTCGGTTGCCCATCAGGCGCGCTTGCGCCGGGCATGAAAAGGGAACGCGGTAACGATGAACCAATATCGGGGATCGGATGCTGCGGCCGCCCCCGCGACTGTGTGCAGTGAGCGTTTGCTCAGATTTGCCACTGGCTGAAAAGCTGGGAAGGCGAGCCAGCGCTGTGACCTGCAAGCCAGGAGACCTGCCGGATAGGACATAACGCAAGTCGGACGGGGTGTTCCGGAGCGCGCTCGCATTGGGTGGCGCACGCGCCGTCCGTGCCCGCCCTCGCTGGACGCCTCCTTTCAGGAGGGTCTATAGTATGACTATCGTAAATCATCGCCGCATCGTTGCGGCAATCTTCATGGTGCTACTGCTTGCAGCGTCAGCAATGTCCGCCTTTGCCCATCACATGGAAGATGGCGAAATGCCCAAAACGCTGGCTGCCGGGCTGATGTCGGGTCTGGGCCATCCGATTATCGGACTGGATCATTTCGCGTTCATCGTGGGCGCAGGCACCGCATCGGCATTTCTGGCTCGTGGCTTCGCAATCGCCCAACGGCTGGGAGGCGCTGCACAATGAACGCAATGCCACCGACGCCTTGCGTGGGCATATGCAAAATGGACGAGGCGAGCGGGCTTTGTCTAGGCTGCGCCCGCACGGTCGATGAAATCGGCGAGTGGCGTGACGCGTCGCCAGACGTGCAGCGTTCCATTTGGGCCTCTTTGGCGCAGCGCCGGTCGCGTCTGAACATGCAGAGCTACCGGTTGCCGTGGCGTGCAGATGAGATCGGTGCGTTCATCGAGGCTTCAATCGAAAAGCGGGCTGGCGCTTGGGCAATGGGCGTTTACGGCGCTACAGCAGAGTTCATGATCGGCGCGGACGAGGTGGCCGAGATCGACAGAGATGCAAATGCGGTTGTCGCTCGCACCCCGCGCGCCGCAATCCGCCTGCTCAAGCACCCTAAAACCATCGCCTTCGCAATTGGCCAGATCCCAGGAGAACCGGCTCCTCGCGCCATTGGCCTCGCATTGCCGCGCGGCCGGGTCGATTTGCCGGGCGAAGCCGGGCTGACCCGTTTGGGGCCTGATGCTGCGGCGTTGAAAGCGTGCGATGCAGATGGCATCTGGTACGATCTCGGGTTGGGGCGAAAAGCGACACGGTTCAGCATCCGCTGCACCGATCAGATGCTCGAAAAGGCGCTTGACTCCGTCAGCGGCGCGGCGCTGCAGGATATTCTCAAGAGCGTCGGCCACGATATTTTGCGCGGTTCTCCAAACCGCGTCATCGAAAGCGGGCTGGGCCGCGTCGAGATTTTCAGCGCCGTTCCGGCGCCGGGTGACATTTCGCCAGATGGTCCGCACACACGTCTTCTCCCGAACCTTCTGGATTTAGGGCGTGACACGCCGCCGGACTGGGATCTGGACCCGGTTTTTGCCCCCGGCGCGATCCTGACGCTCAACCCAGGCGTGATTCTGGCCGACCTTCTTCCATCGAGCAGGTAGGCTTATGCACCTGCTTATCAATCAGACAGGAACCATTGACGACGGGGCGGAGCCGCGCGACCTTGGCCAAACGCCCAGCGACATCATCATTCTCTCCTTCGCCGACACCGAACTGGCGCTTCTGGCCGCCGCGCATGATGAGCTGGCATCGAATGCGCCACAGCCTTCGCTGCGCCTCGCCAACCTCATGCAGCTCCGCCACAATTTCTCGGTCGATCTGTATGCGGAGAAAGTGCTGGCGGGCGCTAAAGTGGTCGTGTTGCGTCAGTGTTCCCAAAAAGCCGTTAAGGGGTAAGCGGGCCTGATGAGGATGTTCGGTCCAGCGTCGATGCCTCGATGATGTCACCGCTCGCGATATACGCAGCCCATGTCTCCATAAGCGCTCGCCGCTCGTCGAGAAAAGATGTTCTGAGATAAGCTGCACGAACCCTTATCGGGAATTTTATGCGCCAGCGCGGCCTCGGACACCTCATCGCGGACTTTTGCGATTTCGGCGCACCAGTCTTTGAAGCTTGAACGAAAACCGTGGGCTGTAGCACGACCGCCCAAACCCGCATCACGCAGCACCTTGGTCAACGTCATATCACTCAATGGGCGGCCAGGCTTCGTGCCGGGGAAGATAAGTGCGTTGTCAGGAAAGGCGGCGCGCGCCATTTCAAGGATCGCGAAGGCCCGCGAACTCAAGGGGACGACATGCGGATCGCGGGCTTTCATGCGCGCAGCCGGAATGACCCCCACCCTGTCCGTGCTGTCGATCTCGGCCCAGGTCGCGCTGCGCACCTCGTTGCTGCGCGCCGCCGTCAGCACGAGGAACTCGAAAGCAAGCCGGGTTGCTGGCCACCCAGATAGTTTATGCACACGCCTCATGAATGCGGGAACTTCCCTAAACGGCAAGGCCGCGTGATGGCTTTGCCAGACGTTGCGGCGCCCTCCAAGAACTGTCGATACGCCGGTCGTCGGCGTGGGAGTTGTACGGTCCCCCCGAACGATGGCGGCCTCGAAAACAACCCGCATCCGCTGCAGCACACGCTTGGCGGTTTCAGGCTTCACGTTCCAGATCGGTTTCAAGATATCAATGATATCAGACGCAGTCACATCGCCGACGCCCCGACTGCCAATGCTTGGGAAAACATATGTCTCCATGGTCGAGCGCCATTGGGCGGCATGTTTAGGGTTAGACAGCTGCTGCTCCTTCATGTCGAAATAGCACTCGAACGCGTTACGGAACGTGACCGTGCGGACAGCCTTTGGCCGGTCGCGCTTTGAAATATCGAGACCTTGCTCGATTTCGCGTCTGCAGACGCTGGCTTTCCGGCGCGCGGCGTCGAGGGATACTTTAGGGAAGAGGCCAAGACCAAGCTGCCTCCGCCGCGCTCCGACCTGAATCCGTAGCTCCCAGCGTTTCACCCCGCGATCAGTGACAACGAGGCTTAGCCCCGCGCCATCGGGGTATGTACCTGGCGTCCGCTGCTTTTCGACGGCGAGCGCCGTCAGTCGATTGTGTATCCTTGTCCCGGCCATTTTGCCCCGACCCACCATCCAACCCACCAATAAAAGCGGCGATTAAGACGGATCGTATGGAACAAAACAGAACAAAAATATGGCGGAACATTTCGAGGTTCAACCCGAAAAGACGATTAAGCTATTGATTTTGATTGGATCGTGAGGTGCGACGATGCCCAGCGCAGTGCGAGAAAGCTTGGTGCGCAAAGCCAGCAATGGCGGTGATGTGCGCCAAGGTCTGAAATTTTCTCTCGCAGAAGCCTGAAGCAGCCAGCAAACCTTAGATGAAATTAATCTCGCCTGAGTCTTGTAGTCATGAGTAATTCTTCAAGCGCACTATATATGTCGGAGGCTTCAAGTCTAAAAGCATTACAAGAAACCAACAGATTATATCGGAGATCATGTTTCTCATGCGCTCCATTCAGCGAAAGAAGCACTAATTTTGTAGTATCACTTACATCCACATCCTTTGATTCCAAAATTTTTAAAAGATTTTCTAAGCTATGCCCTTACATTTTGTCTTTTTAAATCTGATTCGGTAACGCCTCTTTTCAAGAGGGCGCTTTTCAGAAAAAGCTCGCAGGCGTGGGACACTAGATAATAAAACGGTGAAACTGTTGTAAGGCTGGTATGACCACCTTTTGTAAGAATTCGATTTTCATATAAAATTTTTGCGCTCTGCCAAAAGGAAACGGCAGCAAGGCGATAAGTACTCGCAATAACTATATTATCCTCATCGCTCATTGCCTGCCTCAAAACTTTTTTCTGGAGATAGCTGTGCACTTATTTGCTCACGAGTGCACAGCCTCGGCAGAGAATATTGTGCGCTAGAGATTGAAGCTATGCAGAAAATCACCAAAATCTCAGCTTAAGTTACTAATATTCCAACAGGATTACAAGAAATGACTAACCTGCTGATTAGCCTTCACAACACCTAGAAAACTTCAGGCTTCTTCCAAGTTGTGCGTACTGGAGAAGGCTTCTTCTGGCATTTGAAGGCTGGCGGAGTGGGGGGGATTCGAACCCCCGGGACCCATTTCTGAGCCCGCTCATTTAGCAAACGAGTGCCTTCGGCCTCTCAGCCACCACTCCGCATAGCCAGCGCATTGCGCAAACGCCGCGCCGTTGGCAGGTTCACACCATAGTTCGGCGCGGAAAGCCTATCAAGCCCGTTCATCGGTTTCGCGCAATTTCGCGCAATCTATTGCGACGCTCGCAGCTAAAGGGTGAGCAGGACGCCGCCTAATGCGGTCGCCGCGACCACCGCAAGGATTGGCACCCGCAAAACCATTAGCGCGCCAAGCGCAAGCAGCGCAAGAGACAGATCGGCGGGCTTTGTGATGGCGGAAACGGCGATCGGATCGTAGAGCGCGGCTGCGAGTAAGCCCACCACCGTTGCATTGACGCCGCCCAGCACCGCTCGCGCGCCCGTGCGTTGGCGCAGTTCAGCCCAGAATGGTAGCGCCCCGTAAATCAGCAGCAAGCCGGGCAGGAAGATCGCCACGATGCATAGCGCGGCTCCGCCAATCGGCCCGAGGCCAGTCGGCAGCAGGGCCCCGAGATACGCCGCGAAGGTGAACAGCGGCCCCGGCAACGCTTGAGCCGCACCATAGCCTGCCAGAAACACCTCCGGCGTCATTTGTCCGCTCGATACGACGGCCTCTTCAAGCAGCGGCAGCACCACGTGACCGCCGCCAAACACCAGCGCTCCGGCCCGGTAGAACGCCTCAAACGCCGCCAGTTCGCCAGACGGGAGAAAGCCGAGCATTACGGGCAAGCCTAACAAAATCAACGTGAAGAGTAGGAGTGCGAACATCCCCGCTGCCCGCGATGGGCCGCCTGTATACGCCAATTGGCCGTTGATAGCTGTAGGCTTGAGCAGAAGCCACCCGGCCAGCGCGGGCGCGCTGATCACCGCAAGTTGCGCCGCAGTTGAAGGCGCCGCTACGAGCAAAGCCGCTGCCGCTATTGCGATGCTCGCCCTTGTTCTGTCTGGGCAAAGGCTTTTTGCCATGCTCCACACCGCCTGTGTCACCACCGCGACCGCCACGATCTTAAGTCCGTGGATAAGCCCTTGCGTCGTGGCGCCGGTAGCGAATTGCAGGCCATAAACGGCGGCTAGCATCAAAAGTGCGGAGGGGAGGGTGAAGCCTAGCCACGCCGCCATGCCGCCCCAAAAGCCGCCTTTCAGCAAACCAATGGCGTACAGCGTCTGGCTGCTGGCGGGGCCGGGCACAAACTGGCTGAGGGCGACCAGATCGGCGTATGTCTCCTCGTCGAACCAGCGCCGCCGCGTCACGAACTCGTCGCGGAAATAGGCGAGATGCGCCACGGGGCCACCAAAGGATGTGAGGCCAAGCCGCAGCGAAATCCAGAACATCAAACCCGGTGAAACCGTCACGCCGCGCCCTCGCCGTTGCCTCCTTAGGCATTAGCTGGGCACGCCTTTCGGGGCAAGCGGCAATCAGGTCGGCGCGATCTCTCTTGGACTTTCGGCCGCAGGCTTGGTGGTGCTATCCGCCTTGCGCGCGGGCGTGGCGGCGGATTTCTGCTTTGCCGCAACGTCTGGTTTGGCGGCCGGTTTTTCGAGTTGCTGAATGTCCTGCGCGAACAGCTCCTCCAGCTCCTGCGACTGCCTTTTTGCAAGCGACATTATTTTCTCTATATCGGTGTAATGCTTATAGTCGTCGAAGAGACGCTTCTCGTCATGTTCCTTAAATGTCTCGACCATGTACCGGGCCTGTTGCGGCGAGTGTCCCAGTCCGCGCAACAGATCGCGCGTAAGCTCCAGCGCAGAGTGATAGGTCTCGCGTTCAATATTTTCGACGCCCAAATCCATCAGCCGGTGGACATGCTGGCGGTTGCGGGCGCGGGCATAAACGGGAACATTCGGGAAATACCGCCGCACCACTTGTGCGGTTGCAACCGAGGTTTCAATGTCGTCGATTGCGAGGATAAAAGCGCGGGCTTTGCCCGTCTCGGCAGCTTCCAGCACATTCAGGCGGCTGGCGTCGCCGTAATAGATTTTGTTATCGAACTGGCCAACGAAGCTGACCTGCTCGGGGTCGATGTCAAGCGCGGTGAACGGAATGCGCTTAGCGCGCAGGATACGGGCGACGATCTGTCCAAAACGGCCAAATCCGGCAATGACCACGTGCTGGTCCGCACGCGGCGGCGTGTCGAACGCAGGGAGCGGTTTGACAGGTTCTTTATCGAAGTAGTCATCGATCATCAGCAGGAATGGGGTGGTGACCATCGAAAGTGTCACGACAACCGCCAGAATGTTTGCCTCATCAGACTGCAATATGGAATTCTGCGAAGCGGCGGCAAACACCACAAACGCGAACTCCCCGCCCTGCGACAGCACCAGGGCCAGCCGCCGCGCCGCCCATCCATCCAACCCCTGCCAGCGCCCGATCAGATAGAGAATAATGATTTTCACGGAAACGAGACCGACAACGCCAATGGCGATCAGCCCGGGCTGTTCCATAACGGCTGAAATGTCCAGTGTCAGGCCAATGGCGGTGAAGAATACGCCAAGCAAAAGCGCTTCAAACGGCGCTATGTCGGACGCAAGCTGGTGACGGTATTCGGAGTCCGCTAGAAGCACGCCCGCCACAAACGCGCCAAGGGCGGGCGACATGCCGATGGCTTGCATGAGCATTACCGCTGACAGCACCGTAAGCAGCGCGCTGGCGGTCATCGCCTCACGCACGCCGGTTGAGGCGACGAGCCGGTAAAGCCGGTCGAGCACGAATTGCCCGACGATGATGAGCGCGGCGACAGCGCCAAGCGCTTTGGCTGCGGCGATTGCGGTGTCACTCGGAGTGAGCCCTGCGCCAGTCGCGAACACGGGCACAAGCGCGATAATCGGAATAGCGGCAATGTCCTGAAACAGAAGAATGGAAAAAGCCAGGCGTCCGTGGCGGGCCTGCAACTCCCCTTTTTCCTCCAGAATTTGCAGCGCAAACGCCGTCGACGATAGCGATACAGCGAGGCCGACTAAGAGCCATGTGGCGATTGCATAGCCGAAGTAAACGCCTATCACGGTAAGAACTGTTGCGGTCAGCACAACCTGAATGCCGCCCAGCACGAACACATTGTAGCGGAATGACCATAGCCGCCGGGGCTTCAACTCTAGCCCGATCAGAAACAGGAACATCGCCACGCCAAGCTCGGCGGTATGCAGAATATCCTCGGGCTTGGCGATTTTAAGAGTTTGCTCAAACTGAGCCAACAGCACGCCGCCGAGAAGGTATCCTAGCACCGTGCCCAGTTTGAACCGGCGTCCGAGTGGAGCCATTACGGCCGCGACAGCCAAAAATGTCGCCACCAGCAGTAATTGTCCGCTGTCCATAGGCCGAACCTTCGAGATTTGCGTTGATCGGAGGGGGCTTCAGACGCCAAGCCAGCATCAGGCTAAACGCGTAAAGCCCTAATATGGAGTCATATTAGCGTGATGGCAATATTTCAAAACTTCTACATGATCTGAAAAAGTTTTTCTTGAAACATCATGTAACACAAGGGGGTTTCGTCGGGAAAAAACGCTGCCATGGCAGGGGATTTGCAGGATAATCCTCCTGTGTAAGCGCCGAAAGCAGGCAGGATCAGCAGCCGCAAACCACGTACAAAACAAGGCCCCGATATTTTCCGCCGCGCCGCTGAGACATGCGTTTTGGGATGCATATGTCCGGCGATCTGTGGCTCCGTGCCGGGCGTGGGAATGTGCGTCAGCCGCAATGCGCCGATGGATAGGCTGTCCAGCGCCTCTCCTCTGAGCCCTTCTGGCGGACGCGGATCGTGATTGCCGGATAACCATATCCAACGGCCCGCAAGGCCGCACAAATCGTCCAGCGCCTTACGATCCTCCGGCGCAAGTCTGAGACCCGCCCGCGCATCGTGAAAACTGTCGCCGAGGCAGATGACGGTATGCGGTCGCCAGTCGCCGACGCATACCCTTAGCCGCGTCAGCGTGTCGTGCGTGTCAAGCGTCGGGACAGGACGGCGCATCGCCGCAAAGCGCGAGCCTTTCTCCAGGTGCAAATCCGCGACAATCAGCGCGCCTTGCGCGGGCAGGAACGCGACGCCGCGCCCATCGAGCGCAATGGTTTCGCCTGCAAAGGCGATTTCAATCACCGCATTGTCTGCAAGTTTACGAATTGGCTGCACGCGCGTTGTCCATCGATTGCTACGCCTCGTCCTGAAATATAGCTCGGGTCATGATAACCGATACGTATGGGCATGATTGTATGACATCACGCCGTATGTGTTATAGTGCGAAATCAACCAAGGAAAGCCGTGCAGTGAGCCACCCGCGCATTAAACGAGACCTTAAAATCATGTTCGGCAAGCCGGTGATAGCGGGCACGCGCATTACCGTCGAACACATCTTACGCTGCCTGGCGGCGGGCGACAGCGAAGCGGAAATAATTGCTGACTACCCGCCGCTTACGCTCGACGACATTCGTGCTGCTCATGAATATGCAGCCGACTATTTGAGCCACGCATCCGCTGTCGCTGCTGAGTAATGCCGCGCTACCTCGCTGATGAATGCTTTTCAGGGCCAATGTTGCGTGCACTCCTAAAAGCCGGCTTTGATGTGAAACGCTCGGCGGACATCGCCCCTGGGGCCAGCGATCCCGAGGTTTTGGCCTTGGCGTACAACAACGGTCGCATACTCCTCACCGAAGACGCAGATTTTGCGAGTTAGCGATCAGATTTAAGGCGCGGACTTTGGGTCGTTCGCATCGCGTTGAAGTCGGTGGATTGGGAGGTGCGCAACATCCGTGTGGTCGCCGCTCTGTCTAGTTTAAGAGAGACAGTCTGCAATGTGCTCGTCGTTATCGAACCAGGCTGCATTCGCCGTCGTCCTCTTGGAACAGACTTATTAATTTTGTGAGCCTATCGAAACGGCTGCACGCACGTCCTCCATCATCTGGTCGGCTTCTTCCTGAATGGAGCCTTGCGCGAGCAGCGCCTCGATACCCGAGCCGCGCACTTGCTCGGTGCGCACCTCCATCAGCACGGGGATCGAGAAGGGTGAGGCGCGGTCGAGCGCGATGAACTGGCGGTGGTTTTGAAAGCGGTTCAGCATGTTCGATAGGCGCTTGATATCCAGAAGTTCGCGCTCGGCGTCGCGGCGAGCTACGCTTAGGAGCACATGATCGGGTTCGTGCTTCAATAACACATCGTAGATCAGATCGGTGGACATGGTCATTTGCCGCATCGACTTGTGCACGCCCGAATTTTGCTGCTCGGTCAGCCCGGCGACCGTCGCCACGTGCCGGAAGGCGCGTTTCAGCATCGGCGAGGCGAGGATCCATTCCTCCAGATCATCGCCTAGAATATCCGTCGCCAGCAATGCCGCCACGTGCGTCTCATCGACATTGCTCAACAGACCGATAGCGAGCGCATAATCGGTGATTTGAAAGCTGATGGGCTTTAGCCCCATGCGCTCCATTCGGCGGGTGATCAGCATGCCGAGCGTCTGGTTTGCCTTGCGGCCCTCAAAGGTGTAAAAAACGCAATAATTCAGCCGCCGCCAGCGGAAATGCTCGATCAACAAGCAGCCCGGCGCGGGGAGCGCGGAGAAGCGCTGTTGCAAATCCAGCCACTCGCGCACGTCGAGGGGCAGGGCGGGCCAATCGCCGGGCCGCGCAAGCAGGCTACGCACTCCATCGGCGAGAAATGTCGAAAGCGGCATCTGCCCGCCAGCGTAGGATGGAATTTTAGGCTCCCGCGCGGCAGCGGCGGGCCGGGCTTCGAGCGCCATATCGCGCACGCCGATGAACTCCAGCACCTCGCCCGCGAAAAAAAAAGTATCCCCCGGCGTTAGCCCTTGCGCAAAATGCTCCTCCACCTCGCCCAGGATGCGCCCAATGCGGCTTTTTCCGCTGAGCCGCTTCACCTTCAGCCGCGCCGCTTCCACAATGACGCCGACATTCTGCCGGTGCCGCCGCATCACGGTCGGGTGGGCGATGCGCCAGCGCCCATTTTCCTCCACCAGGCGGTGATAGCGGGGATAGTTGCGCAAGACCGAGCCGCCATCCACGGCGAAGCGGAACAGGCGGTCATAGGTTTCGCGCAGCAGGGCGGCGTAGGGCGCGGCGGTGCGGATTTCGGCGAACAACTCGTCGGCGTCGATCGGCTCGGAGCAGGCGCAGTTGATGATGTATTGCGCGATAACATCCAGCGCGCCGGGCATTAACTCCTCGCCGTCCAGCTTGCCCGCCGCGATTGCTTCCATCGCGGCCTGGCATTCCAGCGCCTCGAAACGGTTGCCCGGCACCAGCAGCGCCTGGCTCGGCTCATCCAGTCGGTGGTTGGAGCGTCCGATGCGCTGCAGCAGGCGGCTCACGCCTTTTGGCGCTCCAACCTGGATGACAAGAGCGACGTCGCCCCAGTCGATGCCCAACTCCAGCGCCGCTGTTGCGACAACCGAGCGCAGTTTGCCTGCCGCCATCATCGCCTCGGTGCGACGGCGCTGTTCGCGCGAAAGGCTGCCGTGATAGACCGTGATCGGCAACTCGTCCTCGTTCACCTCCCAGATGGCCTGCAAAATCAGCTCCGCCTGCGCCCGCGTGTTCACGAACACGATGGAGGTCTTGGCCGACTTGATGGCTGCGTAAATCTCCGGCACGGCGTAGCGGGACATGAAGCCGCCGTAGGGAATGGTCGCGGCGGCGTCGATGATCTCGATCTCGGGGCGCGATGGTAATCCGGCGTCGAGGATATGCGCTGGCGCTGCGACAGGCCCGAGCCATTCCGCCAGCCGCAGCGGCTCGGCGACCGTCGCTGACAGGCCAAAGCGGACATGCCCCGGCGCCAGCTTGGCGAGCCGCGCCATGGTCAGCGCCGTGAAGTCCCCGCGTTTGGTGTGGGCAAAGCTGTGCGTTTCGTCGATGATGACAAGGCGAACCCCGCGAAACATCCGTTCCGCGTCCTTGTTCGACAGCATCAGCATGAGACTTTCTGGCGTGGTAAGAAGAATGTGCGGCGGGTCGGTGCGTTGCCGCTGGCGTTTGGCGCCGGGCGTATCGCCGGTGCGGCTTTCGACGCGCACATTCATCCCCATTTCGCGGATCGGCGTGGCCAGATTGCGCTCGATGTCGTTGGCCAGCGCCTTCAACGGCGAAATATAGAGCGTGTGCAGCCCCTCCGCGCCGCGCTCGTGAATGTCGATGAGCGAGGGCAGAAATCCGGACAGCGTTTTGCCACCCCCAGTCGGTGCGATGAGCAGCGTCGAGCGCCCGGCGCTGAACGCTTCCACCATCGCCGCCTGATAAGCGCGTAGGCTCCAGCCGCGCCCGGCGAACCACGCGGAGACGTAAGGCGGCAAATTGATTTTCGGCTTATGCTTCGCGATCCCCGCGACCTCCTCTTGACGGGCGTGCCTCCAACCGCGAACTGTACGCTACCAGAGCGCAGGAGATCATCACATTTGAAATCTCACGTTGCTCGCACCGGCATGATTGAGGCACAGATGCAAAGTAAAAATAGGACAATTTATGCTGTGCTCGCCTTCGTGGCCGCATGCTTGCTGGCGAACGGCTTAATATTTGGCCTGCGGTTTGATTCCGGCAGTTCGCCTGTTGGCCCGCGCACGGCTGCGCCCCCGGGCTGGGTAGTGGGCGCGATATGGGTGGCGTTATTCGCCATAATGGGCGTGATTTATGCCCGGCTTGCCAAGCTCAATTCCAGCGCGCGCTGGCTCGTTGTGGCATTGGCCATCGCCTGTCTGTTGTACCCGGTTTACACCGAGGGCTTGAGCAACCTGCGCATCGCCTTGATCGGCAATATTGCCACCCTGGTCGCGACGCTAGCGGTGGCTTTATATCTCGGCGGCAAGGATCGGATCGCGGGCGTGTTGCTGGCGCCAATGTCGGTGTGGCTTATGTTCGCAAGCTATCTGACAGCGAACGCCCTAGCCCTGGTTTAAGCCTACGTCCCATCGGTTTCACAAAGCCTGTGTCAGGGGTAATTCATAAATCTTGTACTTGACGCAAAGGGCGGTATCGCCAAACTATACAGCATGGAAAAACATGAGATCATCACGTTTGAAGAAGGTAAGCGCGGCGGGCAGCCCTGCATTCGTGGCATGCGCATCACCGTGTCCGACGTGCTCGACTATCTCGGCGCCGGCATGAGCTTTGATGAGATCATTGACGATTTTCCGTACCTTACGCGTGAGGATATTGTTGCAGCGATTAATTTCGCCTCGGACTGCGCCCGCAAAACCGCAGTGGGCCACGGCAAAGCTGAACATGTAGCCGCCGAGTAAGCGCGGCTCATGCTTTTGTTCGATCTGAACCTTTCGCCGAGGCTCGCTAAGAAACTTAAGAGCGCCTTCCCTGGCTGCAATCATGCCGCACGCCTCGAACTATCTAACGCCGACCTTCAAATCCAGCGTTATGCAGCGCAGTTCGGCATAATGGTGGTGACAAAGGACGCTGATTTCTTAGAGATCGCGCGGCGGCATAAAAGCTACAAAACGATTTATGTACGCTTGCCAAACTGTAAAATAGATGAGGTGGCGGGGCTTCTGCTGCATCACGCCGATGAGATCAGGCGCTTTCACGCCTCGGCGGGAAACGTTCTGGTGTTGCCTCCGCCATGAAGCATCCGTCGCAGTGGCTGGAGGTGCGGCCGGAGGGGCTTTATTGCATTCCCGGACAGTTATACATCGATCCGACGCGGCCGGTGGATCAGGCTATCGTTACCCACGGTCACGCCGATCACGCCCGCTCCGGCCACGCCCGCGTTGTCGCCACGCCACGAACCATCGACATCATGGCGTGCCGGTATGGCGAGAATTTCACCGCCGCCCGCGCCCCGTTGCCTTATGGCGAGACGGTCGTGATTGGCGACGTGCGCGTGACGCTGCATCCCGCGGGGCATATCACCGGCTCGGCGCAAATTTTGCTCGAATATGGCGGCGCGCGCGCGGTGATTTCCGGTGATTACAAGCGCCGCGCCGACCCGACCGCCGCCCCGTTCGAGCC
>JAWXCE010000003.1:0-62665 GCA_034440495.1 Hyphomicrobiales bacterium | reverse complement strand
CTTATCGCGCTGGTCGATCGCGCCGAAGACGATTGGCGTACGCGCGTTTTTGATGGCGCTGGCGAGGGCGTCGTCCTTGGCTGGCTCGGTCGGGCGATCGAAGATGAAGTCCAGGCCAATAGCCTTCGCGCCAGCTTCGTCCAGACCCTTTATCACGCGGGCTAGCAACGCGCGGTCAACAGGCGAGCGATACGGGTATTTAGCGAGGCTGTCATCCGTCACAAGCACGACCGCAATATCCTTGCGCTGCTCCACTGGCGCGTCCGAGAACAGCGCGGTGCGCCAGTCTAGCGTCCACTCCTCCGGCCCCTCCGGAAGCCTGTCGCTCATGGAAAGCGCCAGAAGCGCCATCGCTACCACGGCCGACCAGATCAACCCCGCGAAAAGCCCTGTTCTGGAGGGCTGTGCGTTGGCGTCTGACGGCTCGCTCAAGCTGGTCATGCACGTGTCTCTTTCCCGATGTCTCAAGATCGCTGACATTAATCTGTCAGCGGATATAAATACAAGACGTGTTTGTTGCCGGTTACTCTAATACATTATACCGATCTGTGTGTTACCCGTGTCTGCCTTTTCCGCCTTAGGGCTTTTAGCGCTTTAGCGTAAAAGCTTGCCTCGGTCCGTAAATGCCCGTCATGCCCCTCCATTTCCATATTTGCCGCAGCGATCCGCTCTAAGAGCGCGAGCGGCGGCGATTACCGCGCGCAAAATGGGGGATGATATGGGGATTATGGAAAAAGGACAGCCGCTGTGGGCCAAACTCGCGGCGGGCGCGGCGCTTGTCGCGGGCGCTGATTTTTTATTCTACAAATCTGAAATCGGGGCGACGGCGGGCGTTTTCGCGGGGGCGCTGCTGTTTGCGGTGATCGTCTTTCACTGGCGGCGCTGGCGCGGGAAAGCCTGGTGGCTCGTGCTTGCGCTCGCGGGCCTCGCCGCCGCGATGGTCGAGACGCCAGGTTTTGTCGCCATCGCGATGTTCGCCTCCGGGCTTATGATGCTGGCTGGCGTTGATCGGCGCGGACTGCCCGGCAGCGCTTTGGATTGGTTGGCGCACCTGATGCTTTATGGCGTTAACGCTCTCACGCCGCTCGTCCGGGATGCGGACACAGTGATGCGAAGCCGCCGCCGCGCTGGCCGCCCGAGTTTTGGCGCGGATACGCTCGCGTGGATTGCGCCGATTGTGCTGGGCGCTGTCTTTATCGGGCTGTTCGCGCTTTCAAATCCGATCATTGACGGCTGGCTCAAGGCCATCGACCTGCGCTCGGCGGGCGATGCTGTTTCCTTCAAGCGGATTGCCTTTTGGGCGCTGGTATTCACCGGATATTGGACGATTTTGCGTCCCGTCCGGCTCCGATTTGCGAGCAGAAATACTGCCAAATTCGGGGGCACAGAAGATTTTGGGCCGCTGCTTGGCAAGTCCGCCGTGCTGCGGGGGCTTCTGCTGTTTAACCTCATTTTTCTGGCGCCAAATGCGCTCGATGCATTTTATATCTGGGCTGGCATACCGCTTCCGCCCGGTTTGAGTTACGCTAAATACGCCCATCGCGGCGCCTACCCGCTCATCATCACCGCACTTATCGCTGGCGGATTTGTGCTCATCGTGATGCGGCCGGGCAGTTCAATCGAAGACAGCGTGGCCGTGCGGCGTTTTATCTATCTGTGGCTGGCGCAGAATATTTTTCTGGTGGCATCGTCGATCCTGCGCACGGTGAACTACGTCGAGATATATTCGCTCACCTATTTCCGGCTGTATGCTCTGATCTGGATGGGCATGGTCGCGCTCGGCCTCGCGTTTCTCGCCGTCAAAATTTTACGGCGCAAACCCAATCTGTGGCTGCTGAACGCCAACGCGCTTGTCGTCGTGGCGGTGTTCTACGCCTCGTGTTTCATCGACGTTGGTGGCCATATTGCAATGTACAACGTTAAACATGCACGCGAGGTGGGTGGTGGTGGCCCATCGTTGGATTTGACCTACCTGCGAAGCATTGGCCAGTCGTCTTTGCCCGCGTTGCAATGGTATCAGCAAAACATCTTAAACGAGTTCTTACCTAATGAGCGAACCGTGACAGACCGTGTTGAAAACCATGTCGCACAAGATATTCAGTCTCGCCTTTCCACGTTGCGGGGCTGGACGTATCGGGCGCACCGGCTATCGAAGCGGATTGCCATCAAGCCGGAGGTGAGCGATGCGCCGCCATCCGAGCCTGCCAAATCGCCATGGATTGATTAAAATGGTTCGTATGAAAGTGTGGGCGCCGCTGCCCTGCCATTAGCGTGAGCCGACCGAATCGCCTCAGCCTCCATCCAAACATATGGAGGCTGACATGCATGCATTTCGCTACGCGCTTTACCTCACCGTCGCCTGGATCGTCGTCGATGGCGACACCATGAAAGCGCCCTACGGCGTCACCTACCGGGTGCTCGGCTACGACACGCCGGAAACTCACTTCGCCAAGTGCGACGCGGAACGGCGTCTCGGCAATGTCGCCACGCGCCGCTTCGAGCAGTTGCTGAAAAGCGGCGAGGTCAAGGTTGAAGAGACGGGACGCATCGACAAGTACGGCCGTACGCTGGCAACGGTGTATGTAAATGGCCGCGACGTGTCGGAAACCATGATCGGCGAGGGATTGGCGCGCGCCTATGACGGCGGCAAGCGCGAAAGCTGGTGCGCCACATCGTGACGATTCGCCCCTTTTGCCCGCTCACCCGCGCGCCTATCGTGGCTTATTGGAAAGCGGAGAGAGATGGCGAAAGTAGCCACCGTAAACCCGGACGGCAACGGCATAGACATCGTTTATGACGGCGAGTGCCCGTTTTGCACGCGCTACGCCAAACTTGTGCGCTCGCGCGAAACCGTCGGCCCGGTGCGCATCGTCGACGCCCGCTCGGATGATCCGCTCGTCGCCGAAGTGAAGGCCGCCGGGCTTGACCTCGACGAGGGCATGGCGGTCAAATTCAACGGCCGCATCTATCACGGTGACGAGTGCATCAACCTGCTGTCGCTGCTCAGCACCCCGTCCGGACTCGTCAATCGCTTCATGAAAACGGTATTCAGCTCACGCCGCATGTCGCGCATTTTCTATCCGTGGATGGTCGCCGGGCGAAACCTTAGCCTGAGCGCTATGAGTCACAAGAAAATCGGCGCATCAACCGATTAGTTGGCCTGAGGGATGCGCGCAATGACCTTGATCTCGAAATCGAAGCCCGCCAGCCAGTTCACGCCCACCGCAGTCCAGTTCGGATAAGGCGGTTCGCCCATTTCCTTCAGTCGAGCGGCGTTCACCGTCTCGAATTGCTTGGCAGGGTCGGTGTGGAAGGTCGTCACGTCAACGATGTCGTCGAACGTGCAATCGGCGGACTTGAGAACTGCACGCAGATTGTCGAATGCAAGCTGGACTTGGGCCTCAAAGACTGGCTCGGGCGATTCATCTTCGCGGCTGCCGACCTGGCCAGACACGAACAGCAAGTCGCCCGACCGGATCGCCGCCAATAACGGTTGATCTCGTAAAGCGCCTGCCGTCCGGCAGGAAAATCGCATCGCGTTTTGTCATCGTTCACACCTATTTGAACTAGGCAGGCCCGACCTCCCGAGGATCGCGAGATCGCTGGTGCGGACGGCGGGGGTCGAACCCGCACAGCCTTACGACCGAGGGATTTTAAGTCCCTTGCGTCTACCTGTTTCGCCACGTCCGCAAATGAGCGCCGACTATCGTTGATTGGCCCCGTGCTGGCAAGCCGTGCGGCGCAACTTTCAAGCGCTTTCGATGCGATTGCGATTATAGGCGCCGTGGCGGATCGCGCCCATGAGCAGCAGGAACAGCGTGAGTGAATTCAGCAGGTGCCAGATGAAGTGGGTGCCAATCGCCCTGCCCTCGATGCTGAAAATCCAGCACCATTCGCGGTCAAATGTGCGGAACGTCAGCGAGATGGCGAACGCCAGAGCCGCCGCCAGTACCCAGCGTGCCGCCGGATGCCCTTTCAGCGCCAGCAATCCGCCGATTAGCCCCATCGCTCCGAAGGCCGGGACATAGCCTAAGCTCCCGTTCAGGCAGCGCGTACCCTTGAACGCCGGAACCTGTCGAAGGAAGTCAATTTCGCCGCCTGAACAACGCAGGTCTCCGGCTGCCTGTAATATGGCGAAAAATCCGGCAGTCGCGAGTATGGTCAGCACCCAGTGGAGGTTTAAAAACCGTTGCATGGCATATGCGAAATAAGTGAGCATGAAAATGCTGATGGGGATAACGTCGGCTAGCGCGGCCTGAGGCGTCGCCAGCGTGTGAAACAGGAAGCTGCCCACGCCTATCGCAAAGACGGTGAAAATGAGGAAATACATCCACGTACCGTGCTCGCCTTTAGGCCGGTGTAGCACCGCGTAAAGAGCGACGGCGAAGGCCAGGATAAAGCCGAGATTGGTGAGCGCGTTTAACGGCTCGGCCCAGAAGGCGGGGTTGAAGCCGCGCTCGCAGTAGCTGAATATTTTCTCCATAACCTCTTCTCCGGCCTGGCTACGCCCCTTCCGCGCTTGCATCGGTCATGCCCGCGCCGCTATCTTCAGCCAGACATGAATGCGTGAGTGCGTGGGCCTCCGCAATGGCGATTCGGATAAACGAGGGAATCATATGAAAACGGCGTTAAAAATAGGGATGGCGGCGCTCGCTTTCGTCTGTATGGCGGAGACGTCGAGCGCAGACTACCGGCCAAAAGACGTGTATGTAGATGAGATTAAGCCACGGCGTAGCTTAAAAAAAGCGCCTTACCGCAAGAATGATGGCTACCGCTTTGTCCTGGTTGAGAGCCATTATGGTTCCCGTTCGGTGGTGGCTCCCGTCCGCATCGCCCGGTTGGGAATCCAGGTCAAGTTGCCGGGCGGCGCTTGGGTTTACTGTGAGATCACATGCGAATACACAGTCCGCCGGATGAGCCTCGACTTTTGGGAAGGCCAGGGGCAGAATTTTACGTCTCCGGGATATCTTCGCAGAAATTTTTACCTCGATTAAAAGAACTTACAGCAAATGCAAAAAGGCCCGTGATCACAGGATCACGGGCCTTTTGTTTGAATTCATAATAATGACCGCAAAAGTATAAATATGCATACATATGTGTGTAATATTAGAACAAAACAAATCTTTACTTACAGTCATTGCATACAATATCAGCGTTAAAGAATAAGTAGATCTTCTTTATATCTTTTCCAACACAGCCAAACCAAACGTCTTGTCGTTGTGTAATCTAGTGATTTCGACGTTATAAAAAGATTATGTTTAGTTGACGGCGAGGCGAGAGAGTTTGCGTCATTCAGGGAAACACACAAATGAGAAATACTATGTTCGACGAAACGATTTGCATGGACGATACAAGGGACACAGCGGCCGCGAAAAGCCAGGCGGTATGCCTTGCGCGCATGCTCTTTTTTGCGCTCGATGAAGCGAGGGAAATCGGAGCGACGGATTGTCAAATCCTCATTTCGCAAGGCATCAAGGATCTCAGGACGCTATATCGTCTGAATGCGGACGATTTGAACACGCCGCGATTCAACTAGTATTGTGCGAACCAGGCCGTGGCGTCTCTATGGGTGAGAGGCGTCTGCGGGGCGGCCTGGTAGCATAACTTCGCGGTGTGCTGGTTTACGGGGATGAACCATGGAGTCAGTGCCCATCAGCCTGTCCCAGAAACGGAAGTAGAGGCCGTAATTCGCGTTGAACCGGATGTGATGATGGCTGTGATGAGTCGCTGTGATTAATTGCCGACCCACCATGCTATTTACGAACGCGCGCGGGAAAACCTCCCAGCCGGAATGATTAAGAATTGACGCCACTGTCATCACCGTCACGAGCGCAATCAACGCGCCGATGTGAATAGGGATAAGAAACACCATCACGGGCAATAACCAAGCCGTCACCACTGCCTCGGCCGGATCGAACGCGAACGATGAAAACGGCGTCGGATGGCGCGCATGGTGATGGCCTGCATGCATGACGCGAAACAGGCGCGGGTGATGCATCGCCCGATGCGCCCAGTAATAATAACTGTCCTGTATAATGAGATAGATAAAAAAACTTAGGAACAGATACGGCCAACCGTAGTCATTAACATTCGAATAGACCTGCGTGCCGTCGTACCGCAACCATATCATCATGGCGACGGCGACAAATGGGGCGTGAATTGCGGACGCGATCAGTGAAAGCCGAACTTCTTCACGAATAGCGCGCCTCATTGGCCGCTCGCGATTGAGCCGCACGGCGTTCAGACGCTCGCCGCCCCGCCCCCACAAAAGCCAGTGCGCAAGGCCGGAAAGGATGAGATAGCGCGCGGCGATAATCGCCGTTAACGCCAGGGTGATCAAAATGAAGTAAGCCATAAGCCTCTGTCATGCGGTTTTGCCACCGCTGTTCGCGGGGATGATTGTTTTGTTAGTGAACGCTCGCAGGGGTATGCAAGTTCATTGTCTATTTGCGAAACGGGCGCGCGCTCGTCAGACATTCAGCGATATGTTAGCATGTGATGATGATAGCACTTGAGAAAAGTGAAAAGCCTCTCAAAATGTCGCTGCTCGAGTTCCTCGAATGGACCGAGGGGCGCGAAGAGCGGCATGAACTCGCCAGCGGCGAAGTTTACGCCATGAGCCGCGAGAGCGTGGAGCACGCGCGGTTGAAGGCGTCGGTGTGGCTGGCGTTGCGATCAGCAATCCGGAAGGCGGGGCTGCCGTGCGAGGCGATCATCGACGGCCCGGGCGTCATCATCGAAGACCACAGCTATTTTGTCCCGGACGTGATCGTAATCTGTGGCGACAGGCTCGACGGTGGTGTGTCGCTTATCGACGATCCAGTCGTTGTCGTCGAAGTGTTGTCGCCGTCCACCAAGGTTTTCGACGTTGAGGAAAAACTTGTTTACTACTTCGCGAAAACTAGCATTCAGCATTATCTTATCGTCGCCGGCAAAAGCCGCTATATTGTGCATCACCGGCGCACGGGCGCCGCTAAGGCGGAAACCGAGATCGTCGGCGAAGGCGAGATAACCCTTGATCCGCCGGGCTTGACATTCGCGGTCGCCGACTGCTTTGCGGACTTTAGACCTTCGGCAGGTTGAGGCGGATGTGCAGTTCCTGTAACTGCTTCGCCGTCGCTTCGGATGGCGCGCCCATCAGCAAATCCTGCGCCTGTTGGTTGAGGGGGAACATGGTCACCTCGCGCAGGTTTTCCTCCCCGCACAGCAGCATGACGATACGATCCACACCCGGCGCGATGCCACCGTGCGGCGGCGCCCCGCATTTGAGCGCGCGGATCATGCCGCCAAACTTGGCGTCCACAACCTCCGGCCCGTAGCCTGCGATCTCGAACGCCTTGTACATGATCTCCGGCTTGTGGTTCCGGATTGCGCCGGACGATAGCTCCACGCCGTTGCACACGATGTCGTACTGGAAGGCTTTCAGGTCGAGCAGCGCGTCGCGACCGGCTTTTTCGGCGGCGGTGAGAGCCTCCATCCCGCCCTGCGGCATCGAGAACGGATTGTGCGAGAAGTCGATTTTCTTGTCCTCCTCGTTCCACTCGTAAAACGGGAAATCGGTAATCCAGCAGAACTCGAAGCGGTCTTTGGCGATGAGGTTCAACTCCGTGCCGACCTTGGTTCGAGCCTCGCCCGCGAATTTATAGAACTTGGCTGGATCGCCCGCTGCGAAAAACACCGCGTCGCCAGCTTTCAGGCCGAGCTGCTGGCGGATTGCCTCAGTAAGCTCTGGTCCTAAATTGTTAGCTACTGGGCCTGAACCAACTACTTGTTGCCCCTGCGGCAAACCAATCATCATTTGTCCTACGTGACCACCAACTGAAGCACCCTCAACAGTTTTCCAGAAGATATACCCCAAGCCCGGCTGGCCTTGCTGCTGCGCCCATGAATTCATGCGGTCGCAGAAGGCCCGACTCCCGCCGCCTGGCGCGGGGATCGCCCACACTCGCGCTTTAGCATCCTTCTCCAGCATTCCGGCGAAAACCTTGAAGCCAGAGCCTCGGAAATGCTCGGACACGTCCTGCATTTCGATGGGGTTGCGCAGGTCGGGCTTGTCGGAACCGTATTTCGCGATGGCCACATCATACGGAATATGCGGGAACTTCGGCGTCACAGGCTTACCGTCGCCGAACTCCTCGAACAGGCCGCGTAGAACCGGCTCGACGGCGCCGAACACGTCCTCCTGCGTCACGAAGCTCATCTCGATGTCGAGCTGGTAGAACTCGCCCGGGCTCCGGTCGGCGCGCGCGTCCTCGTCGCGGAAGCACGGCGCGATCTGGAAATAGCGGTCGAACCCCGCCATCATGATGAGCTGCTTGAACTGCTGCGGCGCCTGCGGCAGCGCATAGAACTTGCCCGGGTGCATGCGGCTCGGCACGAGGAAGTCGCGCGCGCCCTCAGGGCTGGAGGCGGTCAAAATCGGCGTCTGGAACTCGAAAAAGCCCGCATCCGTCATCCGCCTGCGCAGCGCCGAGATGATTTGGCTGCGCTTCATGATGTTGCGATGAATCTTGTCGCGGCGCAGGTCGAGAAAGCGGTATTTCAGCCGCGTTTCCTCCGGATAGACCTGATCGCCGAAAACCGGTAGCGGCAATTCGCCCGCCTCCGACAATGGCTCCAGCGCCGTCACCCGGATTTCCACCTCTCCTGTCGGCATATTCGCGTTCACCGTATCGGCTGAGCGCGCCACCACCTCGCCGTCGATGCGCACAACCCACTCCGAACGGCAACGCTCGGCGGCCTTGAATGCGGGACTTTCCGGCTCGATGACGCATTGCGTCAGGCCGTAATGGTCGCGCAGGTCGAAAAACAGCAGCCCGCCGTGGTCGCGCACCCGGTGCACCCAGCCCGACAGCCGCACGGGCGCGCCTACATCGCCTTTGCGAAGCGCGCCGCAGGTGTGCGAGCGGTAGGCGTGCGTGTCTTGTGCGGCAGGGGTTTGTTTTGCGTCCGCGTCCGCGCTATGCTGCGGGCTTGACGTTTTGGACTTCGCTCCAGCCCGTGTTTTGGGGGCTGTTTTTCCGGCAGATTTATTCATGGGATTTCAGCGTCCTGCGAGAATGTTTCGCGAGCTAATGCATCTCGAATCGGAGATAGGATTTTGATTAAGATTTCGCGCAAGCGCGTCCCGCTTGCAAGCGTTCAATGCAGAAGCATCGCACAACCGTGTTGGAATAACGGTCAAGAGCACATGCCTCCCAATGTTTGTCAAGACGGCGCCGCCGTTTGTTCAACGAATGTGAAATGACCAGCCGATGCTAGATGCAAAACCTGACCCGATTACGGTCATCACCACGACGCAAGGCCTCGCCGATGTCTGCGCGCAAATGGCCCGCGCGCCATTCGTCGCCGTGGACACGGAGTTCATGCGTGAGACGACGTTCTGGCCGAATTTGTGCCTTATCCAAATCGCCACGCCAGGCCTTGCCGCCGCCGTCGATCCCCTGGCGCGGGATATATCGCTGAAGCCTTTCTTCGACCTGATGGCCAACACCCAGGTCACTAAGGTTTTCCACGCGGCGCGTCAGGACATCGAGATCGTTTACAATCTGGCGAGGATCATCCCCGCGCCGTTGTTCGACACCCAGGTTGCCGCCATGGTGTGCGGCTTCGGCGAGTCCGTTAGCTACAGCGCGCTGGTGAAGCAGCTTACCGGCAAAAACCACGACAAAACCAGCCGCTTCACCGATTGGGCACACCGCCCGCTCAGTTCCGCGCAACTGCACTACGCGATTGGCGACGTGACGCACCTGCGCGACGTTTACCTTAAACTGGTCGACAGGCTGGCGGTGGCGGGCCGCGCGCGCTGGGTCGATGATGAAATGGCGCTGCTTGAAAACCCCGCCACCTACGAAACTCAGCCGGAAGACGCATGGCGGCGCCTGAAAGTGCGCGTCCGCACGCCCCAGGCCATGGCTATTGTCATGGAGGTGGCCGCGTGGCGCGAAACCCAGGCGCAAAAGCAGAACGTGCCGCGCTCGCGCATTATCAAGGACGAGGCGATTTACGACCTGGCGGCGCAGGCGCCGAAAACGGTGGAGGAGCTTGGCAGGCTGCGCAGCTTCAAGGATGGCGCAGCGCGCGCGCAACGGGGCCGCGAGTTGGTGGACGTGGTGGTACAGGCGCTGAAGCGCGATCCATCGACCATCCCGCCGCTGTCGCAAACCGCGCCGTTGCCGCCGGCCGCCGCCGCTGTAGCCGACCTGCTGCGCGTGCTGCTGAAAGCCATCGCCGCGAAAAGCGATGTCGCGCCCAAGCTTATCGCCACATCCGACGACCTTGAGCAAATCGCGCTGGGCCGCGACGACTCGAGCATCCTCGCGCTGCAAGGCTGGCGCCGCGAGCTTTTCGGCGAGGCCGCCCTCGCCCTCAAAGCCGGCAAACTCGCGCTGACGATGAAGGACGGCGAGGTTGTGGCGGCGCCCCTCGAATAGCGAAAGACAGTTCCTCAAAGCTTATATTTGGTCTGCACAGTTTCGCCAATGTTTGCTTGCATAATAAGGTAATCGAAAAGCCTTGCACGGCTGCTTCCATACATAAACCTCCAAAATTGCTATGGATCACGGATCGCCGCAAGCGTCACGCGAATGAACTGTGCGATAAGGAATTCTGTTCTAGTGCGTAAAATTATCGCCGCTTCGACGGCATTAACGGCCTTCTCATGCGTTGCAGCAAACGCGGAAACTACCTTCGAGGGCTGCGCATCCTATCTGCAGCCAACCGCCGTACTTTCAGCGCCCTATGACGGCGCGCGGCTGACCAATACTTTCACGCTTCAGCCCGGTGAGCGTATCGAGTTTACCGTGTCCGGATCGCCCGGAGGCGCGGCTTCGGCGGCGATTATTGACGGACAGGAACCGCAAAGCATTTTTGCGGGCAAGGCACCGTTTTCGGCAACGTTTACCGCCGAAAGCTCCAGCAGGTTGACTTTTGAGTATCGCGCCGGGCGCGGCGTCACAATTTCCGCGCGGTGCGAAGGAGCGCAAGCGTCCGTTTCCAGCGGAGTTAACGCTCAGGCTGAGGATTTCATGCAACGCCGGGCCGACCGGTTGCTGTCGGGCGAGACTGCGCAAACCAGCCTGCAACGCCGCGCCGTTTCTCCCGCGTCCGTCGATCAGGCCGTCAAAACCACGGCTGTACGGACGGAGAACGGCACGCCTGCCGATGTCACGCTTTCAACGAGCGCCAACGCTATCGCTAAATCTTATGCAAACGCAGCGCAGAAGCCGATGGGCGAGAGCAAACTCGATTTCTGGCTTGAAGGGCGCGCCTCACAGTACGAGGAGACGAACGAGGATGCGGCCGGGCGGCATGAGAAAATGGGCGAAGTCGGCATGCTTTATTTCGGCGCCGACTATCTGGTCAACCCGCAAGTGATGGTTGGCGCTCTAGTGCAGTTTGACAGCATGGATGAAACCTTCAAAACGGGTCAGCAGCAGGTCTCGGGCAGCGGTTTCATGGCCGGGCCATACGCCAGCGTCCGGCTTGCCCCTGATATCTTTTTTGACGCACGGGCCGCTTGGGGGGCATCCGCCAATACAATAGCGGCGGAGGATGGCGCGGAGATCGATTTCAACACGGGACGGAGCCTCGTGCGCGGCCAGCTTGTCGCCAACCGCAATATTGCAGGCTTCCAGCTTTCTCCGAACATAAGCATGGCGGTGCTGGATGATGTTATCACCGATGGGTCGAACTCCGCAGACACGGGTTCGGCCATAGTGACTGGGCGCATGAGCCTTGGCTCCGCACTATCCTATCGAATGCCGCTGGAGCATGGCGCTTTCATCCAGCCTCGCGCGGCGGTTGGCACTGGCTGGGATGTGCAGAGATTCGGTGAGCTAACGGACTTTGAAGCGTTCTCGAACGAAACGGGCGCCAAGGTCGAGGCAGGCCTTGCTCTCGGCACGGCGAGTGGGTTGACGATGGAGGCCGCCGCCGCCCTGGAAGGCGTTGGGGCGGACGATTTTCAGGCGTGGAGCGGCCGCATCAATTTGAAAACACCGCTAAACTGATCGGCACAACCGGGTGAGGATGGCCTACCTTATGCGTCACGCAGCTTGGTGCGCGGATCGTATTCGTTGCCATCGCGCCATTGCTCCAAAAACTCCGCCAGTGCGTCATCGACCTTCATAGGCATGGCGATTTTCAGCTTCACGAGCTGGTCGCCAGCGATTTTGGTTTGCAGGTTTGGAGCGCCCTTGCCCCGCAGCCGCAGCGTCTGCCCAGTGGTCGCGCCTTTGGGGATCGTCAGGGTCACCCGGCCGGTTATGGTAGGCGCCTCGACTTTCGCGCCGAGCACCGCCTCGTAAAGCGTGACCGGCAGCTCAAGATGGATGTCGTCGCCTTGGCGCTCGAAATACGGGTGCAGGCGCACTTTCAACTCGATCAGCGCGTCGCCGACAGGCCCGCCACCAACGCCCGGCTCGCCCTTGCCTTTTAGCCGCAGCGTGTAGCCCGTATCGACGCCCGCAGGCACCGTCACATCAAGTTCGTCGCCCTCTGGCAACTTCACCCGCTTTTTGAGGCCGTTCACCGCTTCCAGAAAATCGACCTCCAGCGTATAGCGGAAATCCATGCCGCGCATCTGGAAGCGGCCACCGCCAGCTCCGCCGCGCGTGCGCCCGAACACCTCGCCAAAAATATCGGCGTAATCCTCATATGGCCCGCTCCCGCCGCCATAACCGGGATCGGCGTAAGCCTGCCGCGCCTGCCCGGTTTCGTCGATTTCACCCGCATCATAGCGTTTGCGCTTTTCCGGGCTGCCCAGAATCGCGAAAGCAGCGGAGATTTTTTTGAATTTCTCCTCAGCCGCCTTGTCGCCGGGGTTTTTGTCCGGATGGTGCTGCTTGGCCAACTTGCGATAAGCCTGACGAATCTCGTCATCGCTCGCCGCGCGCTTCAGCCCTAAAATTGTGTAAAGGTCTTTGTCCATGTCCTGCTACGATGCTGCGCCAGTTTGATAGCGCACGTTTTCTTAAATTTGTAAAAGCTAGAGCCGTTCCCGAAAAGTGTTAAGTGGTTTTCGGACGAGAACGGCTCTATTTATTAAGCTAGACCCGATCCTGATTTGATTGATTCAATCAAATCAGGATCGGGTCTAGAGAGTCCTTATTCAGGCGCGGGTTCTGGAGTGCGCCTCGATATGGCCCGCATGATGGCGCGAGCGGCGTCGAACTTGGCGCTGATACGGATTTCTGGCTGACAGTTCAGCAAATGCGCAAGGCCCCGCAATCGCCGTTGCAGCCGCTCCCCGTCGAGGGGCGCAAGTTTCGAGGGTAGTTGCAGCACAAGCTTGTTCTCGTCATAGCCGATAGAGGTGTGCGGAATGACGCCCGCCATGCCCGCTGATAGAATATGGGCGGTACGCACGGCGGCGCCAATAATCTGCGCCCGTTTGATCCACCGGCTTCCCGCCAGACGCTTAAGCTGGGGCGTCATGTCGCCTTTCAGCCCTTTCTCGTGACGATGGTAAACAGTGAGCGCCAGAAACGCGCGCCCAGGGTGGTCGATGCCGACAAACGATGACTGTGCGACAAAGCTCATAGATTGCTCGCCGCGATAATCGGGGTGCGCACGCCAAGCGATGTCCGATAGCAGGCACGCAGCATGACGCAGGCGCCGCTCCTCATCCGTTTCTTTGGGCCCTGGCTTGCGAAACAGACTGTCCGTCCAGCGACACAGCTCGCGCGCATGCTCCAGCGAGCGGGAGCGCAGTTGCGCCATGTCCTCGCACGCGGCGATGAGTGGATCGCGCTCGCGTTCGCGCTCGCTTAACATGCGGTAAATCAGTCCCTCGCGCACGCCGAACGCAGATAGCTGCACTTCCGAAGACTGAAGCCTATCCACAACGCGCTTCATGACGAGCGCCGCGAAAGGCAACGTTTCCGCCCGTTCGCCCGTTGCCGCGATGAGCTTTTCAACCGCCGATGTGTGCCGCGTTGTGAAAGCATTCGAAACTTGCGTCACGTCGTCCGGCGTCATGGCGTAGGCGTGGACGACGCTCAACGGATATCCGGTCATGTGCATGTGAATGCGGGCGATGGTGCGCCAGGCGCCGCCTATGGGATAAAAAGGCCGCCCCGTCCCGGCGTTGAGCCACGGAATGGTTTGCAGATCGCGGTCAATAAATTCCCGCGCTTTGACCAGACTGCCCGCTGACTTGTCGATGAGCGCCAGGGCACCAAGCTGCACCGACTGGGCGTTGCGCACTTTGCCATCAGCGATGTCCACCAATTCCAGGCTACCTCCGCCGAGATCCCCGGCGACGCCATTTGCGTCGAGAAAGCCGGCCGCGATACCGGCCGCCGCCAGTTCGGCCTCTTCCTCGCCGTTGAGGACGCGGATATCGGCGCCGATCATCTTCTGCGCCTTGGCGATGAACTCGGCGCCATTTTCAGCGTCGCGCGCCGCCGCGGTCGCGATAACATGAACGCTGCGGGCTCCCGTCTGCTCGATGATGCGGCGGAAACGGCGCAGCGCTGCAAACGCGCGCTCCATCGGCGCGAGTTCAAGCCGCCGTGTCGTGGCGAGACGACGGCCAAGGCCGCAAAGCACTTTCTCATTAAAAATTGGCGTGAGGCTCCTCGCTGGAGCCTCATAAATGAGAAGACGGATGGAGTTGGAGCCAATATCGACAACAGCGACGGGATCGTAGGTTAGCTTTGAGGAAGCGAGCCGGTTCACAGTCAAACTCGCCCGTTTTTATATTTCGTCTCAATCATACGATCACCATTGTAAGTCCGGCGGAGCGCTCGCTTTCACCGATTCGCCGCGCCCTGACAGGCTGGGATTACTCATAAAGTAATGATGCGCGTTGAAACTTTGCTCGCCATCGACCGCTTTCACACGTACCGACCCGCCGTCTGGCAAGATGGTCCAGCTTTGCTCATTATCCTTTAGCATTGCAACCATGATCTGCTCCAGAACCTGTTCATGCACCGTGTCGTTGGTGAGAGGAACCATAACCTCCACGCGCCGGTCGAGGTTGCGCTGCATCAAGTCGGCTGAACTGAAATATACGTGCGCCTCGTTGGAGGGAAGCCCGCGCCCATTGCCGAAGCAGTAAATGCGGCTGTGCTCCAGAAAGCGACCAATGACGCTTTTGATTTCAATGTTCTCAGATTGGCCTTTAACGCCCGGCACAAGCGAGCACATGCCGCGCACGACCAGCTTTATCGCTACGCCTGCGTTGCTGGCCTCATAAAGCTTGTCGATTACGGCCAGATCGACCAGGGCATTCATCTTCATCCAGATCGCAGCCGGACGCCCCTCTTTGGCGTAAATAATTTCCTCGTCGATATGCTGCATGATGCGGGCGCGAATGCCATGCGGCGAATTTGCAAGCGTCGTGAGCGCAGACGGAATGCGGCGGTCGTTCAGCGCGCCGAAAACCCGCGCCACATCGCGGCAAATCGCGTCGTCGGCCGTAAAGAACGATAGGTCGGTGTAAATCTTGGCTGTCTGCGGGTGATAGTTGCCGGTGCCAAGGTGACAGTAAATGGCGCGTTTGCCACCTTCCCAGCGTCCGATCAGGCCAAGCTTGGCGTGCGTTTTCAGCTCATCGAAGCCATACTCCACCCGCACACCCGCCGCCTGCAATTCGTCCGCAAGGCGCAAGTTCAGTTCCTCGTCAAAACGCGCCTTGATTTCGATGAACGCGGTAACTTCCTTTTTGGCTTTGGCGGCGTCCGTCAGCGCGCGCACGATGCCCAGATCGGTTTTGCTAGTGCGGTACAACGTCCATTTGATGATATCGACAGCGGGATCGTTCGCCGCCTGTTTCAGAAATTGCAGCACCACGTCGAAGCTTTCGTAAGGGTGATGCACCACAAAATCTTTTTCCTTGATGGCGGCAAAGCAATCGCCGTTGTGCTCGCGCACCCGCTCCGGAAAACGGCCCTCATACGGCGGAAATTGCAGGTCTTTCCTCTCGGACACAATCAGTTTGGACAGGTCGGCAATGCCCATGAATTCGCGTTTGACGAAGGCCTGCCCATGCCCCACGCCCAGCCTGCGCAGCATGAATTCACGCAGCGACACGGAAATGGTCGGCTCCATGTCGAGACGAATATATGGCCCCTCAGGACGCCGTTTGAGCGCGTCCTCCACCCGCTTCTTGATGGTCAGCAAAGCGTCCTCGGCCTTCTCCTCAAGATCGAGGTCGCTGTCGCGTAGCACGCGGAACAGCCCTTTGCTGATGATTTTGAAGCCGGGAAAATAGCGGTCGGCGTAGAATGCAACGATATCCTCGATGCGCAGAAAGCGCAGCACCGGGTGGCCGCCGACAGTTAGTTTCCCATTGGATGGAACGGGGATGAAGCGCGGAATGTCGAGCGGCACCGGTAAAATAGCCTGGATGCGGGCGGGCGCGCCCGGCGTCTCGCTTTCGCACTCGACGCCAAGCACAAATCCCTTGTTCGGAATGAACGGCAGATCGTGCTCGTTATCGACGGCTATTGGCTTCGGCTCTGGAAACACCTCATGAAAGTAACCCTCAAGCCATGTCAGTTCATCCGCTGTCAGAGTTTCCGGTGGCGTCACTTTGATGCCAGCCTGATCGAGTTCGGCGCGCAATTTAACCCAGACGCTTTGCTGCTTTTCGAGCATGGCGTACACAGCGGCGCCAACCTTGGCCAGCAACTCGGCCGGGCTTAGGCCATCGGGCGTGCGCTCTTCATCGCCTTCGGCAGCGTGATCCCGGATTTCACCGATCCGGATCATGTAAAATTCATCGAGGTTGGAGCCTGAAATCGACAGAAAACGCAATCTTTCCAGCAGCGGATAACTGGCGTTCCCCGCTTCTTCCAGCACCCGCCCGTTGAAATTCAGCCAGGACAACTCGCGGTTAAAATAGCGCGGCGGTTTGACCTTTGTCTCTTTTACAGATTTTTCAGCAAGCTTGTGCGCGACGCCCATGGGAATAACCTCGTTCAAAATGCACGAAAGCCGCAAATGTGGATGTGACTACGGGATCCGAGTTGTCACGTTATCATGACAACATTATAAATCCGCCACAAGCCGCCTTAAGCGTCAGCCGCTGCGGCGTCGAACTGTCCGCCTAGCACATCCCGTGCCAGCGCGCGGGTGATGCGCCGCTGATGCGACATCGCCGCTTTGTCAAGAAGCGCTGGTATTTCTCCGGCGGCGGCGGCGCTGCGCTCCATGCGTTTCAGCAGATAGTCGACGACATCGGGTTGCACGGCAAGCTGGCGGTCGGCGAAATGTTTTACCAGCAGCAGCCGCAGAAGCCCGTCATCGGGCGCGCCAATCGCGGCGACAGTCAGCGACCGGAAGCGGGAACGCAGATCAGGCAGCACCACGCTCCACTCGCCGGGCGGCGTGCGCGCCGTGAGCAGCACATAGAAGCCGGTTTCCCGCGACATGTTGAGCAGGTGGAAAAAGCTGCGCTCGTCAAATCCACCGCGATCGACATCCTCGACCACTACATGCCGAGAATCGATCTGGTTGCCCGTAATGTCGGCGCCCGTCACCATTCTCGCACCCGCTTTAGCGCTCCAGACCTGCGCGAGATGGCTTTTTCCACTGCCCTGCGGCCCAGAGATGACGCAAGCGCGACCGGGCCACTTTGGCCATTCATGAATGAGACGTGCGGCGGTGGAGTTACACTCGCTTACAAGAAAATCTTCCGCTTCTAAAGAGGTCGTCACCGGCAAGCCTAAAACCAGTTGCTCAACCATGTTGCTCCGGAGCGCTCGCCATGTGCTTTAGCCATAATATCACATAATGCGTTGCTGTGACGAGAGTGAGGGCGCCTACAATCCACGCGCCGTAAAACAGCCACGGCTTGAGACCGGGCGAGAACGCGGCTTCGGCCAGCACGATCAGCGCGAAGGCGACCTGCGCGCCTGTGTTTATCTTGCTCAGCGGAAGCGGACGCATCTTCATGGGCATCCCCATCAACCAGGAAAGGAGCACCGCGCCGACAATCAGAATATCGCGGCTGACGACGGCGATGGCGAGCCAGGCAGGCAAATACCCAATCACGCCGAGCGTGACATAAAGGCTGACCAGCAGGAATTTGTCGGCAATGGGATCGAGGTACGACCCGAGCGCCGATTGCCAGTGAAAGCGCCGGGCCAGAAAGCCGTCGGCCGCGTCGGTGACGCCCGCGATCAGGCATCCGGCGAACGCTTCGGTGAGCCGCCCGGATACGATCAGCCACACGATTACGGGCGTGAGAATGAGCCGCAGGATCGTCAGTATGTTTGGCAGGTACACGCCTGAAACGACCTTTCAGTCAGTTACTGCAAGCGCAAAACCCAAGCGCCCTCGCCGCCCTCAAGCGTGAGACCGTAACTTAGCGCCGTTTTCGCCAAGCGTTCGGCGCCGCCGGGAAACTCAAGGGTGATGCTTGCGCCGCGCGGATTAACGGCTTTAATATCCAGGCTTTGCACCCCGGGCAGTTTCTCCAGCCGGTCTTTGATAATGCGCCATTCCTTCAGCCCGGCGAACTGTGCGCTGAGATCGATCTGCGCCAGTTCCTGCGAGCCGCCATCGAGCGCGCCCTGACTGGCGAGCCGCCGCAGCTTCCAACGGCCCTCGAACACATTCAAGGCGATCTGGGCGGCCGCTTGAGCGTTGACCTCAGGCTCCTCGCCGTAAGATTTGAAGCTACGCTCCAGTCTGATCGCTCCGGCGGCGTCGCGGCCAATCAGGCGCACTTTCAGTCCGCCGCGTTCATCGAGTTCAGCAAGCGCCAGCACGAGATACTCGGCACGGTACTGATAGTTTATCGCCTCCAGGCTTTGCGGCGACGTGGAGGCTGCGCGCGCCGCATCGGCGGTGAGATCGGGGCGCGGCTGCACGAGTTTGACGGGCGAGATCGCATTCGCGAGGTCGAGCCGTGACCACGCCTGCAACCATGCGTTCTTCTCGCCAGGCTGAATTACGCCGCCCGCCAGATAAACCGGGAGCACCAGAACCTCGGGCGCGCGCTCCGTTATAAAGGCGACTCCGAAACGGTTTAGAACGTCTTTCACGGCGGCGGCGCGGAAATTGTAATCAAGCTGGGCGAGGTACACGGTGCCCGAGGCGCGTTCCTGGCGTACCTGCAAGCCGTCCACCATGCGCTCGATAGCGGCGTCATCCAGTTGCGGCAGGCGGTTTTGCGCACGAAAGCCTGTTAGCCGCTTCATCAGCGTATTGAGCGCTTTTTTCTGCCCCTCGGCGATAGCGAGCTGTTTGGCCTCCACCGAATCCTGCGCCTCGGCCTGCACGGACACCTTAGCGACCGTAAACAGAGACCCCTGCCCGCCTTGCGCCTGCGCGCCTGCGGCGAAGAGAATTGCAGAGAGCGCGAGATAAATTCTGAACGTCACAGCGTTTCCTTGGATAGACCGGCGAACAATCCGGTTGGCGCTTGAAAACCTCAAGCTTAAAATCTAATGATGATTGCATTGAACAGTATGCAAACATCAAGGCGGAATTTCGGAAAAAACGAGCATGACAAGCAAAGCGCCAGAGCCGCAAGCGCTCGACTACCGCTCCGCCGGTGTGGACATTGACGCGGGCGCGGCGCTTGTCGAGGCGATCAAGCCGCTTGCCGCCTCCACCGCACGGCCCGGATCAGGCGCGGAGCTTGGCGGCTTCGGCGGGCTGTTCGACCTAAAGGCGGCGGGTTTCGTCGATCCGGTACTGGTCGCCGCGAACGATGGCGTTGGCACCAAGGTCAAAATCGCCATCGAAACCGGACTACATTCGACCATCGGCATTGATCTTGTAGCAATGTGCGTTAACGACGTCGTTGTGCAGGGCGCGGAACCGCTGTTTTTCCTTGATTACTACGCCAGTGGTCGTCTCGACGTGGCTGCCGCGCGCGATGTCGTCGCGGGCATCGCGGAAGGATGCCGACAGGCTGGATGCGCCCTGATCGGCGGCGAGACGGCGGAGATGCCGGGCCTTTACGCAGGTCGGGACTACGATCTGGCCGGTTTTTGCGTTGGCGCCGCCGAGCGGGGAACGCTGCTCCCGCGCTCCGATATCGCAGCGGGTGACGTGCTGATCGCGCTCGCCTCGTCCGGCGTTCATTCCAACGGCTTCTCGCTCGTCCGCCGAATCGTGGCGCAAACCCGTCTGCCTTGGGATGCGCCCGCGCCATTCTCACCCCAGCGCGCGCTCGGCAAAGCACTGCTTGATCCGACTCGGATTTATGTGAAATCAATTTTGGGCGTGTTGCGGGCAACCGGAGCAATCAAGGCGCTTGCGCACGTCACCGGCGGCGGATTGCCGGAGAATTTGCCGCGCGTATTGCCGAAATCGCTCGCGGCGCGGGTGGATTTATCCGCCATCGCCGCTTCTGCCGTGTTCGGCTGGCTGGCGCGTGAGGGCCGCGTGGCGGAGGCCGAGATGCTGCGCGCGTTCAATTGCGGCGTCGGGATGGTGGTGGTCGTGGCGGCGGAACGCTGCGGCGATGTGATTTCCGCGTTCGGGGCGGTCGGCGAAACAGCTTATGTGATTGGCGAGCTTGCCCCGCGCAATGACGGCGACGCCGTTCAGTTTTCCGGTAAACTGGGTTTGTCGGCATGACGAAAAAGCGCGTCGGCATCCTTATTTCTGGGCGCGGCTCGAACATGGCGGCGCTGATCGAGGCGTGCCGCGCGCCCGATTACCCGGCGGAAATCGTGGTGGTTATATCGAACAGCCCGGATGCGGCAGGGCTGGAGACGGCGCGCGCGGAGGGCATTCTCGCCGTCGCCATCGATCACAAAGCCTACCCGACGCGCGGCGATTTTGAGGCGGTCATGCACCGCGCGCTGGTCAACGCGGGCGTCGAGCTGATCTGCAATGCAGGTTTCATGCGCCTGCTCACCACCGATTTCGTCGAGGTGTGGCGCAACCGGCAACTCAACATTCACCCATCGCTGCTCCCCGCCTTTCGCGGTCTGCATACGCATGAACGGGCGCTTGAGGCGGGCGTGCGCATTACTGGCTGCACCGTGCATTTCGTGCGCTTCGAGATGGATGAGGGGCCAATCGTGGCGCAGGCCGCCGTGCCCGTTTTGCCGGATGACACGGCCGAAACGCTTGGCCAGCGCGTCCTCGCCACCGAGCATAAACTTTACCCGCACGCCCTGCGCCTTATCGCGTCGGGCGAGGCATGGGCGGATGGCGACGCCGTGCGTTTCCGTTCGCCAGAGGGGAAAAGCGGCGCGCTTTTCAGCGCCGCTTCCCCATAGTAATTGGTCGCCAGTGATGCTTATCACTTTGTAGTCTTTGCTGACCTTAACGTCATACTGACCGGCCTTGCACTTTGAACCGTCAAGTTTAAAAATACCCGAAGTCTCTTTCTCGATTTCGTCGCCCGGCTCGCAGCCCCATGCTTTCAAAGCCTCGGCGACCCTTTGCGGCTTCTTCTTTCGAGGCTTCAACATCTGCGGCAAAACCGGCAGGTGCAAATACTGTCAGCGCCAATGCCGCGATAATTGCTTTTCTCATCACTCCTCCCTTATAGCTGTGGATAATCCCACAACTCCGACGCGGAGGTAATGTTGCTGCAAAAGCAAGTTGCGATTTTATACAAAAAAACATAAAAAGAACATACGTTTCTGGTACTTACAGAATGATGTCAAACCTTGCTAATAAAAAGATCATTGCCAAGTACAGCGCGGCTGTGATGGCGCACCCGGCAGCTAGAGCAAGCCAGAAACCATGGCCTGCCCGCATCAGCCAAGGCATCACCAAAAACATCGGCAACGATGGCAGCACATACCAGAAAGTGGCGGCGGCGTGAGTGGCGATGCGGGCATCGTTTACACCATCGCGCCACATCCAGATCATCGCGAGGATGGAGGTAAGCGGCAGCGACACGATGAGCGCGCCGAGGGAAGGACTGCGCTTCGACACCTCCGACACCACCATGATGATGGCGCCGGACAGTAACGCTTTCAAAGCTAGATAGCCCATATCACCCCACCTGCTGGACAGCCACCCGCAGCGCGTTTAAGAGTCTGGGGGAAGGTTACGGGATATTAGGGCATATGGATAGCGCGCATATACACGCTCAAACGCTCGGCGAGCGCGAAAGCATATGGTTCAAGCTGACGATGCTGGCCAAATCCGATCAGCCGATCCAGAACCTCATGCGCATGGCGGACAAGTATGGCGGCTGCATCAAGGTCAATCTCAAGGACGAGCGGATTTTCTTCCTGACAGACCCCGCGCATTTCAAGCATTGCCTGATTACGAACGTTGACAAATACGGCAAATATTTTGACGGGCTAACGCCGATCTTTGGCAAGTCCATGATTACCGTGGATGGCGCGCTGTGGCAGAAAATTCGGATGCCGCAGCAGCCCGCGTTCCAGCCGATGATGTTTACGGGCTATGTGCCTTATCTCATGTCATCCGTGCAGGATCGCTCGCGCGCATGGGAGCGGCTGGCGGAGACGGGCGAGGAATTCAACATGCTGCAGGAGACGTGGACGCTCGCCGCGTCCATGATCTGCAAGGCGCTGTTCGATCGCGAGATGCCGTTCAACCCGGAGGCGGTGTTTTCCGCGGTGAAGACCTATACGGACGTGGCGCAGCATAAAAACATCCGGCTGCAAAAGGTGAATGGTGAGCTTTCCGAGGTGCCGCTGGAAAACGAGGCGGCGGACGCTATCGCCACATGGATTTCCGTTCCACCGCAGGTGCTGGGCGCCGTCCCGCGCGATCATCGCGAAAAAACGCTGATGACCATTCTCGACGGGTTGATGGCGGATGACGGGAAGCCGGAGTTCGACCGCCAGCAGGTGCTGGATGAGATGAAGCAGTATCTGTGGGCGGGCACGGAGACGACGGCGCTGACGCTAGCCTGGGCGTTCTATCTCATCCACCTGCATCCGGAGGTCGGCGACCGCATTCTCGCCGAGGGCCACGCGGTTTACGGCGAGCGCACGCCGAACTGGCAGGAGTTGCAGAACCTGCATTATACCCGCGCCGTAATCTACGAGACGATGCGGCTGTACCCGCCGATCTGGAGCTTCATCCGGGTTGCAACCGCCGAGGACGAAATCGCCGGTCAGAAAGTGCAGCCGGGCGACAAGATGGTGCTATCGGCCTATGTGGTGCATCACTCGGAGAAATGGTGGCCAGAGCCGGAAGCGTTTCGGCCAGAGCGCTTTATGCCCGACGCCATCCGCGCGCGACAGGCGAGCCACCCGTATATTTACATGCCGTTTTCGCTCGGCAAGCGGAGCTGCATCGGCGGGCAGTTGTCGATCATCGAGAACAGCCTCGCGCTCACGCAACTCCTGCGCAAATTCCGCCCGGAGTACCTAGGCGAAGTCCCCGCCCGCATCTCAGCCACGGTGACGCTAACCCCCGACGGCGGCGCGCTCCCCTTCCATCTTTAGCTCTTACTTGACCCTAAACAGAACTGGTCTGCTGTCCACTCTTTTAACTTTTTGTTAATACAAGCCTTGGCCACGTCTCGGACAACGCCGCCGAAATGCATTTGGCTTAGGCTCGGGAATTGTTCTGCGGATGACATTGTAAGTATGCTGAATGGGCGGCGGCACGCCGTCTTGACGTTTGCATCTGAAGAAAGCGCGATGCGAATTCTCACGAAAACAAGCTGGTTAAAGGTTTAAGCCGGGGCGATTACCTGCAGAGCGTCGAACATTTCCAGTTGCGGGCCGCCGAGGAAATAGCTGCGGGTTTGCCCCGCGTCCTTGTGCGCGAGGCGGAAGCTTTCGGACTTCGTCCACGCCTCGAACACCGCGTAATCCGCCCACATGGTGTGCGAAATGTACAGAGTGTGATCCTCAGCCTCACCGCCCTTCAGCAGGTGAAACGCGACGAAACCGGGCTCGCGATTGATGTGCACCTCGCGGTTCAGCCACGCGGCCTCGAACGCGGGCTCCTGACCCTTCACCACACAAAACCGGTTCATGACGATAAACATCGCGCCTCTCCTTTTCAGCCACCCGACCTTAAATGTTTGGCTGACATTGTAAATACTGAAGCTTGCCATGAATAACGCCACCTTGCGCGTTGATGGCGGCGTGGTAAAATCCGCATTGTAATGAGGGACAGAACATGTCGTTCCAGGCCTATCTCGACAATATCCAGGCAAAAACCGGCAAGTCGCCTGAAGACTTTCGCGCCTTGGTCGCCGCGAAGGGATTTGCCGACAAGGATGGCCTTCTCAAAGGCGTTAAGGCTGGGGCAATCGTGGATTGGCTCAAGCAGGACTTCGACCTTGGTCGCGGGCATGCCATGGCGATTGTCGCGTTGCTGAAGGGCGATAAAAAACTGGGCGACGCTTAAGCAGTGCGAGGCGCAGCAACCTTGATGCAAACGTGGCTGTCATGGAACGCGGCGCCGCCGAAGGGCGCGCTGGCATCCGCGCCGACCAGCGTATTTATGCCCGCACCGCCGCGATGCGCCCTGTTCGGCCAGATCCCCTCCGCGATGACCACGCCGCGCCGCACGCCATTGAATAGCTTCGCATGCAATATCACCTCGCCCCGCGCGTTGCCGAGCGTTACCAAATCGCCGTCCGAGATGCCCAGCGCTGCGGCGTCGTGCGGGTGCATCATCGCTTCCGGGCGCCCCTCACGCTTCTGGCTGCCGGGCGTTTCGGTAAAGCTGGAGTTTAGAAACGTGCGCGCGGGGGCCGTTACCAAACGGAATGGATGCGCGGCGTCCGCTTCTTCAGTCACCGCCCAGTGATCGGGCAACAGTGGCATTTCGCTTGCCATTTCAAGCGTGCCGGGATTTGGAAATTTCACCGACGGCCAATCGACCTTGAAGCGGAATTTACCATCGGCTTGCGCGAAACCATTGAGAAAATGCGCCTCCTCAAACGGTGCCGTGAAGTCGATCCAGCGGTCGCACTCGATTTGCGCAAGGTCGCCGCGCCCGCTCTCCTTCAGCGTCCAGTCGATGATCTCGCGCTCGCTCATCTCAAAGCCGCGATGCGAAGCGCCGAGCCGCCGCGCCAGTTCGCGCAGCACCCAGTGGTTAGAGCGGCACTCGCCGGGCGCATCCACCACTTTCGGCCCGAACATCAGGCTGGGATGCGCCGCAGCGGTGTAAATGTCGTCGTGCTCCATGAACATCGTCGCGGGCAGCACAAGGTCCGCCATCTCCGCCGTCTCGGTCATGAACTGCTCGTGCACGCAGGTGAACAAATCCTCACGCGCAAAGCCGCGCTTCACGAGCGTCTGCTCGGGGGCGATCGAAACCGGGTTTGTGTTCTGGATAAGGAGCGCCGTAACGGGCGGTCCGCCGCGCAAATCGCATTCGCCGCCGCACAAAATCGGGCCAATGCGCGATTGATCGAGCTGGCGCACGGATTGATCGAGCACGTCATGCCCCTCGATCAGCGATTTGTTCAGGCCGAACAGCCCCGAGCCGGAGTGCAGGGCGCCCCCGCCCTCATGCGCCCAGGCACCCGTCACCGCCGGGATCGAGGATACAGCGTGCATGTTCGATGCGCCGTTGCGCGAGCGGGTGAAGCCATAGCCGATGCGGAAAAACGCGCGTTTCGTCTCCCCGATTGCCATCGCGAACGCCTCGATTTCAGCGGTGGGCAAGCCTGTGATCGCGCTTGCCCATTCCGGGGTTTTGTCCGCCAGATGCGCCTCGAACGCGCGCGGACGATCAGTATAGCGCGCCAGATAGTCCCAATCCGCTGCACCATCGCGGAACAGGGAATGCATGATCGCGCAAGCGAGCGCGCCGTCCGTGCCTGGTCGGATCATAACGGGGATGTCGGCCTGGCGCATCGTCGCGGTCTCGTAAACATCGACCACCGCGAGTCGCGCGCCGCGCTTTTTCGCCTGCGCGACCAGCGTCATCACATTGATCTGCGTGTGCACAGGGTTCGTGCCCCAGATCACGATCAGGTCGGACTTCGCCATTTCGCGGCTGTCGACGCCCCGCACCGCGCCAACGCCCGCCAGCCATCCAGCCCACGAAAGGCTGACGCAAACCGTCGAATGCTGGCGGGAATAGCGCTTGGCGTGGCGCAGGCGCTGGATGCCGTCGCGCTGCACGAGGCCCATCGTGCCCGCGTAATAATACGGCCAGACCGCCTCAGGCCCATGGCGGGCTTCGGCCTTCAGCAGCGCCTCGGCGGTTTCGTCGAGCGCGGCATCCCAGCTTATGCGCCGCCAATCGCCGCCGCCCTTCGCGCCCTTGCGCTGCAACGGATGCAGCAGCCGCTCCGGGTGGTGAATGCGCTCCGCATAGCGCGCCACCTTCTCGCAGATGACACCCGCCGTGTAGGGATGATCCCTCGCCCCGCGCACCCGCCCGATGCGCTCGCCCTCCAGCATCTCCACCTCAAGCGCGCAAACGCTCGGGCAATCATGCGGGCAGGTGGTGTAGCGTGTGCGGATGTCACTCATGCTGTTCGTCGCTTTTATGAGTTACTTGATCTTGAACTGGTTGCGCACGGCGAGCAGGAACAGGAAAATCAGCGGCGCCGACAGCAGATTTTGCCCCACCTGCGCGAAGGACGGCCCCGGCGGAAACACCGGCTCCTGAATGCTGCCGCCATAGAGGCAGGCATGCGCCTGGTTGATCTTGCTCTCCGCGCCCAGGCCGATGACGATCAGCCCGTTCTTCACCGCCAGATAGGCCGCCTCGCTCCAGGCGGCGAGGTTTTTACCCAGTCCCACAGCGGCGGTTGCGGCGCAGCCGTCAAACGGCGCGTTGGATGTCCATAAATAGAGGAAGGCGAAGGCGATCACCAGCGCCGCCCAGACATAAAACGGCCGCATCATCGACCGGCCGAAATCCGACAGCGCGTCATAGAGCACGCCGAACCAGAACGCCGCGTGCCACGGATAATGCTCCGTGCCGCGTTTGGCGCGCGTCTCGCCCTTGAACGCCTTGGATTCGTTTTCGTGGTCGTGGCCCAGAATGGCGAGGCGGCGCAGATGCCGGTATTTCGCGCCGTCGGCCTTGAGCGGGTCGGCGCGGCGCACGGTCTTTTCCTTATCCTCCCAGCCGCGCACCCAGAAGCGGAAGAACGGCGGCTGCGGATAGCGCACATCGTCGAGATCAGGCGCCTGGGCGAAATCGGCCTGGTTGAAGGCGGGCACTTTCGAAAATGTCGCGCCTGTCATGTCGAAGGCGCGCTCCACCTTGATACCGGTAAAATCGGCGTCCTGCCGTTTCTTCTTGTCGCCGAATTTCGCCCGGCGGAATGAGGTGCTGGCCTTGAAAGTCGCATTCTTGAACCCCGCCAGCCCGTGAAACTGCGCGCTCCCGAACCGCGCCTGCCCGAGAAACTGCGCGCTCCAGAACCACGCCTGCTCGTGAAACTGCGCGCTCTCGAACCCCGCCAGCTCGTGAAACTGCGCGCTCACGAACCACGCCTGCTCGTGAAACTGCGCGCTCCCGAACCGCGCCTCCCCGTGAAACTGCGCGCTCTCGAACCACGCCAGCCCGTGAAACTGCGCGCTCTCGAACCACGCCCGCCAAGGGAAGATGAAGCCGGCAAAGCCGATCACATCGTCTTCAACAACAAGTGTCTTGACATCTCCTTCCGGCGGGGCAGACACTTCTTCATCTGATCCGGCCTGCTTTTCAGGCGCGTCCGCAAGCGCGCGCGTCATGAAGCGCACGCCGGACAGGTCCATGCTGGCGGCGGCGGTCCAGCCGCGCGTTGCATCGTTCTGGCCTTCGCCTGGATTATTGACCTGCCACGTCCCGGCTTTCTCCAGCTCTGCCTTCTTGGCGAGCATCGTCTCCGCCCACGCGTTCCACGCGTCCTTGCCCTGCAAAAACAGCGCAACTGTTTCGTCCCGTTTCATGCCCCGCCCCCTAGTCCCGCCCGCCGCCGTCATTGTCTTGACGCAGCTTTAGCATTAGAACGGCGTTATGAAAAAAGACGCAATGCCTCTCTTCATCGCGCATAGCTTGGACAAACGCTTCGGCGGCATCCACGCATGTCGCGACATCTCGTTTGAGCTGTTTCCCGGCGAGGTGATGGGCATCGTGGGCGAGAGCGGGTCGGGCAAGACGACGCTGCTCAACATTCTCGCCGGGCGGATGCGGCCGGACGCGGGCCGCGTGCTTTACACAATGCGCGATGGCGCGGAAGCCGATCTGCACGCTCTCTCCGAGCCGCGCTTGCGCCTCCTGATGCGCACCGACCTCGCCTTCGTGCACCAGAACCCGCGTGATGGCCTGCGGCTAAGTGTGAGCGCGGGCGCGAATGTCGGCGAGCGGCTGATGGCGGTCGGCGCTCGCCATTATGGCGGCATCCGCGATACGGCGCTCGACTGGCTGGCGAAGGTCGAGATCGATGGCGCGCGGCTGGACGACCTGCCGCGCACGTTCTCCGGCGGCATGCAGCAGCGGCTGCAGATCGCACGCAATCTCGTCACGGGCCCGCGCCTCGTGTTCATGGATGAACCGACCGGCGGGCTTGACGTGTCCGTGCAGGCCAAGCTGCTCGACCTGCTGCGCTCGCTCACCTCCGGACTCGGCCTATCGGCCATTATCGTCACGCACGATCTGGCGGTCGCCCGGCTCATCGCGCACCGGCTGATGGTGATGCGGCGCGGCGAAGTCGTGGAGACCGGCATCACCGATCAGGTCCTCGACGACCCGCAGCACGCCTACACGCAGCTCCTCGTCTCCTCCGTCCTCCACGCTTGAAACCGATTGGTCTACCGGCCGTTTCCTCTCCACAACTGGAAAGGATCAGCACCATGAAAGCATTCAAAAAAGGCGCGGACGTAACCTGGAAGTGGGGTTCGAGCGAGGCCAGCGGCAAAGTCGTGGAGACATATACCGAAAAGGTCACGCGCGAGATTAAGGGCAAGGAGATCACCCGCAACGCCAGCAAGGACGAACCTGCCTACCTCGTCGAGCAGGAGGACGGCGACGAGGTGCTAAAGTCGCACTCGGAGTTGATCCCGGATTGATTTTGGGCGCGAAACGCCATAATCTACAGTGAGATTTCGAGGTGGATTATAGATTTGACAATCACCGACCCTTAGGCGGAGCGTCTCGCCCGCGAACTTGCCAAGGCGACGGGCGAAAGCATCGACGCCGCCGTGGTAAGCGCGTTGCGCGAGCGGCTCATTAAAGCGCGGCGGCAGAACAAGGCGAAAGCTGAGCGTCGTATCGCGGGCGCTATGGAAATTATCCGGCGATGATCCATGCTGCCCGTTCTCGACAATCGTTCTGCAGATGAAATTCTTGGTTACGACGAGAATGGATTACCAACTTAATGTTGGTAGACACCTCCGCCATTGTCGCAATGCTCCTCAGCGAACCTGAAGCGACGCGGTTTGCATCAGCTATAGCCATATCAGAGAATGCGCTTTTTTCCGCAGTAAACTATGTTGAGCATCAATGGTTTTATCGGGCAAACTCGGAGATGCGGTTTGATGGAACTTGATCTACTCTTATCCGAGATCGAAATTATGGTAATCCCTGTCACCATTAAACAAGCGGAGTTTGCGCGAAAGGCATTTTAGAAGTTCGGCAAAGGGCGGCACCGCGCCCGGCTTAATCTTGGCGATTGTTTCGCCTATGCGCTTGCGAAGGAAACCGGCGAGCCGCTGTTGTTCAAGGGCGATGACTTTTCACAGACCGATATTACCGCCGCCGCGTATTGATTTCATCGTGCTGACATTAACGCCGCTTATTACGTTTCCATGCTGACGATTATCGACGCTGGGAAAAGCTTCACGCTGCATGTGCAGGGCGGCGTCAAAATCCCCGTTCTCAACCGCGTGTCGCTGAGCATAGCGGCGGGAGAAGCTATGGCGCTTTCCGGGCCATCCGGCGTGGGCAAAAGCTCACTCATGCGCATGGTTTATGGCAATTACGCCTGCCACGAAGGCGAAATCCGCATTCGCCATAACGGCGCCGAGATCGACATTGCCAAGGCCGCGCCGCGCATGATAATGAATATCCGCCGCGCCACGATGGGGTACATCAGCCAGTTTTTGCGGGTTATTCCGCGCGTCTCCACGCTGGATGTGGTCGCTGAACCCATGCTGGCGCGCGGCGTCACACCCGACGCCGCAAAGGACCGCGCCCGCGAACTGCTCGTCCGGCTGCGCATCCCCGAGCGGTTGTGGAGCCTCTCGCCCGTCACGTTTTCCGGCGGCGAACAGCAGCGCGTCAACATCGCCCGTGGCTTCGCCGCGCCTTACCCGCTATTGCTACTCGACGAGCCAACTGCGTCGCTTGACGCGGCCAACCGCACGACGGTGATCAAGATGGTTAACGAAGCGCGGGCGGGCGGCGCGGCGATCATGGGCATTTTTCACGACGAGGCCGTGCGTGACATGGTATCGACACGGGTATTTGACTTAGCGGCCGCCTAGGCGCATAGCGGCGCACTTTCGGGAAATTTATGAGCGAGCAGGTCTTCACCAATGCCAGAGTTGTTCTGGCGAATATCGTCCTTGATTCAGGGACCGTGGTTGCGCGCGACGGCGTCATCGTCGAAATTGACACGCGGCTAAGCCATGCGCCCGGCGCTTTCGACTTCGGCGGCGATCTGCTCATCCCCGGCATGGTCGAACTGCACACCGACAATGTGGAGCGCCACATTATGCCGCGCCCCGGTACAACGTGGCCAGCGGACGCCGCCATGCTTGCCCATGACCGTGAAATCGCCGCCTCCGGCATTACCACGGTGCTGAACGCGCTTTGCGTTGGCGAGGTGCATTCGCGTTCCGCCCGCCTAGAAATCCTGCACGACCTTTACGCGGCGATGGAGGCCATGCGCGACGCTGACGCCTTCAAAGCCGACCACTATATCCACTGGCGTTGCGAGATCAGCTATGGTGGCCTGCGCGATCTGCTGGGGCCTCTGATGGACTATAAAAACATCCGTCTAGTCTCGGTGATGGATCACACGCCCGGCCAGCGCCAATTCATGGATATCTCGCGCTATGCCGAATATTATCAGGGCAAGTTCAATATGTCGGATGCAGAGTTGCAGGCGTTCGTCAATCAACGCCGCGCGGATCAGGAGAAGTTCAGCGCGTCGAACCGCGCGATGGTGGTTGGCTGGAGCCAGGATCGCGGCATTCCGCTCGCCAGCCACGACGACGCCACTGCCGCGCATGTGAGCGAAGCCGTCGCGGATAAAATGGCCATCGCCGAATTCCCGACCACGGTTGAGGCGGCGCGCGCCAGCCACGAGAACGGCCTTGCGGTTCTGATGGGCGGGCCGAACATAGTGCGCGGCAAGTCGCATTCGGGCAATATCGCGGCGCGGGAGCTGGGCGCACTCGGCGTGCTCGACATCATTTCCAGCGATTATGTCCCCGCCTCGCTGCTTTACGGTGCCTTGACGCTGGAGCGCGAGGTTAATGGCGTCACCCTGCCCCAAGCCATCGCGACGGTGACGCGCAACCCGGCGCGCGCCTGCGGCTTCATGGATCGCGGCGAAATCGCCATTGGTCAGCGCGCCGACCTGGTGCGGGTGCGACCGACGAACCGCGCGCCTGTGGTGCGCGATGTGTGGCGGCTGGGTGAGAAAGTCGCGTGAGATGGAAACAGGCGGAACGTTAATTTGCGTGGTTGGCCCATCCGGCGCCGGCAAGGACACGCTAATTAACTTCGCCCGCGAGCGCTTGGCAGACGATCCGCGCTATGTTTTCCCGCAACGCTACATCTCGCGCGGCGCCACGCCCGACGAGCCGCACATCCCTATTACGGAGGACGAGTGCGAGCGCCGCCGCCGCGCCGAGGACTTCTTTTTGCACTGGCGCGCCCACGGCGTCACTTATGCGCTGGGCCGCAATGTGGAGAGCGCGCTCCGTGACGGCAAAACGATGGTGGCGAACATTTCGCGCCAGATGATCGGCGCCGCGCGCGACCGCTGGCCTCAAACAGTCGTGATCCATGTTACGGTCGATCCGCAGATTTTGCGCGCACGGCTTAGGACGCGAGGCCGGGAAAGTGCGGAGGGCGTAGACGCCCGCCTGCTCCGTGGCGCCGAGGTTGACGTGAGGCCCGCCCCTTGGGTGTTTGAGTTTGACAACTCCGAGCATGTCGCTTCTACCGGGCCGCGCTTTGTCGCGTTGCTCGTGCGGTTAGCGCAGCAGCGGAAAGCGCTCGATGAGACGGAACGGCCCCTCGCCGCCGGGGTCGCTGAATAGACACAGCTCCTCAATCTTGAGCGGGCTTGCCGTAAACGCGGCGCAGGTGTGCGCCAGCGCATCGACCACGATCTCAAGTTCGGATTGCGGCAATCGCCCGGCCACAGTCACGTGGAAGCGAAACTCGCTAAAAATGTACGGGTAGCCGAACTGCTCCATAAGCGTAGCTTGCTCGGGCGGCAAATTTTGCGGACGGCGGGCGCGATCCGCATCGGTGAACGGGGCGCGGAAACGGTCAAAATGCGTGACGCATTGCGCCGCCAGCCAATCCAGCTCGGCAAGCGGCTCGCGTGGCAAAAACGTCAGGTAACTGTCGTATTCCAGCAAATCCAGCGGCCCGGCGGTTAAGCGGCGGCGGCGCGCGCAGAACGCGGCCATCGCGGCGCGCAGCTCGGCCTCGGAGGCGTGCGGCGCGAGGCGGAACGGCGCTTTCATTGTTGCGTGCAGGCAATAACGGCGGGGCGAAGCGACTGCGCGGGCCGACAGCGCCTCGTCCAGACCGAAATGCTCGCGTGCGGCGTATGCGCCCGCCTCGGCGTCCGCTCCAAGCCAGACGCGCCCGAACTTGTCAAGTGCCGAGCCGAGCGGCGGCGCCCAGTAAATCGCATATCGCTCGTATGTCATACAGTAAGAAACTTCAGAACGCCGTCCTTGTAGGCGCGGTCGCCGGTGGCGCGCATGTGGTCGCGGCCGGGGATGTCGAGCACGGTCGCGTTGGGGATGAGCGGCATCAGCGCCTGCGCTGGCCCGGCGATCACGTCCTCCGTTCCGACCGCGATCAGCACGGGCATCGGCAACTCTGCCAGCATCTCGGGCGTGATTTTGGAGCGCGAGGAGCGGATGCACGCGGCGAGCGCCCGCAGGTCTCCGCCGGTTTGCTCGGCGAAGGTGCGGAAGTCTTTGGCGGCGGGGTTTGTCACGTCATCGGCAGATGGCGCTAGCAGCGCGGCGGCGATCGGCCCCGTTCCGCCAACGCCAACGACCAGATTAATCCCCATGCCAGCGATAATGAGCCGCCGCACGCGCTGTGGATGCGCAATGGCCAGAAACGTCGCGATGCGGGCACCCATGGAATAGCCCATCACGTCCGCATGCTCCACCCCGAGATGATCGAGCAGCCGCCGCGCATCCTCCGCCATCAGCGGTGCGCCATAGGCTGCTTCGTCGTAAAGCTTGGCGCTTAGCCCATGACCGCGATTGTCGAACGCGATCACCCGCCGCCCCGCGGCCTTCAGCGTCTCGACCCACCCGGTGTTTACCCAATTCACAGCGGAGTTAGACGCGAAGCCGTGGATAAGCAGAATCGGCTCCCCGTCCCCGTTTCCTGGCCCCTCGTCCAGATAAGCGATCTCGACACCGTCGGAGATGAAGCTTTGCATGCGTGATCCTCCCGTACTCAAGCCATTGTGAGTTTCAGGCGTTGCGGTTGCGCCTATTATCCAGCGAAGCCAACATCTTTATGAGGCACTTTCGATGCGCACGGCTAGCATGTTTTTCACCGCGATTATTATGGCGGCGACCCTGTCGTTTGCGGGCGGCGCGCAGGCGCAGGAAGGACTGTTGACCGGCAAGGCGCTCGTGCAGGCGCTGAAAGCGGGCGGCCAGAATATCTATTTTCGCCATGCGCGCACGGATTGGTCGCAGCGCGATGAGAGCAACGAGGATTTGAGCGACTGCAAGCTTCAGCGCAATCTGTCCGACGCGGGGCGGGCGGATGCGAAGCTAATCGGCGAGGGTATGCGCGCCCTTGACGTGCCAATTGGCAAGGTTATATCCAGCCCCTACTGCCGCTGTCGCGACCATGCCGAGATCGCCTTCGGACGGGTGGAAACGTCGGAGGAAATCGCCGCTTTTCTCAGCGAGCCGGACAAACGCGAACGCCGCACCCTAGCGCTGCGACGTATGCTCGGCGAGGCGCCAGTGGAGGGCAACACCGTGATTGTCGGACATCAGGCCAGCCTGCGCGCGGCGGCTGGCCTCGCGCTCGATGAGGGCGAAGCTATCGTGTTTCGCCCCGGCGTAAAAGGCATCATGATCGGTCGGGTGAAACCGCGTGAATGGACAGCATTGCTAGCCGCGCTTTAAAGCTTGAGTTCGCCGTCGTTCTCGCCATCCCAGTAATGAATCCGGGTGGCTGCCATCTTAATCATAACAAGTCCTTTGGTATCGACCCCATCCTTGAACCACTGATCCAGGCCTTTTGTCCAGTGCGCCTCAAACTCCGTATTGTCGGTGACGATTTCAGCTTCGCCTTGTACGGCGACCAAGAACATATCCTCTCCCTGAAAGACCAGCGAAACCTTCGGGTCACGTTTGATGTCGGAAACCATGCGCGACTTTTCCCAGGTGAAGTAAAACGAAGTACCGTCATATTCGACTTCACCGTTGTTGCTCATCGGCCGCGAGGCGATGACGCCCCCATCCGTGTGGGTGGTGAGCATCGTAATGTCGATCTGGCGCATCTTTTTAGAGAGTTCGGCGAGGGTTTTCTTTTTCACGGTCTGCTCCAATGCTGGCTGTTGAGCAAGGAAACGCGCCGCCAATGTTTTGGTTCGGTCTCTGTATTGCGCCTGCGGTGAAGATCGGGCAGTGTCGGGGATAGGTTGGCAGCTTCCACGCGAGCGCATTTAATGGTACAGATCGGCGTCCCCCAGTTCTGCAACGACATCGGCGTGGAGAAAATCCACATCGGCGTGAAGGAATTTAAATGCATGGGCGCGCGGCCGCCGCATGACCATCCGCATGTCTATCTCGACATGGGCGGCGGCGACCAGATCATTTGCCCGTATTGCTCGACGCTCTACCTGTACGATCCGAACCTGTCCTCCAACCAGTCTGACCCGCCCTATTGCCTCTACACGGCGCCGCCAAAAGCCGCGTGAGCGTTAATGCGTCGCCAATCCTCATCGCGGGCGGCGGCATCGGTGGCCTTAGCGCTGCGATAGCATTGACGCGCAAGGGCTTTCGTGTGCGCGTTTTCGAGCGCGACGCCGCGATAGACGCACAGGGCGCTGGCATCCAACTCGGTCCAAACGGCGTCCGGATTTTGCGAGGCTGGGGATTAGAGGAAGGGCTGTTCGAGACAGGATCGATGCCGGAACTCCGCCTCATAGACGCGCCATCGGCAAAGATGCTTGCCCACCTGCGGCTTCATAACCTGATTCAGCGATTCGGCGCGCCGTACCAGGTCATCGCCCGCGCCGATCTGCACAGGCTTCTGCGCGGCGCGGCGTTGAAGCTCAATATTGATATTGTTCGCGGCGCGAGGGTTGATACAATTGAACAGTCCTCGCAAGGCGTCAGGATCACAACAAATCAGGGCCGCTCCGAGGGCGTCGCGCTGATTTGCGCCGATGGCATCGGCTCAACCGTCCGGCGATGGATTTGTCCGGAAGCGAATCTGGTGTTCTCGGGCAAAAACTCGTGGCGTGCCGTCTGCGCCCTGGAAGCCGCGCCGGACGCCTTGCGAAGCCGTGACGTTTGCGTTTGGCTGGCGCCGGATGCGCATGTCGTGCATTACCCTGTAGATGGCTTGCGCAAACTGAATATCGTCGCCGTCATAGGCGGCGCCCAAGTGCCCGAGGGCTGGGGCGCGCCCGCAGATGCCCACGCGCTGATCGACCAAATGCGAGGCTGGCCTGAGGATGTGAGGCAGTTTTTCGCGGCGCTCGACTGGAAAACCTGGCCGCTGATGACCCTGGATGGGTTGACGGACTGGACGCGAGGGCCGGTGACGCTGCTTGGCGACGCGGCGCACCCTTTGCTCCCGTTTCTCGCGTCCGGCGGCGTAATGGCGATTGAGGATGCGGCTATACTTGCCGCTGAGACCGCTAAAAGCCCGGGTAATCTCCCCGCCGCTTTTGACCGGTATGAAGCTCTTCGCCGCCCTCGCATAGCGCGCGTGCAAAAAGCCTCAAAGCGTATAGGCGATATTTACCATATGGGCGGCGTCATGCGGCTGGCTCGCAACGCCGTCATGTCCGCGACGCCACCGCATCTTCTGCTAGCGCGCAACGATTGGCTTTATGGATTCCGCGTCTGATCCGAAAAATGACTGAGGCCCGTTTGCCGCATTGGCTCTTGGCCTGGTTCAGCTATATTTGCCGCGTGCTGATCGAGCGTGGCTTGAAATGACGGCGTGTCCTGAATGATGGACGCAGCGCTGGAGGCGACCGCTGCATCGGCCACGGGTAGCATAATAGCGTTCCCCGCATAGCCATTTGAGGAAAACGAAACCGTCACCGCCCGCACCGGAGCGCCGCCACCGCCGGTCTTGACGATAAGATCGCGCCACCCTGAGCCTTGCGACGGCGCGGCGAGCACCGCCGGGCGCACGTTCACAATGTGCGAAACAGGGCGAAAGCCGAATTCTTGCGACTGGAACACGACGAGCGAGCATCCGGTTTTCGAGCACCAATCCTGTCCGGTAAACAGCACAACAGCCTCGGATTTGCCATCGCCGTTCAGATCGGCGGCGCCGGTTTGATAGGGCGACGCCTCGCGCTTTTTAGTCACGCGGAAGCGCTCGATAGCTTTGCCCAGCTCCGCCGGATCGATGGAGCCTGCATATCCGCTAGACGATGGCACGCTCTCCGTTGCGCGCTTTGGCGCCAGCACGACAGGCCCTTCCGGCACAGCGGAGATAAGCCCCTCTGGTTCGGATTGCAGGCTACCGCATCCAGCCACGGCGCTTGCGATGGCCATTGCGCCTGCTATTGTCGCGCACTTCCGAATAATCTGGTTAATTTTCATGCCTTCATTTTCTCAAAAAGCGCTGAGCAACCCGTAAAGCGATTTCTGCAACCGCAAGTACTACCACATTACAATAAATTTGTGGCCAACTTGCAAACCCTATCCGCTTTTCCCGGCGTGCGCCGTCACAATGGCCAGAAACGCGGGGCCATATTGCTCCAGCTTGGCCTTTCCAACGCCGTGCACAAGCGCCATCTGATTGCGCGTCATGGGCTTGATGAGCGTCATCTCTATAAGTGTGCGATCAGCGAATACCACATAAGCGGGGACGCGCTGCTCGGTGGCGAGCCTGCGGCGCTCGGCTTTGAGGGCGTCGAGCAAGCTCTGATCGGCGGGGACAACGGGCGGCGCGGATGTCGCTCCACGTTTTTGCCGCGCGGCTTTTGCTGGCGGATGCAATGCGTCGCGGCGCAGCTCGATCCGCGCTTTGCCGCGCAAGATGGCGCGCCCGGACTCGGTGATCGCCCAACTGCCATAGCCCGCAATATCCAGCGAGATCACGCCGCCTGCGTAAAGCTGGCGGAAAATCGAGCGCCACTCGTTCGCCGTGCGGTCTGCGCCTACGCCAAAAGTCGGCAAATCATGATGATCGAGCTCCTGAATGCGCGCCGTCGCATCGCCGCGCAGAATGGCGACGAGGTGTTCGGTGCCAAAGCGCTGGCCTGTCCGGGCGATGGCGGAAAGCGCCTTTTGCGCCTCGATCGTCGCATCCATCACCTCCACGCCGTCGATGCACAAATCGCAGTTGCCGCAGGGAGCAGCGGTTTCGCCAAAATACGAAAGCAGCGTTTGGCGGCGGCAGCGCGGCGCCTCGCACAGCGAAATGAGTGCGTTCAGGCGCTGACGCTCGACGCGTTTTTGATCCTCGGACGATTCGCTGTCCTCAATTTGCTGGCGGCGCAGGCGCATATCGTCAACGCCATACAAGGTCAGCGTATCGGCCGCCAACCCGTCGCGCCCTGCCCGGCCAACCTCTTGATAGTAAGCTTCGATGCTCTTTGGCAAATTGGCGTGCGCGACGAAGCGGACGTCAGGCTTGTCAATACCCATGCCGAACGCGACCGTCGCGGTGACGATCAGCCCGTCTTCCTGCAAAAAGCGATCCTGATTGCGCGACCTCAGGCTCGCTTCCATCCCCGCATGATAGGGAATCGCCTCAAACCCCTTGCTCTCCAGATGCGTCGCCAGATCCTCCGTCTGACGCCTAGCGCTGCAATAAATGATGCCACTTTCGCCTTTGTGCGGCGCGATGAAATCGAGGAGCTGGCGGCGCGCGTCATGTTTGGCCCGCATCGCAAGGCGCAAATTGGGCCGGTCGAAGCCGTGGACGAAAACACGCGGCTCACGAGTGAAGAGACGGCTCTGGATATCGGCTCGCGTCGCCGCGTCGGCGGTCGCGGTCAGGGCGATCAACTGCACGCCGCCGAGTTGGGCAACGGCGGTGCCGATAATCAGGTAGTCGGGCCGGAAATCGTGCCCCCATTGCGAAACGCAGTGCGCTTCATCGACCGCAAACAGCGACACCTGCGACCGCTTCAGCATCTCAATAGTACCCGGCAGCGCCAGCCGCTCCGGGGATAGATAGAGAAGGCGAAGCTCGCCGCTTTGGAGCTTGTTGAACGTGCGCTGGGTTTCGTCGTCGGGGTTGGTTGAGTTCAGGCTTGCCGCCGCGACGCCATAGCCCTGCATCTGCGCCACCTGGTTTCGCATCAGGGCGATGAGCGGCGAAATAACGACCGTCAGTCCACCGCGCATCACGGCGGGAAACTGATAACACAGCGACTTGCCGCCGCCGGTTGGCATGACGGCAAGTACGTCGCGCCCGGCCAACACGGCTTCGATAACGTCATCCTGACCTGCCCGGAAAGCGGGAAAGCCAAAAACCTCGCGCAGCTTTGACGCGGCGCTTTCCGGCGATATCATGATTGCAGTTCGCCCCTCAGCCCCATCCCGGCACCTTAGAAGTTTCGCTTGTAAACTGCATCATGCATATAATGATGCGCAACCTTGCAGTCGCTGAGATTGAGGACGAAATGCGTAGTGTGGATGCAGCGGCGCAAGTACAACCTAAAGTTACTCCGTGCCAGGCATGCCCACTGCGTAACCTTAAAGCTTTCCGTCAATTTACGCCGACTGAAGTTGATTTCGTAAGTTACTTTAAATCCGGAGAACTTATCGCCCATCCCGGGATGACAATTCTCTCAGAAGGAGCGCCGAGCGAGCATTTGTACACGATTCTAAGCGGATGGAGTTTCCGTTACAAACTTCTCTCGGACGGCGACCGGCAAATCCTGAACTTTGCACTCCTCGGCGATTTGCTGGGTCTTCAGGGGTCTGTGTTCGACTCCATGGGCCATTCCGTGGAGGCGCTGACGCGCAGCACGCTGTGCATTTTTCCACTCCAGAAACTCTGGACACTCTACGAAAAGCATCCTGATCTTGCGTTTGACATCACATGGCTGGCCTCACGTGAAGAACGGATCATTGATGAGCATCTCATCTCCGTGGGCAGGCGCTCGGCCACGCAGCGAGTGGCTTTCCTGCTCATGTCGCTCTACTCAAGGTGCGTGCAGGCGGGAATAGCCGAGGGAGGACAAACCGTTTTTCCGCTTACCCAGCAGCACCTGGCCGACGCTTTAGGGCTATCAGTGGTTCACACAAACAAAGTTTTACGCAGGCTAACCGACAGGGAGTTGATCTTCTGGAGAAGCGGTACGCTGCAAATCAGAAATGAAACCGGGTTGCGTGAGCTATCGCTGTTCAGCAACGAGGAACCGCGCAACCGGCCATTCATCTAAGCGAAAGCGGTTGCTGGTATATGAATTTTGCATTCCACCCCTGACACTGGAAACGCAAGCCAACTTTGAGCATTGAGCGCACTGCTAAGAACTGTTTCGATCATAAGGCAGCCGAAACCAGATTTTGTAGGCGAGGTGACGATCGGACCGCCACTTTCCAGCCACTGAAAGCAAAGCTCCGAGCCGCCTGCTCTACCGCGAACTTCCCATTTCACATGAAGGCGACCTTCTGACGTGGAAAGCGCTCCATAATCTGCGGCATTAGCGACCAGTTCGTGGAAAACGAGGCACAAATTTTGCGCCGCCTTAGGATTAACGAGAATGGAATGGCCGGATATGACGACATTCGCCCGCCTTCCCGCTGGCAGCATTGACAGTTGCGACGCCAGCAGGTCCTCGACCAGCGCGCCTGTCCATTCGTGTTTGACGAGCATATCCTGCGCATCGCCCAAGGCTTTCAAGCGCCCGGAAAATCGCCGCACATACTCCTCGACTGTGCCGCCGCGTGTCGCCGTTTGCTGTGCAATTGATTGCGCCACGGCGAGCAGGTTTTTTGAACGATGCGTGACCTCGCGCATTAGCAGGATGAGTTTTTCCTTATTCTCCCTTATCTGCGTGATGTCATAGGCAATTGACACCGAACCAACGTCACCTTTAGCGTCGTGGAATTGTTCGACCGTCATGTCATACCAGCGTTGACGTCCATTATTTTCCATGGGGATTTCAACACGGCCAATCTCCCCACGTTCGGTAGCGGCGCGTTTCAGCGGAATTGTTTTAGCCGCCGTTTCGGGTGTCAGAATATCGGCATCCGTCTTGCCAAGAATATCAGGCTGAAACCCTTCCGGGAGATTGTGAGTAAACGTGTATCGCAAATCCTTGTCTTGCGAAAAGACCGTTATCGGTGATTTCGAGATTGCTCCTGACAGCACGTCCGCCGTTACGCGAAGATCGCGCATGTCGGCGTTAATCCGATACTCGATAAGCGCCTGAGGAGCTTGCAGCAGCGCGGCGACGGCGGCGGATACGCTAAGCAGAAAAATAGAGATGCCCACCATCTGGCCTGCCGCGTCCTGCATCACATCAATTGCGAAAGCGTTGAACAGCAAGCTTACCCCCACAAAGCCCGTCATTGCGGTGAGCCAAATCCAAAGTAATGGCGATGGAAAGTTCATGCGCCGTCTGATTATCGCGCTAACCGCTAAACCCGTGACAGTTAGAACAGAAACGGCGGAGACAAGCGTGATTGTTTGAATAAACAAATCAAAAACTGCCTCCATGAGCCGCCACCATCCATTCGATGCGTAACCGGTATTTTTCGATCATGGCCCCCGTTTATATTTAGCGGAGCGACCATTCTTTTTCACAAAACTCTACAACAGGTTAGGCACTTCTGAAAACTTTGAGCGCAACGAATTGGTTCCGCTGACCGACATAACATCGCGGAACTTTGAAGCGGTTTTGCCGTTATGGTGTGCATAAATGAAATCTCATGGAGACTAATCATGAATTGGGATCGTGTTGAAGGAAACTGGAAACAGATGCAAGGTAAGGTCAAGAGCGCGTGGGGCGATTTGACCGACGATGACATGGCGAAAATGGCCGGCAAACGAGATGAGCTGGTTGGTAAAATCCAAGAGCGCTATGGCATAGCAAAAGATGAAGCCGAGCGTCAGGTGGACGATTGGTATAACCAGCAATCCTGGTAAAAACAATAGCCCCGCATTGTGCGGGGCTACGTCTATCTTACCGGTTAACGGCGCGCATAATTAACGTCCCGATAAAAAGGGCCACGAAAACATAGAAAACAATTTTCGCTATTCCCGCAGCGCCTGCAGCAACACCGCCGAACCCCAAAACTGCGGCGATAACAGCGATAATCAAAAACGTTACTACCCAGCTTAACATTTGCCCACCTCGTTTAGCAATAATGATGCTAACAAAACGAGCACTGGGATATTAAGTTCCTTGTCCGAGTTGAAACACCTAAGCAGCAACCTCACGCGGCGGTGTAAGGCTTGGCTTTTCTATCGAAGAATAACGCCTGGCTGGCAATCGCCTTAATCATCTCATGCTGAAACGGTTTGGTGATAAGGAAGGTTGGTTCAGGACGCTCGCCGGTTAGAAGCCGCTCTGGATAAGAGGTGATGAAAATCACCGGCGCATGAAACGTCTTCAGCAAGTCGTTGACCGCATCGATACCGGAGCTGCCATCCGCCAGATTGATGTCTGCAAGCACCAGACCGGGCCGACCATGCTGGACAGCCGCTAGGGCCTCGCCGTGGGTGCGCGCTGTTGACACTACCTTATGTCCCAGCGATGTCATGATGTGCGCCAGATCGATGGCGATGAGAGGCTCGTCCTCTATAATCAGCACGTCAGTCGCCACCTGCTCCGCCATCTGGCGTCCGGCTTCATCGATTAACTGGGAAAGTTCGATTTCCGAAATCTCCAGAATTTGCGCCGCCTCTCGCGTATCGAAGTCCTCCATAGCGACCAGTAGAAAAGCCTGCCGAGCCTTGGGCGTGATGCTGTCGAGAGAACGGTCTGCGGCGGCGGCGGCGGCGTTCCCATCGACCGCGCCAGCTTCCATATTAACGCTGACGGAATTCCAGAGTTTGAGCAGCAGATTGTATAACGCCGCCTTTGGGCGGATGCCCACGACGACACTATCCGGCGCCGAAATCAGAGTTTCTATCACCGTCGCAACATAAGCATCGCCGCTTGCCTGGTTGCCGCATAGCGCCCGCGCGAAACGGCGCATATAAGGCAAATGCATTTCAACCTGTTGTGCGATTCCCATACGAGACTCCATTCATGATTGCGAACGACTGTATGCAAACTTTGCCCAAGGTTGCGAGCCGAAAGTTGAAAAATTCTTGAGGAAGTCAATCGCGGCTGGAACATAAATACCGAGTTGACGTTCCGGTTAAAGCATCATTGGCCTGGATAGCCCGGATGATAATAGCTTTATGATCGCGGTAGATCGTAACGTGACGAAAGCTTGCATGTGGCGTGTGTCTGACGCATCTTCTAGAGATAGGTAAATGCGATTAACAACATGAGAAAATATGACGAAATCAAAAGACAAACAACCCAAATCGGCTACAGCCGACCCATTTGAAACACGTTCTGACATGATAGAGGGAGATAAAGGGAATAAGAAGCGCCCGGCTACGGAAACAAATAATCATACAGAAAAACTCGGCCGTCGAAGCGGTTTAAAAAAAACATCCGTCGTTATGGAAAGCGATGTTCAAAAGCATATCGGGCGCTGTCTGCAGGAAGCTTATGGAGAGTTGGTCAGTGAACCTGTTCCTGACTATCTGATTAAGTTATTGGATGACCTTGCCGCGAAGGACAAAGATAAGTGATTGCAAGTCCGTCTGCTGAGTTTCGAGACGCACTCCTTGCGTCAATACCTAATATGCGAGCTTTCGCAATATCGTTATGCGGCAATCATGCTCGCGCCGACGATCTTGTGCAGGACGTGCTTGTAAAAGCGTGGAGCAACATTGATAAATTTCAAGAAGGCACAAATTTAAAAGCCTGGCTATTCACGATTCTTCGCAACACATATTTGTCGGATCGCCGCAAACGCAAGCGCGAAGTCGAGGACGCCAATGGCGTGTATTCCGATCGTCTTTCAACCCCGCCAGAGCAGTATGGACATCTTGACATGAAAGATCTCAAGGTTGCCCTTTTAAAGCTTTCCACCGATCAGCGTGAAGCACTTGTGCTTATTGGCGCGGAGGGTTTTTCTTATGAAGAGGCGGCGGATATCTGCGGCTGCGCGGTAGGCACGATCAAGAGCCGCGTCAATCGTGCTCGCAACCGGCTTGCCGAGTTGATGCATGTCGAAACAATGGCGGAGTTTGGCCCCGAGCCGCTGACTGGGGCGGTTCTGAATCAGTCTGCCTCTCATTAATAAGCAACGGACTTTCAAATGCGGATTTTTGAATGCGAAGTTTGCCGTCAACTTCTCTATTTTGAAAACACCGTCTGCGTCAATTGCGGCAACCGTGTCGGGTTTGTATCAAATCCACCAGAGCTCCTGTCGCTTGCCCCCGAAACTGATGAAACGTGGCGCGATGTTGCCGAAGGCGGCAAAGTCTATAAATTTTGCGCCAACACAGCCGAAAAAGCCTGCAATTGGCTTATCCCAATTGAGAGCGAGGCTGCTTTTTGCGAGGCATGCAAATTCAATCACATAATTCCGGACTTGGCAGACCCCATCAACCTGCTCCGGTGGCAGCGGCTTGAGATCGCCAAACATCGACTTATTTACACGCTGAACTGTTTGAGTTTGCCACTTGTCAATAAACTCGAAGACCCCGTCAAAGGTCTGGCTTTCGACTTCATCGCCGACGTTTCGGCAAGCGCCGGGCATACCCACAAGGTTATGACCGGACATGAAAGCGGTCTTATCACGATAAATTTGTCGGAGGCTGATGACAGCGCGCGCGAAAGTATGCGCGGACATATGGGCGAACCGTATCGTACATTGCTGGGACATCTTCGGCACGAAATCGGTCACCATTACTGGGAACTGCTGGTGCGCGATACTCCACTTTTGGGACAGTTCCGGGAAATGTTCGGGGATGAATCGGCCGACTACGGCGCTTCGTTAGCCTCCTATTACAAGCAAGGGCCTATTTCAGGCTGGCAGGAAACGTTCGTCAGCGCATATGCCAGTTCACACCCTTGGGAAGATTTCGCCGAGACCTGGGCGCACTACCTGCACATCGTCGATACGCTTGAAACGGCCCGCGCCTTCCGCCTACGCCTCGACCCCGTTGCGGGCGGCGACCCGGATTTGCGCGTCGCAATCAACTTCAATCCGTTCGAAGCAAAATCCATGGACACTTTGATACAGGCTTGGCTACCCTTGACTTATGCGGTCAACAGTTTGAACCGCAGCATGGGGCAACCCGACTTATATCCATTTATTCTCAGTATTTCTGCTATTCAGAAGCTTGCATTTATCCATAAGATTGTAAGGCCACAATAAAAAAGCATGCTGAAATTTCAGCATGCTTTTAAGTCTCCATATTACATTTTTTTTTAAAAGAAGTTTATTGTGGCTGTTTCGGTGCGGCTGGGTCTCCAGTAACACGATCTTTAGCATTACCGTAAGCTTCTTTAGCTTTTTCGCCGTACTCGGCGGCTTTATCTTTGGCTTTTTCTCCATATTCAACAGCTTTATCGCGAGCTTTCACGCCCCACTCTTTAATTTTTTCCGTAACGCCTACGCCTTTATCCAGGCGCTGATACAGGGGTGCGGCTTTAAGCTGCTCGCGGGTAGTATCGATACGGATGTAAGACTTACCGCCTTCATCGGTTTCGCGCGACAGGACTGCGAAAGGCACGGCCACGTTTTTCTCGCCGATGCCCAGGAAGCCACCGACGCCAATAACCGCTGACGCCACACGTCCGTCACCGTCAAATACGAGGTCGTTAATATCGCCTAAGTCTTCTTTGGCGCCATTGCGCACTTTCTCGCCAATCAATGAACTGGACAATATTTCGCCAGTTGTCTGGGACGGCACGAACGCAACAGTTGGAGCCGGTGCGCCTGACTGGGCATTAACGAAACTCGTCCCGCCCGCAACGACGGCTGCGATGAGCGCAGCTCCTGCAAAATTCTTTATCATGATCAAACCTCCATATGAGTTACGGCTGGAGCCGTATCGCCAGCTTCATAACGGGATACAAACGTCATCTTGCTCTTAAGGTTCCACACGATGACCATCGAAATATACTCACCGGCTATGACACTTTCGTACGGCGCCACGCCGCAATCCGGGTCGTCCACAGATAAGCGAATTTTTTCTGTACGTGCTGGATCGAGTTGGCGGCATTAACAGGACTAACGCCGTTTGTAAGCTGTGCCCGGCGGCGATAAAAACCATCAATTTTGCGCGTTGGGCCGAATCGCCGCGCGATTTGACGCCATTCCTCGATGCACGCCATGTGATTTTGCATCGACATACCACCAACGCGATAAACGGCGATACTATCATTCAGGTGATGAAATCTGCCACCTTGCTGACGAAGCCGATATAAAAGATCGTGATCTGCTGCGATGCGGTAAGACGTGTCGAATTTGAGGGCGCGGAGTGTCGCCGTACGCGTGAACGTCGCCTGATGGCATGGAACGCCCTGTATCCACGCCGCACTCAAATTTCCCGCCAGCAATTTCTCCCAGGTCGCTTCAAAGCTGGCGGCGGAGACAAAGCGTTCTCCGCCATCCTCAGCGAGCGCCATATTGTGCCCGAAAAGTACATCAGCGCCGGGCGGCGTCTGCCTCATCGCTCGTGAAGCTACATCGGGCGCATAGAAGGTGTCGCCCGAGTTCATGAATATGATCCATTCCCCACGAGCGAGTTCCGCCGCGCGGTTCATGGCGAAATACGGGCCACTATCTGCCTCGCTGACGCAGGCGTGAACGTGATCGCCATACCGCTGGACAATGTCGAGCGTCTTATCAGTTGAGGCGCCGTCGATGACGATAATTTCCTTATCCGGCTCATCCTGAGCGATGCAGCTTCTAAGGGTTCCGTCCAGCGTCGCCGCTGCATTTTTGACGACAATCGCGATAGTCAAACGCGGCGATGTTTTTGCAGTGTGAATGGTGGCTTGGTTTAGCGCGGAGTCAGCGCGCGCATTCGCCCATGCGCCGTAAGTTTGCAAGACTGGGGCGGGGAAGCTTTGCGGTCGCAGCAGATATTGCATCAGCCGGTCAGCGCGGTCGATGCGCCAGCGCTCAAAGCCCAACTCGACGCTCTCTCTGGCGCGCGCCCCAAGCTCTTTCGCCACGGAGAAATGCAGCGATGTTGGCTTTTTGTGATCAAAGATGAGACCATTGATGCGATCCTCGACATACTCGTTCATCGTCGGAGCGTTCGGCACCGCCACGCACATGCCGCGCGCCATAGCCTCCAGAAACGCCAAGCCAATGCCCTCCGCGATACGCGGGGCAAAGTAGACATTCGCACTGCCAAGGCTTTGCTCAAAATCTTCGCGGCGCTCAAACCACGAGGTGAGCGAGATATTATACTTCTCAATCTCCACTTTTGATGGCGCTAAAAATGGCGCGCATCCCGGATCGACCGCTTGGTGAATTTGAAAGCTGCAGAAGTCAGCGCCGTGAATCAGCCTGCGGATGGCGGCCCACGTGAGTTCATGGCGCCGGGGCCAGAAGAAGCCGCGCAAAGTACTGAAATCTGTTATCGGCTCAAATTGCGAAGGGTCGGGGAAATATTGAAAGTAAGCCGACGTAGCGCCGAGACCGACAAGCTTCTCGTGTAAAGTGCGGCTAAACGACAGTATTCGGACGCCGGAAAGACCGCGCCAATACTCATCCGGCAGGTGCTGACAACCATCCCACATGGGGACGAAAATGATGTTTGCGCAACCCGCCGCGATCAGCTTGGGAACCATATGCTCCATCTGGAAGCACACGGTTAAATGGTAATCCGCATGCGCTATCGCGGAAGCATCCGGCGCTTGTCCACCCTGCCAACTTTCATCGAGACAAAGATCGAACGCGCCAAAACTTTGCAGTGTCTCGCGCAGAAACATATTCGACGCCGTTTTCTCGTGAAACGAATGGTCGATAAAAGCGATGCGCATTATGTCCTAAACCTATGCTTGCCGTAAAACTTATCCTCACTGTGCTCAACATGCATAAAACTTGGCCGCAAGTCATCAAAGCGGAGTAACATTGTGAGCCAGACACCGAATTTATCGTTACCGTACATCGAAGCCGCCCAGGCGCAAAAGCACGTGACGCACAATGAAGCGCTGCGCGCGATTGATGCGATCATGCATATCAGTGTGGCCGATCGTGATCTCCTAGCGCCTCCGTTCTCACCGCCGGACGGCGTGCGCTATATGGTCGCCGCATCCGCAACCGGCGCTTGGGCTGGACATGCAGGCGAAATTGCCGCGTGGCAGGATGGCGCTTGGGCGTTTTATCCCTTGCAGGAGGGGTGGACGCTTTGGGTGGAGGACGAGGATGTTTTCCTGATATCCGCAAGCGCCGGGTTGTCGGTGGCCATGACGACCACACAAATAATTGCCGCACTCGCCATTGCAAATCTGGATAATCTGGGGCGCATTGGCGTCGCGACTTCAGCCGATGCAGTAAACAAGCTGGCAGTCGCTTCGGCCGCCTCGCTCTTCACCCATAGCGGCGCGGGGCATCAGCACAAAATCAACAAAAATGCCACGAGCGACACCGCATCGACGCTTTTCCAGAGCGATTTTTCCGGACGTGCGGAGATGGGCTTGCTGGGCAGCGACGACTTTGAGCTGAAAGTATCTCCCGATGGCGCCGCATGGATCGTCGCATTGCGGATCGATAAGACAACGGCGCAATCGTTTTTTCCGGCAGGGATAGCGGCCGCGCCGTCGATCAGCTTTCAGAGTGACGCCAACACCGGCGTTTGGCAGCCAGCCGCCGACACAATCGCGCTCTCGACAGGAGGCGTTGAGCGAGCGCGCCTGAACGCTTCCGGACAGCTTGGCCTTGGCACGGGTGCGACCATTGCTGACCAGCTTCATGTTAGAAACACGAGCGGCCCTGCCATCCGCTTATCGGATGACAATACTTCGTTCCGTATGCGCCACTTCGACAGCGGCGCGGGCCAGACTGGCAGCATCGTTGATCTCGACCCTACCCCCGCAGACGGCGCGTCGGAATCCCAATTTCGCTTCTTTAGAAATGTAAATACGACTGGAGTTTGCGGTTTCACCATTTTGCGCGGCAACGGCACGGCTTCGGCCAATTCATTCATGAGCGCAAATAGCGATAGTTACCTCAATGCGGGCGTTGGAAACGTCGGCATTGGCAAAACTACGCCCACGACCAGGCTTGACGTGAACGGTCCAGTTAGGGTTGGCGCCTTCACCGTTGCTGGTGTGCCGAGCGCATCCACATCGGGCGCGGGCGCCATGATTTATGTGTCGAACGAGACCGGGGGAGCGGTGCTCGCCTATTCGGATGGCGCGAACTGGAGGCGGGTCACAGATCGCGCTATCATCAGCTAAAGGAATTCTGCACCGCGTCTGCGTCGAGATTTTCCTCGTCACAGACAAGCCGGCTGATGCGCGTGCTTTCGTTTACGGCACGCACGCTGGCATTTGGTATGGTTGACCCATCTTCAAGCTCCAAATCGAAATAGTTGCGAAACAGGCATTGCATGACTTTGCGGACGCCTGTTTCCGTCACTGAGCGCAGGTCAGGCTCGAAATAAGCGCCGCGCGTGTGCGATCCCGTTACGATCTCGTAGGATGGGAAATAGTCCACGAAATCGTGCTCGGCTGCGATATCGCCTGCAACCGTGCGCAACACGGATTTTGAGTAAACCGTCGCGGGTAGAACATGCAGTCGGCTGTTCGTCGCAATCAACGGCACGGGGGAAACTGTCAGCAGCACTTTGGCGCCAGCATTCACGCGGCGCAACTCGGCTAGAAATGCGCGCATGTCGTCCGCCGCGTTCGTGTAATTGTAGTTAATGAATTCGTGACGCGCAGCGTCGTGCTCGCCTGCGCCGCATCCAGGGCAAACGGGGTAAACGGCGCCGTCCTCGGTCGAACGCCAGCATTCCGTCAGCCCAAGCGTAAAGACAAAAACATCAAGTGTTTCAAACATCGCCCGCACAGCCGCAAAATGCTGATCACGATCAGCCACAAACTCGGATTTAGAGGCAAAACCCCTGGGCTGGATGAACGGGCGGAAAGGATCGACATACCGGTATTTGTCCCGCCACACTCCGTCTTTTGGGGTAAAAGCTCCGTAAGCGCGCTGGATGAGCTGCAAAAGCTGGCGCTGTGTGTAAATGTTACCGTATCGAGCCGAGTAAACACCGTAATTGAATCGGGTTACCAACTCGGGCGTCAGCAAAGGATGCGCTTCCTCAGCTACAAAATAATTGGCCCCGTAAAGTTGCATATATCGTGAAACGTGCTGCGCAAAGCAGCTCCCTGCGGTGGCGACTTTATCGCTTTTGCCGATCTTGAACTTTGGCGCAACGATCGGATCAACATTATCCTCGCAACTCTCTACCGCGCGGCGCCAGAACGCATGATCCGGCAACGACGTGTATGGACACGTCGCATTGTTGTTATCGTGGGTCATGCGTTCGCACCCTGGTTAGCAAAATGCTCCATGGTAAGCGCCTCCACTTTTTTAAGAACAAGAGCGCCGTAATGGCGATTGGCGTGAATGGAGTCGCACCAGTAATCCTGCTTCAGAAAGCCGACGGCGTCAAAAGCCTCAACTGGAGGGTGCATAAATGTAGCGCCAGCGTTTTGTGACCATGTCGCCATGATGTCTGTCTGAGCCAGCCATAGTTTTAATCGCACGTGCGGCTCCGTAATGAGCGGCAGAGCGTTTCTCGGCGCCGCAGCAGCGGAGAGTTTTGCAGCAATAAACTCGCCCGACTCGATTGGGGGCGGCGCCCCGATATGAATGATTGCGGCGCAGGCAATGCGCCTGAGGCGCTTTATCATGGCCTGAATGTCGCGCATGCGATCAGCCAGCAGCGCCGCAACGGCGTCATAGGGGATGAGTGCGGCCTTTTTATCTAGCGGCAGGTCTTCGCGTCCGGGAACCACGAAGTCGAAAGGCCGTGTGTCCTGCAAAAGCCCGATGGCGTTGTAGATATTGCCGACGCAGGACACAAGGCAGGCGTCAATTGGGTTTCGCCCCGCGAAAGCACTGTTTAAAGCCCCAACAAGGGCAGGATTGATATGCTCTTTATGATCCGCGTCATAAACAACGACTGAGCCGGGAAATTCCTGAGTGCCGCACAATAAAATCTCGGCCTGAAAGTACGGGTTTTGCTTCTCATATGTTCCGGCGACCAATGCACGCCGTATCGCCCAGACATGGCTGTGGCCAAAGATGAGCGCGCGTTTCTGGGGGTTGGCTGGTAAAGGTTGGACGACTGTCATTAAGCTACGCCTGCCTGTTGCAGGCGTTGATCGGCGCTATCGAACAAGGAATCTAGCGCCGACTCGAGCAAATGGCTGATCCGGCGCGGATGGAAATACGCGGCCCGCCGGAGATTGGCTTGCCGTCGACGCTGGTAATCGTCTGGTGACAAGGACAGCAAATGTTCGATTGCCTGCGCCATGGCGCCAGGCTTGTCTGGCGCAAACAGCAAGTCCTGGTTATCGCTAGGCGCAACCTCCAGTATCTGGGAAACGCGAGGGGCTACAAGCGGCGTGCCAAAGCCAAGGCTCAGAAGCGCCACGCCGGATGTTAAAAACCGCTCATATGGGAGGACGACGGCCGTCGCGGATCGGAAAAACCCTGGCACTTCGGTGTTCTCGACATGACGAAAATCAGCCGTGACATTAGCCAATCCTTGAACGGCGGCGGCAATTTCATCGCCATAAGGATCGCCTTTCAGCGCGCTTCCCACGATGCGAAAATTGATTAGCGGTAATGCGCGCGCGGTTTCCAACAGGCTCTCGATACCTTTGTAACGCCGAACCTTGCCGAAGAACAGGATGTTTGGCTCTTCAACAAGCGGCGACGCCGAAAGGCTGATCTCTTCGGCCTCATAAACGCCGATATAGCATGGGTGCGGAAGATAAAAGAATTTAGTGCAGTCCGCCCCTGTCTGCTCGCTTACAACATCGATGGCCTCGATATTGTGAACGAGGATAAGATTTGCGGATCTGGCGATGGCGCGCCGCAGCCGCATGAAAGCGTCGAGATGCTCCAGCTCATGCGGCACCTCGTTATGCACTGTCCAAACAACTTTTCCTCCAAGCGCTGTAAAAGCCGCGATACGCTCGCCTGCATAGTCCGCCAGAAGCCGCGCCTCTGCGCTTGTGGCGCAGCGCCGGAAAACGTGCTCCTCCCAATGGACGTGGAGGATCGCCTGGCCGGACGCTTTGAGCGCGGTTATCGCATCTTCGACGCTGCCTTTCACCGGGATATAGCGTGGCGCGATCGCCTGGTAGATAACCCTGTTGTACGGGTTGTCGTTGTACATCGTGTAATTAATGACATCCATTATGCGCGTGTCCGAAATGGGGTTATGGGAGCATGATGGCGGGCGCGTCATAAGCCCGGCGGCGTTGCGGAAACGCGAGGAACGCTTTTTGTCCGGCCTCAATCGTTCTATGCCAGCTTTTATATGCGGCCTGATAATCGAGCCGGGGCTTTGTATAGCCCGTGCGCGTTAGGCCAAATTCCTCGCTCGCCGTCAGGGATGCGGAATGCGCGCGCCCGAACAGTAGCGGCCAGTGCAAACGCGATACAGCGCGGGGGCCAAACACGCGCATCATCCGGCGGATATACTCCATGTCGGCCTCAATGCGCACGCTGTCAAAGAAGCCAATCTTTTGCATGACGGGCAACCGTCTAAAAACCAGCGAAATGCAGCTCACGTGCGACACCTGCCCACCCGCCTTGATAATCACCCGGCCATCCGTGGTCATGCGTATCCAATCCGTGGTGAGCGCCATCAGTTCGGGCTTTGCATTGAGCACGGCGACGCTTTTTGCAATGCGGTCTGGATGCGACCAGTCATCGGAGTCCTGCAGCGCGATGAACTCGCCGCGCGCCTGAAGCAGTCCCATGTTCTTGCTTACATAAGTGCCGCTATTGGTAGATTTCAAAATGACTTTAAGCTGCGGACAATTGTGCTCAAGCTGCAGTAAAAGCTCGGATGTTCTATCGCTGCTATTGTCATCTACAACGATGATTTCAATGTTTCTGTAGCTTTGGTTGATGATCGACTTGATGGCGGTTTCAACATAATCCTGCATGTTGAATGATGTCATGACGACCGATACAAGCGGGCCATCGAACACTGGCGGGCATTTATCGGAGCCCACACCATACCCTTTGCCCGTACCGCAAAAGCTGTCGAATGTCGGGCGTCCTGTGTTCGACTCCGATTGAATGGATTGGCAGCCAAGCGAATTATAGAGCGAATTAAGCGGGACTAAGGCTTTGTCTGGCGTTTCCTTTGCGAATAGGATTGCATAGTTCAGCAGCGGCATATCGTATGGAAAGCGGGTGTCGCCGCCGTTGGCGCGCATTATGGCGGCGTGGTCGGCGGCGCGGTCGATCAGGCCGAGTTCCAGACAGGCGACACAGACGTAAAGCCTCAGTTCAAGATTTGCCGGGAACTGCTCTAGCTGCTTATCTCCCATCTCGACCGCTTCAATAAAGCGCCCCTGAAAAAAGAAGTTGCGCACATGTTCGGCCACAATACTCACGTCGCCGCCGTCGAGATGTCTTTCCAGCACCGCCTGTGCCTCGGCAATGCGGTCAAGGCGACGCAGACCCTTCACCAGCGCGAGTGAAAACTTAACCTCATCGCGAGTCTTAAGCATCCGGGTGGCGTCGGCCACTATCCGCTCACCGTCCTCCAGACGCTCGCTGACCTTCAGGCGCTCCGCGATGAAATCGAGGTTTTCGGGGTGGCTTACGACCAGGTCATCGAGGATCGCCAGCGCTTCATGATATTGCATGCGGGCAGAGAACAGACGCGCCAGGCGCACCCTCGCTTCGGTGCTGCCCGGCTGTGCAAGCATGTCAGCACAGGCCCGGTCGTTAAGCGCTTTTAAATTTTGTTGAAGGGTCTCCATGGAGCGCAGAGGCGAATGGGTGACAAGGTCGATCTCCGCTGCGATCACGTTGTCTAAAATATCCACGTCGTAGGGCCGGAGCGTAAGCGCCTGCTGATACAATTTGACGGCTTGCTCTTTGTGTCGGGCGCGCTGAGCGACCTTCGCGGATGTGATGAGAACGCCTGCGTCCTCGCCACCGCTCAACTCGATTGCACGTCCGGCGAAAACGACTGCCCGGTCGTATAGCCCGCCATACTCTAGAAGTCTGAGTGACGCGATCGCCAAATCGGTCTTTTGAACCTTTGCCGCATCCATGTGCGCCAGCGCTGGAAGCAATCTGTGCAACTGCTTATTGCGCTCAAAAACGTCAAGGACTTCGCGTTCGCTGATAAACTTCGCGCTTACTGCCCAATCCAGATAGGCTTCAATCTCAGCCGGTGTATAGAAAAGGTCGAGCATGGTTTGAAGCGAAGCGATAGCCCACAGCTTCAACTCGGCTTCTGTCAAACCCCTCGCCACGCCGTAAACGTCAACCGCACCCCTTTGTGCCGATAATTTCACCAGCAAGCTCGCCACGGCTTTGGACACCTCATCCAAGCTTTCCGGGAATTCCGGCGGAATCTGTTCGCGGCCTCTCACGGCGAAAACATGACGTAGTCTTGTGAATTGTCCTGAAGCAGCAGCAGTCGCATGGTTTTGCCGCCATCTGACAAACGCTGCGGCTATCGAAAGTTCACGGCTCAAAAGCGTTTGTGGGACGCGGTCGAAGCAGGCTGATGCTTTCTTGTTCTGACTAGCCCCGGCAAATAAACGGCCCTGAGTTATAAGCCCTTCGGCAGACTCTGGGAACGACGCCAATCCCTCACGGCACACGGAAAAGGCCCGTTCCGGCATTCCTAGCCGGAAATAAAGATCGGCGAGATCCCAAAAAGCCGCACCTTCTAGTGCGCGCGAAAAGATAAGGCTTTCATAATGCGCAATTGCATCGGCAATCCGCCCTTTGGAGACGAGCCAGCGCGCTTTCGCAAGCGCCTCCGCCCGGGACTTGCGCAACAGCTCGAGCGAAAAACTCAACGCGGGGCCAATGGTGCGCCCGCCGTAAGTGAGCGTGAAACGAAGCGTTTCGTGCGCGCCTTTGATGTGAACGTCAGCTTTCAGTCTAAACGTATTTTCGCTGACCCCGGAAAGCAGAGAAGCGAGCGGCGCATCCGTTAGCACCTTCATGTCTTCGCCGCATGTGGCGACGATGTTGACCTCTTCCGGCGCAAGCCCATAAAGGCGAAACGATCCAGCCACATGCCCGTCTAGACCCACAGACGCCGCGCAAATGCAGCCCGTTTGAGGCGCTTTAACGCCAATAGTCGCCGCGATGGCCGCACGCTCTTTCAGCAACTCCTGTTCAGCGCTTCCCTTTTTCGTCCCGAGAAGTGCGCGCACACGCCCATCGCCGAGCAACAGACCCCATAGTTGCGACCATTTAGACGCTTCGAGAATTTGCTTACTTTGCACACCCGCTTTGCCAAGCAGAGCCGCGGCGAAGCGCAGCTTTGCGGCGCTCAATTTCACCCCGTTGACGTCATGTGGCAAAGGCGCATCGTTCAAGAGCGCTTCGATAACGCCTGTTTCAAACTCTGGCTGCGACAACAACCGGATCGCTGCACCGCCAAGCCCGAAATATTGAATGACCGAGGTCTCGCTCTGATCTCCCTCTGCCCGGCCAAGGATCAGTTCGCACAAATTATTCGTATCGGCGCCCTGCGCGGCAACGAAGTTCAATGCAGGGTAATCGGAAAAATGCTCTGTAAATTCATGCGCAATTTTTGCTATCGCCGACTGGATGCCGCTTAAGCTAGCAACCGAATTTGCGTCATAACGCGCTTGCCAGACTGGACTGAAAATGCGGGCGGGCGGATGCGCGCCGCAGAAGATGCTTGCTATCGTGAAATCCCATCGTCCAAGCGCGTTAACTGGATAAGCGCCGGACTGGCTACGGTTCATCTGGCCACCGTTCATGAGGCGAAAAAAAGCGACCGTCTCTTTTAAAAATCGATCCGTGATCTCCCGCGACGCGGCGGTGTTGGTGCCGTTATCACTGCACGCAGCAAGATGCGCGCTAAACTCATGAGATAGCATGACACGCACAATTTCGTCGCCGAACGCGACACCGCGCCGCGCGTCGATATCGCGCTGACTAGGCCGTCGCTTAAGCAGTAGCATGTAGATCGCTATTATATCTTCGGCATGTAATGGAGTAAGCAGAAGGTCATCTGTTTGCGGCAAAATAATCTGCATCAACACTTGGGAAACCTTAAATCAATTAGTATACTAAATATATCAGGCTGCGGCCCAACATCAAGCGCAGTTTTCTTTACATTTTGCGGCTCGTGCATACAAAGCTTGTGGTGAGCGGGATGATCTCGACCATGAACAGGAGGGATTGCGGCATACCTTTTTCGATAAACTTTAACGTGTCCGAGGCGTCGCCACCAAGGGCTTCAATCATCAACTGCCGCCGTTCCGCCGCGTTGGCTGCGATACGTTGAACCAGATTGGCGCGATCACCGGCGACAACTGGTGCGGACGTGGGGAAACTTACCACCATGGCGATACTTTCGTCTTTCATATTGCGGCGCGCCGCTGGCTAGTTAGAGCATCCAGTATCTTACGCGCCTTATCTTGCTCAAGGCTGGATTGCCTCCACAGCGCCTCATACGTTGGCAGGGTTCGCTCCAGAAGAGCCTCATCGAACGCATCGACGGCCCGGCTTGCGGCGTAAACGTCGTCATGCTGCGCGGCGAAAGCCAAATAGTTTAAGCCAATCTCATGCTGTATACTTGCCCAAAACAATCCTCTCGCCTCCCGACTGCACAAGCTAAGAGCACGCTCCAAAGCCTCAGCCGCCTCTATGAAATCTCGCCGCTTCTTGGTTGCCGACGCTAGCCAGGCAAGCGCTTTACCAAGACCTCGCTCCACGCCGAATTGCATAGGCGAGCCTGCGTCTATCAAAATCGACCGAGCTAATGTGTATGCGTCGCGCGCCATGTTAACCTGTAGAACGCCAGCCCGCTCGCCTCGGCGCGCAAAATACAGAGTGGCGACGCTAGAAAGCAGCGGCGCTGCCTCCGGCGCCACCCCCAAAACCATAACCGTCAGCGCCCGTTCATACGCAATCAGGGCTTTTGCCGAGATGTCTGAAGTCCCGTCCCCACCCATAAGCGATTGATAAGCAGCGCCAAGCTCTCCCAATATTTCCGCTCGCTCAAATGGCGGGGTGTCGGCATATTCTCCCAGAACGCGCTCATACATGGAGGCGCTCGACCGTCGCATATCGGCGTCGTTCAATAATGCGCTATGCGCGCGTTCGCACTTCGCTAGCAAGAGACAACGGTCTCGATGCCCATTGTCGTTTGGATAGCCGACGCATTTCGTTTCGATATCGCGGGCAATATCAAGAGCTTGTTTGGACAGGTCGGCGCTTTTGTCGCGCTCGCTCAAAATTATAAGCACACGCGCCATATTCGCTGAGCCGTTAAGCCACAGATCGGGGTGTTTCTCGAATGTCAGAGTCCCCAGAACGATCTCATATTGCTGTTGGGCTTTTTGGTAAATCAGTTTGCGATAAGAAATGTCTCCCATAACCATCAGTGCTTGCGCACCTTGGAGCTTAACTTTGGCCCAACGCGCGGTGTCAGTGCGGCGGTGGAAGCGGCGCTCGAACGTCCATACGAGCTTTGCAGCCTCCTCCACTAAGTTTGCATCTTCGGCGTGCTCGGCGGCTTGCATCAGCTGATCGATAACCCGCTGAAAACACGTGATTTTCTGATCTATCTCTGTGTCGGGAGTTAGTTTGAACGCCGTCAGAAACTCACGAATCGAGGCTTTGTTTTCCCCCAGAATGGCATACGCCAAGCCCCGGATCGTTGCTTTAGCAGGGGCATCGGCCGTGGTCTGATCGTGCGGCGCGAGCCTGACTAGAACGCCCGCTAGGTCGCCGTTTTCGATTGCGGCGAGCGCTGAACGGGCGTCACTATCCGCCGGAGCCAAATGGGTAAGGAAGTTTCGCAGTTCGTTATACTGGGCTTGGACTTTGATTAAGGCTTTTTCAATGAGCGACGGAGAGCGCACATTATATTCCAGCGCTTCAAAGGCGGCGCCGAGTACAGGCTTGGGCGTGCCATTTGCGTCCGCGATGGTGTCCATCAAATCGAAAAAAATCATGCGCCGGGTTTCATTGGGGTCGGGCGTGAACGGTGCCCACGACTCCTGCGCAACATCGGCAGACAGGATATTGCTGGTTTTCTTGATAATCCGGTCGAAACGCTGCGATATCGACGTGCAGTCGTCGAAAAGGGCGTCAGAGAACGCGCTCTCATTAATCGATGCGTTTTTCAAGCTTTCCAAAGGCGCGAAGATCACGCGCGCGAGCGACTCCTCCGTCTTGAGCCGCCATCCTAAATAAATGAAAAATGCATCGAAAAAGCCAAATCTGCGCTCGCTATCCCCGCCAAAAAAAAACAGATAGCTTTGAGGGATGGCGACGACGCTAAGCGCACGATGTAACGCATTTAATGCTGACAATTCGACCCCGGTCTGCAGATCAGACAACAAAGCCGACTCTAGCGCTCGGGGGTTGGCGTAATCTTGAAGCCGAATGAAGCTTTGCCCGCCGGAGCTCTCGTCTCGGAAATTCTGCGGCTGCTCAATCCATTGCCGAATCAAAAGCGGCGCCTCGGCCAGAAATTTCGCTTTTGTCGCGGCATCGAGCACAGATCGGTCGTTCGCCCAGTTTTCATACAAGCTTAATGAGAGTTCAAACGCCTGAGCTTGCGACGCTCTTATCGCCAGACCAAAAGTCGCCTGATCGGCTGCAGATAAATAGCTTAAACGGTCGTGAAGTTCAGTTGCGGCGGCGTTGGCCGTTGCCTCGCCGAAACCCAGCAACGCACGCGCAACGACTGCGCATCCGGTCACGTCCGTGCTATCGTCGTGGCCGTTCAGCATGGTGCCGCACTCAGGACATTTGACCTGTTCGCCACAGTTTCGATGGTTACCAAGGCTTTCGCTGGAGGCATCGGAAGGGCAAACGCCTTGCGGTCTTCTAAAACCCTATCGTAAAGGCTGATATATTTCGACGCCATTTCGTTGCACGTGTTGCGGTGGCCCTCCCCCTCTTGCCACGCACTTACTTCAGCAAGCCGCGCCTCAAAGCCAGCAGCATCATTGGCGATAGCGCACATGGCTTGATATAACGCGTCGATGTCATCGTGGAGCGCAAGCCACCCTGCCCCATGCGCCGCGATGCGCTCTCCCACTGCGCCAAAGTCGAAGCCGATAACCGGAAGGCCGATAGACCAGAGTTCGCTAAGTGTATGGCAATAGGTTTCGGGCCACAGCGAAAACACCGCGCCCATCGATGCGCCACACACACCAGCGCGCTCGGCGAACATCTCTCGCTCGTATGGGCCGTGAAAAATAACGTTTGGATGATCGATCGGTGGATGGATTGCGCCGAGGATATGAAAGCGGAACCGCCCTTCCCGATCCCGTTGCGCAAGCCTCTCGATCACGTCGCGGCCCTTGGCGCTGGAGATATTGCCCGGTACGAGGATGTGAACTGGTTCGCCTGCTTTTGGAGCGCGCGCCGGTGGTATCAGCGCGGGAAAATCGCGCCCATGGGGAATGACGGCGAAAGGTTTTTCCACCAGGTCCGGAAAGGTTTGCAAAAAAAGCGCCTTGGCGCGCGGCGATGTGGTCACGAAGGCGTCGCATTCGGTGAGAGCAGTGGCGAACATAGCGCGCCACTGGTTAATCCAGCGGTGCTTAAGCGGCGGCGCCGATCCGCCGCGCCATAAATCGGGTTGGCAATCCCCGACTGTCGCCGTGCAGTTTCCTCCACAAAAAGTGCCGGTTTCATCCAGCAGCTTCACCGTCGGGCAAATGGCGTAATAATCATGGAACGAGAAGACTACGGGGATATCACGCTCACGCGCAAGGCGAGGCAGGTTCAGACTGTGCCAGCCCAAATGGCGGATATGCACAAGCTCGATAGCGTGACGCAGCAGCCAGTCCGAGACGATGGCCTCATATTCTGAGGACACGTGGGCAGCGATTGTGAGAGGCTCGCCCAGCATATGCGATCGCACGATTTCAGGTTCACCCTGAGCACGCGAAAGCGTCACCACGCGTGCGTTGCAGTTCAGCAGCCACGGCTCATAACCGTCGCTGATGGCGCGCATCAGATCGGCGTTGGTTTGCGGCGTGCCGCCAGTTGTGGTTGATGTCACAAACAAAATGCGCGGCTTGCCCCGGCTTTTTGCGGCAATGTCCGGCGCGGCGTTATGCAGCCGCCTGACCCGCCAACGCGCCGTCGATATGCCCGCCGCCTCCTGGAATTCAGTCACCAGCGGTTTGAATTCAGGATACATCTCGTCGATTGCCGCCCGCCCCGCCACCTGCAGCGCTGTTCTCGCCGCGCCGAAACTGGCGGAGCCGCGATGGTAAACAAGCGTGCGGTCATCGATGATGTTGAGCCATCCTGCCCGCAAGGCCCGCATACAAAAATCGTTTTCCTCGCCGTAACCGCGCGGAAATGCGGCAGCGTCGAAAGAGCCTACAGCGTCGAGCAGCGCGCGCTTTATATAAAGGCAAAAGCCATTTCCGGTCGGCGCCTCCGGCCAGAATGCGCCCGCCCCCTGCGTCACCGCGCGCTGATATTCCATCTCGCTGAAACGCAATGGGCGGTCGTTGACGACGTTTGCTTCCGGCGCGGAAAAAGCGCCCGCGTTATCCGAGATCGGCGTCACCGTGCCAACCCTTTCGCCGCTATAAGCCGCTGTTTGCAAATTTTGTAGCCAGCGCGGACCGACACAGGTGTCCGAGTTGAGCAACACCACATCACGGCGGCCTGCCAGCGCGATACCCTCGTTAATGGTTCTGGTATAGCCCAAATTGTTATCGCGCAGCAAAATGTAGACGTTTTCATATGCGGCGTGGGCCGCGAGCAACGGCTTTATTCGCTTATCTGTGCTGGCGTCGTCAATGAGGATAAGCCGCACGTCGCTTGCCGAGGTGTGGCGCAAGACGGCTTGGATACACGCCGCAGTTTCGTCAAAAGCGTTATAGACCGGTACGACAATCGCAACGCCAGCGGCGCTTTGCGCAGCGGACGGGCGGGCGCGTGGGTAGGTCAACTGCACGCCAGCGCCCGCTATCATGTTGAACGGGCTGCCGCTCAAGTCCTGGCCGTTGCAGCGCACGGAAACTGTGACCTCCGCAGCGGCCTCCATAAGCGGCAGGCTGAAAGAAAATCCGCCGGTGTTGCCACGCGCGCCCAGCCGAAGCAGATCGGCGCGCCCGCCTGTGGCGAAGGTTCGCGCATATTCCTCGCCATCGATCACAAGCGAGACTAGAGGCGCCCCGCGAAAATCCCGCTTGTCGATGACCCAGCCGGAGACCTGGCTGTGGTTCAGCTCCACAGCCGACAAAAACCGTCCTCGTAGTGATCGAGTGGCGACACCGAGCCTGATGCGAGCGTGAGGATTTTCCGAATTTAGGAAATGATAAAACGGGTTCGACGCCGACGAAGCAGATTGCGCATAGCGCGACATGTATTTCAAAGTTGAAAATGTCGGCGATGGGTCGCGGCCTTCCCGCCAGCCGTAGCGCACATAATGATCGAGTGGGCAAGTGCCAGCTTCGGCGACGTCTGGATAGGATGACAAATAAAACTGGCGGTCGAAACTCGAAGCAATGGCGTTCTTTATTGTAGTATATTGCCGCTCCTGACGCGACGCCAAAACTCTCAATTGAGAGATGAGCGAAACAATCTCACCTCGTATAACTTTTGTCGCGGTCGCAATCAGCACAATTAACGGCCTGAACTATTGGAAACAATAGACTACTTCTCGACTACGGCAGAATCTTTGCCCTGTCAAACCGAAAAAGGGTATGCCTTTTCAAGACTTCCGCTTTCCAGTGCGTAAAGTAAACAGTGGAGCTATAACCGCTCTATCTCCAGCACGCCGGGGAGAGATTTCAGCGCGCCCGCATTTTTGGGGCTGAGGTCGAAGCCGCCGCCCAGTGAAAGCTCAACCTCACGGCCCGCATCCCCCAGGCTGAGACGCAGCTTAATCAAGCTCGACCCGTCTTTTTTAAGCAGCTTGCAGAAATCATCGACGCGCAAACTCGCGTCCGCCCGCACCTCGAACCCGGCGCTTTCGCGACCTATAGCTTTATCGAGGCTTTGGATCGCCAGCGCACGGATTTTGATGTTCTCGCCGTCCAGTTCGCCATCCACGACAACAAGCACGGCCTTGCCCGGCTCCAGCAGATCGCCGCTAAACGCCAACGTATCGGAGAACACCACAGCTTCGAATTGTCCCGTTGGATCGGAGAAGCCGGTGAAGGCAAATTTATTGCCCGCTTTGGATTTGCGCTCCTGATGACTGGTGACGGTGCAGGCAAGCCGCGCCTCCGCCCCCCCTTGCGATCTCACTTTCGCCTCAAACTCCACCCAGCGCAGCACGTTAAGGCGCGACAGGATTTCGGCGTATTCATCGAGCGGATGGCCAGAGAGATAGAAGCCGACAGCCGCTAGTTCCTGCGTGAGTGTTTCCAGATGCCCCCAAGCGGGCGCCGCGCGCAGCTTCAGCGGCTCGGATTGCCCTCCGCCACCGAACAGGCTCGATTGCCCGGCAGCGCGGTCGTCCGCCAGCCGCCCTGAATGTGCCAGCAGCGTTTCGGTGTTGGCGAAAACGCGCGCGCGGTTTGGCTCAACGCTGTCGAAGGCGCCCGCCGAGACCAGCGTTTCAAGCCCGCGCTTGCCGACCATTTTAGGGTCGATGCGCTCGGCGAAATCGCCCACAGTTTTGAATGGCCCCGCGCGGCGCCGCTCGTCCGCCAAATGCTCGGCCGCCCCACGTCCCATGTTCTTGAGCGCGGCGAGTCCATAGCGAATCGCGCCATCCTCAGGCCGGAAATCAGGTTCGGAGTGGTTGATGGAGGGCGGCGCGACCGCAATGCCCCGCCGCTTGGCCTCTTGCGCGAACAGATAGAGTTTGTCCGTGTTACCCATGTCGTAGGTCATGGTGGCCGCGAGAAACTCGACCGGATAGTTGGCCTTAAGATATCCGGTGTGATAAGCGAGCAGAGCATAAGCCGCTGCGTGCGACTTGTTGAAGCCGTAGCCCGCGAACTTGGCGACAAGCTCGAAAATGTAAGCCGCCTTGTACTTATCCACGCCCTTCTTCACCGCGCCATCGACAAACCGCGCCTGCTGTTTGTCCATCTCGGCCTTGATTTTCTTGCCCATGGCGCGGCGCAGCAGATCGGCCTCGCCGAGCGAATAGCCGGAAAGCTCCTGCGCGATCTGCATCACCTGTTCCTGATAGATGATGATGCCGTAGGTTTCCTTCAGGATCG
>JAWXCE010000002.1:0-122946 GCA_034440495.1 Hyphomicrobiales bacterium | reverse complement strand
GTTGATATGATCCCCCAGCCGATTGAGCTGCATGGGGCCGCGCCCGAAAGAAACCACGGTTGTAAGCGTGCGCTCCGGCGGGGAGCTATAGCACCCCGCGATGCGCGCCTGTCCGCCGTTTGAGTGTCCCGCGACAGGAAACTCGTTCATCACAAGCACCCGCTTATCGTAATGGGGCTCGTCTGGCTCGATATTTTCGAGGCGAGCGGCGATCCGATCCGCCACCCCTGCGCCAATGACGTTCCAGTCCCAGACAGTTTGCGCGGTTTGACGCCAGCCAAGGCGTGTCTCCGGCGTTGGCGGCGTCGCGCAAATTGCCGCCAGGCTCTCCGCAAACATGTCTAATGAAGCGATGTGGATGTTTGCCAGTTGAGGTGGAAAACCACGTGCGCCAACAGGCGTGGATAGCACTTCCATGCCGTGGGCGAGGTAATCCGCCATTTTCACATTTGAGCCAGAACCGCCGCCCATGGGGTTGAGACCGACATGCGTGCGCGCCATCAGAGCGCCCAGCTCCCTGTTACTAATGCGGTTGCGAAGGCAGATATTGCTGGCGCTATGAGACGAGTCGAGCGATGCGCAAACGCTGCCGACAATCGAAATTTCCACGTCCGGGCAGAGGGGGGCGAGCTTTTCGACAATGAACTTTGCCGCTTGGACGTTAGGCTGCCAATTGCTGCTCACGAATAGTGCGGTGCGAGGCGTTGTTGTTTTGAACATTTCGGCAGCGCGCGACGCAAGCCTGTCTTCAGCGCCATTGCCAGCGACATGAGTTTTGCTCGGATCAATCCCGTAAAGGATCTGGTATTTCAGGCAATCGTCCTGCGAGCAGCCAAAAACACCGTCCGCCGCCTGACAGGTAAGGTATTCGAGCTGATGCAGCATCGCGGCGGCAGCGGTAAACTCTGTTGACGCAAGAGCATTAACGGCAAGTTCAAATTCGCAATTGTGAGCGAGATAAAACAGAGGTTTGCCCGGTATATCTTTCGCCACTTGCCACGCGGCCGGATGTTGCAGGACAATAGCGTCCGCGTCCTGTGCAAGCTCCTGAACCCTCGCTTTCATCGCCACGTGAAGAGGGGAGGCGAGCGCGAAAGCATAAGCCGGCGCGCTAACGGGAAAGCTCGCCTCGCGGAAGCTCCATTGCCATTCCTCATAGTCGCGGTTTTTTGTGAAGCGGTGCTCGTGAAGGTGCTGATCGAGAATAACCGTTTCGTCGCGCGTTTTTTCATACGTGGGTGAGATGGAGTGCACCTCGAACCGCTTTGCCAGCGCGCGCAGCAAATGCAGAGAACGCTGTTCGCCTCCGCTTGTAGGGTCGTTGAACGCAGGAAAAAAATTTATGACGACCAATTTTTTGCGGGTGTCGCTCATTGTTGCTCAAAGTGTAATGTGTTGTTTTGAAATGATTTAAAGAGAGAGTTTAAACTCTCTTGTCCGACTCCAGGATCAGACGTCTGATGGACACGCTGGCTTTTGCTGTTTGCACAATGGCTCCAGCGGGAGACCACCCTGGAACTTCGGCGATACCGCTCGTCACAAGTTGGATAAGCACATCGCCGCGCCGTGATTTATCCCGTGCATTAATAGATGCGCTGGCTTTCCAGGCTTTTTGCGCCGGATTTATAAATGTTTTAACGAGGGGTACTTCCACACCGTCTACATAAAGCGTCAGATCCTCGACAAAGCGCGCGTCTGAGCACGCCGCCCCGCCGATGAAGAGTTTGATAACGTCGCCGTCCGGGAGGGGCGATCGCAAATTCGAGTATTGACCCATCCAGCGGTGAGGGCTCCACTGTTTTGGATGCTCGCTTTGGAACCAGCCTGTTCTGAATTGCGGGCCGTCGATGGAAACGTCTATATAATCTGCGCCGGTCAGTTGCGGCTGACTGTCCATGTGCGCGCCGCTAGCTTTAGGTGGAAGTTTGCGCCGGGCGACCTGCTCCAGGCGTTTAATGGTTTGCTGGAACATCTCCTCAGCGGAAAAAGCAGCGCTGGACACTTTGGCGGCTTTGCCCAGTCTTTCGCGCTCGGAAGGTGAGCAAGCAAGCTGACTCAGGGCATTTGAAAACGCATCGGCTTTTCTGGGAGACGCAAGCAGCCCATTTTTGCCAGATTGAATAATCTCGCCGATGGCGCTGGTGTCCGTGACAACACAGGGTAGTCCTTCCTCCATTGCCTCAAGGAGCGCCTGAGAGCAACCGCCCTCGAACAAAGTTGGAAGGGCAAAGATATCGCTGGCGCGCAAGATCCGCCGCACATCCGTGCGGAAGCCCGCAAATCTGATTTTATCGGCAAGGCCCTTCCTGGCAGCCTCTGTCTGCAAGGTCTCGCGCAAATCTCCATCACCGACCCAAACAAAAACCACGTCGGGCCGTTCCTGCGCCAGCCGTTCGATTGCCGGGAAAAGCTGCGCATGGCCCTTCTGCTCGGACAGTCTCGCGACCGTCGTAATCATGAGGGCGTCGGGGGGAATGTCGAGTTCGCGCCGCACGTCCGCGACAGAATCCTGAGGTTCATCGTCCGTTTGCGAAAGCAGGTATTTCAAGCCAATTGGGCCCACATGAAAGCCATCCACCGATTTGGCGGGCAGCCCCAAATGACGCTCCAGAAGTTCCGCGCTGTAACGGGAATTGGCGAACCACATTTGCCGCTTGCCAAGCTGCTCGGCAACGCCGGACGCAATGTAGGATTTATCCCAGGATGGCGGCACCAAGGCGAATTTTATAAGCGCTGGCGTACAGACATCGGAAAGCGCCAGGATGATGCCCTGTCCATGCTTTGGCCACGGGAAAGCTGCAAACACCAGATCGGGGTCGATATTGTCCAGCACGCGCTTTGTCGCTGCACGTTGTACACTGACCAGGCCGATGTCATCACGATTTACAAAAAGACATTCCAGATTGACTGTACGGAGATTGTTCAGTTCACAAAGATATCCCAGATATTCCGTCTCGTTGATGTAGGGGTAAGCAACGTAAACGTCGACATTGTAACGTTGCTGCACGATTGATGCGACAGTCAGCGCATTAAATTCGCATCCACCAAATCCGTGCGTTGGCAAAATGAATAATATTTTCATCGGAACCTAGTCGACTAATGAATCGAGGACTATTGTCCTTTCCGACAAAAAACAAAAAATTTCAACTTATTTCAATCATTTACTATTACTTATTTGGTTGTATTTTTTATAAGCAAATTGCATAAAATTATACTTTATTTTACTACATACATGCATGTAAGTTGGTGTTGTCTTGTATACAAGACGCAAAGAGGACGCTAAAGGTTTTAGGCTTGCGATGGGGGATGGAGCGGGTGAAGGGAATCGAACCCTCGTATTCAGCTTGGAAGGCTGCTGCTCTACCATTGAGCTACACCCGCGTCGCCATCACGTTATCCAATGGTTACAAAAAGTTCAAAGTTTTTCACAGCGCATCGTTATGCTTATTGACGATGCGCGGGCATCGCTCCGTTCTAAGCTCTATCAATAGGTGTTATGTGTCCGAAGAAAACGTTGAAATTAATGCATTAGCGTTTTTAAGAAAGCTTGATAGCAAGCTCGACACCGTGATTGAGCGGCTTGATGATTTGACGGCCCGGTTTGGCTCGCTGAATCAGCGAATTAGTAGCATCGAGTTGAACTTTGCTTTGGTGAGTACGGATACGGCGCGCATGGATTAGAAGCTAGATAGGATTGAGGTCCGGCTTGGGCGCATTGAAAAGCATACCGGTTTGGTTAAAGTCTGACGGCTGCTTTTTTGGCGGGCTTGCGTTGGGCACAGGGACGCGCTACATTTATCACATATACCTAAACACTAGGTGATCGAATCGGTTAAGTCGCGTAGATTTATCTTGGCGCGGCCCCGATCCTATGATACTCACCCATTTCCAAACATATAAACGAAGATTATCTCATTCATGCGGTTTACCATGGCAACTGTAATGTTGCGACCGTCAAAGGTGTGTGCGTCGGTCTTGCCGCAGTCAGCCGTAGAGGAGTGTAGCTCAATCGGCTAGAGCACCGGTCTCCAAAACCGGGGGTTGGGGGTTCGAGTCCCTCCTCTCCTGCCAGCAAGACCAGATAATTTCCTGTTTGATTGTTTTACGGCGACGTGCGGAGCAAGCCGTTTCAGGCGCTACGCTGAAATCCGCTGCGGCGGCTGGAGTAAATGGACAAGCTATGGCAAATCCTTTTGAATTTATGCAGCAGGTGCGCGCTGAAACGACAAAGGTTGTTTGGCCGACCCGCAAGGAAACAATTGTCACAACCATTATGGTGCTCATCATGGCGACCATCGCGGCGTTGTTTTTCCTCGCCGCAGATCAGGTCTTGAGTTGGGCGGTCAGCATGCTTTTGCAGATCGGCCGATAACTTGGCTCAGCACGCTCAACCTCTCAATCAGAACGCATCGATGACGAAGCGCTGGTACATCGTTCACGCCTACTCGAACTTCGAGAAAAAGGTGGCGGACGCCATCCTCGAACGGGCCAAAGATGGCGGCTTGACGCATATGTTCGAGCAAGTGCTGGTTCCGATGGAAGAAGTGATCGAAGTGCGCCGTGGACGCAAGGTCAGCACGGAGCGTCGATTCTTTCCCGGCTATGTGCTCGTGAAAATGGATATGAACAACGAGGCTTATCACCTCATCAAGAACACGCCGAAAGTGACTGGCTTTCTAGGCGCCGACAATAAGCCGACGCCCATCTCGGACGCGGAAGCCGCACGCATTCTCAATCAGGTCAAGGATGGCGTGGAGCGGCCGAAGCCGACGATTACGTTCGAGATCGGGGAGCAGGTACGGGTTGCGGACGGGCCGTTTGCATCGTTCAACGGAAGTGTCGAGGAAGTGGACGAGGTGCGCGCTCGTCTCAAGGTAGCCGTCTCGATCTTCGGGCGTCCAACGCCTGTGGAACTGGAATACGCGCAGGTCGAAAAACTAACCTGATTTATGGTCTGTGGGAGGCGACCAGGGCAGCCATAGCTCTGATAACCGCCGCACCACAACCCTTAACAACCAGTCTAACTGGGAAGGGAATTTCCAATGGCAAAGAAGATTATTGGTTACATCAAGCTGCAGGTGCCTGCAGGCAAGGCGAACCCCTCGCCCCCTATTGGCCCAGCGCTGGGTCAGCGCGGCTTGAACATTATGCAGTTCTGCAAAGATTTTAACGCCGCGACGAAAGAAATGGAGCCGGAGATGCCGGTCCCTGTGGTTATTACTTACTATCAGGACAAGTCTTTCACGATCACAATGAAGACTGCGCCTGCCTCGTTTTTCTTGAAGAAGGCCGCAAAGATCAAAAGCGGCTCCAAGGAGCCTGGCAAAGGCGCGAGCGTTGGCACTGTGACGATGGAGCAGGTGCGTGAAATTGCGCAGGCCAAGATGAAAGACTTGAACGCCAACGACATTGACCAGGCCATGAAAATCATCGCCGGTTCCGCCCGCTCGATGGGCCTTCAGGTACAGGAGTAAGAAATCATGTCAAATCCTGGAAAACGTCTGAAAGCCGCCCAAAAAGGCATCACACCCGAAAAGTTGTACGGCATCGACGACGCTGTGAAAATGGTCAAGGAGCGCGCGAAAGCAAAGTTCGATGAGACTATCGAAATCGCTATGAACCTTGGCGTCGATCCGCGTCACGCCGACCAGATGGTGCGCGGCGTATGCCAGTTACCGAATGGCACGGGTCGCACCGCGCGCGTCGCCGTGTTCGCGAAGGGCGACAAAGCCGATGCGGCGCGCAAGGCTGGCGCCGACATCGTGGGCGCCGAGGATCTGGTTGAGGAAGTCCAGAAGGGCGTCATCAACTTCGACAAATGTATCGCGACGCCTGACATGATGCCGCTCGTCGGCCGTCTCGGCAAGGTGCTTGGTCCGCGCGGATTGATGCCAAACCCGAAAGTTGGCACGGTTACGAACGATGTGGCCGAAGCTATTCGCGGCGCGAAAGGCGGTTCCGTCGAATTTCGCGTGGAGAAGGCGGGCATTCTGCATGCAGGCATCGGAAAGGCCAGCTTTACCGAAGAAGCGTTGATCCAAAACGTCAAGGCTTTCGCTGAAGCGGTTACTCGCTCAAAGCCGACTGGCGCAAAAGGCACGTATTTGAAGCGGGTCGCCTTGTCGTCGACGATGGGGCCGGGCGTGACGATTGAACCGTCAAGTTTAACAGGGTGATTGAGCGGACGTAAGCTTCACGTCAGTTTGAAGAGATTTGTGAATTCCGGGCTGTATAACAGCGGCCCGGTTAGCCGGGACCTCGAAATAGGCTCCGGCGTTTGCGCCAGAGGGTGAAACTTGGCGTAAATGGCCTGTCCAAGACTGCGGGCGCCGAGCGGAGTTACTTCCGTGAAGCTTAATAGTCGCCCACACAGACGGGAACGGAACGCTTGATATGCCTTACGTCCGTATGGCGGATCATGGTCGCGATGTCCTGGGACAGGAATGTCTGTCCGGCGCTGGGATTTCCTCTCAGTGGCGGCCTTGATCGAAACCGGCGGGATTGAGTTCGCTCAACCCCGCTCAAACTTGGAGAGACGCGGGTGGATAGAGTCCAAAAGAAAGAAGCGGTCGACGACCTCGGCCAAATCTTTACGGAATCCGGCTCTGTCGTGGTTGCACGCTACGCCGGATTAACGGTGGCGCAGTTAACCGAGCTTCGGCGGCGCATGGGCGCAGTCGGTGCGAAGTTCACGGTCATCAAAAACCGCCTCGCCAAAATTGCGCTTGAAAACTCCGAACGGGGTTCTGCGGCGGAGATGTTCTCGCAGCCAACCGGTATCGCTTATTCAAAAGACCCGGTGGCTGCGGCGAAGGTCGCTGCTCAATACGCCAAGGAAAACGAAAAGTTCGTTATCATCGGCGGACTGCTCGGCAAGACCTCTCTCAATCAGGACGCGGTGAAGGCTTTGGCCTCCATGCCGTCGATGGACGAGATGCGGGCCACACTCCTTGGCACCCTGAACGCTCCTGCATCCATGCTCGCACGCACGCTGAATGCCCCGGCCGTCGGCCTGGTCAACGTGCTGGAAGCTTATCGCAAGAAGCGAGAGGAACCGGCTGCTGAAGCCGAGGCGGAAGCCGCATAAATCAACGCAAAATTTTAGCGAACTCATCAACACATACGGAACCTGAGGTTAACAAATGTCTGCAACACTCGATAAACTTTACGAAGATCTGTCAAAACTGACAGTGCTGGAAGTCGCCGATCTGGTAAAAAAACTTGAAGAAGGCTGGGGCGTTTCCGCTGCGGCGGCAATGCCTGCTTATGGCGGACCAATGCCAGGAGCGGTTGTTGCTGCGGCGCCGGTGGAAGAACAGACTGAGTTCAATGTCATGCTTATGGATTTTGGCGCTCAGAAAATTAACGTCATTAAGGAAGTCCGCGCCATCACGGGCCTTGGTCTGAAAGAAGCCAAAGACCTCGTGGAAGCAGCTCCTAAAGCTATTAAAGAAGGCGTGAACAAAACGGAAGCGGAAGAGATCAAAAAGAAGATCGAAGCGGCCGGCGCTAAAGTTGAAATTAAGTAGTACAGCTTCCGTCATTGCGAGGCCTCAGGCCGAAGCAATCCATTCATGCCGTCAGTAAGATGGATTGCTTCGTCGCTTCATTCCTTGCAATGACGAAATTAAGCGGGTTTCGCCAGCGACCTTATACCCAAGGTCATTGCCGTAAACTGTTTAGACTTTTAACTAAAGGAGCGGACATGGGCCAGTCATTCATCGGCCGGAAGCGCGTGCGTAAGCACTTTGGCCGCATCGGTGAAGCCGCCGAAATGCCGAACCTGATCGAGGTGCAGAAGCAGTCCTACGATCAGTTTCTTATGGTTGCAGAACCAATCGGCGGGCGTCCTCAACAGGGGCTGCAAACCGTATTTAGTTCGATTTTTCCAATATCAGATTTTTCGGGCCGGGCACAACTCGAATTTGTTAGGTATGACTTTGACGCGCCCAAATACGACGTGGAGGAGTGCACGCAGCGCGGCATGACCTACGCGGCGCCCCTGCGCGTCACATTGCGCCTCATCACGTTCGACGTGAACCCCGACACCGGCGCCCGCTCCGTCAAGGACATCAAGGAACAGGATGTCTACATGGGCGACATGCCGTTCATGACAAACAACGGCACGTTCGTGATTAACGGCACCGAGCGCGTGATCGTGAGCCAGATGCACCGTTCGCCTGGCGTGTTTTTCGACCACGACCGCGGCAAAAGCCATTCTTCGGGCAAACTGCTGTTCGCCGCCCGCATTATCCCCTATCGCGGCTCGTGGCTCGATTTCGAGTTCGACGCGAAAGACCTCGTCTACGTCCGCATCGACAAGCGCCGCAAGCTGCCCGCGACCTCATTCCTTTATGCGCTCGGCTTCGACGACGAATCCATGCTGAGTGAGTTTTACGGTAAAATCGCGCTTAAGGCTGACAAGCGCGGCTGGCGCATGGCGTTCGCGCCCGACCAAATGCGCGGCATGAAGCTGACGCACGACCTTATCGACGCTAAAACCGGCGAAACGCTGCTTGAAGCTGGCCAAAAACTGCAAGCGCGGCAAGCCCGCAAATTTGCGGAAGAAGGCCTTAAAGAAATCCTTATTCCTGAGGACGCTCTCTATGGGCGCTATCTCGGTGATGACATCATCAACATGGAGACCGGCGAAATTTTCGGCGAGTCGGGCGATGAGATCGAGCAGGAGACGCTGGACAAATTCCGCGAGTACGGCATCAAGGACTTTCCGATCCTCGATATCGACCATGTGAACACCGGCGCGTTTATTCGCAACACGCTGCACATCGATAAGAACAACGACCGCGAGGAAGCGCTCCTCGACATTTACCGCGTCATGCGCCCTGGCGAACCACCGACGGTTGACGCCGCCGAATCGCTGTTCCGCGGCCTGTTCTTCGATAGCGAGCGCTACGACCTGTCGGCAGTTGGCCGCGTGAAGATGAACATCCGCCTCGACCTTGAATGCGAAGACACCGTGCGTGTGCTGCGCAAGGAAGACGTGATCTCGGTCATCAAAACCCTGGTCGATCTGCGCGACGGCAAGGGCGAAATCGACGACATCGACAACCTGGGCAACCGCCGCGTTCGTTCGGTCGGGGAGTTGATGGAAAATCAATATCGCCTCGGCCTGCTGCGCATGGAGCGCGCCATCAAGGAACGTATGTCATCGGCTGAAATCGAAACGGTGATGCCGCAGGACCTTATAAACGCCAAGCCTGCGTCGGCGGCGGTGCGCGAGTTCTTTGGCTCGTCCCAGCTTTCGCAGTTCATGGACCAGACGAACCCGTTGTCGGAAATTACGCACAAACGCCGTCTCTCGGCGCTCGGGCCTGGCGGTCTGACGCGCGAGCGTGCGGGCTTTGAGGTGCGCGACGTGCATCCGACGCATTACGGCCGCATCTGCCCGATTGAAACGCCGGAAGGTCCTAACATCGGCCTCATTAACTCGCTTGCCACGTTTGCGCGTGTGAACCAGTACGGCTTTATCGAGAGCCCATACCGGAAGGTGAAGGACGGCAAGGTAACGGAGGAGGTGATTTACCTTTCCGCGATGACGGAGTCCCGCCATCATGTGGCGCAAGCCAACGCCAAGCTCGATAAGGACGGCGCGTTCATCGAAGACCTCATTGTATGCCGCCACGCGGGCGACGTGATTTTGGTGCCGCCGTCCAAGGTGGATTTGATCGACGTGTCGCCGAAGCAGGTTGTCTCGGTCGCCGCAGCGCTGATCCCGTTCCTAGAAAATGACGACGCGAACCGCGCGTTGATGGGCTCGAACATGCAGCGCCAGGCCGTGCCGCTAATTAAGGCGGAAGCGCCGCTGGTCGGCACAGGCATGGAGAGCGTTGTCGCGCGCGACTCGGGGGCCGCCATTGGCGCTCGCCGGACTGGCGTGGTCGATCAGGTTGACGCTACCCGCATCGTTATCCGCGCGACGGAGGAGACCGACCAGGCCAAATCCGGCGTGGACATCTACAACATGCGCAAGTTCCAGCGCTCCAACCAGAACACCTGCATCAACCAGCGTCCGCTGGTGCGTGTGGGCGACCGGGTGGAGCAGGGCGACATCATCGCCGATGGCCCTTCGACCGATCTGGGCGATCTGGCGCTTGGCAAAAACGTTCTCGTCGCGTTCATGCCATGGCAGGGCTACAACTTCGAAGACTCGATCCTGATCTCCGAACGCATCGTCTCGGACGACGTGTTCACGTCCATCCATATCGAGGAGTTCGAGGTAGCAGCTCGCGACACCAAGCTCGGGCCGGAGGAAATCACGCGCGATATTCCAAACGTGTCAGAAGAAGCGCTAAAGAGCCTGGACGAAGCTGGCATCGTCTATATCGGCGCGGAAGTGCAGCCGGGCGACATTCTCGTGGGCAAAATCACGCCGAAAGGCGAAAGCCCGATGACGCCGGAGGAAAAACTCCTGCGCGCCATCTTCGGCGAGAAAGCCTCCGATGTGCGCGACACAAGCCTGCGGCTGCCTCCGGGCGTTGCCGGAACCGTGGTGGAAGTGCGCGTGTTCAACCGTCATGGCGTCGAGAAGGACGAGCGCGCCATGGCCATCGAGCGCGAGGAAATCGAACGGCTCGCGAAAGACCGCGATGACGAACTGCACATTCTTGACCGTAACGTTTACGGTCGTCTGCGCGATCTGCTTATCGGCAAGGACGTGGCGCGTGGGCCAAAAGGCTTGCGCAAAGGCGCGAAAGTCACGCCGGAAAGCCTGGACGAAGTGCCCCGCAGCCATTGGTGGGAGATCGCCCCAAAAGAAGAGTCCGATCTTTCCGACATGGAAGCGATCCGCCGCCAGTATGACGACGCGAAAAAGCGCCTCGAAGGCCGCTTTGTCGATAAAATCGACAAACTGAAGCGCGGCGATGAACTCCCCACTGGCGTCATGAAAATGGTCAAGGTGTTTGTCGCGGTGAAGCGCAAGCTGCAACCGGGCGATAAAATGGCCGGACGGCACGGCAACAAGGGCGTCATCAGCCACATCGTGCCTGTGGAAGATATGCCGTATTTGGAGGATGGCACGGCGGTTGACATTGTGCTCAATCCGCTCGGCGTGCCAAGCCGTATGAACGTTGGCCAGATTCTAGAGACGCATCTAGGCTGGGCATGCCGTGGTCTAGGCAGCCTGATCGGCAAAGCGGCGGACAAATATCGCGAAAACAACAAAATCGAACAGCTTCGCGAGACGATCGACAAAATCTACGGTGAAAACGAAACCATCGCCGGTCTGGACGACGAAGGCTTGTTGGAATTGTCGGATAACCTACGTAAAGGGGTTCCGGTGGCCACGCCTGTGTTCGATGGAGCACGCGAACCGGACATCGTGGAAATGCTGAAGGCGGCGGGGCTGGATTCGTCCGGCCAGATCACCCTCAGCGATGGCCGCACCGGAGAGCCGTTCCATCGTAAAGTCACGGTGGGATACAAATACCTGCTGAAGTTGCACCATCTGGTGGATGACAAAATCCATGCTCGTTCTATCGGGCCTTACAGCCTCGTGACCCAGCAGCCGCTAGGCGGCAAGGCGCAGTTCGGCGGACAGCGTTTCGGCGAGATGGAGGTCTGGGCGCTTGAAGCTTACGGCGCTGCATACACATTGCAGGAAATGCTAACGGTGAAATCGGACGACGTGGCGGGCCGCACCAAGGTGTACGAATCCATCGTGCGCGGCGACGATACGTTCGAGTCTGGCATCCCGGAAAGCTTCAACGTGCTCGTGAAGGAAATGCGCGCGCTGGGCCTGAACGTCGATTTGCGCCAGAACCGCCCTGGCGGCGGCACCGTTAGCGCTTCGACGCCAAGCGCCGAGTTGAAACCGCGTCAACAGCCTTTGGGCAAGCGCGCGGCAGCTGAATAAAAAATCAAGCCCGTGTGGGGTGTCCTCATACGGGCATTACCGGTTTCTAGCGTCAACCGGTTCGAATGCAGACTGACTTGGCGAATACGTATGCGGAGGCACGCGACCCGCATCCGAACTTCGCTCTGACTTTTTGACGGCTGACGAGCTGTCTGACAAGGAGCTACCTAATGAATCAAGAGATCACCAATCTCTTTGCCCCTCAAGTTCAAACCTTTGACCAGATCAAAATCTCCATCGCGAGTCCGGAGAAGATTTTGTCGTGGTCGTTCGGCGAAATAAAGAAGCCCGAGACCATTAACTACCGCACGTTCAAGCCAGAACGCGACGGCCTGTTCTGCGCGCGCATTTTCGGCCCGATCAAGGACTACGAGTGCCTGTGCGGCAAATACAAGCGGATGAAATACAAGGGCGTTATCTGCGAAAAATGCGGCGTCGAAGTCACGCTCACGAAAGTACGGCGCGAGCGCATGGGCCATATCGAGTTGGCCGCGCCCGTTGCGCACATCTGGTTCCTGAAGTCATTGCCCAGCCGCATTGGCCTGTTGCTCGACATGATGCTGAAAGACCTGGAACGCGTGCTTTATTTCGAGAACTATGTGGTTATCGAGCCGGGCCTTACGCCGCTTAAGCCGCTTCAACTTCTCAACGAGGAGGACCTGCTGAAGGCTCAGGAAGAGTATGGCGATGACAGCTTCACCGCTGGCATTGGCGCGGAGGCGATCCGCGAGCTTCTCATCAACCTCGATCTGGAGCGCATGCGCGACACGCTCCGCCAGGACATCGCCGAAGCGACGACAGAACTAAAGCCGAAAAAGCTCGGCAAGCGATTGAAGGTTGTGGAAGCGTTCATTGATTCAGGCAATAAGCCCGAGTGGATGATCCTAACCCAGGTGCCGGTCATCCCGCCAGAGCTGCGCCCGCTGGTGCCGCTCGACGGTGGCCGCTTCGCCACGTCCGATCTGAACGATCTTTACCGCCGCGTCATCAACCGCAACAACCGGCTGAAGCGGCTAGTGGAACTGCGCGCGCCGGACATCATCATCCGCAACGAAAAGCGCATGTTGCAGGAATCGGTCGATGCGCTGTTCGACAACGGCCGCCGTGGTCGCGTTATTACGGGGGCTAACAAGCGTCCGCTAAAGTCGCTTGCCGACATGCTGAAGGGCAAGCAGGGCCGTTTCCGCCAGAACCTGCTCGGCAAGCGCGTGGATTACTCCGGACGTTCGGTCATCGTGGTCGGGCCGGAGCTAAAACTGCATCAGTGCGGCCTGCCAAAGAAAATGGCGCTCGAGCTGTTCAAGCCATTCATTTACGCCAAGCTGGAAGCGTCCGGCCAGGCGACGACTGTGAAACAGGCGAAAAAGCTGGTCGAGAAGGAAAAGCCAGAGGTTTGGGATATCCTCGACGAGGTAATCCGCGAACACCCGGTGCTGCTCAACCGCGCGCCAACTCTGCACCGCCTTGGCATTCAGGCATTCGAGCCTACGCTGGTTGAGGGCAAGGCCATCCAGTTGCACCCGCTCGTTTGCTCGGCGTTTAATGCTGACTTCGACGGCGACCAGATGGCCGTGCACGTGCCGCTTTCGCTTGAAGCGCAGTTGGAAGCCCGCGTGTTGATGATGTCCACCAACAACATCCTGCATCCGGCAAACGGCGGCCCGATCATCGTGCCGAGCCAGGACATCGTGCTTGGCCTTTATTATCTGTCCATCGTGGCGGAGAACGAGCCGGGGCAAGGGATGCTTATGGGCAGCGTGTCTGAAATTCATCATGCGATGGAGGCGGGCGTGCTCACTTTGCATGCTAAAATCCGCGCGCGGTATTACGACACCGGGGCGGACGGCAAGCCGTTCCCTAAAGTTTACGAAACGACACCCGGCCGCATGCTCCTGGGCGAATTGCTACCCAAGAAAAACGGCATGACGCTCGATGTCGTAAACAAGCTGTTGACGAAAAAAGCCATCGCCAAGATGATCGACGCCGTCTACCGCGCCTGCGGTCAGAAGGAAACGGTGATTTTCTGCGACCGCATCATGACGCTCGGCTTCCACCATGCGTTCAAAGCGGGCATTTCGTTCGGCAAGGATGACATGGTTATACCCGAGACGAAGGCGAAAATCATCGCGGATACTGAGGCGGTGGTGCGCGATTACGAGCAGCAATACAACGACGGCTTCATCACGCAGGGCGAGAAGTATAACAAGGTCGTCGATACCTGGGCGAAGTGCACCGACAAGATCGCCAAGGAGATGATGGATCGTATTTCGTCCGTGAAAGTGGACGAGAAAACCGGCCGCGAGAAACCTATCAACTCGATTTACATGATGAGCCACTCGGGAGCGCGCGGTTCACCTCAGCAGATGAAGCAGCTTGCGGGCATGCGAGGCCTGATGGCTAAGCCGTCTGGTGAAATTATTGAAACGCCGATTATCTCCAACTTTAAGGAGGGGTTATCGGTTCTCGAATACTTCAACTCGACCCACGGCGCCCGCAAAGGCCTCGCCGACACGGCGCTCAAAACCGCCAACTCGGGCTATCTCACGCGGCGTTTGGTTGACGTGGCGCAGGATTGCATCGTCAATGAAACGGATTGCGGCACCGACAAAGGCATCGCGATTGCTGCCGCTATCGATGCGGGTGAGGTCATAGTATCCCTCGGCGACCGTGTGCTTGGCCGCACGGTGGCGGAAGACATCACCAATCCGTCCACGGGTGAAATCATCATCAATGCAAATCAGTTGATGGATGAAAGCCATTCGCGGATCATCGAGGAAGCGGGCGTGCAGGAAATCCGCATCCGTTCCGCGCTGACCTGCGAAACGCGCAACGGTATCTGTGCGGCCTGCTATGGCCGTGACCTTGCGCGCGGCACGCCGGTTAACATGGGAGAAGCGGTCGGCGTGATCGCGGCGCAGTCCATTGGCGAACCTGGCACGCAGCTTACAATGCGGACTTTCCATATCGGCGGCACGGCGCAGGTAGCTGACAACTCGTTCATCGAGGCAACGTTTAATGGCAAAATCCGGATCAAAAACCCGAACGCATCCAGGGACAGCCAGGGCCGTTTAGTCGCCATGGGCCGCAACATCGCCATCGTTATCGTCGATGAGGAAGGCAAGGAACGCGCGACCCATAAGGTAATCCAAGGCTCGCACATGAAGGTGGACGAGGGCGATGCGGTGAAACGCGGCCAGCGTCTGGCCGAGTGGGACCCGTATACCCGCCCTGTATTGACGGAGGTTGACGGCATTCTCGACTATGAGGACCTGGTGCCAGGCCTATCTATCAACGAGTCCGTTGAGGAAACGACCGGCATCACCAAGCGCACCATCATCGACTGGCGCGCCAACCCGAAAAGCTCGGCTTTGCGCCCGGCTTTGGTGGTGAAAGACAAAAAGGGCAAGATCGCCAAGCTGGCGCGCGGTGGTGAGGCCCGATACCTGCTCTCGGTGGACGCAATTCTCCCATCCGAGCCGGGCCTGGTGGTGAAAGCGGGCGACGTGCTAGCGCGTATTCCGCTGGAATCTGCTAAGACGCGCGACATCACGGGCGGTCTGCCGCGTGTGGCCGAACTGTTCGAGGCTCGCAAGCCTAAGGATCACGCGATCATCGCGGAGATCACCGGCATAGTGCACTTCGGGCGCGACTACAAAAACAAGCGTCGCATCTCTATCGTGCCAGAGGAGGAAGAGCTGTCGCCGGTCGAATATCTTATCCCCAAAGGCAAGCATCTCAGCGTGCAAGAAGGCGACCGTATCGAGAAGGGTGAGTTTATTCTCGATGGCCACCCCGATCCACACGACATCCTGTCGATCAAGGGCGTCGAGGAGCTTGCGGCGTATCTCGTTAACGAGGTCCAAGATGTGTACCGGCTGCAGGGCGTGACGATCAACGATAAGCACATCGAGGTGATCGTCCGGCAAATGCTGCAGAAGGTTGAGATCAGCGATGCAGGCGATACCGATCTGCTAAAAGGCGAGCAGATCGACCGGCTGGAACTGGATGAGATGAACATTAAGATCGAAGCGGCGAGAAAGCGGCCCGCAGAGGGCAAGCCCATTTTGCAGGGCATCACGAAGGCTAGCCTACAGACACGCAGCTTCATCTCGGCGGCTTCCTTTCAGGAAACCACGCGCGTTCTAACGGAAGCGGCCATTCTTGGTAAAACAGACGAACTGGAAGGCCTCAAGGAGAACGTCATTGTTGGCCGGCTCATCCCGGCGGGCACCGGCGGCACTTTGAACCGCTTGCAAAAGGTCGCCTTGCATCGCGATGAATTGATCGTCGCGGAGCGCGAAAAGATGGCTAAAAAGGCGGCGCAAGCTGAGCTTAAAGCGCTTCCTAGCTCGGAAAACGCACAAGCCGCAGAGTAACAAACGCCAAACCGCAAAAAAGCCGCCATAGCTTAGGCGGCTTTTTCTTTGCGGATTCAAACGATCATACCCTTCAGTTTTATACAATGGGCGCGTTGGCGTTACGATGTCCTTGGATTACGCTTATGTCTCCGCTACTCTATCAACATGCCGTTTTGATGCGGAATAACAAACTCAATAATGATTGCGCTTTTACTGCGTTTACAAAGGAATCGGTATTGAAAATTTTTAAGCCTTCAACATTCCTGAGTTTTATTAATAAGCAGTCGAAATTACGACGCAAAACATCATTTGCCAGGTGGCTAAGTTCGGCTTCAGGATATTAATGATGGCGTATCATAACATCGCAAAGTTTACGATTTTCAAGGCTTTAAGCCTAGCGATATTCCTCACGATGCTGATGGGCGCAAACTGGCTTATGGCTTCGGCTGGTGAACGAAAAACCAATGTAAAGTTAGCCGAGGCGGCTGTAAGCGCCACTATATTGAATAGTCCAGCGCCATTACAGGCAGCGGAATCCACGGGAGAAAACAATAAACACCCCGCGCGTTTGCAAGGGGCGGCCGTGTTCCGTATTCATCGCGATAAAAACCGCATCAAGCTGCGCGGGCCCGCTCCGACAGAAGAAGATAAAAAGATCGTGCTCGGTATGATTGAGGCCAACTTCCCGGGCTTTAAAATTCTTGATCGCACAAAGATAGACGGGCGTCACAACAACAGCGACTCGTGGCTGAGCGGCGTCAGTTTTGTGCTCCGGCAGTTGGCCCTATTACGAAGCGGTGCTGCGCAAATCGCCGAGAACCGCATAAGCCTTGCGGGCGTTGCAGAAACTGCTGAAAATTATAAGCTGGTGCAAAAGTCTTTATCAAGCGAAATGCCTAAAGGGCTACTGCTAGAAAACGGAAGTATCAAACCGCCTGATGAAGATTACACCTGGCTCGCGCAACTGCGGGAAGGCAGCGTTATCATTAGCGGGCACGTGCCTGATGAGGGGGCGAAGAAAGCCCTTTCGGAGCTTGCAGAGTTTCTTTTTCCTGAGGCAAGATTTGACAATAAAACTCAAGTTGTCATCGGTGCTCCGGATGACTGGATACAAGCTGCGCAAGTCTCGCTACGAGCGCTGCGGCTTTTGCAGTCTGGATCAGTCTCCATCACTAGCCAAGTTTTAAAGGTCGATGGTGTTCCGGCAAACGGAGAGGCAGAAAACGAGATTGAGGCGCTTAACGAACTTCTTCCCAAAGGTTTCGCCATTGAAAACGAAATTGTCGGATCCGAACGGGTTTTACTAACCCCGTTCGCCATTGATTGAAGTCAATCTAGCGCCCGCGCGCTTGAGAAAATGTAGAGCCGGGGCCGCCCTCACGAACCCCGGCCCTCGCCCCCGCTAGGCGTAAGCCAGTTCGCGCTGCCGACGGCGCTGCGCTGGCTGGTAGGCAATAGCGGCATGATGTTCGCAGTACGTCGCGCCCGAAACGGTTTTACGACCACAGAAACGGAACGCCTCGTCCTGTGGGTCGCCAATTGGCCAGCGGCACATGCAGTCGCGAAGTTTCAGCAACGTGACCCTGTCGGCCAGCAGCACCGGAAAGTCTTCGATCACTGGCACGATTGCAATAGAAGGCTGCACGTCATGTTCAGGCAAGAAAAGCGCTTTGAGAGCAACATTTCCATGCGTTCGGTACTGCACGCTCGGCGCCCTTGTGGGAAACTGCAATACCCGGGCACGCGGCCTTGCCGAACGCATCCGCGACGTTGTCGCCCTGCCCGATAACCCTAACCGATGTACTTTTCCAATCACCGCATTACGTGTGACGCCGCCAATGCGGCCGGCAATCTGACTGGCGCTTAAGCCGTCAGTCCATAATTTCTTTAGAATTTCTACCCGCTCATCTGTCCAAGACATAACCCGCCTCCTGCATCATTTCACGATTTTGCTGACGCAGATCCGGCCCTCGGCGTTTAAAAAGAGCAACGTTCACCCCATTTCCTTCCGCAAGGAAATAAGTCGATGCTCTACGCCACGGATCACAGCACGCTCGCGCGAAGGCTTCATGCCTCACATGCGGCGAAACACAACATTACAACGTCACAAACTCAACTTGGGGGAACCCGGTATAAAGAACACCTGATCTACCGGGAAACAGCGAACAATTACGCGCTGCTACACAAACGCCTTACGCGATGTTTACAATGACGCCAAGCCATGGTGGCTGACCTTCAGTTCCAGGATAATGCCATTTTGGAGACCGAATTACAAACCCGCTGGGGCTTCAGTGGCGGAATAAGTCCGACTTTCAAAAAAAGTGTGTCTTTTGCGCCAATTGACAGATTATAAGAAATCTTGGTTACCTTGTATTAAGGCTCGGTCGCGTGCGATGGCTGTGCATATAGCTTCGGGCGCACCTCTATTAAGGCTGGACTTGAATGAGCGCTGTATTGCCAACCTATAATAGAGCGAACGTGTTTTTTGAGCGCGGCGAGGGAGCGCACCTTTTTGCAACGAATGGCAGCCGCTATCTCGATTTTGCAGCAGGCGTCGCCGTTAATGTTCTCGGCCACGCACACCCTCATCTGGTGGAGGCCATTGCGGAACAGGCGAAAAAGCTCTGGCATACATCCAATCTCTATCGGGTTGCTGGGCAGGAACGCCTTGCAGAGCGGTTAACCTCGCTCACTTTCGCTGATACGGTGTTTTTCGGAAACTCAGGCGCGGAAGCGCTTGAATGCTGCATCAAGATGGCGCGCAAGCATCACAGCAATCGCGGCGCCTCGGAGCGTTACAGGGTCATTACTTTTGAAGGCGCATTCCACGGGCGCACGCTGGCCACGATCGCTGCTGGCAACCAGTACAAACATGTTGCAGGCTTCGGGCCAAAGGTCGATGGGTTCGACCAGGTTTTGCTTGGCGATCTCGAACAGGTAAAAGCCGCGATTACGCACGAGACCGCCGCTATCCTTATAGAGCCGATCCAGGGCGAGGGCGGCATCCGCCATTCCGGCTGGCCGTTCCTGCGCGCCCTGCGCGATCTGGCCGATGAAAACGGCCTGCTTCTGATATTCGATGAAGTCCAAACCGGCATGGGCCGCACCGGCAAGCTGTTCGCGCACGAATGGGCGGGCGTCATCCCGGACATCATGGGCGTCGCCAAAGGTCTGGGGGGCGGCTTTCCGATTGGCGCGTGTCTCGCGACTTTCGACGCGGCGGAAGGCATGACGGCGGGAACGCACGGCTCGACATTTGGCGGCAATCCGCTCGCCATGGCAGCGGGCAACGCCGTGCTCGACGTGGTGGCGACAACGGAGTTTCTCACCCGCGTCTGCGACGTGAGCCTGCTTCTGAAGCAGAATTTGGCCGCGCTGCAGGACAGCCGCCCCGACCTTATTGAAGAGGTGCGTGGTGAAGGGCTTATGCTGGGACTGAAATGTGCCGCGCCCGCGCCAGCCTTGCTAGACGCCTTCATGCAGAATAAGCTGCTTACAGTCGGTGCTGGTGAAAACGTTATTCGCCTGTTGCCGCCGCTAATCATCGGCGAAGATGAGATACGCGAGGCATGCGATAAAATCGCTGCTTCGTTCACATCGATTCCCGCCTCATCCCAACACTAAACTCACGTTGTTTCCGGCCATGGTGCCAAGACATTTTCTTGATCTCGATGCATTGGACGGCGACGTTCTCCAAGCCATCCTGCGCGAAGCCCACGCCATGAAGGCGGCGCGAAAGCGTGGGGACATTAGCGCCTCGCACTTGGCGAACGGACTGGTGCTCGCCATGTTGTTCGACAAGCCATCCACGCGTACCCGCGTTTCCTTCGACGTGGGCATGCGCCAGCTTGGCGGTCAAACGCTTGTGCTGAACTCGACCGAGATGCAGCTCGGGCGCGGGGAAACGGTGGCGGACACGGCGAAGGTGCTGTCGCGCTACGTGGATATCATCATGCTTCGCTCGAACGCGCATGAAAGGCTGATGGAGCTGGCGGATAACTCCACCGTGCCGGTCATCAACGGGCTGACGGACCGCTCGCACCCGTGTCAGATATTCACCGACATTATGACATTCGAAGAGCATCGCGGGCCAATCGCCGGGCGCGTCGTCGCCTGGACGGGAGATGCGAGCAATAATGTGGCGACCTCATGGATTCACGGCGCCGCCCGGTTCGGCTTTACGTTTCGTGTGGGCTGCCCTGACGAACTCCGGCCATCGGCTGAGTTGCTTGCCTGGGCGAAAGCCGAGGGCGCTATCATTGAAGTAACAGCCGATCCGCGCGAAGCTCTATCCGCCGCCGACTGTGTGGTGACAGACGTGTGGCTGTCCATGGGCCAGAACGACGAAGCGCGTCGCATGGCCATGCTCCAACCCTATCAGGTTAACGCTAATTTGATGGATGCGGCCAGGCCGGAAGCGATTTTCATGCATTGCCTGCCTGCGCATCGCGGCCGTGAGGTGACGGCGGAGGTGATGGACGGGCCGCAATCCGTTGTATTCGATGAGGCTGAAAATCGGCTGCACGGGCAGCGCGCCATCCTCGCCTGGTGTCTTGAGAAGATTTTGTGATGACAGTTGCCGACAATGGCGCTGGCGCCCTGACCTTGCCAGCAGATGACTATGTTCTGCCATTTCAGATTGAAACGGCCGGAGCGCGCGGACGGCTGATACGCGCCGACAAGACAATCGAGGCTATTCTGGAGCAACACAACTACCCTGAGCCGGTTTCCGCGCTGTTGGGGGAAGCTCTTACGTTGGCCGCGCTGCTCGGAACCGCGCTTAAAATAGAAGATGGCGGCATGATATTGCAAACCAGCTCTGACGGGCCGGTCAGCACGCTAGTGGCGCAATACAAATCGTCCGGCGACATGCGGGGCTATGCCAGCTTCGATCAGGAGGCCATTGATGCGCTCCAAAACGGCGCCGCTCGTGATTCAGCCGGGCTGCTCGGAGACGGGCATCTGGCTATGACTATCGATCCGGGCGCTGGCTTGGAGCGATATCAGGGCGTTGTGGCGCTTGAGGGCGAAACGCTTGCCGAAGCCGCCGATTTGTATTTCCGCCAGTCCGAGCAAATTCCGACTTTCCTGCGCGTCGCAGTGGCGCGGGCCTACACGGCGGGCGAAAATGGCAATGCGCCTGTCTGGGGCTGGCGTGCGGGTGGCCTGCTGGTTCAGAAACTCACCGGCGAAGGCGGCGTGAGCGACCGGGCGGACAGCGAGCAACTCGATTGGAGCGCGCCCGACGATGGCGACGAGGACTGGGTTCGCGCCCGCACGCTTGCCTCAACTGTCGAGGATCACGAGCTGCTTGATCCGGATTTGCCGCCCGAGAGGCTGCTATACCGCCTGTTTCACGAGGAGCAGGTGCGCGCCTTCCCGCCGTCGCAGGTGCAGGCCGTGTGTTCATGCTCCCGCGCCCGGATTGAGGACATCCTCAATAGCTTCGAGAAAACCGAGCTGGACGGCATGGTGGAGCAGGGCCGCATTCTCGTGAAGTGCGAGTTCTGCAACCGCCACTACGATTTCGACCCCGCCGAAGTCGGCGGCGAGAAACCGACCGAGCTTTAGGCGCTACTAAGAACTTAGTTGTTTCTTCGAACGTAAAATCACTATGTTCGGTAGTTAACCGGATAAAACATGGCTGCAATAGAGATGCTTTGTCTAATTGTATTTATCATTTAGAGTTTGTATTACGGTATATATAATTTTGCGTTAGATGTGTATTTCTATTTATCTAACGGATGGAATTTAAATATGGATAATCCATTCTCCCCTATTCAGGACATACCTCGTTTTTCAAGCAACCCTAGAAAGGACCTACCTATTGGAGCAAAACGCTTATTTTTAGGATCGTTTATTGCAGGATGGCGTATCGCTGCCATAGTTTATTTAAACGATAAGTTTATATAAACACATCGGCAGAAATAGGTTTTTCATACAAGTCGGACTTGCTGTGATAATTTGCGAATAATTAAGGTCCACGCAGCCTAAATTGCGAAGCTTGATCATGCGTCGATGCGCATGACGGGGTGGCCGGCGGCCTCCAGCGCGTTCATTACCTCGCGGGCGTGGTCGGCGTTCTTCACCTCCACCACCACATCGAGAATTGCGCCTTTCGCTGGCACGTTCAGCAGCGTCCGCCGGTGCATGACCTCCAGGATATTGGCGCCGCTCGCGCCAAGCTGCACGGCGATGGCGCCGAGCATCCCCGGCTTGTCGTCGATGACGAGGCGTAGCGAGATGATTTTATCCTGCCGCTCAAGGTCGCGGATCATGATGGAGGCGAGCACACGACTGTCGATGTTCCCGCCGCAGAGCACGAGGCCCACTTTGCGCCCCGCAAACCGCTCCGGTTGCGTCAGCAGCGCCGCCAGACCTGCCGCGCCCGCGCCCTCCGCCATGGTTTTCTGCAAACCGAGAAAAGCGCTGATCGCCCGCTCGATCGCCGTTTCATCGACAAGTATAATATCCGAAACCAGCGCTTTGACGATAGGGATGCACAGCAGCCCCGGCGCCTTCACCGCGATGCCCTCGGCCAGCGTTTGCCCCCCGCACACTGCCGCATCGCCACGCACGGCCGCGCTCATCGACGGGTAATGCGCGGACTCCACACCGAAAATCTCAATGGATGGCTTCAGTTGTTTCAATGCGATGGCGCAGCCTGCGATCATGCCGCCGCCGCCGATGGGGATAACCACGCAGTCCAGCTCTGGCTCGTCCGCTAGCATTTCCAATGCCAGCGTTCCTTGCCCGGCGATGACGCGGGCATCATCATAAGGATGCACGAGCACGAGCTGCTCCGCCTCGCTGATGCGCACCGCCGTCTCCCGCGACTCGGCCAGCGTTTCGCCCGCCAGCACCACGCGCGCGCCGTAGCCTTCCGTGTTCGCCACCTTGATGATAGGCGTGCGCTCTGGCATGACGATTGTCGCGGGCACGCCGAGCCGCTGCGCATGATAGGCGACCGCCTGCGCATGATTGCCCGCCGACATGGCGATAACGCCTTGCCTCCTCTCTTCCGCTGATAGCGAAAGCAATTTCACCAGCGCTCCGCGATCCTTGAACGACGCCGTCACCTGCAAATTCTCGTACTTCACGTAAACATCCGCGCCGGTGAGCGCGGACAGCTTCGGCGCGGGCAAGGTCGGCGTTCGCAGTATAACGCCTGGGATCAGCTTCGACGCCTCGAATACGTCACGGTAGCTAACCGCAAACTCCTGCTGACTGCCATCTTCCATCGCGCGCGCACTTTGCTCGACATTCCCCAGGCGGAGCGAAGCGCAGACCCGGGGATACAGTCTGCCTTTAGCATGTGAGACCAGAATGGATTGCCGGGTCAAGCCCGGGAATGACGAAGTGTGTAAACGTTATCGCGGAGCCAGAAGGCGGGCCGCATCGAGCGCGAAATAGGTGAGGATGCCGCTGGCGCCTGCGCGCTTGAACGCCATCAGGCTTTCGAGCATGACGCGCTCGCGGTCGAGCCAGCCGTTCTGCGCCGCCGCCATCAGCATCGCGTATTCGCCGGAGACCTGATATGCGAAGGTCGGCGCATTGAACGTATCCTTGATACGGCGCAGGATATCCAGATACGGCATGCCCGGCTTGACCATAATCATGTCCGCGCCCTCGGCGAGGTCGAGTTCGGCCTCACGTAGCGCCTCCTCGGTGTTCGCAGGGTCCATCTGGTAGGTGCGCTTGTCGCCCTTGAGCAATCCGCCCGATCCGACCGCCTCGCGGAACGGCCCATAAAACGCGGAGGCGTATTTCGCGGTGTAGGCCATAATCAGAGTGTTTTTGTGCCCCGCGTCCTCAAGCGCCTGCCGAATGGCGCCGATACGGCCGTCCATCATGTCGGACGGCGCGAGGATATCGCAGCCCGCTTCCACCTGCACGAGCGATTGGCGGATGAGCGCGTCCACGGTTTCGTCGTTGGCGATCTCGCCGTCGATCAGCAGCCCGTCATGGCCGTGGCTTGTGTATGGGTCGAGCGCCACGTCGCAAATAATGCCGATGTCCGGCACGGCGGCTTTCACGGCGCGCACGGCGCGGCAAACGAGGTTTTCAGGGTTAAAAGCCTGGTCGCCGCTCTCGTTGCGCAAAGCGGGATCGGTGTTCGGGAACAGCGCGATGGCCGGAATGCCCGCCGCCGCCGCCTGCTCCGCCGCCGCGACGGCCAGATCGACCGACAATCGCTCGACACCGGGCATCGAAGTGATGGGCTGGCGCACACTCGCGCCTTCGACCACAAACAGCGGCCAGATCAGATCGGCTGGCGTCAGCACGGTTTCGCGCACCATTGCGCGGCTCCACGCTGTTGCCCGCGTTCGCCGTAACCGCGTCGCCGGATACCCGCCCGCAGGCATATCGTGCGCGATCATAGCGCGATGGTTCGGGCGGTGTGGGGCTTTGGTGTCCATGGTGGGGATGTCCGGCTAAAAGATGATCGAAAGCATTTAGCACCTCGCAGCCCCGCGCGCAAACGCCGCAACGCCTAAAATGAGACATTTCGCCTGATGCGGCGCAGCGCTTTAAGGCGCACGCTTGAAAAACATTCATGAAATGGAAGACGCAGGGCGGGGAGTCGAAGATGCAGGGCGAGCGGCTTCGGGTTCTCATCATCGGCGGATATGGCGTTTTCGGTGGACGGCTGGCGCAGTTGCTGGCGGATGAGCCGCGCCTAACCCTTATCATCGCGGGGCGCTTCAAAGCGAAAGCACAAGCGTTTTCCGCCAGCCTATTGCGCGCCGTCCGCTCGTGGCATTTGCTGGCGGAGGGCGATGACGGGCCGCTCATCCCGTCCATGGCTATCGAGGCGATTGTGCGCCGTAGCCTTGATGGCCAGCGCCCGGCGCCGGGCGCCCGCGCCGCGACATCCGATCTGGAGCTGGAGGATTACGAGAAAAGCTTCGCCAAACGCACGATTTTTACCGGCCAGCGTGTGGATGAGTCACAAAGCGATGCCTGTCTCTATCGTCGCGTGCTTGCAGACGCCTGGGATGGATTGCCGGAGCCGATCCGCAACATGCACCAGTTGACTGGCGTCATGCAGGCGAAAGGCATGGCGAGGGTCGAGCGAGGCCATAGCGTTTTCTAGGCTCTTGTCGCCTGGTTATTCGGATTTCCCGAAGCCGGAGAGAGCGTGCCGCTGCGCGTCAGTTTCACGCCGCGTGGCAAGGCTGAGGAATGGTTGCGCAACTTCGATGGGCGCGAGATGAAAAGCGTTTTGAGCGTCGGCAAAGGCCGTTCAGACCGGCTTTTGTGCGAACGCTTCGGGCCATTGACGTTCTCGTTCGCCCTAGTCGCCGACGCGGGGCAATTGACCATGGTTTTGAAGCGCTGGAGTATTTTCGGCATGGCGGCCCCGCTCTGGCTCGCGCCGTGGAGCCATGCCTCCGAGTCGGCGGAAAATGATGCATTCAACTTCAAAATTGAAATTGGCCATTGGCTAACCGGCTTGATCGTGCGCTATCACGGCTTCCTCACAGTGATGCCGCCATCCGACGGGGCTTGAAAAGGAGATGCTTGGATGTGATTACGCGATATTTGTCGACCGTTTGTTTGATATTCCTCACCTTGCTTGCTTATCTCGCACTAGCAGGCCGCTCTGAACAGGTGAAGCAGGATGTCGAGGCCACGGCACGCGCGCTCTACGCAGGCGACATTGATAAGGTGATAAAAATGACGCATCCCCGCGTTCTTGAACTGAGTGGTGGTGAAGCCGCAATGCGCTCAGGCGTTCAACAGGCGGTTGCGAAAATGCACCAATCAGGCATGAAGATTGAGTCATTCCAGTTTCCAAAGCCGCCAGAGTTTTTTGCAGGCGGCGCTTTTGAATTTGCCGTAGTCCACACCTTGACGGTGATCTCGACGGCGAACGGTCAGCGGGCTGACAGCCTTAATTTCCAGCTTGGCGTGCGCGACAAAGGTTCAAAATTGTGGATATTCGTGGAAGGGTCGCGCCTAACCGCAGAGAGTGCGCAAAAGCTTTTCATCGGCTTCCCGGCTGACTTTAAATTTCCATCCACTTATCGCAAAAAGCTTTAAGTCCGGGTTAGCGCTTCTTGCGCCTTTGCCCGGCGGGTGTCGCTGCATTCTGACTTGTTGCGGATTTGGGCTGAGGCGCAGGCGGTGGAGCTTCCAAGCTTTCCTTGCTCGTCTTATCCTTGACGCCGTCGCAAAACGGCGTGCGGCGGGTTTGCGCATCGAGGTGAAAGTGGTTTTTGTGCGCCTCATTTGCCTCCGGCCCAAGCGTCGTGCCAAAGATCTCGCAGGCGCCCTTGTGAATGTCCTTCAAAAATCTCGCGCGCTCATCATCCAGCGGCCAATGCTCCAGCACATTGATACGCTCACCCTTCGCCGTCAGGAACTCGGATATGTCGAGGGCACCCGCATAAGCGTGGTTGCTGATGCGCTGCAACGGATCGTTATAGCGATGCCGACAGTGGTATGACGCCACGTTGGAGATGTGGATGATGTTCGCATGCAGCAACTCCTTCGCGCGCGGCTGCACCACTTTTTCAATCCATTCATTCAATGCGGCGGTCATTTTGCAGGTCATGATCGCGGCGGGCCGGATTTCCAGCGCTGGCTCCCTGGCAAAAGCCTCCACTTTAAGAGGGGCGGGAGCGCCGCATGATCCCTCTCGGATCGGCGGTAACGCTTCAAACTCGATTGGCTGGCCACTAAGCAGATTGGAGCATTCAGCCGCCGCCTCGCGAATCTGCTCGGGCGACCAGACTTCTGGCGGGGGAGGGGGGCCAAACGGCACGAGCGGTTTTTGCGGCTCCAGCTTGCCATCGCCGGGCGCTTTTGCCGCCTTGGGCGTGCTATTCGGGGCTTTGGACGGCAAGGGTGGAGGCGTCGGCAATTCCGGTTTCAAGACGGCTGGCGGACTTTTAGTCTTGTTGTTTTTCTTTTGAGCGGCCTCGGAGGGAGCGGCGTAGCCTTCCACCGTCGCAATCGAAGCGCACAGCGAAAACGCCAAAATGGCAACGGCTCGCAAAAAGCAGGTAGATTTGGTGGAGATCATCGGCAGGGTTTCTATGTCGAGTGATAAATGATGTCAAACGGCGGCTTGGCTTCTGCGCAAACTCAACATATAGCTCAAAAATGCGGGCGTCATAGCATTCGAGCGCAGCTTAACTCAACTTTAGCGGGATAACCAAATGGCGGCTGACGCTGACATCCTTTTTTACGAAACCGGCCGCGCTGGAGTGATGACGCTTAACCGACCCGAAACTGGCAACGCGGTAACGCCGGATCTTATCCGTGATTTGGAAATTCATCTTTTGAAATGGGCGCGTTCGCCGAAAATTTACGGGGCGCTGCTGGAGGCGCGGGGGGAAGCTTTTTGTGTGGGGCGCGATTGGCAAGCGCTTTACGAGCTTATAACGAGCGGACAAAAAGAAACAGCTTTGGGACATCTCCGGGACGAGTATCAGCACTACTGGACGTTACAAAATTTTATAAAGCCACATGTCGCGCTCATTAACGGGCCGATGACTGGGAGCGGGGCGGGCATTTGCCTCTACGGCACGCACAGGGTTGCGGGCGAGGCGTTTCAATTTTCTATGCCGGGCGTAGCCTTAGGCTTTTTCCCGGACGCTGGAGCAAGCTATTTTCTGCCGCGTCTGCCGGGACATGTCGGCTTTTACGTTGCGCTTTGCGGATACGTCTTGCGTGCCGCCGATGCTTATTTGCTGGGCATCGCTACGCACTGCATTCCCGCCCGCGAATTTGAACGAATTGAAGAAGCCCTCGCCAGCGCCGACCCTATCGATCCTTTCCTTGACAGTCTGCATCGCCAGCCGGGAGAAAGTGAACTGGCGGCTAGGCAACCGGTTATCGACCATTGCTTCAGCGCAGCGAGCGTCGAGGAGATTCTCAGCCGCCTGGACGCGGTTTCCGATGCAGACGCCGGATGGGCGCAGGAAACGGCTGCAAGTCTCAGGCGGGCCTCGCCAGTTAGCTTGAAAGTGACCTTGCGGTTGCTGCGCGAAAGACCATCGTCGCTGAAGGCTGCGCTGGAAACCGAATTCCGCGTTGCATCGCATTTTTATAACAACCCCGATTTCATCAAGGGGCTTCTTGCAGACCTCTGCGGAAACGAGCTGGAGCATTCGTGGAGTTCGGGTTCGATCCAAAACGTTTCAAGCGTAGTGACTGCGACTTATTTTGCACCGCTTCCAGGGGCGGAAATCGATTTAAAGAGCCATTGGACGTTAATTGAATAGTTTTCGCTGCTGTTATTTAATAAAATTTTTCTCGATATTCAAAGATGGTGTTAGAAAGTGAGTAAATTTCTTACGACACGTGTGTATAGAAATTAAATTATGTTTTTATACTTTTTATTATTCCAAATAATTGATCCTGACCGCTTTTAAAGCGCAATCGCTGTTTTCCCGAGATACAAAGGTAATCTCCTCTTTGCGAATCGCCTCGGCTGACAAGCTGTTGATAACTGCGGGGCCTAAGCCTTATTTCACATTCGCGGGCAAAGCTTTGGCGAATTACTGGTCTGTTTATGCAACTATAAATTGCAAACAGCGCTTTTTTTTCCACTTATCTTAAATGCTCATTAGCCAATAATGACCTAAGGTGGTATTAAATAAAAAAAGCAACCTTAAGAGGTATGAATGAGTATCGCCCTAGACTACCAACGGGTCGATGCGAATGCGGACGAACAAGCCCTCAAAGCACAATATCTGTCCGCTATACGCATGATCGAGCGCGTCCACCGCCTGCTTCTCGACGTCATCAAGGATGAATTCGAGCGCATTGGCCGAACAGATGTTAACAGCATCCAAGCCTTGCTCTTGTTTCACATTGGCGATGCGGAGCTGACCGCAGGCGAACTGCGAACACGTGGCTATTATCTCGGCTCAAACGTTTCGTACAACCTGAAAAAGCTGGTGCATAGCGGTTACATAAACCATAAACGGTCGCCCACGGATAAACGCTCTGTTCGTGTGCATCTCACGCCAAAAGGAAAAGATGTATCGCTTCTCGTTAACCGGCTTTTCGAGCGCCAGCTCACAATGATTGAAAAGGTTGGCGGTGTCTCTGTCGCGGATTTCCGCATCTTCAACCAGATCGTTCAGCGCTTGGAGCGGTTTTGGGGCGATCAAATTCGCTACCGTCTCTAATACTGGCGTGCGCTGAAGCCATTCAGTCACAGCGCACGTCTAATCGGTTTTAAAAGGCGACCCTAACCGCTAGTAACGCAAACTTTAATGGTTTGCTTACCTGCGTAGCAGCATCTTTGCTCGATTGATCCTTTACGTGCATATCGCAAAAGGACATATTTTAGCTACGTAAATCGGTAATCTGATAAGTGGTCATGATTTGATGCGCGTATCGGGTGTCGCGCGGGCGGCGACGGGGGATTGGAGTGGGGCGAATGCTGATTGACTATTTTCGACGAGTTCTCAAAATTGCAGGCTTTTCTCTGTCAATGACGATTTCCGCAACGGTCATTTTCACAAGCGCTGTGGCGCAAGACGTATCAAGCATCGACAACTGGCTCAAGTTTGACGACAAAAACAGCGGAAGCTGGGAGCAACCCTTCGACCGCTCGTTCGTGCAGCAGTGGGAATCGCAGCCGCAGAAAGGCTTTCCCACACTCTCGCGCGATAACATAGAACCCATGAAAGCCGCCATTAAACGCTATGCCGAAATCGTAGCAAGTGGAGGATGGGAGCGCATCCCCCTCGTCGAAATGCGCGTTGGAACCACTGACCCGGCTGTCGGCGCATTACGGCGCCGTCTTGAGATCGAAGGCGACATGCGTCAGTCCGGCGGTGATCGCCAAACCTTCGATTATTATGTCGAGAAAGCGGTAAAGCGCGCTCAGGAGCGCCATGGTATCGCCCCAACGGGTTTCGTTGATAAAAATACGCTGGCCGCCTTTAACATTCCTGCAAGTGCGAAACTCCGTCAGCTTCGGGCCAACCTGGTTCGCATTAGCAGTATGTCTGGCGCAACTGCCCAGGGCAAATATGTGGTCGTGAACATCCCCGCAGCCCAGATTGAGGCAGTGCAGAATAACCAGGTCGTTTCGCGTCACTCAGGCGTGGTCGGCAAGGTCGATAGGCAAACCCCGATTTTACAGTCCGCCATCCACGAGTTGAATTTCAACAAGGAATGGTTTGTCCCGCCTACGGTGCTGCGCGAAGACCTGCTTCCTAAAGGTCGCGACCTGGCCGGTAAGGGTAAAAATGTACTCGAGCAGTACGGCATTGACGCCTACGCGAACTATGACGCTTACAAGCGCGGACAGAAAATCGATCCTCGTAGCATTGACTTCGGATCCCAGGCTGCAATGGGTTACACCTATGTGCAGAATTCCGGAGAGGAAAATCCGCTCGGCTTTGTGAAAATCAATTTTAACAATTCGCATGCGGTTTACATGCATGACACTCCCGCCAAAAGCATTTTCGCACGTAACTTCCGCGCTGAAAGCTCCGGTTGCGTGAGGGTTCAGAACATCCCTCAACTTGCTGCATGGCTTCTAGAGGATGCGGGTTGGAACGTTGCTCAGGTCCTGCGAATGAAACAGACCGGCGAAAAGCTGAATGTGGCTTTGAAAAAGCGCGTGCCCTTATACTTCGCATATGTAACAGCTTGGGCGACACCGGATAATATGGTTCACTTCCGCCGCGATCTGTATCGCCGCGATGGCGTTGGCCTGACAGCGTCGGCTAACTAAAACCGAAGCCTCTTACAAAAAAATAAAGTCGGAAAATCCGGCTTTATTTTTCATGAATTAATTAGATTTCACGCCCTGCACTTTCCACGTTCCGGGAGAGTTTCCCGAATATCACGGTGGATATTGAAGCGGGCGACCGAGCTGTGTACGCTCTCAAAATCTGGACACAACTCAAGGCGCTTCGTGCCACTCATCACACGATAAGCGCCCTATCAAGAGGCATACCCGAATGACGCTGACATCCGCCGCGACCCATCTCCATGCCGACAACAGCTTTTTCACGGCCAGCCTCGCCGAGAGCGACGCCGAGCTTTCATCTGCGGTTTTAAAGGAATTCGATAGGCAGCAGCACGAGATCGAACTGATAGCATCGGAAAACATCGTGTCGCGCGCGGTACTCGAAGCCGCCGGATCGGTACTCACCAACAAATATGCGGAAGGCTATTCGGGAAAGCGGTATTACGGCGGCTGCCAGTATGTTGACATCGCCGAAGACCTCGCCATCGACCGCGCGAAACGCCTGTTCAACTGCGGCTTCGCCAACGTGCAGCCGCATTCGGGCAGCCAGGCCAACCAGGGCGTGTTCCTCGCGCTCATCAAGCCGGGCGACACCATTCTCGGTATGAGCCTCGCCGCTGGTGGCCATCTTACCCACGGAGCGGCGCCCAACCAATCCGGCAAATGGTTCAACGCGGTGCAGTACGGCGTGACGCAGCACGATACCCTCATCGACTTCGACGAAGTCGAGCGCCTCGCCATCGAGCACCAGCCGAAAATGATTATCGCGGGCGGCTCGGCCTATCCCCGCACAATCGATTTCGCCCGCTTTCGCGCCATCGCCGATAAGGTCGGCGCCTATTTTCTCGTCGACATGGCCCATTTCGCCGGGCTGGTCGCCGCCGGGATTTACCCGAGCCCGTTGCCACATGCGCACATTGTCACCACAACCACTCACAAAACCCTGCGCGGCCCGCGCTCCGGCCTTATCCTCACCAACGACGAGGAGATCGCAAAAAAGGTGAACTCGGCGATTTTCCCGGGTCTGCAGGGTGGGCCGCTGATGCACGTGGTCGCGGCGAAGGCGGTGGCGTTCGGCGAGGCTCTGCGTCCATCGTTCAAGCTTTACGCGCAAAATGTCGTGGCAAACGCCAAAGCCATGGGCGAAGCCGTTATGTCCGCTGGCTATGGCTTGGTAACCGGCGGCACGGATACGCATCTCATCCTCGTCGATCTGCGTCCCAAGGGGCTAACTGGCAAGGCCGCTGAGGCCGCCCTTGGCCGCGCCAACATCACCTGCAACAAAAACGCCATTCCGTTCGATCCGCAAAAGCCGTTCATCACATCCGGCATCCGGTTAGGATCGCCTGCCGGCACCACACGCGGCTTCAATCAGGCGGATTTCCACTCCATCGGGCAAATGATCGCCGAGGTGCTTGACGGCGTTGTCTCAAACGGGGACAAAGGAAATGGATCGGTCGAAGCGAAAGTGAAGCGCCAGGCCATCGAACTCTGCGAGCGGTATCCGATCTACGCCGCTCACTAACTCTCCCACATTGCGAGCCGCGCGAACTGGCGGCTTGCTCCAACCAAAGGCGACATCATGTTGTGTCCCTATTGCGGGGCGCAAAACACGCAGGTGAAGGATTCGCGGCCATCCGAGGATCATAGAGCCATCCGCCGTCGGCGCGTTTGCACGGCCTGCGGCGGCCGGTTCACCACATTCGAGCGTGTCCAGTTGCGCGAACTGATTGTTATCAAGCGTAACGGGCGGCGCGCGGCGTTTGACCGCGAGAAGCTTACAAAATCGATCCAGATCGCGCTGCGCAAGCGCCCAGTCGATCCTGACCGGATCGAATGGCTGGTCAGTGGTATCGTGAGGCGCCTGGAAAACGCCAGTGACGGCGAGGTGACGTCTCTCGAAGTGGGCACGCTTGTCATGGAAGGCTTGCGCGGACTGGACGACGTGGCCTATGTGCGGTACGCATCCGTCTACAAAAATTTCCGCGAGGCAAGCGACTTCCAGACGGTTCTCGGCGAATTGTCGAGCGAGGGAGGAAGCCTCGACCGAGGTCACGCCACGGATGAGTTATCTTAAACAAATTCGTTATCCGGCCATAGCCTATGAAGCCTCTTCTGTGAACAGCCACGAAAACAATTTTGCCTGCCTTGCGCTATCACTAGCAAGATCGGGACTGGGTCAAACGTGGCCAAATCCTTCCGTTGGCGCGGTGCTGGTCTCGGCGGATGGTAAGTGCATCGTCGGTTGCGGGGTCACCAGACCAGGCGGACGCCCGCATGCAGAAACTGAGGCGCTCAACCAGGCTGGTTTCGCCGCAAAAGGCACAACGTTGTATGTGACGCTCGAACCTTGCGCCCATCATGGCATGACGCCGCCGTGCACTGAGGCGATTCTCAAGGCGGGGGTAGCCGAGGTCGTTTACGGCATTGTAGATCCCGACCCTCGAGTCGCCGGACAGGGCTTGTCGCTGCTTGAGATGAACGGCGTTCGTGTGCGGCAGGGCGATTTCGCGGAATACGCGCGCTGGCTTACGCTCGGCCACAGCCTGCGCATTACGGAGCGACGGCCTTTTGTACAGGTGAAACTCGCAGTCGGGGCCGACGGAAGGGTTCCGGTGGGTAATGGCGCTCCCGTTTGGGTGACGTGCGAGGAATCGCGCGCCTATGCCCACCTGCTGCGGGCGCAAGCCGATGCGATTGCAGTTGGGAGCGGCACACTGGCGGCGGATAACCCACAACTTACATGCCGTTTGCCGGGTTTGTTTGCTAGGTCCCCCATTCGCGTCGTGTTTAGCGCGAAAGCGGATTGTCCGCCCTCCTTAAGGCTGTTTGAGGACATAGAAAGCGTGCCTTTATGGGTTGTGACATCGGACAGGGCGGATAAAGCGGCTATCGCGGAGCTAAAGCGCGCTGGAGCCAACGTGATCCAGACGCCGCTCGATAGTGGGCGCATCGCCATCGAACCGGCGCTGGAGGCTCTGGCGGCGCTGGGGATCACCAGATTGTTCGTCGAGGGTGGCCCATTGCTTGCGGGCGCCTTTCTGGATGCGGGTATGGCGGATGAAGTTCTGATTTTCCGCGCCGCCAAGGTCGCCGGACGGGGCGGTTTGCCACCATTTGGTGACCAGGGCCTCGAAAAGCTCGATATGCTGACAGGCTTTCAGCAAATGGATGTCCGGCGCATTGCCTGCGACAGCGTGCATACGTACAGGCGAAGCGAGAAGGCTTGAGCAAAACAGCGCACTGGCTATCTCTAATGGTAACATCAAATAGGCCAATATGTTCACAGGCATCATCACAGGGCTCGGGACGGTCGAGGCCGAAAGCGCAGGCCGTTTTTCGATTCGAAGCAATTATCCCGCAGCGTCCATTGCGATCGGCGCCTCTATCGCCTGCGACGGCTGCTGCCTGACCGCCACAACGGTTATGCCGGACGGGCCGGGCAGCATTTTTACAGTCGATGTGTCGGACGAAACGCTACGCCGCACGACGCTGGGCAGTTGGAACTCCGGCACCCGAGTTAATCTGGAGCGCTCGCTAATGCTGGGGCAGGAGATGGGCGGCCACATGGTGGCGGGACATGTGGATGGCCTTGCGCAGATCATATCCATTACTCCGGAGGGTTTTTCGCGGCGGTTCGAGATCGAGGCGCCAGCGGCTTTGGCCCGCTTCATTGCGCCAAAAGGCTCGGTTGCGCTGGACGGCACATCGCTCACCGTTAACGAGGTGGACAGCGCCTGCTTTACGGTCAATCTCATCCCCCATTCGCTGGCTGTCACCATATGGGGGCAAAAGCGCGCAGGCGACAGGCTTAATCTGGAAGTGGATTTGATAGCGCGTTATGTGGCAAGACTGATGGATGCGCGATAACGCGCGGATGCTCGGATCATGTGATGACAATTGCCGCCAAACGCGAACAATTCGGCCAGCTCTCGCCCATCGAGGATATTATTGAGGACGCCCGCAACGGGCGAATGTTCATTCTGGTGGATGCCGAAGATCGCGAGAATGAGGGCGATCTGGTGATCCCCGCGCAAATGGCGACGCCGGACTCGATCAACTTCATGGCCAAGCACGGGCGCGGACTTATTTGCCTAGCCATCACGCAAGATCGTGCGGAAACGCTAAAGCTGGAACTTATGGCGCGCTCGAACCAGACGCGGCATACAACGGCGTTCACGGTATCAATCGAGGCGCGCGAGGGGGTCACAACGGGCATCTCGGCCCATGATCGCGCTCGCACCATCACCGTCGCCATTGACCCGGAGAAGGACGCCCGCGACATCGTTTCGCCAGGCCACGTGTTTCCTCTGGTCGCCCGTGATGGCGGCGTGCTGATGCGCGCCGGGCATACGGAGGCGGCGGTCGATATCGCGCGTCTGGCTGGAGTGGCTCCTGCGGGGGTCATCTGCGAGATCATGAACGATGACGGCGCCATGGCGCGGCTGCCCGATCTCTTGCCTTTTGCTCAATTCCATGGCCTGAAAATCGGCGCCATCGCCGACCTCATCGCCTATAGGCGTAAATATGACAGCCTTATCCGGCTGGTCGAACAGACGGCGATCGATAGTCCCTATGGCGGCGCTTTTGATTTGAAGGTCTACGTCAACAGCATGGATGGGTGCGAGCATATCGCTTTGGTCAAAGGCGACATATCCGGGCCAGAACCCGTGCTTGTGCGTGTTCACGCCGTGAATGTGCTGGAGGATATTCTCGGCGCAGGTCGCAAGGGTGGCCGCCGCTCGCTGGTCGAGCGCGCCATGCGAACCGTTGCCAAGGAAGGTCGCGGCGTTATGGTGCTTATCCGCGATGTGAAAGCCGCGTCGGTCACATCCACGCTGCATGACGAAACGGGTGTGCCGAGCAGCGGGCGGCTGGTCGATTATGGCATCGGCGCACAAATCCTACTCGATCTCGGCGTCCGCAACATGACGCTGCTCTCGAACTCGCCCATGCCAAGGGTTGTTGGTCTGGATGGGTTTGGACTGTCCATTGCTGGTCGGCGGTCAATCGAATGACCGCTCTCAAATCTGGTCAACCGGGCGTTCTTGTCGTCCTGTCGCGTTATCACGAAGAAATTGCTTCGGAACTCTTAAAAGGCGCCGCTGCTTCGCTTGAAGCGGCTGGCATGGAGTACGACCTCATAGAGGCGCCTGGCGCTCTGGAAATCCCACCCGTAATCGCTATGGCCATCGAGGCTAAACGTTTCACGAAATGGACGACGGAAGGGCGTTATCGCGGCGCCATTGCGCTTGGTTGTGTTATTCGTGGCGAGACCACGCACTATGATATCGTGGCAGGTGAATCCGCCCGGGCGCTTATGGATTTGAGCGTGCGGCATTCCCTGCCCATCGGCAATGGCATCTTGACGGTTGAGAATGAAGAGCAGGCGCTTGAGCGTGCCAGCGTAGATAAACTCGACAAGGGCGGCGATGCGGCCAAGGCCTGCATCGCGCTCATTAAGCTTCGCAACGATCTTTCGCGTAACGACTAATTTATTGGAAATACATGTCAGAGTTAGAGACGCCGCCGCTCGTCGTTACGCGTTATACAGCCAGGCTTGCGGCTGTGCAGGCGCTTTATCAGATGGATCTGGTGCAGACCGGCGTCAAAACCGTCATTGGCGAGTTTGCCGAGCACCGCTTCGGCCATGAGGTTGACGGGCAGCATTACTCGGAGGCCGATCAGGCGTTTTTCGAGGATTTGCTGAACGGCGTCGTACGCGAGCAGGTGGGCGTGGACGAAACGGTTACGGCGCATCTGGCCGAAGGGTGGAAACTGTCGCGGCTGGACAGTATCTTGCGCGCTGTGCTTCGCGCCGGGGTTTATGAACTCATGCATCGGCCTGACGTGCCGGTGAAGGTTGTCATCAACGAATATCTAGACGTGGCGAACGCCTTTTTTGATGGCGGCGACGAGCCGAGCGTGGTTAACGGCGTGCTCGACAAGGTAGCGCGGCACGCGAGGGCGCGCGAGATGGGCAAGGGCGATGGTGGCAAAAGCGCCTGAATGGGGCGAACAGACCATCGGCGAGATCGAGATGATCGCAGAGTATTTCGCGCCGCTTGCCGCCAATATGCCAGGCAGTCTGGGGCTTAAGGACGACGCGGCTTACCTTACCGACTATGGCAATCGCCTCATTGTCACGATGGACGCCCTTGTCGCGGGCGTGCATTTTTTTCCCGACGATGCGCCTGAAGACATCGCGTGGAAGGCGCTGGCGGTTAATGTTTCCGATCTGGCGGCGAAGGGTGCCCGCCCGCTATCCTATACCATGGCGCTCGCTCTGCCGGGCAAGCCCAAGCGCGACTGGATTTCCGATTTCGCACTCGGGCTGGAGAAAGCGCAGAACACGTTCCGCATCGGCCTTCTCGGCGGCGACACGACCGCCACGCCCGGCCCGCTCACCATCGTCATCACCGCATTCGGGCGGGCATCGGACGAACGGCCCATGATTTGCCGCGACGGCGCACGACCCGGCCATGGAATTTATGTCAGCGGCACGATTGGCGATGCAGCGCTGGGGCTGACACTCCGGCGCGGCGACGCGGACGCTTTGTTCTGGACGCTGGACGCCGCGGGCCGGGAGCAGCTTTTGAAGTGCTACCTGCGGCCGACTCCAAGGATTGCGCTTGCCGAGGTCGTGCTGAACCACGCCGCCGCCTCGATGGACGTCTCCGACGGCCTTATCATTGATCTCACGCGCCTCTGCTACGCGAGCGGCTGCGGCGCGCGCATCGAGGCCGCCTCAATCCCGATGTCCACGCCAGCGCTCGCCGTGATCGCCTCGAACGCCGATATGTTCATTTCCGCCATTACAGGCGGCGACGACTATGAAATCCTTTGCAGCGTCGAACCCGACAATGAGGCGGATTTCAAGCATTACGCGGCGCAAGCCGGGGTGAGGCTCACAAAAATCGGCGTCATCACCGCGGAAATCGGCGTCGAAGTGATCGGGCGAGACGACGCGCATATGATTATTGAAAAGCGCGGCTATGAACACTTTGGTTAACGCGCGCCGCGTTAACTTTCCTAACTCCTTGCTTAACTTACACCCAAACGCTTATTGCGTGGGCGCAGCATTTTTTTTATGGTCACGCACATGGCTTTATAGCCTTGGGGGGAAATAAACGGGCGGCAGCCGCGCAATGCGGCGTAAAGCCGATAAGTCCGCTGCCCGATATCAAAACAATAAGGACGGAACGTCATGGAATTGGACACGATTGTTTGGGCCATCATCGGCTGCGGGGGGCTTGCGCTCCTTTATAGCGTCTGGGCGGGGAGGTCGGTGCTGGCGGCCAGCCAGGGCAACAAGCGGATGATCGAAATCGCCACCGCCATTCAGGAAGGCGCGACCGCCTATCTGACGCGGCAGTACACGACCATTGCGGGCGTTGGCGCGGTGATTTTCGTGGTGTTGGTGTTTCTGCTGTCGATTCAGGTGGCGATCGGCTTCCTCATCGGCGCGGTGCTGTCCGCCGCAGCCGGGTTTATCGGCATGCTCGTGTCGGTACGCGCCAACGTGCGCACGGCGCAGGCGTCCAGCCGTTCCCTGAGCGCGGGCCTCGACATGGCGTTCAAGGCGGGCGCGATCACGGGCATGCTCGTTGCAGGGCTCGCATTGCTTGGCGTCACCATTTATTACGCCGTGCTGACCAGCGTTTTCGGCTACTCCCCGTCCGATCGCATCGTGATTGACGCTCTTGTGGCGCTTGGTTTCGGCGCATCGCTCATTTCGATTTTCGCCCGACTCGGAGGCGGCATTTTCACCAAAGGCGCGGACGTGGGCGGCGATCTGGTGGGCAAAGTTGAAGCCGGTATCCCTGAGGACGACCCTCGCAACCCGGCGACCATCGCGGATAACGTTGGCGACAACGTCGGCGACTGCGCTGGCATGGCGGCGGATTTGTTTGAGACTTATGCCGTGACCCTGGTTGCGACCATGGTTCTCTCCACCATTTATTTCGCCGCAAATCCGATCCTGCCCTACGCGATGCTGTATCCGCTCGCCATAGGCGCGGTGTGCATTTTAACCTCTATCGCGGGCACGTTCTTTGTCCGCCTCGGCGCCAACCAGTCGATCATGGGTGCGCTGTATAAAGGCTTGTTCGCTACCGGCGTTCTATCGCTCGGCGCGCTGTGGCCGGTTACTGACGGCCTGATTGGCATGAACACAACGCTCACAGCCACGGGCGTTACATTCACGGGCATGAGCTTATTCTATTGCGGTATTGTTGGCCTGGTCGTTACAGGCCTGATTATTGTGGTGACGGAATACTACACCGGCACGGATTACCATCCCGTGCGTTCCATCGCGGCGGCGTCAAAAACTGGCCATGGCACCAACGTTATCCAGGGCTTGGCCATCTCGATGCAGGCAACTGCGGCACCTGCGATCATTATCGTGGCTGGCATTCTGGTGACGTATAATCTGGCGGGCCTCTACGGCATCGCCATCGCCACAACGACAATGCTGGCGCTGGCCGGCATGATCGTGGCGCTGGACGCTTTCGGGCCAGTCACCGACAATGCGGGCGGCATCGCGGAAATGGCGAAGTTGCCCGACTCGGTGCGCAAAACGACGGATGCGCTCGACGCGGTTGGCAACACGACAAAGGCTGTCACCAAGGGTTACGCCATCGGTTCGGCTGGCCTCGGAGCGCTGGTACTGTTCGCGGCATATGGCGAGGATCTGAAATACTTCATAGGCAAGGCCAACGCGGCCGGATCCGCTGAATATCAGTATTTTAAGGACGTTGTCGTCGATTTCTCGCTGTCTAATCCTTATGTGGTCGTCGGTCTGTTCCTCGGAGGTTTGCTGCCATATCTATTTGCCTCCATGGGCATGACGGCGGTGGGTCGCGCGGCGGGCGCCATCGTCGAGGAAGTGCGCCGCCAGTTTCGCGAAAACCCCGGCATTATGACCGGTAAGACGAAGCCCGATTATGGCCGCGCAGTCGACCTGCTCACTAAAGCGGCGATCAAGGAAATGATCGTTCCATCGCTTTTGCCGGTGCTGTCGCCGGTGGTATTCTATTTTGCGATTTACTTCATTGCGGGCGGCGGCGTTGCAGGCAAATCTGCGGCGTTCTCGGCGGTGGGGGCAATGCTGCTGGGTGTCATCGTGACGGGACTATTTGTCGCCATTTCCATGACATCGGGCGGCGGCGCTTGGGATAATGCTAAAAAGTACATCGAAGAAGGCCATTACGGCGGCAAAGGCTCAGAAGCTCATAAGGCCGCTGTTACCGGCGACACTGTAGGCGACCCTTACAAGGACACGGCCGGCCCAGCGGTCAACCCGATGATCAAGATCACCAACATCGTGGCCCTGTTGCTGCTGGCGGTGCTGGCGCATTGAACCAGCTTTCTTCAAAACGAGCGGCGCTGAAACCGAAAAATCAGCGCCGCGTATTCAGTTAGTAGCCTCCCCCTCCGCCGCCGCCGCTGGTTCCGCCAGGACCGGGAACTGTTGGCTGGGCCTTGCCGATGTTGCGGAAGATAGATTTAATCAGACCTTCCTCGCCGCCATAGGATGGCGTCTGGCGAGTCACGAAATCGACGACCTTGCCGTCCTGCAGGCCATAGTTTGCGACGCGCTGCACGCTGTCTTTTTTGTCGAAATAAACAGCGACAACTTGCCGGTCGGTTATTTTCGGCTTCATGAACGCCATGGATTTTTTCGTGGTTGTGGAAATATAGTAGTACACGTCATCGCCTGAGGTCGCCTTCGTATCGGGAGTGCCAAGCGCCAATGCAACCTGATCCTTGCTCATGCCCAGCTTTACCTGCTGAAGGTCTTCCTCGCCAAACACATGCCCATGTTTCACGACCGCGCCGCCGCACGCCGCTGCTCCTGCCGCGATGGCGGTTACGAACATCGCCTGGACTAGTTTTTTGCCGGCCGAAGTTACGAAATGCCTGTGCGCGATTTTCATGTTTGGTTTACCATTTTGTTCATTTGAATATTGAGTTGACATGACGCTGCATCTTGCGATCCATTGCCCCATGCTGCATGACATAGGCTTAATTTTGACCGGCGGGGATTTCAACATAATCTCCTGTGATGTATGTATGGCGTCGCCTACGCTGTTCTTAACCGGGGTATAGAACGACGATGTTCCGTTGGTTTTCCGACCGTGCCGCCCGCCGCGAAGCAGGCAATAAAATTTACGATGCAATTGTGGCGCAGTCACGCGCTCAGGTGTTTTACATGCGATGCGGCGTTCCGGACACATTGTTCGGCCGATTCGACATGCTTGTCATACACATGTTCATCGTTCTTCAAAATTTGCGCAAGCTCGGCGGTCGCGAGGGCGAGCTGCTGGGCCGCGATGTCATCGAGGCGTTCATTCGCGAGATGGACAGCATGGTGCGCGACCTTGGTGTTGGCGATCTCGGCGTTCCCAAAGAGGTGCAGAAGATCGCCAACATCTTTTTCGCCCAGCTTACGGTCTATATCGAAGCGATGGAGAAGCGCGATCCTAAAAATCTGGCCGAAGCGATCCGTAAAAGCTTTCAGTCGGCCGAGCCGGGCGCCCGTGTCTCAGAGCTGGAGTTGACGAATTATGTGATTGAGTCGATTAAGATGATTGGCGTGCTCCCGCTTAATCTGCTCTTGCAGGGCAATATCCAGTTTCCCGACGTGCGAGGCATCAGGAATGTCGGCTGACGACGATTTGCCGTCGCCGCCTTTGCAATGGCTGCTGGATATCAGGGAAGTTGCAGCCAGGGGTCTCACAGGCGAGCGTGAGGCGGACGCCAGCGAGAAAGAGGCTGTAGCCTGTTTTTTAAGTCTTCTTGCGGTTCACCGTCTCCACATCCAGTATGTGCTAACGCCTCGCAGTGGCGGCAAAGCCAGACTTCGCGGTCGCCTGAGCGCCGAGGCAGAGCAGGCCTGCGTTGTCTCCGCCGAAAGTGTTAAGGCGGTCGTGACGCAAGATTTCGATTTTGAATTCTGGCCTGCAGAAGCTATCGCCGCCTTCGAGCCTGACGCCGACGCAATTTACGAGGCCAACGATCCAGACCCGCCAGAGCCGCTTGTTGATGGCCGCATCGATATGGGCGGGCTGGCGACCGAGTTGCTTGCGGTTAACCTCGACCCTTATCCCCGCGCGCCTGGGGCAGAGTTCAAACCCATCGCCGATGACGGCAAGTCAAGCGCTGACAATCCTTTTGCGGTTCTGTCAAAGCTGAAGTCGCCCGGTGGTTCGCATTGACTTTATTATTGCCCTCGATATGCAACGTGCATTGACCGACTCTGAAACGCCCGGTAACCAAAATTTAATTGTTTCGTTTCTTCAAACCGTTAAGGTCGCGCCATTGTTTGGCTTTCGCGCTGAAGCAAATTAGGCGCAAGGCCGCAGGGGCGGCGGAGAATGGTGACGTCAATTCGTATCGCGCTAGACGCCATGGGGGGCGATCATGGGCCGTCCGTGGTAATTCCCGGCGCTGCGCTCTCCCTCGTGCGTCACCCCGATGTGGAATTTATATTCTTTGGCGACCAGACCAAGATCGCGGCTGCGCTTGAAGCGCACACTGACTTAACCGCGCATTCAAGGATTATGCACACCGAAGTCTCAATCGCGATGGACGAAAAGCCCAGCCAGGCGCTACGTCACGGCAAGGGCAAAAGCAGCATGTGGCAGGCGCTCGACGCGGTGAAAACCGGCGAGGCGCAGGCCTGCGTATCGGCCGGCAACACCGGCGCGCTGATGGCCATGGCGGTTTTCTGCCTGCGCACGCTTCCTGGCATCGAGCGCCCCGCAATCGCAGCGATATGGCCAACTATCTCATCTGAATGTGTCGTTCTGGACGTGGGCGCCAATGTCGGCGCCGACGCGGCTCAACTGGTCGATTTCGCCGGGATGGGCGCGGCCCTGGCGCGAGCGCTGTTTCACGTCGAGCGGCCATCCGTTGGCCTGCTGAACATCGGGGTGGAAGAGGTTAAAGGTCTTGAAGAGATCAAGCGGGCGGGCGCCGCGCTCAAAAAGGCCGATTTGCCCATCCGCTATCACGGTTTCGTCGAAGGCGACGATGTGGGCAAAGGCTCAGTCGATGTGGTTGTAACCGAGGGATTTAGCGGCAATATCGCACTCAAGACCGCCGAGGGCACCGCCAAACAGATCGGCGAATATTTGCGCGCGGCGATGCGACGCTCGTTCTTTTCGCGACTTGGCGCATTCCTGGCCCAAGGCGCCTTTAGCGCGCTCAAAAATAAGATGGATCCAAGCCAGATGAACGGGGGCATGTTTCTCGGGCTAAACGGCATCGTGATTAAAAGCCACGGCGGCGCTGACGCCGTCGGCATCGCAAGCGCCATTGACCTCGCATACGACATGGCGGCTAGCAAACTCGTGGAAAGCATAGCAAAAGACGTGCAAACATTTCAGAATGCTCTACAAAACGGCGAAGAAAAGGTCGCTTGAGGTGAAGATGTGACCATGATTCGCTCAGTCGTAAAAAGTGTTGGCGCCTATTTGCCCAAGAATGCGGTTAGCAACGATGACCTCGCGCGCCGGATGGACACGAGCGACGAGTGGATTACGGAGCGCACCGGCATCAAATCGCGCCATCTGGCGGCGGAGGGCGAATTTACGTCGCATCTTGGCCTCGCCGCCGCCCGTCAGGCGCTGGAGCGCGCCGAACTGGAGCCGCGTGATGTCGATCTGATCGTGCTTGCGACATCGACGCCCGACAGCACATTCCCGGCCACCGCGACGACCATTCAGGCGCAGCTTGGGATAACGCACGGCGCGGCCTTCGACCTCCAGGCGGTTTGCTCGGGCTTCGTCTACGCGCTGTCTGCGGCGGATAATTTTATCAAATCCGGCCAGCATAAACGCGCGCTTGTGATCGGCGCGGAAACCTTCTCCCGCATTCTCGACTGGGAAGACCGCACCACGTGCGTGCTGTTCGGCGATGGCGGCGGCGCTGTGGTGCTGGAAGGGCAGAAGCAGAACGGCGGTTTGAGCGACCGCGGCATTTTGAGCTCGGTGCTGCACTCAGATGGCCGACACAACGACAAGCTCTATGTGGATGGCGGACCATCATCGACCAAAACGGTTGGCCATTTGCGGATGCAGGGCAAAGAAGTGTTCCGCTTCGCCGTCAACGCCATCTCCAGTGTGGTTCAGGAAACGCTTGAGGCGAATGGTTTGCAAACAACAGATATAGACTGGTTTGTGCCGCATCAGGCCAACAAGCGCATTCTTGATGGCACCGCGAAAAAGCTTGGCATCGACCCGGAAAAGATCGTGATAACGCTTGATCGGCACGGCAACACATCCGCCGCGTCGATCCCGCTCGCGCTAAACGTGGCTTTCGAAGATGGCCGCATCAAGCGCGGAGACCTCATTCTATTGGAGGCGATGGGGGGCGGGTTCACCTGGGGCGCGTCGCTGGTGCGTTGGTAAACGCCAGATTTAGGCACGAACTGCGTCACATTCGTCAAAATCTCAAGAAAATCATAAAGTTGCCGTTGACCAAACGACTATCCATTGATTAATATAGTGAAATTCCTCCTTTAGCGGGGGGTTGGACGCCGATGGATACAAATAGCAAAACACTCACCAGGGCCGATCTCGCCGAAGCCGTGTTCGTAAAGGTTGGGCTGCCTCGCAACGAGGCCGCCGATCTGGTCGAACTGGTGCTGAAAGAGATTGTTTTGGGTCTAGAAAAGGGGCAGTCGGTCAAGCTGTCGTCATTCGGGTCGTTTGGCATACGCGAAAAGTCCCAGCGTATTGGCCGCAACCCGAAAACCGGCGAGCTGGTGCCGATCACGCCGCGCCGCGTGCTGGTGTTCAAGGCTAGCAATATTATGAAAGACCGTATCAAAACAGGTCTGTTGGACGGCTAAAGCGGCAATTTTAGCGCCTTTGGCAGCCAGTTTTGCATGACGCATGCGCAATGAAGGGGGCCGGCTTGGATAATAAATCTCCAGACGCATTCCGCACGATCAGCGAAGTTTCCAGCGAACTGGAAGTGCCAAAGCACGTTTTGCGGTTTTGGGAGAGTAAATTCGCGCAGATCAAACCAATGAAGCTTGGCGGCGGCCGCCGGTACTACCGCCCGGAAGACCTCGATTTACTGCGCGGCATACGCGGCCTGCTGTACGATCGTGGCTATACCATAAAAGGCGTGCAGAAGATTTTCCGCGAAAACGGCGTCCGGTTCGTCAAGGATTTCTCGAAAAGCGACGAGGCTGCGCCAAAAGGCCCGGTTATCCCTGATCTCGCCGCAGACGCCGCCGCTGGTCAGAGAAAACGCGGCGAGGCCAAGGCAAACGCCGAGGCCAGCGAGACGGCTCTTGCGCCGCTTCACCGCAAACTGCTTATGGCCGCGTTGAAAGACCTTACGGCTTGCCGTGAGGCTCTCGGCGCCGTGCATTAAGCTGGGGCGCACTTGCGAGCGTTAATTGAGATTTGAGTTAACGACCGGGTTTGCCGCTTGACCTTACGCGCCGGGCAAAGCATTACTACTGCTCATGGTGGCGGGCTTTGCCGTGACGCTCTTATGGGCGAACTGGCGGAGCGTAGCGCAGCCCGGTTAGCGCACCGGTCTGGGGGACCGGGGGTCGGAGGTTCAAATCCTCTCGCTCCGACCAACTCTTACCAAGGTGTGATCGTTTCCAGAAAGCCTTTGTTGCTTTCCGATTGCTGCTTGATGCGGAAGCGGTCTTCAAGAGCTTTGTAAAGGTTTGGTTTTGAGTCTTTTCCAGACAAAGTCGCGCCATAGGACTTCATGAGCAGTTTCAAGTCTGGCGCTGCCGCTTTTCGCAGCTCAATCTCGGCGATGATCTGATCGAAGCGGGCTCGGTTGGTTCCGGCTTCCTTCAATAACGAAGCATAGTGGTTGGCGTCGAATGCAACTTTCCGCGATTTGGCGGCGGCTTTCGGCTTTTTAGGTTGTAGGCCCGCGATATGTTCCTGAACGGTCAAAGCTGATGCTTCAAGCAAAACATCGTGCGCTTCCATAAGCGTATTCGTTTTGGCCTTGGCGCCAGAGTCGGCATAAGCGTTTGCAAGCTTTTTAAGCTCCCCGCATAGATCAGCGATTTTCATAAAACTTCCTTTCGCAAAACATCGCGCTGCAAAAGCTCATATAAATGATGGTAGGGCGATTCCGCTTTGGCAAGCGATGGCTTGACGGATTTATCCGGAGCTTGTTTTAGCCATCTGGTTGGACGCCGTAGATTTCCGTGTCCACCTCGGTGCCCAAGGCTTCAAACCATTGGCGCACCTGATTGTCTGAGTTATAGGCAAAGTCGCGCCCCGCAGCTCTGGATATAGCGGCCTTTCGAGGAATGTGGCGTTTAAAAACCCTCTTTTTCGGTGTCCACGGCATCTCAGAGTTTATGCGATCAATCGCTGCCAGTTCCCAAGCGGATAGGCCAGTGCGGTGCAGAGTCATTGTCCCTACAACGCCGAGAAGTTTTAAGCTTGGGTTAAGTGGCGTGATGTTGTGTTTCACCATAGACACGAAATTTTCCACGGCTTCGGCGGATGTATTGTCTAAAACCGTGGGCACAAGGAAATGAGTGCTCGCGCAGAGGGCATTGATCGTGCCTGTGGTTAAACGTGGCGGCGTGTCGATCAGCACGATGTCGTAGCGCCCTCTCACCGTATCGTTCAGTAGAACACGGCTTAATCTGTAGCGGAGGTCGTCGCCGTCCTCCTGCAAAAGCCAGCGCACCTGCAGGCGATTTTCTTCCTTGGTGAACTCGTAAAAGGTCGGTACGAAATCGAAAACACCGTTGTTGCTTTCCAGCGGAATAAGGTTGTCGAGAATTGTGCCGCCGTCCGCGCCGCTTCGGAAGAGATTGGCGGCGTTTTTCGCTCGGATGCCCCTTTGCACTCCGCTGATTGTTAGCAGCGTGTTTGTCAAAGATCCTTGATAGTCCAGATCGATCAGCAGGACGCGGCGGCCTTTAGCGCGGAAGTAGCAAGCGAGGTTAGCCGTCACCGTGCTCTTGCCGACGCCGCCTTTTAAATTCGCCGTTGTAATAATGACGGGTTCGTTTCTCGACAGCATCGCCGCATGGCCGGGCGGTGGCTCTGTTTTATAAGTGCCCCAGATCTCGCCGTCCGAGTCCTGCAGCGCGGTGGTAAGCTTTGAAAGCTTGGCTTCTTTCTCCGCCAAACTCGCTTGCAAAGTCCGGATAATCCCAGAAAGCCTGAAGCTTGCAATAGCACTAAACGCCGTGACAACAATGTATACAAACTTCGCAATGGGATGATTAAGGAAACCTACAACAATCTCGAAAGCTCTGACAAGAAAACCTCCATAAACTGAGGTTTTAAATAATGCTTTTGCGCGTAGGCGTCCGTGAAATAACTGTTTTAGACGAAAATTTACTACTGCTTGTGCTTTTTCGTCATGCTTTGAACGTCGCGGCGTAACGCGCGCGCAGTTCCGCCTTCTGCACTTTGCCCATGGCGTTGCGGGGGAGGTCGGTGACAAAGAAAACGCGCTTGGGGAGTTTAAAACGGGCGAGTTTTTCCTTCAGCGCGCTAATGATTTCAGGTTCAGCCAGCGCGGCTCCGTTTGTTACAACAATCGCGATGACGCCTTCGCCAAAATCCGGGTGCGGCACGCCAACGACCGCTGATTCGACGACTCCGGGCATGGCGTCAATTTCCGTCTCGATCTCCTTCGGATAAACATTAAACCCGCCCGTGATAATCAGATCCTTGGCGCGGCCGACGATGCTGATACGCCCGTCGGCCTCGCGCACGCCAATATCACCGGTGATGAAATAGCCATCGCCGCGAAATTCCTCGCAGGTTTTTTGCGGCATGCGCCAATAGCCGCTAAAAACGTTTGGGCCGTTAACCTCGATGACGCCAGGCTCCCCTGCTGTCATCTCCAGGCCCTCGGCGTCAGCGACACGCACGGTCACGCCGGGAAGCGGATAGCCAACCGTGCCAGCTATGCGCGCGCCGTCATACGGATTGGACGTAATCATGCCGGTTTCGGTCATGCCATACCGCTCAAGGATGTAATGTCCGGTGCGATCGAAAAACTTGGCGTGGGTTTCAGCAAGTAGTGGCGCAGAGCCCGCCACAAACAGGCGCATGTGCTTGACCAGCGCGGCGTCAAAAGTCGGCTCATCTAGGAGGCGGGTGTAGAATGTCGGTACGCCCATCATAACGGTCGCCTTAGGCAACAGGTCAGCAACCTGCGTCGCGTCGAATTTTGGCAGCCAGATGATCGGTGAAGCGTTGTAGAGCGCTGTGCCAAGCGCGACGAACAGGCCATGCACATGATAAATCGGGAGTGCGTGAAGGAGAACGTCGCCTGGCTGGAACGCCCACGCTTCATGCAGCGCCGCGATGTTTGAGATGAGGTTGCCATGCGTAATCATGGCGCCCTTGGATTTGCCGGTGGTGCCGGATGTATAGAGAATTGCAGCGAGGTTATTTTCTCCCAGCTGTTCGACACTCGCGAATGGCGCGGCGTCCCGGGCCAAAGCCGCCATGCTTCCCAAGTCATCTGCGTCCAGGGTTTCCACCGCGAGAACACCATGCTCTAAAGCGCTACGGCTTATGGCGTCAGCTTTCTCCGGCGCGACGACAAGCACGGTCGGCTGCGCATCAGAGATAAAATACTCCAGTTCTGATGCGGTGTAAGCGGTGTTAAGAGGATTGTAGACCGCGCCCATGCGAAGAGCCGCTAAATATAGAGCGGCTCCTGCAAGGGATTTCTCAATCTGCACCGTCACCCTGTCGCCTGGTTTGACGCCCAGGCGCACAAGCGCACCTGCGTAACGCCCCACAAGCGCGTCAAGCTCTTGATAAGAGAGTGTTTCGCCGGATGGGACGATGAAGGCAGGATTGCTTGCTCCCGTAAAACGCGAAACAAGCAACGCGTAGAGATTATCGTTACTTGGCATACGTCATGTCTGAGTAAAGTCTCACAAGGCGTGTAGGCGTTACGCCTTTCGAAGCCGTTACGTTATCGCTTCTTTCGAGAAAATCCTTTGGTATGTTGTTGACGATGTTTGTGATAAACGTTGTTTGCACCGCGAGATGCTCCTGAATTAGTGTTTCAGCGGCCACTGCATCGCCATTCTCAATCGCACTTACTATGCGCTCATGCTCGTTGAAAGACTCCTGCAAACGGTTTATCCGGTTTAACTGGTAGCGACGGAAAGGCCTAAGGCGGTCCCGAAGTTGCAACGTCTGCTTCGCTAGCGACGCATTTCCGCAGGCATTGTAGATTTGCTCGTGAAAGATTTCATTGGATTTGTAGTATTCGTCCAAAGCCTCGGTTACGAGATGCTCACGGCAATCCTCATGGGCCGCACGAATTGCGCTAAGTTGGTTCAACATCGCCCGTTTCGAAGCTAGCCTGGCGCACAAGCCTTCGAACATGGTCATCATTTCGAATAACTCGACAATTTCGCCAAGGCTTAAGCGCCTTGCAACCGCGCCGCGATGGGGACGCATGTCGACAAGTCCGCTCGCCGCAAGCTGTCGGAGCGCTTCCCGCACCGGTGTCCTTGAGACGCCGTTAATCTCTGCGAGACGGGTTTCGTCAAGCTTTTCTCCAGGTTTTATGACGAACGTCAGGATATCATGCTCAAGCCTGATGCGAACTTTTTCAGCGGCTGATGGGGACATTATGAACCGAGGACTAGAGTTAAGTTGTTGCCTGAATGGCATAGTTGCTTATACGGAGAATTGATAATACTGGAAATTTGTATACAATCCAGTAAAATACGTCATGTTGTGATTTATTTTGGAGCAATCGAGTGAATGTATCATTTTTTCAGGAACTTTTAAGCTCGATTTCCGTTAAAGGGCGTCTGCTTTTTGACCTATCTAGACAACCCGGTGAAACACACACAATTGAATCTTTATCTCGGATCCTGATATCAGGGCGGGGAGAAGCGTCTGGTGTCGCGCTCGCACAACAGATACTAGCCAAGTATGGTGAACTGGACGCTGTAGGAAGAACCGGTTTTTTCAACTTTATTACCTCCTCGTTTGCGCCTGACCCAGCCGCTGTGAAAACCGCCGCCGAAAACTATTTGAAAGAGTCTTCAGCCGAAAACCTGGGCAATCTTACTGTTGCCGTTGAGCCCGTGAGACAGGAATTTTTACGTCGCTTAAACCTAGCGCAGGGTGCAACGGCGGAAATTGTAAAAATGCGCGCCGATCTGCTTGAGAGCATCAAAGAAAATCCTGGTTTGAACGCGCTCGACAGGGACTTCACCCACCTCCTCAGCTCATGGTTCAATCGCGGATTTCTGGTGCTTCGCCCCATTGACTGGTCAACGCCCGCCAGCATTCTCGAAAAACTTATGCAGTATGAGGCCGTTCACCAGATGCGCGGCTGGAGCGATCTGCGCCGCAGGCTTCAGCCTGCCGACCGCCGGTGTTTTGCATTCTTCCACCCGTCAATGGTGGACGATCCGCTGATATTCGTTGAAGTAGCGCTCGATAAGGACATTCCCGGCTCTATCCAGCGAGTGCTTGAGCAGGAATCGCGGCCCCCATCAAAAGACGCCGAACCCAACACGGCGGTGTTTTACTCAATATCGAACTGTCAGAAGGGCCTTGCGGGCATTTCGTTTGGCAATTTCCTCATCAAACAGGTGGTTCAGGATCTCACCTCTGATATCCCGTCCCTCAAAACTTTCGTGACGCTTTCCCCGATTCCAGGCTTTCGAAATTGGTTTGAGCGCGCCAGGGCAGGACATGAACTCGATTACCTGGACGATGAACAGAAAGAGCTGCTGGCCGGGCTGGACGATTTCTCCTGGGCGGCCGACGAGGAGCATGGCGATGCGCTGAAATCGGTGCTGCTTGCTATCGCCGCGCAGTATTTTTTAACGGCGAAAACTTCCGCAGGGCGCCCTATCGACCCCGTCGCCCGCTTTCATCTGGGGAACGGCGCACGCCTCGAACGCATTAACTGGCCTGGCGACATCTCGGAGAAAGGGCTGCTGGAGTCGCACGGCTTGATGGTCAACTATCGATATGATTTAAAAGACATCGAACGCAATCACGAAGCCTTCGCCAATCACGGCGAAATTGCCGTGTCAAAAGCGGTGCGCAGCATGTTGCTGGCCCCTGAAAAATCAAAGGCGCTTGTCCCTGTTGCGGGATAGAAGCAAGAAACGGGAGACGGGCAGATGAAATGGGAAGGCAAACGCGGTAGCGAGAACGTTGACGACCAGCGCGGAAAAGGCGGCGGCTTCCGCTTTCCGTTTCCCGGGCGCGGCCAGGGTGGAGGCTTTCGCTTTCCCGGCGGCGGTGGGCAGATTCCTGGCGGTAGGCAGGGCGGCGGCAGCGTTATCGTTGTCGTCATCATATTTATTGTTCTGATGCTGCTGGGTGTCGATCCGCGCGTGTTGCTGGAGGGCGGCGCTCCACAATCGGGCCAAACACCGCGTGAGGCGAATCGCTCGCCCCAGCCTGGTCAAACGCAAAACACGCCTACGAGCGCTGAAGCTGACCGCATGAAAAAATTCATATCAGTCGTACTTGCCAAGACCGAGGATGTCTGGACGGCGCAGTTCAAAGGTATGGGGCGTCAATATCAGAAGCCTGTGCTTGTATTGTTTGATAACTATGTTCAGTCGGGATGTGGCGCTGGCCAGTCGCAGATGGGGCCATTCTATTGCCCTCTCGATCAGCGCCTTTATCTCGACACCTCATTTTATAACGACCTGGCGACCCGGTTTCGTGCCCCGGGAGATTTCGCACAAGCCTATGTGATTGCTCATGAGGTCGGCCATCACGTCCAAACCTTGCTTGGGACCACCGAGAAAGTCATGCGCGCGAAACAGCGTATGGGCGAATCGGAGCAGAACGCGCTTCAGGTACGCATGGAGCTCCAGGCTGACTGTCTGGCCGGATTGTGGGCCCACGACGCCGAAAAACTGGAATCGACATTGGACGATGGCGACATTGAAGAAGCGCTTGCCGCAGCCAGCGCCATTGGCGACGACAGAATTCAGAAGCAGGCAGGGGGCCGCGTCGCCCCTGACTCATTTACGCATGGTTCATCCGAACAGCGGGTTCGCTGGTTTCGGAAAGGTTTCCAAACCGGCCAAATACAGGCTTGCGACACATTTCAGGCGTCGTCACTTTAAAGCGAAACTACGTCAAGTTGAATGATTGGCCGCGCTTTGCCAGGAAGCGCGGCTTTTTAGGCTATATTTCTTCTCTGAAGAGATTCGTAATTCCAGATGGCCCACCTACTCTGTTTTTCGAACATAAGACAATATTAAGAGTTAAAAAATGAACGTCGCATCATTCGTCATGCGATTTTGTGCGACTAAAGTCTGTAACGTGTTCCTAGCTTAGACTTTTTTCATACAAGCGCGATATGCCGCAATGGCGGTTGGGACACATCGTTGCAGCAGAGACACGGTTTATACCCATTATGCTCAAAAACTGCGCAAAGGGATTTATTTTGAAATTGGGATGTCTTACCAATTAACAATGAGACTACGTTTCTGACATTCGTATTGCGCAGATACGAATCAACTTATCGACAGATTTTGCTCTGAGACGCGAGGAGCGGAAGCACGAAAGCCGAATCGACTACTATTAGAATGCGACAGACTGGTGAACTGAATTAATCGTGGGGGAAAAAAATGGTGTTAAATAAACACATGATGGTGCTGGCAGCGTCCGCCATATTTATTGGCGGCTCAGCTCTAGCACCTGCAAAAGCTGCTGACATTGGCGGCGGCGACTGCTGCGCTGAACTTGACGACCGTATTGCCGAACTCGAGTCAACGGCCGTCCGCAAAGGCAATCGGAAGGTATCATTGTCAGTAACCGGATTTGTTGCTCGCGAACTTTACATTTGGGACGATGGCGATCTGAGCGATGCTTACATTGTTGACACTAGCACGACGCTTGGCACTCACTTCAAGTTCAGCGGAAAGGCTCAAGTCAAACCTGGTCTTGAGGCAGGCTTCGTTCAGCACATCGAAGTGCTGACATCTGAGAGCATTTTCGTAGACCAAGCAAATGATGAAGGTCGAGGTAGCAGGCTTAACACTCTGGAAGCTTACTGGTTCCTAAACAGCGACCGCTTCGGTCGTTTGGCTGTTGGCCAACAGTCGCAGGCATCGGATAACGCGGCTATTTTGCCAGACTTTTCGGGCAGTCTTGTTCAGTCGAACTGGGTTCTGTTCGATGGCGCAAGCTTCTTCCTGCGTCCCGAAGGTGGTCCAAAAGGGACTGCTGGTCTTGAAACTAACCGCATTGGTTCGCTCGGTTTCTGTAATCAGATCGGTGCGGGCATCGGCGCTGACTGCAACGGCTTGCCAACAGACTCAGTTCGCTACGACACGCCTGCTTTTGGTGGGTTCATCTTCTCTACCTCGTGGGGTGAAAACGATTTCTTTGACGCGGCCATCCGCTACTCTGGCGAATGGAACTCTGTAAAGTTTAAAGCTGCAGCCGCTTACTCTTGGGGTGGCGACCGTGGCAGCGTTGATATTGATAGCGGCGCAGCGACAATATCTTCCTCGCCAGACTCGGAATACTTCCAAATTGGTGCAATGGCTATGCATACGCCAACAGGTCTGTTCCTCTATGGCGCATATGGTCAGGAAACAGTTGAGGACGCATTTATCGGTACAGGCGGCGGCACATTCCAGGCTGTCGACGATAACGACCATTACTTCGTAAAAGCCGGTCTTCGCAAACAGTGGAGCCCAATGGGTCATACGGTTCTTTACGGCGAATACGGCCAATATAACGATGCGTTTGGCGGCTTTAACTGCGATAACACTGTTGGCGGCACTGCTATCAGCAACGCCTGCACCGGCGGCGTAGAGATTACAGGATCTGAAATTCAACGCATCGGCTTGGGCGTAGTTCAAGAGATTGATTCTGCAGCGATGTCCGTATGGGCGAAATGGGTTCAGCTCGAAAGCGAAGTTGAGTTCAACGACGCTGGCGCTGGCGGTAAACAAGACTATGAATCTCTCAACAGCTTCTTGGTCGGCGCTATGATTAGCTTCTAATCTCTTAACCAGACAAATGCTAAAGCCGCCTTCGCGCGGCTTTTTTTTGTTTTGCAAACAACCTCGTTGCGCAGCGCTTCATCTGACCTAAGGCTTGTTTTCTGCGAGGCCGAATGATAGCTGCGTTAAGTCCCATTGATCCAAACGAGAAACAAGATGACGCTGAATGCGGAACAGCCTGACGCCTTGAGCATCATCCTTGCCGCGGGAAGCGGCACACGCATGAAATCACGGCTGCCTAAAGTTTTGCATTCAGTCGCCGGGCGCCCAATGCTTGGCCACGTCGCATCGACCGCAGCAGAGGTTGGTGGCCGAATTGTAGTTGTGATTTCGCCCGGCGCGACGGAAACCGAAGAGTTCGTCAAATCCACCTTGCCAGAAGCTCTCGTCTGCTATCAGCGCCAGCAATTAGGGACAGCCAACGCTGTCGAGGCGGCGCGGGCCGCATTTGAGACATTTCCTGGCGATGTGCTTGTCCTTTACGGCGATGCGCCGCTCATACCATCAGCGGCTCTCGCGGCCTTGCGCGACGCTTTGAACCAAGGCGCCAGCCTCGCCATTCTCGGCTTCTGCGCCGCGGACCCGACAGGCTACGGCCGTTTGCTTCTTGACCAGCACGGACGGCCAGCGGCGATACGAGAACACAAGGACGCTAGCTCGGAGGAACGGGCTGTAAGCCTTTGCAATTCCGGGATTATCGCGGTGCGCGGCGGGGATCGTTTCGCCAGCCTTCTCTCGAAGGTGGGCAATGCAAACGCCGCCCAAGAATATTACCTCACTGACATTGTCGCCATTGCCCGCTCCGAAGGTTTGACGACCGCGCTCGTCACCTGCGCCGGGGAAGAAACGCTCGGCGTCAACGACCGGGCGCAGCTTGCCCAGGCAGAAGCCATTATGCAGAAACGGTTACGCGCGGACGCGCTCGCAAATGGCGTTACCATGATTGCGCCGGACACCGTAACGCTTGCCTATGACACAAAGCTCGGCCAAGACGTGCTGATCGAGCCGAATGTGGTTTTCGGCCCCGGCGTCACCGTCGAGGACGGCGCCGTCATACGCGCATTCAGCCACATCGAGGGCGCCCACATTGGCCGCAATGCGCAAATCGGCCCGTATGCACGGCTGCGCCCGGGTGTGCGGCTTGGCGAAGGCGCCCGCATTGGCAATTTTGTCGAACTAAAAAACGCAGTTATCGAGGAGGGCGCCAAGGTCAACCATCTCAGCTACATTGGAGACGCCCGCGTCGGCGTCGACGCCAATGTCGGCGCGGGCACGATCACCTGCAACTACGACGGCTTCGACAAGCACCAGACCGATATCGGCGAAGGCGCTTTCATCGGCTCCAACACGTCGCTAGTCGCTCCTGTCAAAATCGGTAAAGGCGCCTATATCGGTTCGGGCAGCGTGATAACGCGCGATGTGGGGCCGGACGCGCTTGCCGTCGCAAGAGGCGTTCAGGCTGAAAAACCTGGCTGGGCCGCCGCCGTTCGTGAACGTCGCCATCGCGAACGCAAGCCTCCGCACGCTTAATTCCGCTTAAACCTTATGCTACGCCTAGTAACTGTGTGTGATTTGGCGCAAGCCCAGAAGCTTGTTAAGCATGATGAAGCGATCGCGAATCGCTAAAACTAGCGAAAGGACATCACGACATGTGCGGAATCATTGGGGTTCTCGGGTCTCAACCCGCCGCCGGGTCGCTAGTCGATGCGCTGCGCAGGCTTGAATATCGCGGCTACGATTCAGCAGGCGTTGCAACGGTGGTGAACGGCTCCATCATGCGCCGCCGGGCTGAGGGGAAGCTGAAAAACCTCGAAGCGCGGCTCGCCGCCGACCCGCTCCCTGGTTCGTCCGGCATCGGCCACACCCGTTGGGCAACCCACGGCGCGCCGACGGAGCGCAATGCTCATCCCCATTTAAGCGACGGCGTCTGCGTCGTCCATAACGGCATCATCGAAAATTTCCGGGAACTGCGTCAGTCGCTGGAGGCTGACGGCGTCCGCTTTGACACCGACACCGACACGGAAGTCATTGGCCATCTCATCAGCCGCGAGATGCGCGGTGGCGCAGAGCCCGCCGCCGCCGTGCAGGTCGCCCTAAAAGAACTGGAAGGCGCGTTCGCGCTCGCCATCATCTTCGCGGGCCACGACGACCTGATGATCGGCGCGCGGCGCGGCAGCCCGCTCGCCATCGGCCACGGCAAAGGCGAAATGTTTCTGGGGTCAGACGCCATGGCGCTGGCTCCGTTTACCGATCAGATCACCTATCTGGAAGAGGGCGACTGGGTCATCCTGACCCGTGTTGGCGCAGAGATCCGCAACGAGGCGGGCGAGCCAGTCAGCCGCGCCACCAGAAAATCCGCCGCCGCCGCGCTGCTGGTGGATAAAGGTGTCCACCGCCATTTCATGGCCAAGGAGATTCACGAGCAGCCGGATGTGGTCAGCCGCACCCTCTCTCACTACGTGCGCTTCATGGAAAGCACGGTGCAGTTGCCGCCGCTCCCGCGCGATTTCGCTAAACTTCCGCGCCTGACGATTTCCGCATGCGGTACGGCTTATTACGCAGGACTTGTCGCCAAATACTGGTTCGAGCGCTATGCGCGCCTGCCTGTCGATATCGACATCGCCTCTGAATTCCGTTATCGCGAGCCGCCTATGGCCGATGGCGGCCTGTCGCTGTTCATCTCGCAATCAGGCGAAACTGCCGACACGCTCGCCAGCCTGCGCTACTGCCGCCAGCAAGGGCAGGGCATCGTCTCCATCGTCAACGTGCCCGAATCGACTATCGCCCGCGAGTCGGACGCGCTGCTGCCCACCTTAGCAGGCCCTGAAATCGGCGTCGCTTCGACAAAGGCATTTACGTGTCAGCTCACCGTGCTCGCCTGCATGGCGATTGCTGCGGGCCGCGCGCGCGGCGTTCTCAGCGCCTCGCAGGAGGCGGAGCTTGTGGACGCGCTGGTGGAGTTGCCGCGCTTGATGTCGAAGGTTCTGCGCGATGAAGAGCGATTCGAGAAGCTGGCCGCTGGTTTGGCGGGCGCGCGCGACGTGCTGTATCTCGGTCGCGGCGCACATTATCCGCTGGCGCTGGAGGGGGCGCTCAAACTCAAGGAAATCTCTTATATCCACGCTGAGGGCTACGCGGCGGGCGAGTTGAAGCACGGCCCCATTGCACTCATTGACGACGAGGTGCCCGTCATCGTTGTCGCGCCGAAGGATGCGCTGTTCGAGAAAACTATGTCGAACATGCAGGAGGTGTCTGCACGCGGAGGGCGCATCATCCTGCTCACGACGGCGGGCGCGGCGCCGGATATTGTGCCTGGCGGCTCCGTGATCGGGCTTCCCGCCGCGCATGATTTCACCAACCCGATCCTCTATGCTATCCCCGTGCAATTGCTGGCCTATCACACGGCTGTTGCGATGGGCACCGACGTCGATCAGCCGCGCAATCTGGCGAAGTCGGTGACGGTGGAATAAGCGCGCAACGGTGGACGACACCGAATTGTCTAATTCGTTTGCTTGACGTAGAGGCTGCATAATGATGATATTTTAGCAAATCTTTAACAGCGCTTGTCAGGCATGTTCGTTGATCGCCTCATACTCACTCTCGCGGCATCTGCCTTTTTGGCAGCGATTCCCGCTGCGAGTTATGCGCAAAATGCAACCGAGACGCTGACTTCCGCCGCCAAGCTTGGCGAAAAAGGGGATTACGCCTTAGCGGTAGAGAAAATCGGCGAGGCCTTCAAGTTGGGCAAGCTCGATAACGCGGCCTCCTCGAAAGCGTTTCTAATGCGAGGCGAGTATCACGAGAAGCTCGGCAAAACGGCTCTTGCTCTCGCCGATTACACCAACGCAGTCTTCATGCAGGGTTTGTCCGCAAGCGAACGGCCTCGCGCAGTCGATGGCCGAAAGCGCGTTCTGACTTCGCTCGGCGTAACGGATAATGATGGCGGGGCAAAGCCATTGGGCGCAACGCAAAGCGCCGATGCCGAGCCGAAGTCGGGCTCTGGTGGATTTTTCAGCGGACTGTTTAGCGGATCCTCAACCAGCGTAACTGCAAAGCCAGAAGCTACCGCTCCTAGTGGATGGTCGCAGGGAACCCAAGTGACGGCTGCTCCATCTTCCGCACCCGCGAACGACGCCCCTCAAGTTAAAGCTGCGCCTCAGACCCCGGCCAAAGCGACCAAGCCGCCCCAGCAAACGACGAAGCTCGCCCCGGCTCCTGCTGTAGCCGCTCCCGCTCCAAAGCCGGCTCAAACCGCCGCGGTCACGGATGATGCGAAGCAATATAACGTTCTTCTGGCGTCATTTGACGCCGAACCTGAGGCGCAGGCCGAGCTTAAACGCATGGCGTCGCAACTATCCGGCCTTTTGCAGGGAAAGAAGCCCGAAATAGTGCGCTATGAAAAAAGCGGCGCGGTGTTTTTCAGCGTTATCGCTGGCCCTTACGAAGGCCGCACGATTTCCACCGACGTTTGCGAAGACGTAAAGGCGAAAAAAGTAAGCTGTCAGGTTATTTCACGGTAGACTTTATTATCCCGCATCCAGCAGCCTCACGGCCTCATCGCGCTCAAACAGCCGCAACGCTAGCTTGGCGGCGTTGCCTCCCGGCCCTTCCAGATGCGGGTCTTTGGCAAGCAGATATTTTGTCTGATCCGCCGCGCTCTGCAACAACCCCGCATCTTCAGGCATGTGCGCTACACGAAACCCGGCGTCTCCCGATTGGCGCGTGCCGAGCGCATCGCCACCGCCGCGCAGCCGCAAGTCCTCCTCCGAAATTTTGAAGCCGTCGTTGGTCTGGCGTAGCACGTCAAGCCGGGCGCGCGCTGTTTCCGACAGCGGCCCCTCATAAAGCAGGATGCACGTAGATTGCGCCTCGCCCCTCCCAACACGCCCGCGAAGCTGGTGCAACTGCGCGAGACCGAATTTTTGCGCGTGCTCGATTACCATCACGCTGGCGTTCGGGACGTTTACGCCCACCTCAATCACCGTGGTGGCGACCAAAATCGCCTTTTCGCCGTTGGCGAACGACCGCACGGCCGCATCCTTCTCCGCCCCCTTCATGCGCCCGTGCACGAGGCCCACCCGATCGCCGAAATATTGGCGCAAATGCGCGGCGCGCTCCTCGGCGGCGGCAGCCTCCAGTTTAGGGGACGTTTCAATCAACGGGCATACCCAGTAAATCTGCCCGCCGCGCTTCATCGCGCGCGCCAGGCCGCGCACCACCTCGTCAAGCCGATCCAATGGTAGCGCGCGTGTCAGGATCGGCTTCCGGCCAGCGGGCTTCTCGTTGAGCTTTGACACATCCATATCGCCATAGTGCGTAAGCACCAGCGTGCGCGGGATGGGCGTCGCGGTCATCACTAGCACGTCGCAGCCCGCCGCGCCGCCTTTGGCTTGCAGCGCAAAACGCTGGTGCACGCCGAAGCGGTGCTGCTCGTCGATGACGGCCAGCGCCAAATCGCGGAACTGTACATCGGGCTGAAATAGCGCGTGCGTGCCGATCAGCATATCCGTTTCGCCGGACACCAGCGCGACCAGCTTTCCAGCCCGGGAACGCCCTTTTTCTCGCCCCGTTAGCAGCGCAACCCGGAAACCGCAAGCGGCGGCGATGGGTGCGATGGTTTCGCAATGCTGCTGGGCGAGCACCTCTGTCGGCGCCATGATCGCGGCCTGATGCCCAGCCTCGACCGCACGCGCCATCGCTATCAGCGCCACGGCCGTCTTGCCGCTGCCAACGTCGCCTTGTAGTAGCCTTAACATGCGACGCGGCGCGGCCATATCGGCGCCGATCTCCGCAAGCGCTATCTCTTGCGCACCCGTCAACCGGAAGGGCAGCGCAGCCCGCACCTTGGCGACCAGCACGCCATCGCCGATGATCGCGCGACCGCCGCCGCGCCGGAATTGCCGCCGCATCACGGCGATGGCAAGTTGGCTGGCGAACAACTCGTCATATGCGAGGCGCTTACGCGCGCGCGAGGCCTCCTGAATATCGCCATCTCCGAGAGGACGGTGGATGAGGTCGAGCGCAGCGCGAAAGTCGGGCCATTTTTGCGCGGTTTTTAAACGCGGGTCGATCCAGTCGCGTATCTCGGGGATACGGTCGAGCGCCTGGCCCGTGAAACGGCGCAGCAGCTTTTGCGTGACGCCCGCGCCGAGCGGATACACAGGCTCCAAGTCGGGCATCGCCTCGAACTGCGCTTGGGTAAGGATATGGTCAGGGTGCGGCATCTGCACGCGCTCGCCGAAGCGCTCAACGGCGCCGGAAATATAGCGCTCCTCGCTAACGGGGAGCAGCCGCTCCAGAAAGCGGCGGTCTGCATGGAAAAACACCAGGTCGATAACGCCGCTATCGTCCTCGCATGTCACCTTGTAGGGCGCGCGGGTCGAGGCGGGCACTGGCTTGTGCTTCTTCACCGTGATCTTCAGCGTCGTGATGCGGCCAGCCTGCGCATCAGCGATACACGGGCGAAAGCGGCGATCCGTAAACCCGACGGGGAAATGCCACAGCAAGTCGATCAGGCGCGGCGGCTGGTCGGGCGCGCACCGCAACAGCTTGGCAAGCGCCGCTTCCACTTTCGGGCCAGCGCCCGCCAACATGCGGACGGGCGCAAACAGCGGCTCCAGCTCCGGCGGCGCTTCCGCTATCGCCTCTATCCAGTCGGTTGTCTGCGTCATTGCCGCTTCGCGCCCTGAGAAATGCGTTAAGTGTTGGAACGCGGCACTGACAACACTGGATGAACTCTCTATATCACGATCTCAACCATGTAACCTTGCGTCGCGCATATTCGCGCCGCTCATCCACAGCGCGTAGCCAAACCTTATGAACAGCCAGGACGTTAGAGTAAAACGGGCCTATTACAGGGCCTGCCATCGCGGCACCAAGGAAATGGACTGGATGCTAGGCCGATTTGCCGGCGCCGCGCTCGAAACAATGAACCAAGACGACCTTACCACGTTCGAGGAATTGATGGCGCTGCCTGAGCCGCTGATTGACGCCATGTTGAAGGGCGCCGCGCCTGCGGACGGGACGATGGCGAATATGATCGCGCGCATCCGGCGCCACCACGGAATGGATACACCGACGGCATGAACGCGCCCGCAGACATCAAAGGCAAACCCAAACCTTCGGATAAAGCCGCCGCCGCCATCCGCCTGCTGCGCGCCGCCAAAGGATCGGTGGTGGCCTCCGGCGCCCCAGAGGGGTTTGACGCACATCTTATACATGAGTTGGCCAGCGCGGAGCCGGACTCAAAGCCCGAGCTTTTCCGCCCCGTGCTGCACATTGGCCGCGACGACCAGCGGGTGGAAGCTTTGCGCAGCGCGCTGCATTTCTTCGCCCCGGGCGCCGAAGTTCTGCAATTTCCGGCTTGGGATTGCGTGCCTTACGACCGCGTGTCGCCCGACGCCGAAATCTCCGGCCGCCGCATCGCGACCCTTGCGAGGCTGGCGCGCCTTAAAGATTTAACCAAGCCGCTTATCATCTTGACGACCGTGAACGCCACGCTGCAGCGCGTTGTGCCCAAGGATTACATGGCGAAATCCGCGGTGCGCATTTCGGCGGGCGCCAGCATTGGGATGACCGCTATCGCGGAGCGGCTGGAGGCGGCGGGCTTCAACCGCAGCGGAACGGTAATGGAGCCGGGCGAATACGCCATGCGGGGCGGCATTCTCGACATGTTCCCGCCGGGGCAGGGGCGGCCGGTGCGGCTGGACTTTTTCGGCGATACGCTGGAAAGCATTCGCGTGTTCGACCCGGTCACGCAGCGCACGCAAGGCTCGAAAGATCAGGTGGTGCTGCTGCCGATCAGCGAGGTGCGCACCGGGGCTGCGGTCGCCAAGCAGTTCCGTCAGCGTTATGTGGAGTTGTTTGGCACGGTGAAAGCTGACGATCCGCTGTATGAGTCTGTGAGCGCTGGCCGTCGTCACCCGGGCGTGGAGCATTGGCTGCCGCTGTTTTACGACAAGCTCGACACGCTGTTCGACTATTTGCCCGACGCCTACATCACCATGGATTATCTGGTGGAGGACGCGAAGGGGCGGCGCATTGAACAGATAGCCGACCATTATGAAGCGCGCGTCGCGGGGCTGGAGCATTCGAGTTTTGGCGCCGGGGTCTACAAACCCGTGCCCACCGACACGCTGTTCCTCAACGCGAAGGATTGGGATAACGGCCTCGCGAAACGCGACGTGCGCTTTTTCTCGCCGTTCAATGCGCCAGAGCGGGAGGGCATTACCGCTATCGATTTTGGCGGCAAGCAGGGGCGCGGCTTTGGCATCGAGCGGGCAGAGCAGTCCGATAAACTATTTTCCGCCGTGGTTGCGCAAATCGCCAAGCTGAAGAGCGAGGGCAAGCGCGTGCTTGTCGCCGCTTGGACGGCGGGCGGGCGCGAGCGGCTAGGGTCGCTGCTCACATCGCACGGTTTGCAATACGCCATGCCCGCCGACAGTTACGATGAGGCGCTCAAGCTGCCGCGCGGCTCGACCGGCATTGCGATTTTGCCGCTTGAGAGCGGATTCGAAACCACGGATTTCGCCGTCATCGCCGAGCAGGACATCCTGGGCGACCGGCTGGTGCGCCGCCGTAAGCCGAAAAAAGGCTCGGATGTGCTGCAGGAAGCCTCAAGCGTCGCGCCGGGCGATCTGGTTGTGCACGCCGACCACGGTATCGGCCGCTTTGTCGGCCTGCAAACGGTAACGGCGGCTGGTGCGCCCCACGATTGCCTTGAACTGGAATATGCGGGCGGCTCCAAACTATTTCTACCCGTTGAAAATATTGAACTTTTATCTCGTTACGGCGCGGACGAGGGCGCGCAACTCGACAAGCTCGGCGGCGGCGCATGGCAGGCGCGCAAGGCGAAGCTTAAGAAGCGTATTCGCGATATTGCCGAAAGTCTCATCAAAGTGGCCGCAGCTCGCCAATTGCGTGATGGCGCGGTGATGGCTCCCAATCAGGGCGCGTTCGACGAGTTTGTTGCGCGCTTTCCTTACGACGAGACGGACGACCAGCTTTCCAGCATCGAGGCGGTGCTGGGCGATCTGGCGACAGGTCGTCCCATGGATCGCCTTATCTGTGGCGATGTGGGTTTTGGCAAGACCGAGGTGGCGCTGCGCGCGGCGTTCGTGGCTGTGCTGGAGGGCTTCCAGGTCGCCGTTGTGGTGCCAACGACGCTGCTAGCGCGCCAGCATTTCAAAACCTTTACCGAGCGCTTCCAGGGCTTCCCAGTAAAAATCGCTCGCGCGTCCCGTCTCGTGCCCGCCAAGGAGATGGCGGAAATGCGCGATGGGCTGAAGTCGGGCCAGATGGATATTGTGGTCGGCACGCACGCGCTGCTGGCCAAAAGTATCGAATTTCAGCGGCTTGGGTTACTCATTATTGATGAGGAGCAGCATTTCGGCGTGAGCCACAAGGAGCGGCTGAAGCAGATCAAGGAAGATGTGCACGTGCTGACGCTGACGGCGACGCCGATCCCGCGCACGCTGCAACTGGCGCTGACGGGCGTGCGCGAAATGTCGGTCATCGCTACGCCGCCGGTGGATAGGCTCGCCGTGCGCACGTTCATCACGCCGTTTGATCCCGTTATGCTGCGGGAAACGCTGCTGCGCGAGCGCTATCGCGGCGGCCAGAGCTTCTATGTCGTGCCGCGCATCTCCGACCTGGACGACGTGGCGGCCTTCCTGCGTGAGGTGGTGCCGGAGCTAAAATTTCAAATCGGCCACGGGCAAATGTCGCCAACGCAGCTTGAGGATGTGATGTCGTCGTTCTACGACAAGCAGTTCGACGTGCTGCTCTCCACCACCATCGTGGAGTCCGGCCTCGATATCCCGAACGCCAATACGCTAATCGTGCATTGTGCCGACATGTTCGGCCTCGCCCAGCTTTACCAGTTGCGCGGCCGCGTCGGGCGGTCGAAGCGGCGCGCTTACGCCATGTTCACCACGCCGCCGAACCAGAAGCTGACGCCTGCGGCCGAAAAGCGGCTCAAGGTGCTGCACTCGCTTGATAGCCTCGGCGCGGGGTTCCAGCTTGCGAGCCATGATCTCGACATTCGCGGCGCGGGCAATCTGCTTGGCGACGAGCAGTCCGGGCATATCCGCGAAGTGGGCTTCGAGTTATATCAATCCATGCTGGAAGAGGCCGTCGCCTCGTTGCGCCAAGGCGGCGGGCCGGAGGAGCAGGCCGAGGATCAATGGTCGCCCGCGATTTCCATCGGCACAGCGGTGCTGATTCCCGAAGCCTACGTGCCTGATTTGCAGGTGCGCCTTGGCCTTTACCGCCGCCTGTCCGGCTTCCGGGAGAAGGCGGATATCGATGCTTTCGCCGCCGAGCTAGTGGATCGCTTCGGCGCGCTGCCGGATGAAGTCCGGCATTTGCTATCGGTGGTCGAGATCAAGATGCAATGCCGCATTGCGGGAATATCAGCTGTCGATGCGGGGCCGAAGGGCGGCGTCGTTGCGTTCCGCCACAACAAGTTCGCCAATCCTGCGGGCCTGCTCAAATTCATCGGCGAGCATCGAAGCACGGTGAAGTTGCAGCCCGATCATAAACTGCTCATCAAAGCTGATTGGTCGGATGCCAGCGACCGGATGAACGACGTGCGCGCCCTCGCCAGTCAGTTGGCGGGCATAGCGCGGGGTGACGGCAAACCGACCAATGCCCTAGAGGAAAAACAGCCTGCTCCGCCGCCCCCGCGCAAGCAATATAACCGGCGGTAGGTGAGTTTCGTCCGGATGGCCGGACCAAGCCCGGCCATGACTATGGAGTATTGTCAATTTTCATTAACGGCGTTGAGCCGGTTATCTAGACTAGGTGAGTAGGTTAGTCCCAACCATGAATAAGCTACGGCCGGACGCCTTCATTAGTGGTCGATGCTCCGGCGCAGTTTGTAAAACGCGCCGTTAAGCCCGCCGAAGATTTCGTTGACCTTGGGATGGCGCACAGGGTCGCCGGACATGTCGGCCAGAAGGTTTTGTTCCGAGACATAGGCAATGTATTCCGTCTCGGCATTCTCCGCCAGCAAATGGTAATAGGGCTGGTTCTTTACGGGCCGGATCTCCTCCGGAATGGACAGCCACCAGTGCTCTTTGTTGCTAAACTCCGGATCGACATCGAAAATGACGCCGCGAAACGGGTAAAAACGGTGTTTGACGACCTGGCCAAGCTGAAATTTGGCGGTTTTCATTATATTCATAGCTAGTGCATGCAGCCCTTTGTTCTCGCGCAAATGTCGAGCGCCGCCGCCCCGCTGTCAACCATTTTGCAGAGTCAAACACCGTAAGCTGGAGCCGAGGCGCCGTCTTTGGCCGCGACAAGCTTCGCCAGATCGATCATGACCTTGGCTTGCTTCCACGTTGCGTCGTCCTGCATCTTGCCGTCAATCATCACGGCGCCGGTGCCATCCGGCATAGCGGCGATGATTTTTCTAGCGAACGCAACCTCATCGGCGGCGGGCGAGAACACACGCTTGGCGATATCAATCTGCGTCGGATGAAGCGACCACGCGCCCAGGCACCCCTGTAAAAAGGCGTTGCGAAATTGCGCTTCGCAGGCGGCGAAGTCGGAAAAATCGCCAAACGGGCCGTAAAACGCTTTCAGACCATAAGCCTGGCAGGCATCAACCATGCGGCCAACCGTGTAGTGCCAGAGGTCTTGCTGATAAAACGCGCGCTCGCCGGAGCCGTCCGCCAGCACGCCATAACCCGGGTGCCCGCCGCCAACGCGCGTGGTTTTCATGCCGCGCGAGGCCGCTAGATCTGCCGGGCCGAGGCTCATGCCGTGCATTCGTGGGCTTGCCGCCGCTATGGCCTCCACATTGTTGACGCCTTCAGCCGTCTCCAGGATCGCGTGAATCATGATCGGCCGTTTTACGCTGTACCGCGCCTCAAGCTGGGCAAGAAGCTGATCCAGATAATGCACATCCCACGGTCCTTCGACCTTGGGAAGCATTATGACATCGAGCTTGTTCCCAACCCCCGCCACAATCTGCGTCACATCGTCGAGCGCCCATGGGCTGTTCAGGCAGTTAATGCGCGTCCAAAGCCCCGTCTGTCCGAAGTCGTTCGCCTGCGCCATATTGATGAAGCCCGCCCGCGCCGCCTCTTTGTCGCTGGCGGCGATTGCGTCCTCCAAATTTCCGAGGATTACGTCTACCTGCCCCACAAGCTCGGGAATTTTCGCGCGAATTTTTTCGAGATGCGGTGGTACGAAATGGATCATCCGCTCTAGCCGCACGGGCTTGTCTCGGAACGGTTCGGGTGCGCCAATGGCAAGCGATGCATAGAACTTTGCGGGGGTGCGTATGTGCGCCATGCTTTTATCTTCCAGCGAGGTTTAGGCCATAAGCGGTAATGCCCATCAATAACTGACCATAGCGTTGTTAGCAGCTACAGCCAATCAGGCCTTTTTACACACCGTGGCGTAAGCCTTGCAGTTCCAGCCTGTCGCTCCAGATGCGCATTTATAGACCGGATCGGAAATGCGATCTGTCACGATTGGCCAGTTCCCGGTCAGCATTTTGATGGCGCCAAGCGCGTTGAGTTCGGCATGGCCCTTAGTGACGCCCCAGCCGCCACCGCCCTTTTTTATGCACGAAGCTGCCTGAACTGACGCGGCGGCGGACATGGCGGCAATGAATATAATACTGCAAAATCCAGCCGTTTTCATAAAGCTCTTCCTTTTCGCCTCAAGTAAACTTTTTCATAGCGCATGCTTAGAGTGACCTCATAAAACTTTATAAATTCAAGCGGTTTTGACAAATGTCTCACGGGAACATTTAATCGTCGGCGCCATTCATTACTTATAAGTCAGGTAATGAAAGGTTCTCGCATGTTTCTCCGTGTAGACAGACTTCTCGCCGATATCCCGGCGCCAAAAGACGCCGATCCAAACGCCGCCGCCGCGTTGCAGGAGTTGCTTGGCGGCAAATATGGCGAAATGTCAACGCTCAACAACTACATGTTCCAGAGCTTTAATTTCCGTAACAAGAAAAAACTGCGGCCGTTTTACAGCACGGTTGCAAGCATAACCGCCGAGGAAGTTGGACATGTGGAAATGGTCAGCAACGGCGTCGCGATGCTGGCGAACGGGCCAGACGGCGATGAGGAGGATGATGCGGATATTTCCGAGGCGCCTTTTGAGGACATGACGGATATCCGGCTAGCGTCGTCTTTTCTCTCAGGCGGTGGCGGCGCCATGCCGGTGGATAGCGACGGACGGCCATGGAACGGCACGTTCGTCACTTCATCCGGCAATCTCATCATGGACACCCTGTTCAACTTTCACCTTGAATGCGGTGCAAGGCTTCACAAACTGCGGGTTTACGAAACCCTGACCGAGCCGACCGGACGGGAAGTTTGCGCTTACCTGCTCGTGCGCGGCTCGGTGCACGCCCACGCTTATGCTCTCGCGTTGAAAAAACTGACGGGTGCATCCATCGAGAAAGTGCTGCCGGTGCCCAATATTAATCTCGACCGCATTCCCGAATGTCAGAAGTTCCTGAATGAAGGCGAACACCGTCGTCTGTATACCAATAGCCCAAGCGACTATCAGGAAATCGCAGGATTATGGGGAAAAGGCGAGATGGCTCTTCCTGGCGATCCTCCAGGCGAGCTTGAGGTGATCGAAGGCGCTCCCGAAGGCGCAAAAATTGCGGACATGACCGGCACAGCGTCAGCGTTTACTCCGGATTACGCGCCGCAGGAAATGTTCGAAATCGCGAAAAAGCTTTATAAGATGTCGAGATAAACCGTTATCCAATGGCTTGGGATTTGTTACGACTCTTTAAATAAAGCAGCACCTGAAATAAAGCAGCACCTGCATGGCAAAAACGGAAATAGATATCGACGCTGCGCAGGTGCTCGCGTTAGAAGCACTTGCGTATTTCGCATCACAGCCTGAAATATTTACCCGCTTTACGCAAGCGACGGGGCTTGAGCGCGATAAGGTTGCAGCGAACGCCGCTAACCCGGAAACACAAGCGGCGGTTCTGGATTATCTAATGCGCGGCGAACGGGATCTAATGGCGTTTTGCGATCATGCCAGGAAAGCCCCACAGGAGGTTTTCTGGGCGCTACACGTGCTCGATCCGCACGCCATGACGGAGATGCCGCAAGGGTTGCTCAACAAAAGCCGCCCCGCAGTTTGGCGGCGATAGTTCGGTTTAGCGCTTTACAGGCTTTGTAGCAGTCGTCCCGCAATCGACTTGTTTAAGGAACTCAATCTTGTTTAGTTCACCCTCGACGCTGAAGTTTCCGTAGTCGATGCGCAGTTTCCGGCTTACGCCATTTGCATACATTCGGTAGGCAATCTCATAAGACGGTGTTATAGCGCCAGCCTTATCGCTGTCGAAATAGCTCACCGTCACCGGCCACGCCCTCATGCCATTTAGAATTTCGGCGTTCGCGACTGCCGGTAGATCGCTCGCCCCGTCACCGATTGGTTTTCCAATAATAGTTGTGGTCTGATAAAACTTTTCACCCTTGTCCAACCCATCGTAAAGATCGGCCTGCAACGTAAACTGGCCGCGATTGGCGGCTTCCAGCACCGCTATGGAGTGTTGGGTGGGGAACATAGCCCCGCCGCCAATTTTCAATCGATTGTAGGCCGGGCTTTTCATGGCGATCTGGATGGATTTTTTCTTCGCATCGCGCGCCGCATCGCCCTCGATGACTTCGCTCTCCTGCTGGTTCACGAAACGCTTCGAGCGAAAATGAAACTTCTCTCCGGTGCCGTCTTCCCAGCTTGAGGAGCGCATATCGGTCAAAACCTCGCGCCCATTCCAATCCACCGTGCTTGTCACAAGCTGCGTGCTTTGCACAAAGCCCTCGCAGACCGAGCCGGTAAACTCAATGCTTAAAAAACCATCGAGAGAGGAGATGTTCGAGCCGGGCTGACTGCGCAGCAGCTTCATGTCATAAATAGCGCGATGGGGCGCAAGCTTGATATCGGGCGCGTGGCCAATCTCTTTGGCTTGCAATACGCTCACGCCAAATGAGATAGAAGCGAGGCTTAACACGGCGCAAATTTTAAATGCAGATGTCATGTGTGTGTCAATCGTCATATATTGGGTTGATTAGTGTACATTGGGCGCACGTTTGCGTCCAGCAAGCCGAACCGGTTATCAATTTTCTATTAAATATGCGATCAATAGCGCGATTAGCAAAAGGATCACTTATGCAGAACACGCCTCTTTCCCGCCTCAAGGCGCTTGGGCTCGACCTTCCCCCAGCGCCGAAACCAGCAGCGAACTACGTGCCTTATGTGTTGAATGGCGGCATGCTGTTCATCGCCGGGCAACTGCCTTATGACGCGAGTGGGGCGTTGACCAACTCCGGGCGGGTGGGCGCAGACGTAAGCCTGGCGCAAGGCGAGGAGGCGGCGAAGTTTGCCGCGCTAAATATTCTGGCGCAGGCGCAGGCCGCACTCGGCGATCTCCAGCGCATCAACGCCGTCATGCGGCTGAATGGTTTTGTCGCGGTAGCGCCAGGCTTTATCGACATGCCGCTTGTGATAAACGGCGCGTCCGATCTGATGTTCGCCGTGCTTGGCGAGGCGGGGCGTCACTCCCGCGTTGCGGTTGGCGTCGCGGAGTTGCCGCGCAATGCATGCGTTGAGATCGATGCGATTTTCGCCGTCGCATAAGCGCAATTTTGAACGCATGGGGACGTGGCTCGCGCGCCCCATCGCCCATCGCGGGTTGCACAACAATCATACTGGCGTGATAGAGAATACCGCGTCGGCTTTTAAATACGCCATCCAACAAGGCTATTGCATAGAAACCGACTTGCAGGAGTCGGCTGATGACATTCCTATGGTTTTCCATGATGCGACGCTTGATCGGCTCACTAAGGGCAAAGGCCCGTTGCGGGCTTACTCGGCGGCCGACCTCAAACGTGTCGAGTATCTTGATTCAGCGGACGACTTTTGGACCTTGGACGATCTGTTAGACTTTGTAGCGGGACGCACGCCGCTGCTGCTTGAAATCAAACAGGAAAGCGAGAAAGGCGCAGCTCGCTTCGCCGCACGCATTGTAAAGTCGCTTAACTCCTACGCGGGGTCAGTGGCGGTCATGTCATTTGAGCCAAGTGTCGTCGCGGCGTTTCAGGCGCTTTCGCCGCAAACCCCGCGTGGGCTGGTCGCCATGCGGTTTTTGCGCAACGAGTGGCCGGAGTTAAGCGCGTTGGAGCGCTTTCGGCGCACACATCTCTTGTCATACAATGCAGTCAGGCCACATTTTGTAGCGTACAACTGGCGTGATCTGCCAGCGGCGGGGCCTACATTTGCGCGCAACATCCTCAAGCTGCCAATGTTCGTATGGACAGTGAGAGGCGGCGATGTTTCGGCGCCAGCCGTGCAATCCGCTGACAACATCATTTTTGAGAGTTTCGATACTGATGCCTGGCGACAAAGCCCCTGATGAGCTGCAGAATTTGCGGATTGAGCCTGCCGAAGAGGTTCGCATTCGGGTGGAGGGCGCAATCTCCAACATCCCGGCGGCGGAATGGGACGCCTGCGCTAATCCGGAAGGCGCCATTTACAATCCGTTTATCTCGCACGCCTTTCTGCGATGTCTTGAGGAAAGCGGGTGTGTGTCAGACGATACGGGGTGGTCGCCGCGTCATCTGGTTCTGGATGGGGAGAGCGGGCCGCGCGCCGTTATGCCGCTCTATCTGAAATCGAACAGCATGGGCGAGTTTGTGTTCGATCACGCTTTCGCCGACGCCTATCATCAGGCTGGAGGCGCCTATTATCCCAAACTTCAATGCGCCGCGCCGTTTACGCCCGCCAGCGGCCGCCGCATTCTTGTGCGCGATGTTAGCGATATCGCGCTGGCCGAACGCATTTTAACGCAGGGCGCGCTGCAATTGATGAAGGCGGAGGGCGCGTCCTCGCTGCACATCACATTTCCCACGCATGAGGAGTGGGGGCGGCTTGGCGACGCCGGATTGCAACGGCGCACCGGGATGCAATTTCACTGGCGCAATGATGGTTACGCCACATTTGACGATTTTCTGGGCGCGTTTTCCTCGCGCAAGCGCAAGGCCGTCAAAAAGGAACGCCGCGACGCATTGGCGAGCGGCCTCACAGTGGAATGGTTGACAGGCGCGCAGCTTACCGAGGCGCATTGGGACGGCTTTTTCCGCTTTTACCTTGACACGGGCGACCGCAAATGGGGGCGCCCATACCTAAACCGCCGCTTTTTCAGCCTGATCGGCGCGGCCATGCCTGATCGCATCCTGCTGATGATGGTGAAAGAGGGGGGGCGCTATATCGCGGGCGCGCTTAATTTTATTAGCGGCGATGCGCTTTATGGCCGCTACTGGGGCTGCGTCGAGGAGCGCCCATACCTGCATTTCGAGGTTTGTTATTACCAGGCCATCGACTTCGCCATCGCGCACGGGCTGGCGCGGGTCGAGGCGGGGGCTCAAGGCGAGCACAAGCTGGCGCGCGGCTATTTGCCGGAAATTACCTATAGCCTCCACGCCTTCGCCCATCCCGGCCTGGGCAAGGCGGTCGCGGATTACCTCAAGCGCGAAATGCACGCTGTCGAAGCGCAGCGGGCAGAGCTTATGGAAGCGTCGCCATTCAAAAAAACAGGTGACGGTGACGTTTAATCTTGCTTGCTGATGTGTTATCGCAATCGCAAATAAGTAGAAAGGCGGCGGGTCATGACGAACACCGCATATGACGACAGCAACGTATTTGCGAAGATCCTGCGTGGCGAAATGCCAGTGCACAAGGTTTACGAGGACGCAAAAACGCTCGCATTCATGGACATCATGCCGCGCGTGGATGGGCATGTCCTTGTCATCCCCAAAGCGCCATCGCGCAATATTCTGGATGTCGCCCCTGACGACTTAGCCCATGTTATCGCTGTGACACAGAAAATCGCCCGCGCGGCGAAGCAGGCGTTTCAGGCCGATGGTGTTGCCTTGCACCAGTTTTCTGAAGCAGCGGGTGGGCAGGTGGTGTTTCACCTCCACTTTCATGTGCTGCCGATGAAAGAGGGTGTGGCGATGCGCCCAGCGGGGGTTATAGACGATCAAGCCTTGATCGCGCAATATGCGGATATTTTAAGAGCGGTGCTCACAAATTCTTAACCAGCGCAAATATACGTAATTGCTTCTATTTCGTAATTGGCACCGCGACGAAATTCATCGAGCCGCCAGCGTCCGCCAGCAGCAGAAGCGCGGTCTTGCGCTTCAGCTCCTTGAGCTGGCGCACACGCTTGGCGAAATCCTGCGGCGTCACGACCTTCTCGTTCGTCACTTCTAGAATCACGTCGCCCGGCTTGATGCTCTTGTCGCCTGCTTCGCTTGCAGGATCGACCTCCGTCACCACCAGGCCATTGATGGATTTGTCGATGTCGAAGCGCGAGCGCAGTTCGTCAGTCATGGGCGAGAGCGCCAGCCCCATGACATACTGCGCATTTGGCTTGACTTCACTTTTCTTGACCTTGGGGACAACTTCCCCTTCATCCAGCCGCTCGATTCGCGCTTTCAGCGTTTTGCGCTCGCCCTCGCGCCAAAGCTTGATCTCGACCTGCTTGCCAACCTCCGTCTGCGCGACAATACGCGGCAGCCCGCGCAACTCGGTGACGTCGAGACCGTCAAAATTGAGGATGATGTCACCAACCTTGATACCGGCTTTCGCCGCCGGCCCCTCTGGCGTGACGCTGGCAATGAGCGCTCCCCCAGTCAGCGGCAAACCCACGCTTTCGGCGATATCGTCGCCAACTGTCTGGATGCGGACGCCGAGCCAGCCGCGCCGCGTTTCACCATATTTGCGCAGTTGCGCAACGACCTGAGCAACAGTGTTGGATGGCACGGCGAAGCCAATACCAATAGAACCGCCTGTCGGGGAAATTATCGCTGTATTCACACCGACCACCTCGCCATTCATGCTGAACAGGGGGCCGCCGGAATTGCCGCGGTTGATCGCGGCGTCAGTTTGCAAAAACTCATCATAGGGCCCGGCGTTAATGTCGCGGCGCGTGGCCGACAAGATACCGACGGTGACAGAGCCGCCGAGGCCGAACGGATTGCCAATCGCCATCACCCAATCGCCAACACGGATGCGGCCGCTGTCCCCGAATGGCACGGCGGTCAGCGGTTTTTTCGGCTCGACGCGGAGCAGTGCAAGGTCAATTTTGATATCCTTGCCGACAACCTCAACGACTTTGAGTTTCGTCCCGTCGGTGAAGTTTACATAGATATCGTCCGCGCCTTCAATCACGTGGTTGTTGGTGACTATGTAGCCTTTCGGATCAATGACGAAGCCGGAGCCGAGCGAACTGACACGCTTCGCGCCATCGCCGCCGCGCTGCTGACGGTCAAGAAAATCCTCGAAGAAATCTTCGGACGGCGCGCCTTGTTGAGGCGGAGCGGGCATGTTCTGCACGCCTTTGAATATCTGCTCGGTGGAGATATTGACCACAGCACCCTGAAGTTGAGCGGCTAGATCAGCAACGGAAGCCGGGCCGCGGGTGGCGGTTTCCGGGCCAGCGGGCGCGCTATTATTTGTTGTGCCAGTGAAAATGATGAGGAGGGCCGACAAAGCCGCAAATTGCGCAATAGACTTGATCCGTTTTCTTCTCCGCTGTGCTTGAACTTTTCTCACGTCACCAATCATTTGAGCTTCAACTCCGCATATTCGCGAGAATGTCGCGAAGCAAGATTTCTTAGAATGTTCACAGAGTGTAGCAAAAGGATTGGCCGCTCACCAGTGGCTAGCAAGAGATTAAGGAGACTTCCACGGCGTTGTGAAAGCCTCCTTATCCGCTACATTAGCGAGGAGGGGCCGGCGCTACGCTAGGTGTTGCTAAGCCCGATGGATTGTTGAAGAATTTGAAGAACTCGGAATTTGGCGACAGCACCATCCGCGTATCCCCAGCCTTCAAAGCCTCCTCATACGCCTGCATGGAGCGATAAAACGAGAAGAAGTCTGGGTCTTTACTAAAAGCGTCGGCGTAGATTTTGTTGCGCAGGCCATCGCCTTCGCCTCGTGTCTGTTCGGCGTCGCGGTTGGCTTCGGCGATCAGGATCGTAACTTGACGGTCTGCGTTGGACCTAATTGTCTGGGCGGCCTCGGAGCCTTGTGCGCGGATTTCAAAGCTTTCCCGCTGACGCTCCGTTTGCATCCGACGGAAAATCGCTTGGCTGTTTGGCTCGGGCAAATCCGCGCGCTTAATGCGGACATCTACGATCTCCATTCCCAGATTTTTCGCGTCGGCATTCACCGTTGTTGCGATTTGCATCATCAACTCTTCGCGCCGGTCTCGTACAACATCGCTGAAATTTGCGGTGCCCAGAACGCGGCGCAACGTTGAGTCAATGATGTTATCTAGACGGGTTGATGCGCCAACCTCGTTACGAACAGTCTGATAATAGAGCAGGGGATTGATGATCCGGTAACGGGCGAATGCATCGACGACCAATCGCTTCTGATCCGAAGCAATAACTTCCTGCGGCTGTGAGTCGAGTTCCAGAATGCGCTTGTCGAAATATTCAACATTCTGCACAAACGGTATTTTATATTTCAGACCCGGGTCTGTAACCACTTTCACAGGGTCGCCAAACTGCAGTACAATCGCCTGCTGGGTCTGGCTTACGATGTAAAACGAGTTAAGGGCGACGAACGCGCCAGCGCCCAGGATCACCAGTAGTATTGCGCCAAATGTTTTCATGGCTTAGTTCCCTTGCGTCGAATAGGTGCGCCCGGTGGCGTCCGGGCGTGGCTTTGCAACTTCGTTGAGCGGCAGGTAGGGGACAACTCCACCGGCGCCTTTTTCGTCGATGATGATTTTGTCCATGTTGCCAAACACTCGCTCCATGGTTTCAAGGAAAATGCGCTGGCGCGTGACTTCAGGCGCTTTCGCGTATTCCTCATAAACCTTCAGAAAGCGCTGGGTGCGGCCTGTCGCTTCGGCAACAGCCTGCTCACGATAACCTTGAGCGGCCTGAATGATCTTCTGCGACTCGCCTCGGGCTTCAGGAATGACCTTATTAGCATAGCCCTGCGCTTCGTTCTGCAAGCGCTCCTGGTCGGCGCGAGCCGCCTGCACGTCGCGGAACGCGTCGATGACCTGCGACGGTGGGTCAACCTTCTGAAGATTTACCTGCTGAATTTCAACGCCAGCCCCGTAGCTATCGAGGGTTTTTTGCATGAGGGCGAGAACGGCGTCCTCGGTCTCCTTACGGCTTTTTGTCAGGATCGGCGTGATGTCCTGTGCGCCCGTCACTTCGCGCATCGCGCTTTCAGCAACAGCTTTCACTGTTGAAGGCGCATCTTGAATGTTGAACAGGAAGGCGGCTGCGTCCTTGATGCGCCACAAAACAATGAAGTCGACATCGACGATGTTCTCGTCGCCAGTCAGCATCAGACTTTCCTTCGGCACATCGCTTCCGGTGGTTGTCGGCCCGGAGAAGTTGGAGATTTGTGCTGTGGAAAAGCCGATTTCGGTGCGATTATAAAACGTAACGTTTGGTGTGTAGACGGTTTCAACCGGGTGCGGCCAGCGGAAGTTCAGGCCCGGGTTTAGCGTGCGGTCGAATTTGCCGAAGCGCAGCACCACGCCGATCTGCTCCGGCTGGACGCGAACGGTAAAGCCGTAAATAGCAACCGCTAAAAGGCCGCCAAAGAGCAGCACCGCGATGAGAAGCCCGCTCAGACCGCCACCAGGCATGGCCTGCTTCAGACGATCCTGGCTGCGTTTCAGCAACTCTTCCAGATCAGGAGATGGCCCGCCAGCGCCGCCGCCACCAGGGCCCTGTCCCCATGGGCCGCCGCCTCCGCCGCCGCCCTTCCAGCCGCCGCCGCCGTTTTGACTGCTCCAAGACATGTTCGTGTGTCCCTTTCAAATATACTCAAGCTTCATGCTGATTTGCGTTGAATGACTTAAAGCGCTGAAAAATATTAACGCTAGGTTCGCCGCAGTAAGATTTTGACCGTGACTGCCGATCTACACGCTTTATAAGCACGCCGGGTGCGCTTCGCAATGGATGGGAAAGGCGCGCGAGACGCCGGAATGGCTGAACGGCATTAAATTTTGGCAACATCGCTAACGCGGCAAGGTGTGAAGGCGTTTCCACTATAAAATGCATTCGAAAATCTTTGCGGTGTAATCGTGGTCATCCCCTTCGCGCCGGGCGTGAAACTGGCTGCTGACCTCGCGCCAAAGCTTTGGATCGAGCGGCGCAAGGAAAACATCCCCTTCCACCACGGCGTGAACCTGCGTGAGATAGACGCGGCTCGCGCGCGACATGGCGGATGTGAAAATCTCAGCGCCGCCAATCACAAAAATCTCGGGTTGCCCGGCTGCCTCCGCGCGCCTTAATCCAAAGTCGATGGCCTCATCAACCGATGAGAAGGCAGAAACGCCATCGGCTAAAAACCCGGAGCGGCTGACGACGATATTGGTGCGGCCATCCAGCGGCTTGCCAAGCGATTCGAAAGTTTTGCGGCCCATGATAACAGGCTTGCCTAACGTGAGGCGGCGGAACATTCGCAACTCGGACTTCAGCCGCCATGGCAACTCACCGTTGCGGCCGATGACGCCGTTCTCGGACACGGCGACGATGAAGGCAATGGCAGGGTCTGGCATGGGTTTAAACTGCAATCGGGGCTTTGATGGCGGGATGGGGCTCGTAGCCGCTCAAGGTGAAGTCGGCATATGTGAAATCGAAAACGTTGCCGATATCAGGGTTTAGCATCATCCTGGGCAATGCGCGGGGCGGGCGCGCAAGTTGCTTTTCCGCCTGATCGAGGTGGTTTAGATAAAGATGGGCGTCGCCGAGGGTGTGAATGAACTCGCCCGGCTGCAGGCCGGTCGTTTGCGCCATCATCATGGTGAGCAGCGCGTAAGAGGCGATGTTGAACGGCACGCCGAGAAACACATCCGCCGACCGTTGATAGAGCTGGCACGACAGTCGCCCTTCCGCCACATAGAACTGGAACAGGCAATGGCATGGCGGCAGCGCCATTTTCTCCACGTCGGCCGGATTCCAGGCGGTGACGATATGGCGGCGCGATTCCGGATTGAGCCGCAAGCTGTCCTGCACAGCGGCGATCTGGTCGATCTCGCGCCCGTCCGGCGCCCCCCACGAGCGCCATTGACGGCCGTAAACCGGCCCGAGTTCGCCCTCCGCGTCCGCCCACTCATCCCAGATAGACACACTATTATCCCGTAAATAGCGCGTATTTGTCGCACCCGACAAAAACCACAAAAGCTCGTGGATGATAGACTTCACATGCAGCCGCTTGGTGGTGACGAGCGGGAAGCCGTCGGTGAGGTCGAACCGCATCTGCCAGCCGAACACGGAGCGCGTGCCCACGCCGGTGCGGTCGCCGCGCTCCAGCCCGCGCTCCTTCACGTGCCGCAACAGATCAAGATACTGCTTCATAGGCCGAGCCTAGCCGATTCAGCGCGACGTCTCCACTCGCTCGCGGATATGGCGGCGCAATTATTCTTCTCCGCGCAACTGAATTTTTGGTTTGCGCCATGAAAGATGTTGAACCGGTTTGTCCAAGGGCGTTGCCGCAATCGACGTCGTGTAATTGCTCATCGTCTTGATCGCAAGGCCCAGGACGACCTCCAGAGCGTGCGTTTGATTGTAACCCGCCTTAAAAAATGCGGAGATCTCGGCGGGCGAAACTTTGCCGCGATTGGCGATCAAGGCTTTGGCGAAACCGCGCAACGCCTCCAGTTTCGGATCGGATAGTGCGGCGCCTTCGCGCAAAGCTTTGATATGCTCCGGTTGTAAACCGGCTTTCTCCGCCAGCAAAGAATGCCAGGGCACGCAGTATTCACACTCGTTTTCATAATTCGCAGTGAGGTACACGACCTGACGTTCGCTCGGGGTGAACGTGGTTTCGTCAAAAAGACCCCACGCCGCCGAATAGCTGCGGAGAAGCGGGGGCGCGGAGGCCATAACCCGCTCAAGATTCGGGATCATGCCAAAAAGACGTTTCGTATTTTCTAGCGCCACCCGCGACGCTTCGGGCGCATTGTTCTCGTCGTGAAGCGGAAACGTCATCAGCAACTCCTTTTATGATCTTTCATTTATAAAATCAGACGTGCTTTTCGTGCGCGGTGCGCTTCAATCAAAAATCAGGGAGAAGAGGCTATCAAGCGCGAGTTGCGTTGACCCTCCATCATTTTCGTTTCGCGCATGCAAAAGTGATCCGTCCCCGGTTGCAACCGCCAACATGGCAAGGGCGGCGGCGTCCGTCTTCCTTTGCAGGCTTCGTTCCGCACCGGCTTGTTCAAAGGCATCCTCAAACGCGGTCAGAAGTTTTTTGTGAGCGATAGCAATTTGCTTGGCAACGTCTGCGTCAAAAGGAGCTACCTCGCCAGCCGTCGTCACGAGAAGACAGCCGCGATGACGTTGACGAGATGCGTCCCCGCGCCAGATGTCAAAGGCAGCCGCTACTCCCTGTTTGGCGGTTTTCGCAGAGGCGAGGGCCGCGCATACGGCCTCTACCCGCGTTGTCCGGTAATGCTGGAGAGCCGCCAAGAACAACGCGCGCTTATCGCCGAAAGCGTAAATCAGGCTCTGACGCTTCAAGCCAGTTTCGGCTTCCATTTGCTCGTAGGTGGCTCCATCAAAACCGCGTTCCCAAAACACGCAGGTGATGCGCTCCAGCACGTCGTCCTTATCAAAACTGCGTGGTCTGCCTCTAACATTCTCCATGGCCACGACTATATGAACAACGGTTCATGAAATCAATCGGTCATTCTCCGGCTTGAAGCGAGCGACCGTCACCGGGGCGCTTCCACGCGCGCGCGGATGGCGGCCAGTTCCGCCTTCACCTCGCGCAGCTCGTTCAGCACCTCGCCCATGTTCGCCGCGTCGCGCACACGGTCGGCGGCAAGCTCCGCCTCCTGCTCCTGCTGCATGGCGTCCACGATGGTGCCGATGAACAGGTTTAGCACGGCGAAGCTGGTTGTCAGGATGAAAACGAGGAAAAATAGCCACGCGCTGGGGTGCTTCACCATCACCTGCCGCGCCATGTCCGCCCAGCCTTCCAGCGTCATGACAATGAACAGCGAGAACGCGCTGTCGCCGAGGGTGCCGAACAGCTCGGGCACCGTTTCTCCGTAAAGCTTCGTCGCCATAACGGAGAATATATAGAGGATGAGGAGGAGTAGCATGATGACGGCGCCCATGCCGGGGATGGCCTGCATCAGTCCGTTCACCACGCGGCGCATGGATTGCACGGTGGAAATCAGCCGCGGCGCGCGGATGACGCGGAGCGAGCGCAGCACGGCGAGATCGCCCGACGCTGGCGCGAGCGCAATGGCGACCACGACGAAATCGAACACACTCCACGGATCGCGCCAGAATGCCGCGCGATAGACAAAAAGCCGCAACGCGATCTCCGCGACGAAAATGGCGAGGACAGCCGTGTCTAGCGCCTCGATGAACGGCCCGGCGGCGGACATCGCGCCCGCGCTCGTCTCCAGCCCGAGCGTGATGGCGTTAACGATGATGAGGCCGGTGATGAAACGCTCCCACGAGCGGTGCTCGATGATCGCGCGCACCTGTTCGCGAAGGCCCGGCGCTACGTTGTCCATGGCGGTCATGGGTGTGGCCTTCTTTGGAGCGGCGCGGGCGGTCTTTTTCGTAGCCATCTTTTTCACTCAGCGAATTCAACGCCGCACTTTCGTAAGTTGCTTCATCACGGAAGGAGCGGTAAAAATACGATTTGACGAACGGCTTTGTTCGTCGATAAATACGGAGGCTTTACGTATTTATGAAAGTAGGCATGAGTGAGTTTTTTCAAAACTGGTTTTTTCACATTCGTTTTTTTTATTAGTTTGCAGGCATCCGCCGCTTTTGCGCAGACAAACGATTCTACGACGATAGAGGAGCGGCTGGCGGAATTGGAAGCCAGCGCCGCCACACAGCGCGCAGATAAAATGTCGCTGAAAGTCTCCGGCCAGGTCAACCGCGCAGCGCTGATGTGGGACGACGGCCTCGCCACCGACGCTTATATCGTGGACAACATTTTCTCGTCCTCTCGATTTATCTTCTCCGGCAAGGCGGCGGCGACGAAAAAAGTTGATGCGGGCTTTGTCATCGAAACCGAGGTGCGCGACGCCGGGTCGAGCAATGTGAGCCAGCTAAATGATGAGGGCATCGACGAATCGAACGAAACCGGCCAGTCGATCCGCAGCCGCCAAGCTTACTGGTGGGTGAAGTCGGAGGATTTGGGCGCAGTTTCAGTGGGCCAGCTTTCGCCCGCCACCAACTCGCTGATTTATTACAAGCTATGGTTCATTACGGTGAACACCTCGCCAGACACGCTGGCGACGACCTCCTTTTTCGTGCGCAACAAAAGCGGCGATCTGACGGGCTTGCGGTGGGGCGCCATTGCGTCAGCCAATGACACGCCGCGCGGCGATTACGTCCGCTACGAAAGCCCGGCGTGGCGCGGTTTCGCCGTGCAGGGCGACTGGGGCGAAAACGACCTGTGGGACGCCTCAGCGACCTATGACGGGCAATTGGGCGACGTGAAAATCTCCGCCGCCATAGGCTATTTTGCCGATCAGGAAACGCTAAACGCCAGCAGCGCGCGCGGCTCGCTCCTTCTGACGCACGTGCCGACCGGGCTTTACGCCCATTTCGGCGCCGATCAGCGCTCGTTCTATGGGCAAGCCCGCGAGGACGCGGCAGTGGTATATGGCCATCTCGGGATTATCGGCAAATGGACGCCGCTTGGCGCCACAACAGTGTTCGGCGAATATGGCCGCTACAACGACTTTTTCGCCGGGCGTGACGCAGTAAGCCCCTCGGGCCTCCCCGTGATCGGCGCAAGCGCTGCAAATGATTACATTGCCTCGACACAGGTGGAGCGGCGGGGCTTCGGCGTCATGCAGGCTTTTGACGCGGCAGCGACGGAACTTTACGCGCATTACTCGCATTACGAAGCCCAAGCGCGCGTCGCGGACGATGCAGGCGCGGCGGAAGCGCAACTCGAACCCTGGCAATCGGTAATTATCGGCGCCCGCGTGAAGTTCTGAACGCATCCGTCATCGCCGGGCCGACCCGGCGATCCAGAGGACTCAAGCGGCAACTTGCTAGTTAAACTGGAAGGCCGGGTCAAGCCCGGCCATGACGAACTGGAGGGAGCACAATCCTATCCTTGTTATCGCCGGGCTTAATCCGGTGATCCAGCCTCTTGCACATCAACTGGATCCTCGGGACTTCGCTGCTCTGCCCGAGGATGACGAAAAAGGCTTATTCCTCCGAAGCTGCGGCTTCCTCGACCTCGGCGCTCTCCATAACCGGGCGCTGGGCTTGCGTCAAAGTTGCGTCCGGGCCTTCGTCCTCGTCCGGATTTTCAGCCTTGTTGCGTTTCGCGGCCTTGCTCACAGCCTGATCGAGGTCGATTTGCGAACATAGCCCAAGCGCCACCGGGTCTTGCGCAACCAGGGTCGCCGAATTCCAGTGCGAGCGATCGCGGATGGACTGGATGGTTGGCTTGGTGGTACCGACGAGTCGCATGAGTTGGGTATCCTTCAGCTCCGGATGATTGCGGATCAGCCACAAAATCGCGTTCGGTCGTTCATGCCGCTTCGATACTGGCGTATATTTCGGCGCGCGCTTGGAACGCATTTCCGGCAACATCACTTTGGATTTCGCGAGCCGCAGTTTCTGCTTCGGGTTTTCCTGCGCGCGCGCGATCTCGTCGCGGGTCAGTTGCCCGGATGTAATCGGATCAGAACCCTTGATGCCCTGCGCCACGTCGCCATCCGCAATCGCCTTCACCTGCAATGGGTGCAGGCCGCAAAACTCTGCGATCTGGTCAAAGGTGAGCGAACTGTTTTCGACCAGCCATACGGCGGTCGCTTGCGGCATTAACGGTCTATCCATAAGGCAAAATCCTCTCGTGAACCGGAGACGAAGCCTCCGGAGCCATTCCCTTTTCATTGTTCGCTGGGGAGCTGGCGTCATAAATGACAGGCAACATATAATGCGAGCGAATGCGTGACGCAACAAAGATACGGGCAAGCGCGATTTTGCGCTGAATAAATGCTTAAATGGTCAGCACAATTTTGCCGATATGGTCATTGCTCTCCATGCGGGCGTGCGCGGCGGCGGCCTCCGCGAGCGGAAATGTACTGTCGATAACAGGCTTGACTGCGCCGGACGCCAGCAGCGGCCAGACATTGGCCTCTAAATATTTTGCAATGTCCGCTTTTATCGCGGCTGGCCGCGCGCGCAACGTGGAGCCGGTGAGCGTGATTCGCTTTAGCATCAGGCGCATGAAATCGACCTGTGCTTTTGAGCCGCGCAGGAAGGCGATTTGCACGATCCGGCCATCCTCGGCGCAAACCCGGATGTTGCGGTCGATATAATCGCCGCCCACCATGTCGAGGATCAAATTCACGCCGATGCCGTTGGTCGCGTCTCTCAGCACCTCGGCAAATTCCTCGCGATTGTAGTTGATCGCCTTTTCAGCGCCCAGCGACACGCAAAACGCGCATTTCTCATCCGATCCGGCGGTGGTGAAAACGCGGGCTCCGAAGGCTTTGGCGAGTTGGATTGCCGTGACGCCTATGCCGCTGGCGCCGCCGTGGACGAGGAAACTTTGCCCTGCTTTCAGTCCGCCGCGGTCGAAAACATTGTGCGCCACCGTGAAAAAAGTCTCCGGCAGCGAGGCGGCTTCAATGGCGGTCAATCCTTGCGGGATTGGCAATACCGAGCCTTGATCGGCTGCACAATATTCGGCATAACCGCCGCCGCTCAACAGCGCGCAAACCTGATCCCCGACGCGATACCGCTTCACGCTGTCGCCAACAGCCACAACAACCCCGGCCGCCTCAAGTCCTAAAATCGGCGATGCCCCTTTCGGCGCGGGATAAAGCCCCTGACGCTGCAAAATATCCAGCCTGTTGACGCCAGCCGCTGCGACTTTGATGATAACTTCGCTCGCGGCGCGCGTTGGAGTGGGTGCGTCAACCAGACTGAACGTCTCAGGCCCGCCCGGTTCAGCCGCGACAATCGCGGTCATGTTTGATGGTAACGTCATGCAGAAACGCCTTTAACGCCGACAAAATTTACTGAATGTAAAAGATCGCTGGATTTCTTCCTACGAAATTTACCCTAAGGTGGGATATTACAATAGCGTTTAAATCATGAGATAGTTCATGTGGGATGACGGCGAAGCGAAAAAACTGTTGAAGCCGATCCAGATTGGCGAGGAGCTTGAGCGCCTCTCTATCGCTGAACTTGAGGAGCGCGTGAAAGCTCTGTTAGCCGAGATTTCCCGTGTACAACAGAAAATCAGCCAGAAACAAGCCTCCGCGTCGGCGGCTTCGGCGGTGTTTAAAAAATAACTCCACAAGTGATAAATCTCAAAATATTCAATGGGAATATAATTTTAACCATGCATTAGGATATTTGACTTAAACCTCGTCATGTCCAGACAACTGGCGTTGAGGCGGACCCTCCGCACTCAAAGGTCTACCTGCCCCTAAAAGGGCCGCTCGCCGCAAGCGGCCCTTTTTCTTAACTATAGCATCATTTTTTTACAGACGGCCTTTCACCGGTCACATAATGGTGGCAGCAGCGAAAGCGGCGAACCGGAAGCTGCAGCGCAACTTGGCTTTTACTTTTAACGCCTGCTTCTTTATGATGTTCGAGTCGATTCTTAGTTCATTGCGTCTTGGCGTATGCCGCGCGTTACAAAGCGGAAGAGCATGACCAGTTATGTGTCGCCTCAGTCTGAGTTTACAGGCATCCCTATCGCCTTTCGCGACCGATATAAATCTTCGCCGCAGTTCCTCGCGTTATTCGACGAGGGCATGGCGATGGTTGAGCAGACGGCTAATTATCTAGATGGCCCGGGCCGCATAGACGGCAGACGCCTCAAATCTCCCCTTACGATTGCATATGCAACTGAAAGTATGCGGCTAACAACGCGGCTTATGCAGCTTGCGTCATGGCTTCTCGTCAGGCGGGCGGTCAACAGGGGTGAAATTTCCGAAGATCAGGCGGCATCCAGCAAACACCGCGTAGTGCTAGTGCCGATTGGCCGTTCCACAAAAACCGCTGGTTATCACGAGTTGCCCGAGGCGCTCAAGGACCTGGTTGAGGCCAGCTTAAAGCTGCATGATCGGATTTCGCGCCTTGACCGCATGATGCTCAACGATGAGCGTGAGCCGTCAAAGTTGCCAGTCGCGCATACTGTAACTGCGCAGTTCGATCTCCTCAAAACGGCGTTCGGCGCTCCGCGCTGAAAATTTGTGCGGGGAAAGGGGCGGGCAGGGCGGATATTGTCCACCCTTTCCTGGTCTGATTACTTAATCAGGCCTTCATACTTCTTTTTGAAGCGGCTCAGACGGCCGCCACGGTCGAGCAACTGTTGGTTGCCGCCCGTCCAGGCCGGGTGCGTGTTCGGATCGACGTCCAGGTTCAGTACCGCGCCCTCTTCCCCATAGGTCGAAAAGGTCTCGAACTCGTCTCCATTGGTCATCACGACCTTAATTTTGTGATAGTTCGGATGGATATCTTTCTTCATCGCTCGATCCTTCACGTGTTCGCCTTAACGAAGGCGGCTGCATCAATTTGGACTATGGGATTTGTCCATGATATAGCCCATTTTACATTTCAATGACAAGCCTGGTTTCACAGGCGATTTTGAGGACACGCGGCGCGCGTTCGCCTCAAACACAATCAGGGTTGGAAACGCAGTGGCACGTCGTCCGTCAAGACAGGATCGCGAAGACATTCCGGGCGCGCCGGGCGCAGAAACGCCGTCGCGCGATCTGCGTCCGCTGTTTCAGCTTAAGCCTTATGTGCTGCGCCATCCCGCCATCCTGGTGTTTACGCTTGCCGCGCTTTTCCTGTCATCCGCCGCGACGCTGACCCTGCCGACTGCGATCAAGGATATGATCGACAACGGCTTTAATGGGCAAAGCGCGTCGGCTATAAACGGCTACTTCCTCGTGCTTCTCGCGGTCGGCGCCACGCTAGCTATCGCCAGCTCCGCCCGCTTTTATTTCGTGTCCTGGCTTGGCGAGCGGGTTGTGGCGGATGTGCGCGCTGATGTTTTCCGCCACATCGCCAGCCTTAGTCCCTCATTTTTCGAGAAAACCCATTCCAGCGAGGTGATGTCGCGTCTCACCGCCGACACAACGCTCATCCGCGGCGCCGTCATCACCGCCGTCAGTCAGTCGCTGCGTAATGCGGTGATGCTGTCCGGCGCGATCATCATGATGTTTCTGACGAGCCTTAAACTCAGTCTGCTCGTCGCCGTCGCCATTCCGTTCATCATGCTGCCGCTGATCGCATCAGGCCGCTTCGTGCGTCAGCTTTCGCGCCGCGCTCAGGACGAATTGGCCGACGCCTCGGTCTATGCCAGCGAAAATCTCGCCGCTGCCCGCACCATGCAAGCCTACACGACAGAGGGGCACGTCTCCGGCCGCTATCAGACGGCTGTCGGCCGGGCGTTTGAGGCCGCCATTCTGCGCACTCGCGCCCGCGCATTTCTAACCGCCACCGCCATTTTCCTGGTTTTCGCCAGCGTCACCGGCATTTTGTGGCTGGGCGCGCAGGACGTGCTGGCGGGCACGATGACGGGCGGGCGCCTGGCGCAGTTCGTCCTTTATGCGGCGTTCGCGGCGGGGGCGGTTGGCGAACTCGCGGAAGTGTGGGGTGAACTGCAACAGGCAGCGGGCGCGGCCGAGCGGCTTACAGAACTGCTTGAGGTCAAGTCCGAGATAGTGTCCCCACCTATTCCAATATCGTTTCAGCCAAAGCTGCGTGGGGAAATCGCGTTTGAAAATGTGACGTTTGCTTATCCCTCGCGGCCAGGCGAGCCGGTGGTGCGCGGGCTGAACCTCGCCATAAAGTCGGGCGAGAGGGTGGCTGTGGTCGGCCCATCCGGCGCGGGCAAAACCACCTTATTCGGGCTGCTGCTGCGCTTTTACGATCCGCAGGGAGGCCGCATCCTGATCGACGGCGTGCCGCTGCGCGAAGCGTCCCTGCTCAAGCTGCGCGAACGCATCGCGGTGGTCTCGCAGGACAACGTGATTTTCAGCGGCACGGCGGCGGATAACATTCGCTATGGCGCGCCGGATGCGACCGACGAGCAGGTGCGCGAGGCGGCCCGCACCGCTATCGCCGACGAATTTATCGAGAAACTGCCGCTTGGCTACGCAACGCGGCTCGGCGAACGAGGCGTGATGCTCTCCGGCGGGCAACGCCAGCGCGTCGCCATTGCGCGGGCCATATTGCGCGATGCGCCGATCCTTCTGCTCGACGAAGCGACCAGCGCGCTAGACGCCGAGAGCGAGGCGCAGGTGCAGGCGGCGCTTGAGCGCGTTATGCGCGGCCGCACGACGCTCATCATCGCGCATCGGCTGTCGACGGTGCTGCGCGCCAACCGCATCCTCGTGATGGAGGACGGCCACATCATCGAGGAAGGCACGCACGAGCGGCTCGTCAAACGCGGCGGCACCTATGCGCGGCTCGCTGAGCTGCAATTTACAACCGCAGCAGCGGAGTAGCCTTTTTAACGAGATGCTCAACCCGCAGCTAGACTGACGAGGGCAGGGGCACTCCGGCGGCGGCGAATGCTTCGGCTTGGCGGCGGCGGACGGTTTCGGTTTCGTAGTCGGCGATGGTTTCGTTGAAGACGCGGTAGGAGTTTATCTCCGCGCCCAGATGCAGAAACACGCTGCCGAGGCCAATTGCGGCGCGATCCATGAACACGAATTCGCGCGGGATTTTTACCGGCCCCTTCGCCTTCAGCCCCTGATGCACGGCGAACGCCTCGCGCCGCCCGTACTGGCCCGGCGAAACACCCTCGGCTATGGGGCGCACACGGTCGTCGAGCAGCGGGCCGTAGATAAAACCGGCCCAGATGTTGAGGATGTCAATCAGATCGTTGGATAGCCCCTTAAAGCCCCAGGTTTCGTAAGCGTGCACGACGCGCGCGCGGTCGTTGTTTTGCAGCCCGCGATAAAGGTCGATCACTCCCTCGACAAAGCTAGGGTCGAAGGTGCGGATGCAGCCGTAGTCCAACAAGTTTATGCCTGCCGCGCGGCCTTCGCCATCCTCAAAAATCGTGTAGTTGCCCAGATGCGGGTCGCCGTGGATAACGCCGTAGTGGCTGAATGGATACCACCAGGCGCGGAACAGCGCGGTGGCGATGACGTTACGCTCATCCAGCGGGCGAGTTTTGTAATCGATGAGCCTTCCGCCTTCGAGCCAATCCATGCTCAACAGACGCGGCGTGGACAACTCGGGCGCGACGCCGGGCACGCGAATGGCGTCGTTGCCCGCAAAAATGCCGCGATACAGGCGGATATGCTTTGCTTCCAATACGTAGTCGAGTTCCTCGCGCAGCCGAGCCGCGATCTCAGCGCCGATCTCCGACGTGTCGAGGCTCGAATCCATGCGACGATGCAAACCTAGCAGCACCTTCAACTGGTTGAGGTCAGCCTCCACGGCCGACTGCATGTCCGGATATTGCAGCTTACACGCCAGCACGCGGCCATCGAGACCCACAGCCTTATGAACTTGTCCCAGCGACGCCGCCGCCGCAGCGTCCTGTCCAAACTCGGCAAACTTGTCGCGCCACTCCGGCCCCAACTCCGCCGCCATCCGCCGCTTGACAAACGCCCAGCCCATGGGTGGAGCCTGCGCCTGCAACTGCGACAGCTCGGCCGCGTATTCCGGCGGCACCGCATCGGGGATGGTGGAGAGCAATTGCGCCAGCTTCATCAACGGGCCTTTTAGCCCACCCAGCGCCCTCGCCAGTTCGCCCGCGTTTTTCGCCTGATCGCCAGTCATGCCAAATACGCGCTGACTCGCAATACGGGCCGCTACGCCGCCGACCGATGTCCCGACCTTCGCATACCGCTTCATACGCTGAGAAAAGCGATTGTCTTCGCTATCGGCGGGGGGCGTTGTTTCGGTCATGCGTCTTCCATACCTTCAAGTTCGGTGATGAGATTTTCGATCACGTTGAGGCCCAGCGTCCAGAAATCCGGATCGGTCGCGTCAAGACCAAACGGGGCCAATAGCTCTTTGTGGTGTTTAGACCCTCCGGCTTTCAAGAGATCGAGGTAACGTTGCTGAAAACCATCCGGCGTTTTCTCATAAACCGCGTAAAGCGAATTCACGAGGCAATCGCCAAATGCGTAGGCGTAAACGTAGAACGGCGAATGCACGAAATGAGGGATATAGACCCAGTAGTTTTCGTAGCCCTCGTTGAGCGTAACGGATGGCCCAAGGCTTTCACGCTGTACGTCGATCCAGATGCGACCGATCTGCTCGGACGTCAGTTCTCCGTTGCGGCGCTCCACATGCAAGCGGCGCTCGAACTCGTAAAACGCGACCTGCCGCACCACTGTGTTGATCTTATCCTCGACCTTTTGCGCCAGCAGAGCCTTACGTTCGCTGGCGTCAGCCGTTTTCGCCAATAGCGCTTTGAAAGTCAGCATTTCGCCGAACACGCTGGCGGTTTCGGCAAGCGTTAGCGGCGTGTAGGCCATCAGCGGCCCTTGGCCGTTGGCAAGCACCTGATGCACGCCGTGACCAAGCTCATGCGCGAGCGTCATCACATCGCGCGGTTTGCCCTGATAGTTCATCATTACGTAAGGATGTGCGCTAGGCACGGTCGGGTGAGCAAATGCGCCCGGCGCCTTGCCATCGCGAACAGGCCCATCAATCCAGCGCTTTTCAAAAAAGGTCGAGGCGATACTGGCGATATCGGGCGAAAAGCCGCGGAACGCTTCAAGCACCGTGCGCCGGGCTTCATCCCACGGCACAGTCACCGACGACTCGGTGGAAATGGGCGCGTTGCGATCCCAGAAATTTAGCGTATCCACCTGTAGCCAGCGCGCTTTGAGCGCATAATAGCGATGTGAGAGCTGCTCATACCGGGCTTTTACGGCGGACACGAGCGCGTCGACCACTTCCGGCTCCACCCGGTTGCTGAGATGCCGGGCGGAGGCTACATCCGAGTAGCCGCGCCACCGGTCGGAGATTTCCTTATCCTTCGCCAGCGTGTTGGTGATGAGGGTGAACAGGCGCACGTTCTTGCGGAACACCTTCGATAGCGCTTCGCCTGCGGCGCGGCGTTTACCGTCGTCCGGGTCGGTCAAACGGTTTAGCGCAGGCTCCAGAGGCAGCATTTCCCCATCGATTTCAAAGCGCAGCGATGTCATGGTTTCGCTGAACAGACGCCCCCATGCGGCCTGGCTGGTAATGCTTTTTTCCTGAAACAGCTTTTCCAGATCGTCGGAAAGCTCATACGGCTTTTCCTGGCGCAAGTCTGTTAACCACGGGCGGTAATACCCGAGCGCGGGAGTAGCGAGCGCAGCGTCGATGGCGCCGTCATCCAGCCGGTTCAGTTCGAGTGTGAAAAACAAGAGTTTTATGCTGATATCGGTCAAATTCTGCTGCACGTCGCCGAAAAACTTCGCCCGCGCCGGGTCCGCAGTGTCTGTAACGTAATGCAAGTAGGCGAATGAGCCAATCCGCCCCAACCTGTCCTGCATGGACTCAAATTCGCGAATTGGCGCTGCAAGGCCATCGCCGCCATAATCGGCCAGAATGGATGCTAATTTGCCGCTGTAACGCGCCGCAAACGCCTCGGCGTCGCCCTCCGATGCGGCCAGGTCTGTCGCGAATTCGGCACTGCCGGGCGTGGGATACAAATCCGTCAGATCCCACGCTGGCATCGGTCCGAGACCGGCGGCATCGGCATTTTCCAAAGCTTGGCCCGACTGGGCGATCCATGCGGCGACCATGGTTTTTTTCCTATTGTTAATGTCTTGTCATCAAGGATTGCATCGAACCCTTTGAGCGGCGGGCGGTAAACATGACTGACTGGCGATGTTCGCCGCATTAAACGTAGGCCGGAGCGCAAGGTAGGGTAAAACGTGACAAGGTTCCACCCAATTAAATCCGGCGGAAGCAATGTGTAACTCCGCTTTTGGCGCTAACCGCAATTTGGTGTTTGATCTCGAAATCACTACGGAAGGTAGGCTGCGAATATCTTTACCGGATTAAAGGTTCTGACGGCTAATCATTTGCGCGGTCAACCTTGCGCCTTGTCAGACGCTTAACGCGCTGCTACCATTTGTCATGTCCTAATTCAAAATGCAAAACATGAGGAATCGCTGTGCCGCAACCAGCCATGAGGCGTGCTTCTGATAAATAGTTTATCTCAAATATTATGCCGGAACATTTAGAGGCGTCCGGAGCGACCTGTTGGGACAGGCGGTTACGGTGTTAAGCGTCGCGCGAAAAAGTCCTGCAAAATCATTTTTGCGCCGTTTTCTAATGTCACCGCACGAGCAAGCTTTGATACGTTATCGTCATCTGATTCCGACGGGTCAAAGTCTTTTCGCCGCTCCCCGGTGATAACGAGTCATGCATACTTGGAGCCTTTGATGCCTAACCCTGCCATCGCCGCTAGGCCGCAATATCTGAGCATGGATACGACGGCGCGGCAAGCGCAGCAGGATGTTCTTCTAAGCGTTCAAAATTTAAGCGTGCAATTCAACACGTCGCGGGGCGTGGTTCGCGCCGTGGAAGGCGTAACGTATGACGTGCGGCGCGGTGAGGTGCTGGCTATCGTAGGCGAGTCCGGTTGCGGCAAATCGGTGTCGTCGCTCGCCATTATGCGATTGCTGCCCAAACGCACAAGCCGCATCACGAGCGGCAAAATCATGTTCAACGGCCGCGATCTCCTGACGCTCTCCGATGAAGACATGCGCGAAATGCGCGGCCGCGACATCGCCATGATTTTCCAGGAGCCGATGACGTCGCTCAATCCGGTGCTGACGGTCGGCTTTCAGATCATGGAGCCGCTGTTCATCCACCTCAAAATGACCGAAGCGCAGGCCACAACACGCGCTATCGAGCTTCTAAAACTTGTCGGCATTACCGACCCGGAGCGGCGGCTTGAGGCCTACCCGCATCAACTTTCCGGCGGCATGCGCCAGCGTGTCATGATCGCCATCGCCCTATCGTGCAATCCAAAACTGATTATCGCGGATGAACCGACGACGGCGCTGGATGTGACGATTCAGGCGCAAATTCTGGAGCTACTGAAAGAGCTTTCCGAGCGGCTAAATATTGCGATCATCATGATTACCCATAATCTCGGAATCGTGGCGCGTTATGCCCACCGCGTGAACGTCATGTACGCCGCGCGCATCGTAGAAAAAGGCGCGGCGGACGACATTTTTCTCCGCCCGAAACATCCTTATACCGTTGGCCTGATGCGCTCTATTCCCCGCCTTGACCGGCCGCGCGGCATGCGTCTGCAAACCATCGAGGGGCTTCCGCCGGATTTGCGCTCGCCACCATCCGGTTGCCGCTTTGCTCCGCGTTGTTTCATGCGCGCGGATATCTGCGCCAACGATCCGGCGCTTGAGGAGGTGGAGCCGAAACATTTCGCGGCCTGCTGGCGCGCCAACGAGTTGAAGGCTGAAGATTCGACGGCTCAGGGCTGGAAAGCTGGCGCGGTCGAAAAGCAATCGACAGCGGAAACGTTGCTGCAGGTCGATGGGCTGAAGAAGTTCTATTACGTCGCCAAGGGCATGTCGTTTTTCGGCGGCGGCGTGGCGGAAATCCGCGCCGTGAACGACGTCAGTTTTTCGATCCGTAGAGGTGAAACACTTGGGCTTGTCGGCGAGTCCGGCTGCGGCAAATCAACAATCGGGCGCAACGTGCTAAGGCTGGAGACGCCAACCGAAGGCGCCATTATTTTCGCCGGTAAGAATATTGCGGGTGCGGACGCAAAAATAATGCGCCCGGTGCGCCGCCAGATGCAGGTGATTTTTCAAGACCCGTTTTCCTCGCTCAACCCTCGCATGACGGTCGGCGCGATTATAGCAGAGCCAATGCTCGTTCATGGCATCGCGGCGGACAAAACTGCCGCTAACAAGCGCGTTCAGGAATTGCTCGGCCAGGTTGGGTTGCATGGATTTATGGCGGAGCGCTTCCCGCACGAGATGTCGGGTGGACAACGCCAGCGGGTTGGCATCGCCCGTGCGCTTGCGATGAATCCGTCCATGATCGTTTGCGACGAGCCGGTGTCGGCGCTCGACGTATCCATCCAGGGGCAAATCATCAATTTGCTGGAAGACCTGAAGAAGGATTTCGGTCTGACTTACCTGTTTATCGCCCACGATCTCGCCGTGGTGCGGCACATCTCCGACCGCATCATGGTGATGTATCTCGGCCGCGTCATGGAAGTGGCGGGCCGTGACGACCTCTACCGCGAGCCGCTCCACCCCTACACGCAAGCGCTGCTCGACGCGGCGCCCGTACCCGACCCCATTGTCGAGCGCGCCCGCCAACCGCGCGCTTTACAGGGTGAATTGCCGTCCCCCCTCAACCCTCCACCCGGCTGCGTGTTCAACACGCGGTGCCCCATCGCGTCCGACGAGTGCCGCCAGGCGGTGCCTCTTCCCCGCCAAATCAAGAACAACCACATCGTGGCCTGCCACAAAGTCTGATAAACCGTAAAAGCGAACGCAGTATGCACGAATAGGTTGTAGGAAACCAATATAAGTCTTTGGTATAAAAACGTTGGGCGGGGGTTTCTCCCGCTCATGCTTCAGACTATGATCACAAAAAAATATGACTATCAGGACCAAAACGACTGCCAGGGAGGTATGATTCAATGAAATTTTCTGTATTAACCGCTACTGCGGTGATTGCCGCCGCAATGGCGACCGGCGCTGCCGCACAGGACAAGCCGGTCAAAGGCGGCACTCTCATCTGGGGTTTATCGGCTGAAGCCGGCACGCTCGATTGCGGCGGCACCGACACGTTTGCCGTCATTCACACGGTCGCGCCGTTTTACTCAACGTTGTTGCGCGTCAATCTTGATAAATATCCGGAAGTCGAGGGTGACCTCGCCAAATCCTGGACGATCTCCACTGACAGCCTAACCTACACTTTCGAGATTTTTGACAACGTCAAGTTCCATGACGGTTCGCCGCTCACCTCCGAAGATATCAAAGCGAGCCTTGACCGTTACCGGAAGCCGCCAGAGGGCGTTGCATCCTTCCGTAAAGCGTCGTTTGCAGATATCGACACCATTGAGACGCCGTCACCAACCCAGCTTATTATTAAGCTAAAGGCGCCGAATCCGTCGATGCTGCTGAACCTGGCAGGCCCGAACGGTTGCATCTATTCCGCCAAGAAGCTGGCCGAAGACCCGAAATTCCCGATCACTAACGTAATGGGTTCGGGGCCATTTAAATTCGTGAAGTATGAAAAGGGCGCGTCCGTCGAAGGAGTGCGTTTCGACGATTACTTCAAAAAAGGTCTGCCATATCTGGATGGCTTCAAAGGCGTCGTGTTCAGCCAGCCAGCCGCTATGATTAACGCGCTGCAGGGCGGTCAGATCATGGGCGAATTTCGCACCATCACGCCCGCCAACAAAAAAGCGCTGTCGGATGCGATGGGCGATAAAGTCACGTTCTACGAGTCCGATTGGAACACCGGCCTCGTGCTAGCCTTCAACACCAAGAAGCCGCCGTTCGATAACATCAAGGTTCGCCAAGCTCTATCCATGGCGATTGACCGTTTCACTGCAGGCAATGCGTTGAGCCAGCAGAGCATTCTGCGCTCGGTTGGTGGCATTGTTCGCCCAGGCGCGCCCTTTGGAGCCGCTGCGAAAGACCTTTCCGCGCTGCCAGGCTTCGATCCGGACATCAAAGCGGCTCGCGAAAAGGCAAAGGCCATGCTGAAGGAAGCGGGCGTTGAAAACCTGAAATTCGAGCTTTTCAATCGCTCCACGACCCAGCCATACACACCATCGGGCGTCTATCTGATCGCACAGTGGAAGGAAATTGGCGTTGAGGTCACGCACAAGCAGGTGGAGACGCCAGCGTATCGCGAAGGCATCAAAACCGGTTCGTATGACGTGGCGCTGGACTTCCTGAACGCGGTGCTTGAAGATCCAAGCTTGACGCTTAACAAGTACCTGTCCGCCGACCGCGACACCACGAACGGCTCCGGTTTTATCGATAAGGAAGCCGACGCCCTGTTCGATAAGCAGTCGCGCGAGACGGACAAAGCCAAACGCGAGATGCTGGTGCGCGAATTTGAAAACCGCACGATCACGCAAGGGGCGCAGGTGCCGTTCATCTGGTGGTATCGCACGGTTGCGTTGTCGAGCCAGGTCAAAGGCTGGAAAATGTCGCCGAGCCATTTGTATGGGCAAGACTTCGGCGAAGTGTGGCTTGCGCCCGCGAGGTAAGAAGCCGAAGGCGTAAAAGCCGCCTCGTCACCAATTGTCATCCCCGCGAACTCGGGGATCCAGTCTTGAGAAATAAACTGGATGCCCGCCTTCGCGGGCATGACACTTTCAACTCTGCCGGGAACCAAAAATGGCCCGCTACATCTTCAAACGGCTGCTGTATATGATCCCCACGCTGTTTGGCGTGGCGGCCCTTATATTCTTCATGCTGCGGGTTGTGCCGGGCGATATCGTTGAGTTGAAACTTCGCGGCGATGGCGCCAACGTATCTGAAGAAAGTATTCAGGCGGAGCGCACGCGGCTCGGCCTCAATCGCCCGCTGTATGTACAATTCGGCGACTGGATGGTTGGCGTGGCCACGTTCGACCTCGGCAAGTCGATGTGGACGGAAACGCCGGTCATTGACGAGATTCAAAACCGTTTCACGCTGACCATTCAGGTCGCCTTTATGGCGACGATTATCGCGGTGCTGCTGGCGCTGCCCTTGGGCATCATTTCCGCGCTCTACAAGGACAGTTGGATCGATCAAGTCATTAGGCTGTTTACCATTGGCGGCCTCGCCATGCCCTCGTTCTGGGTGGGCATGATTATCATTCTGACGCTTCTCAACGTGTTCAACTGGCTGCCGCCCATTACCTACACGCCGATCTGGGTCGATCCCGTCGCCAACCTCTCGCAACTTATCTGGCCAGCGCTCGCCGTCGGCTATCGCTATTCCGCGGTGCTGACGCGAATGGTGCGCTCGCAAATTATCGAGGTGATGCTGGAGGATTACATCCGCACCGCGCGCGCCAAGGGCGTTTACGAGAGGCTGGTCATCGGCCGCCACGCTTTGCGCAACGCGCTGCTGCCCGCTATTACAGTGCTCGGCCTTGAATTCGCATTTTTAATCGGCGGCCTGGTTGTCACCGAACAAGTGTTTAATTTAAACGGAATTGGCCGGCTGTTCGTCCAAGCTGTGACGAAGAACGATTTCACCCTGGTGCAGGGCATCGTCATGCTGATCGCCGTCATTTTTATTCTGACCAACCTGCTGGTCGATATTCTCTACGCATATCTTGATCCGCGCATTCGCTACGGGGGCAAATGATGACCGTCACCGCCGTTACCCCCGGCGCACCGCCAGTTCCCGTAGTCAAAAAACGCCCGCCGGTCATTGTCGATTTCGCGCGCTCGCAGCCACTGGCGGCGTTCTCGATGTTTTTCATTCTCACGCTAGTTTTCGCTAGTATCTTCGCAAAATGGATCGCGCCTTATGATCCGTTCGCGCTCGACTTTGCCGTGATGCTGCAGGAGCCATCAGCCCAGCATTGGTTCGGCACCGATAACTTCGGCCGCGACGTGTTCACGCGGGTACTCTACGGCGCGCAGACGGCGCTGATGATCGGCATCCTAGCTTCGTTCTTCGGCAGTATCCTTGGCGGCATCATCGGAGTCGTGTCCGGCTTTTTCAGCGGGCGGTTCGACTTTATCGTGCAGCGCTTCATCGACGTGCTGCTGTCATTCCCCATCATCGTGCTGGCCGTGGTTGCCGTTGCCATGCTTGGCAAATTCCTGGTATTTGGCGTCGATCTCAACCTGGTCGTCGCCATCGCCATCCCCATTGTTCCCAAGGTCGCCCGCGTCGTGCGCGCCTCCGCTCTCACCATCCGCGAGATGCCGTATATCGACGCGGCGCGCGCGTCCGGCTTCGGCCCCGCGCGCATTATCTTCCGGCACATGACGCCGAACGTGTTTGCGCCGTTCATCATTCTGTTCGCCGCGTTTGTCGCGCAGGCGATATTGCTGGAAGCCTCACTCTCGTTCCTCGGCCTCGGCGTAACGGAGCCGACGCCCGCCTGGGGCCTTATGCTGTCAGGCAACGCAGCCGACTTCTACCGCGAGGCGCCGTGGATGATAATTTTCCCCGGCCTCGCCATCTCCGTCACCGTGTTCGCCTTCAACCTGTTCGGCGACGGCCTGCGCGACTATCTTGATCCGAAATTCAAGCTGTAAGCCCGGCCGCAAGTTCTATACATTTGATTTAAATCTGCGTGAAACTGCTAACGGCTGGCACAGCACGTTCGCAGTAATACACCCAGCGTGGCTCGCAAAGCGCTGTAAATTTAGCGCTGATTCACTGTTTCCATCTCAAACTCAGGTTCGAAGCGCGGCGTTGCTCCAGCGAGGCGGGCTAGCGGGATATAGCGCTTCACAACCTAGTTTGCGTTTGAAGCAGGAACAACACCATGCATCGCCAAGTGTTCATCGTCCACCCGGATAGCGCCGCTCGCCAGCAGCTTCGGGATAGCCTGCAAACCCTCGGATACGCAGCGGAGACCGCCGCCTCGATCACCAAGGCGCGCGAGCGGTGTCTGGCTCATCCGTCAGCGAGTCCAGGTCTGGTTATCCTGCATATCAGCGATCAGGACGTGGCTGGCGCGTTCATCGAAGAACTCCGTCAGCTACCATCTCCGCTGCCTGTGCTGGCATCTGTAAATGCGCAAAATCTAGCCGCCGCCGCCCCGGCGATGCGCGCTGGAGCGATGGATTTTATCGTGTTGCCAGCATCTCCCGAGCGGCTTCAGGCCACAATCTCTAATGCTCTAAAAATTAGCGCGCTACAGTATAAAGTGAGCCGATTGTCACATCGCTCACAGGCGCAGCTCACACCCGCAGGAATTGTTGCGATAAGCCCGGGTATGCAACGCGCGCTCGATCTGGCGCGACGCGGCGCGGCTAACGATCTCCCGATCCTGCTGGAGGGGGAGAAAGGGGCAGGCATGGAAATAGTCGCCCGCATCATTCACCAACAAAGCCCCTATGCGAATGGACCATTCGTTAAAATACACATTTGCGCCGAAGCCGGGCTGACGGATGCAGCCGAAGCGCATTTGCGCAATTTTGCCTCCAAAGCAGGCGAGGCGACCAACGGATTTATGTACATAGACGACATCGCCGAAGCTCCGCCCGCTTTTCAGAACTTCCTGATCTCGCTGTTCAACGCCAAAAGCGGCCACCGTCCGCGCGTGATCTGCGCTACACGGGGCGATCTGATTATGGCAGTTAAAAGCGGTCAATTCATTGATAAGCTCTTCTACAGACTAAATGTATTTCCCATCCAGATTCCGCCGCTGCGGGAACGGGGCGAAGACTTTGGCGAGATCGTCAAAAATCTTGCTTACCAATATTCTGCGGAGCAGGGAAAATCTGTTGACTCGGTAGACGCCGCCGCCATGCGAATGCTTAAACTCTACCCTTGGCCTGGAAATTTGACCCAACTTGAGAACACGCTTTATCGCGCCGTCGCCCTTGCAGATGGCATGACGTTGACGGTGAAAGAGTTTCCCCAGATCGCGGCGCGGGTTGCCGGATACAATGTTGAAATCCCTCCAGAACCAGCCGCGATTGCCCGCGCGCATTACACCGGCCCCGCCATGATCGGCTCGGAGACAACACCGCCAGGCCGCATTGTGCGCATGGCTGGCTCGGCGGGAGGGGCTGTCGGCATCCCGGCGCTCAATGAACACGGCGACATCCGTCCGCTCACCGCAATTGAAGCGGACATGATCCGGCTGGCGCTCGGGCATTACCGGGGGCATATGACGGAGATCGCACGCAAACTCGGCATTGGCCGCTCAACGCTCTATCGCAAAATGCGGGAGTTCGGTATCGGCTCCAGCCTGCACTAATTGCGCCTTAAGTTGCAATTTTGCATTCACACCTCATTTTGAAAGGCAAATTGCTTTGCAAAGTGGCGCGCGTCTGGCAAAAATTAGGCGGGCAATCACGAATAACGCAGGGGACGAGCCATGCATGCATTTCGCCGCGCTTTGGGGGCCGGACTGTTAGTTCTGGTGAGCGCATTTCCTGCGCTCGCCATAGAACCCGACGCCCCTGACGCCTTGATTACGCGGCTGGATGCCGTACGCATTTCGATCATTGATCGGCTCGATGGTAAGGGTAAAAACGCTATCGCTCTTTCCAAAGAGGAAAAAACGCAGTTCGTTGAGTATTACAGCCAGTCGGAATCGCTGTTGTGGGTTGATGAGGCTGGCCTGACGCCGCGTGTGGCGAAAACCGCGGAAGCCTTCGCGGACGCTGCTGATTGGGGCTTAGACCCTAAAGCTTATACTTCGCCAGCCGCCCCAAAGTTTGACGCCGATAGCGAAGGCGCAGCCTCGCAACTCGCTGAAGCCGAACTCGATATGACTCTGGCGGTCTATGCATATGCAAAACATGCGCAGGCCGGGCGCGTTACGCCCTCCACGCTCGGTGAAGCGATGGACATGCAACCGCAGGCGCCCACACTGAAAGAAGCGCTGGAAGCGGTAGACCGGGCTGGCGGCTTGGAGAGCTTCCATCCACAGCACCAGCAGTTTCTCGCGCTAAAGGCCAAGCTGGCTGAAGCGCGTCGCGCTGGCGTGGCGGTTAAGAAAATTGATCTCATTCCATCTGGCCCGAACATTAAGCCCGGCGCCGAGCACCCGCAAATCACCCTGATCCGCCAGCGTTTCGATCTCGCCGCTCTCGATGCCGACCGTCCAAACCTCTACGATGAAGGCCTTGCACGCGCGGTGAAGGCGTATCAGAAGCAGAACGGTTTGTCGGACACGGGCGTTATCGGCGCCGTTACGCGCGATGCGCTGAATGGCGGGCCTGGACGCGGCGCGGATGTAAAGCAGCTACTCATCAACATGGAAAGATGGCGCTGGATGAAGCGCGATCTTGGGCGCATGCACGTTCGGGTGAATATCCCCGAGTTCATGTTCCGGATCGTGAAGAACGGCGCCGTCATTCACGAGGAGCGCATCGTCACAGGCAAACCTGAGCACATGACGCCGAGCTTCGCGGACGAGATGGAGACAATCGTTCTCAATCCATCATGGCATGTGCCCGAATCGATCAAGGTGAATGAAATTCTCCCGCTGCTTCGCCGCAACCCGGCTTACCTTGAGAAACAGGGGCTTGAGGTGTCCTATGCGGGGCAGCGTCGGCCCTTGAGCGCCTATGAAACCGACTGGTACTCGATAAACCCGGACAAAGTGACGATACGTCAGCCTCCCGGCGATGGCAACGCGCTGGGCAAAGTGAAGTTTTTATTCCCCAACAAGCACTCCGTTTACATGCACGACACACCGAGCAAAAGCCTGTTTAATCAGAGCTCGCGCGCTTTCAGCCATGGCTGTATGCGGGTGCGCAATCCGCTGAAGTTTGCGGAAATCATGCTGGGCGAACAGGGATGGACGCCTGCGCGCATCCAGCAGGAACTGGCGACAGGTCAGGAAATCGACGTGGCGCTTCAGCGCAAAACGCCGGTGCATGTCGCCTACATCACGGCATGGGTTGATGACAATGGCGAGGTCAAGACTTTCCGCGACATTTACGGGCATGACAAAGTGCTCGCTGGAGAGCTCGGTCTCGGGCCGAAATTTTCCCCACCGAAAAATTCAAGCGGCAAACCAGAATTTGCAGCCGAACCGCTTCAGAAAAAACGGCCAGCCAGCACCGGGTTTTTCTGGTTTAACTAATCCGGACGCATCTCCAGTCCGCCAGAAAATTTATAACTCTGGCGGACATACGTATTTTCCCATGTTAACCACCTCAAAAAGGGTTTGCCTGTTGCGCAGGTGCCGCCTTTTTTTTCCCGCATTTGCATTGTTATTGTTTCTTTAACCAATGCCCGCCGATAGTCATCCAGTAAGTCCGTCATCCAGAAGTTGTGCGCATTGCTAAAGCCGTAGTGGAAATACATCCAGGAATGGCAAGCTTTTGAACGGACGGCGAAGTCCAGAACGAAGAGTTTCATGCATGAACCGACGCCTGCTTTTCGGCGCGCTCAGCGCAACCGTATGCGGTATCGCCGCAATTTCGTTGTCCGGTTTTGCAACAAGCCCGGTGGCGGCTAGCGACGAACGGGCGGTCGCCCTCTACAACATTCATACAAAAGAAACCTTATCGCTTGTCTTTAAACGGGACGGTAAGTATGTCCCCGAGGCGCTGGAGAAATTCAACACGTTCATGCGCGACTGGCGGCGCAACGTTTCCACGAAGATGGATCCTGTCCTTCTTGACCTGATGTGGGATATCCACCGCGAACTGAAATCGCAAAAACCGATCCATGTCATCTCCGGCCATCGCTCTGGGGCGACCAATGAAAAGATGCGGCGCTCCGGCGGCGGACAGGCCAAGGGAAGCCGCCACATCACCGGCCAGGCAGCAGATATCCATTTCCCCGATGTCGCGGTGAAGCAATTGCGCAATTCAGCGTTGGTGCGCGAAAAAGGCGGAGTTGGATATTATCCGACTTCGGCTCTCCCGTTCATCCATATTGATACCGGCAATGTGCGCCACTGGCCGCGCATTCCGCGGCAGGAGCTAGCAATTCTGTTTCCGTCCGGCAAATCGCAGCATACGCCAACTGATGGCCACCCCATTACCCGCGACGATTTCCGTATCGCGCTGGCGAAACTTGAGGCCAGCGGCGGAACGTTGCCAATTGTCACCCAGCGGCTTCTCAATCGCTCGCCTGCGCCAGCCGCTCCGGCCCCAATTCTTGCCAGCCTTGGGCCTACGAGCCTGACGTTTGGCTCTAGCCGCAAACAGGAGGAGATTGATCCTTCAGTTCCAAGGCTGCCCATGCTCAGTGCGCGTCCGGCGGTAACGCCAGAGCCGCGCGTCGAGCCTTATTTGCAGCAAACGCCAGTTCCCGTTATCCGCCAGCCCTCGCTTGTAGGCCCGCAAATGCCGCAACAGCCAGACTTTTCACGTGGGTTTGTAACGGCCGCGCTGCCGCGCAACGCGGATGCAATTGACGACGATCAGATTGCCCGCGCGCCCGACTATGACGACGATCACCCGGATGAAGAAAGCTATCAACCATTCCCGATTTTGCCGCTTCTCACCGACTCGCCGCTGGCTTACGCAGATTTCTCCAAGGAAGCCCGGCCGGTCGTGCGCAAATTGCAGGTGCTATTTTCCGACGCTGACGCAACGCTAAGCGTTGGTCTCGAACGAGGCTCTCAATATGAAGGGATGTTCTGGGCGCAGCGCTTCACGGGAAAAGCTGTAAGCGGAGCGATCAGCAAGTTCGTCGCGAATGAATCGACGAGCAGCACGATCACGAAAACCGCATCGAATGTTCCCGCGCCCGCGCGTTAGCCTCTGTCTGTATAACGAAATCGCCTTCACCTCTATCCGCAGGAGAGGTCGAAACACCTAAGCGTTTCGGATGAGGTCCTTTGCCCAAGGAAGAGGAAATCAGAGCGGTATTGCTGAAAACCTTTGTCTCACATCGCTTCTAGCATGCCAAGCGCTTGCATATAGGTCGCCAGTACAGCCTCGGCTTCGCGCCGCTCAGACATATCCTGCTTGCGAATGCGCACGACAGAGCGAAGCGCTTTTGTGTCAAAACCATTGCCCTTCGCCTCGGCGTAGACTTCCTTGATATCTGACGCTAGCGCGGCTTTTTCCTCTTCCAGGCGCTCGATACGCTCCACGATGGTTTTGAGCTGATCGCGCGCGCTGTTGTGCAGAGCATCCTCTGGCTCGGCTGCTTCCATCTGGTTCATACGGGCCATCTGATTCATGCGGGGTCTCCTGCGCAGGGCGCCCGCATGTTTTGCGCGGGCCGTGGTATGAGTTGGCGATGCTAAACACGCATGGTCGCCAAATCAATGCGCTGGCGATTTCTATCCAAGGCTTGCGTTAAGCGGGTGAAATGTCATTCCCGCAACTTGACGGCCCCTCGCGCGCGCAGCGAATCAAGCCCCGTGTTTTGCAGTGCTTTTAAAGGTGCTTGTCTGTTCCGCCGTCGCCTCTCTCTGGTGCGCGGCACGCCACTCGTCATACGGCATGCCGTAAACATAGGCGCGAGCGTCGTCTTTGGACACTTCGAGGCCGCTGGCGTTGGCGGCTTCCTGATACCAGTTGGACAGGCAGTTGCGACAGAACCCGGCCAAATTCATCATGTCGATGTTCTGCACATCTGTGCGGGCGCGCAGGTGTTCGACCAGGCGCCTGAAAGCTGCGGCTTCAAGCTCGATTTGTGTCTGTTGGTCGATGGTTTGCATGAGGCGTTTCCGTTTATGACGATATGGGCATTCGGGGCTAGTCGGCTCGCGATGGAAAATGCTGAACGGCGCCAAACTGCGCTGCAAGCGTCGTGTCGGTCATCATGTCCCAAATAATACCGACAAGGCGCGTGGCCCACGCCTGTTGTCCAGCCGCATCCGCAATCAAATCCTGCCTAATTTCCACCAGGGCGTGCGCCAGCCCCCGCAAGGTTGCGTGCTTGTAAAGTGTATCGCCTTTCAGCGCGCCTGAGTAGGGTTCGTTATCTCCGACGATAAGGCTCGCATCCTCGCGTAGCGTCTCGATCAAGGGGACGGCGAGGCGCGGATCAGCGTCCCACAAAACGCCCGCATGCCATGGCCGTGCCGTGCCGCGCCATTCAGGCGTAAAACTGTGCAACGAGACAATCACCGGCGTAAAGCCACCACGGAATGCTTCGTCGAGCATCTGCGCCACCGCGCTGTGGTACGGCGCGTAATAGCGCGTGATGCGGCTAGCAGCCTCCTCTGCGGTGATGGTCACATTGCCGGGGATGAGAGCGCCGTCCGAAATCTTCATTATGAGCGTCGGATCGTCCTCCCCGCGATTCGGATCGATCAGCAACCGCGAAAAACATGACAGCGCCGCCGGGCAGTCCAACGCCGCCGCCATGGCGCGCGTCACCCCGGCCGCGCCAATGTCGTAAGCAATGTGACGCTGCAATTGGGACTCGGGCAAACCCAGCGAGCCATATCGTGGAGGAAGCTCGTTCGAGGCATGATCGCAAAGCAGGATGACACCCGTCGCGCTGTTCCCGGAGATGATCTCGACCGCGTCTTCCATCCTATGTCACTCATCCATATTGCGGAAAACTAGGAAGCTTTCGGCGCGTCCTGTCGCGTTTTGCCCGCGCCACTGTATGATGCGCTAAAACAGGGGCCGGAACCATGCACCATACATCGCTCGACAGCGCCCAGCGCGCCACTCTTCTAGACCTGTTCCGGGTCTCCGTCGAGGCTGCGCACCCAAATCATTGCCTCGAAGCGCATTGGCCCGCGCCGCCATCGAACGGACGCCTTATCATTATAGCTGCTGGCAAGGCGGCGGCGGCGATGGGGCAGGCGGCTGAACGGCATTACACGCCCATTCTCGGCGCTGACGGATTTTCGGGCGTCGTCGTCACGCGGCACGGTTTTGGGGCAGGCGCACCACTGTCGCGGCTGGAGCTGATCGAGGCGGGACACCCGGTGCCCGATGCGGCCAGCGCCATGGCGGCGACCCGGTTGCTTGCCATCGCGTCTGACGCAAAAGCAAACGATCTCGTGCTGGTGCTCATGTCTGGCGGAGCATCGGCGCTGCTCGCGTCGCCTGCGCAGGGGCTGACGCTTGCGGATAAGCAGGCGCTGACGCGAGAGTTGCTGCGGTGCGGCGCGACGATCAGCGAGATCAACTGCGTCCGCAAGCATTTGTCGGGCGTCAAAGGCGGCAAGCTGGCCCGTGCGGCATTCCCCGCAAAGCTTATGGCTCTGGCAATCTCCGATGTAAAGGGCGACGCCCCTGACGCCATCGGTTCCGGACCTACCGTGCCTGACCCCACCACGCTTGCGGACGCCCGTGCCGTGCTGGCCCGTTATGGCGTCACCCCGCCCCCCGCCATCGCCGACGCATTGCAAAATGGCGCCAATGAAACCCCTAAGCCTGGGGACGCGCTATTTTCCAACACGTCGTTTACCGTAACGGCCTCACCGCGTCAGGCCATTGACGCGGCGGCGGCCCGGCTTCGCGCGCTAGGCTACGCTCCTACTCTGCTCGGGGACAATCTGGAGGGCGAAGCGCGGGAAGTGGCGGTCTGGCACGCGCAGGTTGCTCTAGAGGTCGCTAGAAAGGGTCAACGCGCAGCGATCTTGTCGGGGGGCGAGTTGACTGTCACGGTGACGGGCGACGGCCGTGGTGGCCCGAATCAGGAATACGCGCTTGCGCTCGCCATAGCGCTAAAAGGCGCTCCAAAGATTTCCGCACTCGCAGCGGACACGGATGGCACCGATGGCGGCGGCGGTGAGGCAACCGACCCGGCGGGCGCGATGATAGGGCCGCACACACTCGCGCGAGCGCAGGCCAGCGGACGCGATGCCGCCACATTTCTTAACAATAACGATTCGACAGGGTTCTTTAGAAGCCTTGGCGATCTTGTGCAGTGCGGGCCCACGCAGACGAATGTCAATGATATTCGCGCGATTTTGGTTGAACCGGGTGCGCGCGACCCATAACATGCGCACATCGTGACGCCTTCGTATGTGGTAGCGGCTCGAACAACACCGTCTATAGCGCCAGTCGCACAAGACCGTGACGCATACGGATGATGATAACATGACGATAACGAGACAACTCGCGATTTTGAGCTTCGCCCTTGCAGTATGGTTTAGCTCACCGCAAATCGCGTTTGCGGACTTCAAGCTCTGCAACACAACATCGAGCCGCATCGGCGTCGCCATCGGCTACCGTGACGATAAAACCGGGTGGGTCAGCGAAGGCTGGTGGAACGTGCCATCGCAAAAATGCGAGGTTTTACTGGCCGGAGAGCTTATAGCGCGCTTCTACTATGTCCACGCTATCGACTACGATCGAGGCGGCGAGTGGGGCGGAAAAGCGCTGATGTGCTCTGACGATAAAGAGTTTACAGTCCAGGGCGTTGGCGACTGCGTCAAGCGCGGTTACAAGCGAACCGGGTTTTTCGAGGTCGACACGCAGGAAGAAAAGGACTGGACAGTGCGGCTTACAGACACCATCGAAGGCCAAGCGTCAGGCGCTCCACAATGAAGGCCGACCGGCGCGTAAAAATTCTTGCCACGCTAGGGCCAGCTTCATCCTCCGTGGAAGTTATCGAACAGTTGTTTTATGCGGGGGCTGACGTTTTCCGCATCAATATGAGCCATACTCCCCACGCGGAGCTGAACCGGCTTACTCAGGCGATCCGCGATGTGGAGCGCAAGGCAGGCCGCCCAATCGGCGTGCTCGCCGACCTGCAGGGGCCAAAGCTTCGTGTCGGCGAATTTGCCATGAATAACATTCCTCTCCCAAGCGGCACCTATTTTAATTTCGACACGAAAGCCGAGCCGGGCAACAGCGAGCGCGTTTACCTTCCGCACCCCGAAATTTTCGCCAGCATCGAGGAGGGCCACACGCTGCTGCTCGACGACGGCAAGCTGCGCATGGAAGTTGTCGAGAAAAAGCCGGAATGGTTCAAGGTCAAGGTGCAGGTTGGCGGTTCGCTATCCAGCCGCAAGGGCGTGAGCCTGCCTGACACCGTTTTGCCGATGAGCGCCATGACGGCGAAGGACAGGCTGGATCTGGTGGCGGCGCTTGGCGCTGGCGTGGACTGGATCGCGCTTTCGTTCGTGCAGCGCAAGGAAGACCTCGACGAGGCCCACATGCTTCTGCGCCAGCATGATGGCGACGTTGCCGTGATGTCGAAAATAGAAAAGCCGTCGGCGCTCACCGATCTTGCCGACATCATTCAGAAATCGGACGGGTTGATGATCGCGCGCGGCGATCTTGGCGTCGAGCTGCCAGTCGAGAAAGTCCCCGGCATTCAGAAGCGCATTCTGCGCGAGGCGAGGCGGGCCGGGAAGCCTGTCGTTGTCGCCACGCAGATGCTTGAGTCGATGATATCCTCGCCCGTGCCGACGCGCGCCGAGGTCTCGGACGTGGCGACCGCCGTGTTCGAGGGCGCCGATGCGGTAATGCTATCGGCGGAGTCCGCTGTCGGGCGTTATCCAGTCGAAGCGGTGCGCATGATGTCGCGGGTTGCCCGCGAAGTGGAGATGGATACGAACTACGAAAAGATCATGCTGCCATCCGCAGCGGAGATCGAGGATAACTCCGCTAACGCCCTCAGCGCCGCCGCCCGCTCCATAGCCAGCACGATGAAACTTGCCGCGATCATCTGCTACACCGCAACGGGCACGACAGCTTTGCGCGCCGCCCGCCAGCGTCCGCTGCAGCCAATCATCGCGCTGACGCCAGTTAAGAAAACGGCGCGTCGCCTTTCGATTGTGTGGGGGCTGCGGTGTTTTCTCACCGACGATCCGGCGGACATCGACGACATGGTGCGCATTGCCGAGGCGGTCGCCATTAGTAGCGGCGTGGCGCAGAAAGATCAGCAGATCATTATTTCAGCGGGCATGCCATTTGGGCGGCCCGGCGCAACGAATATGCTGCGCATTGCGGTCGTTGGCGGGAATGGCGTCATTGAGAGCGGGCGTGCCTGAACTGGCTATTTTAACGCTACCAGACCAACATATATAAAATCGGGATCAACGTCTTCGCGAACGAAGCAAAGCAATCCAACTTTCGCATCTAACGTGAGCATGGAAGCAACGGGGACGAGATCCGCCTCGCAACGACGGTCTGTACGATTAAACGCATAATGCGCTAGTTAATAACTGTTGCCGCCCTTATCCGAAAACCGCGTAACCCTTTTCGGAATCGTTTCAAATCCCCTGTCCGTCGATTTCGCGGCTTAACTCCGCCTCCGCCTCGCGGGCGGAGCTTGAGCGCGGATTAATAACCAAAACCCTGCGAAATGCGCTCAAAGCGGCGCGCTTGTTGCCCATCTCGCGCATTAATACGCCGTAGCCCTCGATGGCCTTAAAATGACGCCGGTCGAGTGACAGCGCACGCAGCAAAGGCGGCAACGTTTGATCGAAGTTTTCACTGAGATAGTATGCGACCGCTAACTGGTTCCAGCCTTCAGCATAGTCCGGCGCCAGCTCCACAACCCGGTTAAGGATTTGGATGCTGATATCGTAATTTTGGCTGCGCGTGGCGGCAAGCGCACGCTCCATAAGGAAGTCGACAGTATGGCTTCCAGAGTCTAGCCAAACCCGCTCTATGACGGAAACAAGCTCCTGAGCTGCCCGCTCGCTTATGTCTTTATTGGCAAGTCGCGTGTAGAGCTTGTCGAGCCGTTCCGCGCGGGCGAGAGGAGATTCCGCCTCTGAATTCGTAGCTTTTTGAATATTGACCAACAGAATGCTATACTCGCTTTTTGCGTTGTCTGTACAACACGTAAAGCATTCTAACGTCTGGATGCCCGGATAGATAAATAGTTGCGCCAAAAACACTGAGGAAATGAACATCTTCAGCCTCTGGCGGATATCCTGTATAATCGCGGATTAAGTTAGAATATGTATGCTTAGCCCTGCCGTGCTTTAAAGCGCCGAACAGTCTTATTGATAATGTAAAGACGTCCGCGGCGTCGCACGACGCGGTTGTCACGGTGACGCTTTCTGAGCGTCTTGATAGAATTCTTGATTTTCATGTCGGTGCCCGGTTTAGGTTAAGCCGCGATGCAGCTTATGTGTAATGCGCAATAAGCAGCAGCCATCATAGCCCCGCTCTCGAAATATTGAAAATTCTTATGGCAATGGATATGTCTCTGACGACCCGTTGTCAACCGCCAGACACGTTAAAGACCTCGTAGGCAGCTACTTATCGGCGTCGAGGGCCGAAAGGCGCGCCTGTGCTTCACCGCCGCCAAGTTCTACCGACCTGCGATACCAGGCTTTCGCCTTTTCGATGTCCGCTTTGAGGCCTTTGACGAATAAAGTTTTCAAAAACTCTGGATCGTAAGTCTGCCCCATGGCGAAGGCTGCTTTGGCGCTACCGCGTCGCGCCAGATGCTCGAACAAAAGCCGTGCGGCTGAAACATCAGAGTTTTTTAGAACAAGATTGGCGCGCGATATCATCGCGGTCTCCTCGGCCTCCGAGATGCCTTTAGGGCCGGCGACCAAACCGGTTTTCTCCTCCTGCTCATCGTCCTTTAAAGCAAGAGGATCGGCTATTTGACCCGTCGGAGAAGCGGTGCGCAACTCTGCGCCAGCGATACCCGCCGTGTAAGGCGGTTGCGTGGAGCGTGAGATTGTCACCGTGAGCCTGCGGGTTTCGGGCTCAACGTCACGGCCTTTAATCAACTGAACGTCCATTTCCACCACGCCGTTAAAGTCGGGCGGAGAGATGAGTGTCAAACCTGGCAGATCACGCAATGAAACAGCCCAAGCGTCTTTAGTCTGGAAGCCCGCCGACAGTTTGAAGGCTTTCCCCACGCCGCGCAGCATGACGAAAGTGTATTCAGCAAGGGTAGGCGAAGGCAGCGATATCAACAGCGGGATTGGCGTTCCGGGAGCGCCGCGCGTGTCCCTAACAGTAAAGCCGCCTCCAGCTTGCGCAAGACGAGCTTCTTCGCCGATATCAAGGGCAGGGGCCGCGCGGTTTGCTCCGCTTTGGTTTGGCGGCAGATTGCCAAGAATGAGCTTTGACTTGCCTTGATCGGCGCCCACTATAGGTGTGGTGATAAAGACAACGGCCGCAGCGAGAGATGCGCCTAATACTGCGAACTGCATCGAACTTTTGTGCTCACGCGCTTTTTTGCTGGAGTCGCGCCGGTTGATCGAGGGCATAGGCTGATCTCCTTTACATGCACTATCTAAGCGCGCCAACGCAACAGACTAAAACTCAATGAGTGCAAAAAACGGCCGCCACTAGCGAGCGGCCTGCTGCGGTTTTTGAGTTTGCCACCACTTCACGAATTGTCCAAAGAGAGCCTCTTTCTGCACTTTGGTCAGGTCGTTCGATCCAGACGCTTTCGAATATTCCTTTAAAAAGCTGTCGAATGCGACTTTAAGCTCGTTCGACGACGCGGTTTCGGCGCCGCGGTTTGCGTCAAGCCATTGTTGGGCGGGTTTGAAGCGGTTCCAGCCAGGCACCTCTGCGGCGAGGTTGACCTCCTTCCATTTTGGATGGCGCGGCCCGGTGCGGAATTTCTCAATGTTGGCAAAGAATTTTGTCACGAATTTAGCCATACGCTGGTAGCGGTCAGTATTTTCAGGCCAGGTGTAAACCGCTAGCACAGTGCTGTTCGCCAGCGTTGGCAGTGGTTCGCCCTTGGCGATAACACCAGGATAATCTTCGTTGCGGAGTACGGCTGGCAGGTAGATCGCGAGCAGTTTTTCATATCCACCCGCCGGAAGCGTGCTTGAATCCAGAGGGAGCAGTTTTAGGCCGTCGGTATCTTTGATATTGGAAAAAGCGGGAACAGGCGCAGCGACTGTCCGGAATGCAGCGGTGATTTCACCACTTTTGATTTTTTCCACCGCCAGATCATGATCGTAAAACGTAGGTTCAACATTGATGCCTAGAATGCTGAAAAAGTTCTCTGAGGCCAAATGACTGGCGCTCAACACTTTCAAAAAGTTTACTTTCTTGCCGCGCAGTTCCTCAATTGAGTTAACTCCGGACTTTGTCAGAACGTGAAATTCCTGGTGGCCTATCTTGGCGATATAATGAATACGCTGTTCAATATTAGCAAAAAGCGCAGGTTCTTTTTTCTTAAAATAGGCCAAGTTGTCCTGATCGACGAAACCCATGTCGATTCCCTTGAGGAACAAAATGTCCAAAACATTTTGTCCACCCCCACGTCCAAGTATTGGAAGCACTCTAACATCGTTTGTCTTGGGGTCATCTAAAACATTCTGTAAATCCTCGGCAAAGCGGGCATAAGCGCTTGCGAGCGAGGAACCAATGATTGTAACTGTATTTGTGTTGGCTTGACGCTTTTCATCCTGATATTTGGTGAACAGAGTAGCGTCCTGGGCTTGAGCAATGCTTTCGGTATACAAAACTATACCCATAAAAAGCCCAAAAACAAAAAACTTGAATAAAAATCGCATAATGCCTCCCCAACTCTGCCTGAATTTAACTGATGAAAAAAAAGGGGCATCAATAAGGAGAGAGTTGCGCGAAATAATGGCCCCACAAGCACAGTTGTAATTATGATTTATACTAGTTTAAGTTGAGTGATCAAGGAATGGTGGACGCGACAGGGATTGAACCTGTGACCCCCTCGATGTCAACGAGGTGCTCTACCGCTGAGCTACGTGTCCAGAATTTGAGAGAGTATGTAAACGGCGAAGTGCCACCGCGTCAACACACCATTGCGATCACATCAAAGCGAAAACCTGCCCGAAAAATTCCAGGCGGGCCACCACTGACGGCCAGCTTGAATTGTCACGCGGCGAGCAGGCGATCCACTTCGCGCACAAGGTCTTTCAGATGAATCGGTTTGGACAGAATGCGTGCTTCCTTTGGCGCGTGCGCGTCCGGATGAAGAGCGACGGCCGCAAAGCCGGTGATGAACATGATGCGTAGTTCCGGATCGAGTTCGGCAGCGCGGCGCGCAAGTTCGATGCCGTCCATTTCCGGCATGACAATGTCGGTCAGCAGCATTGTGAACGATTGCGTCTGAAGGCATTCGTAGGCGGCTGCGCCGTCACCAAATGCCTCTACCTTATAGCCAGCCCTTTCAAGAGCCTTGACCAAAAATCTGCGCATGGACTCGTCATCTTCGGCAAGAAGAATACGCTGCATGATCCTCACTCTATCATTAACTCTCTGGGCTACTAGGAAGGACGATAAAAACATGGCGTGAACACCGCGTTAATTTCGTTTCCCTAACGCCAGAGTAAGCACGGTTGCGGCAAAATCGAGGCTTCAAGTGATTTTAACGTTACTGTCAATCAAGATATTCACAGTGCGAGATAAATGCATACAAGTGTAATAAAAAAGTAACCATCCGGCGTTGTTGTCATGAGCCTGTTCTGCTGCCAATGTAATGCAACGACACGCGGCGGCGATGTGGCCGGGCGCGATGTTCGATCACATACACAGCCTGCCATAGGCCCAGCGCCGGACGTCCAGCCACCACAGGAATCGACAGGCTGACGGATGTGAGCATAGATTTAATATGCGCTGGCATGTCGTCGGGGCCCTCGCTCCTGTGAGAGTAATCGCCGTTTTCCGGAGCAAACCGCGCCAGCGCATGTAACAAATCCGCTTGAACCGAGGGGTCTGCATTCTCTTGGATCGTGAGCGAAGCCGACGTATGCCCGATAAACAATGTCATAAGGCCATCCCTCGCCTGCAAATCGCGCAGCCAGCCTGTTACCTCAGCCGTAATGTCCATAAAGCCCGCCCCGCTCGTCGCTACTGAAACGGATTTGGCAGCCTGAAAAAATGGCTCTGGCGGCTTTTCAGTAAATGGCTGGATGTCTTTCATTGGTGATCGAGTATAAAGCAACCAGACAGGCTGGCGCAACGCTCGTGCTCCAAAATAAGAAGTTTAAAGCCAGTCCTTTTGATATGGTTAAATAAAAGAGTATGTAATTTTAGGAATTTTACAGATTATTTACCCTGTCCTGCGATTTTGTTGGAGGAAAATAAGTCACATACGGGAATCCCCATCTTTCATCAACGGGGACTACCCCTAGGGTTGTGATAAAGTGTGTGGTTCGCGTTAAGCGCGAGTCGCGTTCCTCACTCAGAACGTCATAAAGAGGGCGGCCATGACGTCGAAAATTCAACGGACGCCAGGATCAGAGGCGTCCGCGCAGCCTCCAGCAGCGACAGCTTATGCGGCCGGCATCGAGGCGCTGTTGCGTCAGTATGTCCAGCGCATGCAGGAAACTGGGGCAGCCCCTCAGGTCATGGAAATGCAAGACCGGGTTTCAGAGCTGGCCAAAACCCTTGCTGGCGCTGAGAGCGAGGAAGAACCGACTTACCGCCGCAACCAGTCTCCGGCTGCTAAAATGGCTCAATCCGCAGGGTGGGGCGGCTCCCTTGCCGCCGAGGACACCCATGCGCAATATCAGGCCTACTTTGATCCAGCGACTGAGTTCGCTCGCCATTCGACGGGCTATGCGCCGGAAAGTCCACGTCCGCGAAATCCAGAGCCGCCAAATCCGGACAGACACGAGGATGAGCGCCATGATATGGCGCGCGGCTGGCTTGAGAAACGGTTCTCCGAACTGCGCCAGCTTATTGAAGCCAGCACGGCTGGCGATGAAATCAGAAGCCGCAATGCGGCGATAGAGCAGCGCGTCGAAGCCATCCTCGACCGCCTGAACACACTGCAAGCGCGATCAGCCGATGGCATAAGCGCCGAGGCTGTCGATCGCCAGCTCCGACAGGTCGCTGACCATCTGGAGAAGCAGCAAAACTATAATAAAGCCCATGGAGCGGCGCTTCATCATATCGGCGCAAGGTTGGAGAAGCTCGATAACACGGCGCGCTTGGGCGTGGTCGCGTCGGAAAATGCAGGCGCGCGCGCCGAAGCGGCGGTAGTAGACGCCGCCCGCAAAAGTTCGCGCCAAACCTTCGAGATGACGGCCCGCCACTTAACGGAGGCGTTCAAGCAGACAGCTCCGGCGGCGCGCTTCACCGCCATCGAGACCGAAGTGCGCGCGCTCAATCAGCAATCGCGCGAGACGGGGCAGCGCACTGCGCGCGCCGTGGAAGACGTGCATTTCACGCTGCGCCAGTTTCTCGAACACGTGACGCCGCCCGCGCCAGCCGCGCCGCGCCGCGCCGGTTTGACAGTCCCGGTTGGCGAAATTCCTGCCCACACGCAGCCAACGCCAAATGTCGCTAGCAGCGCGGGTCAGCCCCGAACGTCTGCGAAGCAGGCGCCAGCGTCAATCGAGCCTAAACCAGACGTTTACCATCCGTCGTTTCCCGAGGGAAAGGACGACGAGTACGAACGGGAAAGCAGCCGCCGTGTCCGCACTGGCCTGGTCATCGGCGTGCTCATCATGCTTGCCGCTGGCATCGTGCTCCTCTGCATCAACCTGATCGGGAGCAAACCGGCATTGTCCCGGGCCGGAAGCGGGATGATTTTGATCCAAACCGCTGCGCCGACTCCCGTCGCAAAGCGCGCAGCCTGGGCACCCAAGGTAGAGATTTCTTCACAAGCCGGTTCGGCAAAGACCGTTATAAAATTTGAAAGCGATACGGTTCACCCCGCCGCACAATACCGCATGGGCGCAAGTTACGAACGCGGCCGCCGCGACCTCACAACAGCCGCGATCTGGTATGAGCGGGCGGCGTTAAACGGCCACGCCCTCGCCATGCACAATCTTGGCGTACTGCGGGCGAAGCGGGGCGCAAACGCCGCCAATTACAACGAAGCGGCTCAATGGTTCGAGAAGGCGGCGCTGCGTGGCGTTGTGGATAGCCAATATAATCTGGCTGTGCTGCTGGAGCGCGGACTAGGCGGGCCTTCCGATCTAACGCAAGCTTATCGGTGGTATGCCATCGCGGCGAAATCCGGCGACGTGGAGAGTTCAGTAAAGATCGAATTACTACGCGCTAAACTGTCGCATAAAGATCTGCAAAACGCTGACAAATTTGTTCAATCCTGGAAACCTCACGCTTAAACGCCAAGCGTGAAATGCAAGAATGCACTCGATGGTTCGTAAAGGACATATTCGCCATAATCACGCCAAGCCGTAGTATGGATTGCCGAGGCGCCGCCCATATGCTTTATCAACGGCAGTTGTGCCACCGCTGCAATCTTCGCAAAGCTCACGCAGATGTACGCAGCGCGTCAACTTACGGCTGTCATGAACATCTATTTGCCTATCGCCGAGATTACCGTGAATATCCTCACCATTCTCGGGATGGGCGCCGCCGTTGGGTTTTTGTCAGGGCTGTTCGGGGTCGGGGGCGGTTTTCTGATTACACCGCTCCTCATCTTCTCGGGCGTTCCCGCAGCCGTAGCGGTCGCGACAGGCGCTAATCAACTGATCGCCACCTCCATCTCCGGCGCGCTCGCACAATGGCGGCGCGGCAATGTGGACATCAAACTGGGCGGTGTGCTCGTCGCTGGTGGCCTGCTCGGTTCTTTCATTGGCGTCATAATTGTTCGCCTGCTTCGCGAAACGGGGCAAATCGACTTTTTTATCAGCTTTCTTTATGTTGTGCTTCTCGGCGGCGTGGGCATACTCATGGGCATCGAGAGCTTCAAAGCCCTCCGGCTGGTGAAAAACGGAAAGCCGGTTTCCATGCGCCGTCCAGGGCAGCACGGTTGGGTGCATGGCCTGCCATTCAAGATGCGTTTCAAACGCTCGAAGCTTTTCATCAGCGCCGTTCCCGGCTTCGGCATCGGCTTTATCGGCGGCCTACTGGCGGCGACAATGGGCGTCGGCGGCGGCTTTATAATGGTGCCCGCCATGATTTACTGGCTGCGCGTGCCGACCAATGTGGTTGTTGGCACCTCGCTTTTTCAGATTATTTTCGTCACCAGCGCGGCGACGCTATTGCACGCCGTCGCGAACCAAACCGTTGATGTTATGCTGGCCTTAATCCTGATGACCGGCGGCGTTATGGGAGCGCAGTTCGGCGTCAGCGCAGGACAGAAGCTGAAGGCCGAGCAGTTGCGCGCGCTGCTGGCGCTACTGGTGCTCGCTGTCGGCCTTAGACTGCTAATCGATCTTGTGTCGGTTCCAGATCAGCTCTTCTCCATCAGCGCGGAGGTATAGGCAAATGACCACGCGCTTAATGCGACTTTGGTTTACAGTTTTTGGAGTCTTTGTTCTGGCCTCCGCGCCGTCCGGATATGCGCAGAACCCCCGTAATCCAGAACAACTGCAAACCGACCTGTCGTCGCATGAGATTTTCATTGAGACGAACTTTAACGGCGTTCGTGTCATCGTGTTCGGCGCTGTCGATAATAGCCGGCAGCCGACAGCCGATTCAGGCTTTTATGATGTTGTAGTCAGTCTGCGTGGCCCGGTCGAAAACGTTGTGGCGCGTCAGAAACAGCGCGTGGCGGGCCTCTGGATCAACAATTCATCCATGATGTTTCGCGGCGCCCCCAGCTATTACGCGGTATTATCGACGAAACCGCTGGCGGAAATCGCTTCCGCGCAGCTCCTGGGTAACCTTGGTTTAGGGTTTAACAGTTTGAAACTCAAGCCGGAGAGCACTCTGGGAGTTGGCGACGGCGGCGAACTTTCCGCCTTCCGCAGCGCGATTATAGCCCTTAAACAACAGGAGCGTCTGTACCTGGAGGTGCCCGGCGCTGTGGCGTTTGTTGGCAGGAGCCTGTTTCGCGGCGCATTCGATTTGCCGTCGAACACGCCGGTCGGCGATTACACTGCTGAAATTTACCTGTTTTACAATGGAAGGTTACTCAGCACCGACGAAACCAAAATCTCCGTGGGCAAAGCTGGCGTGGGGCAACTCGTGTATGCCACGGCTTTTGACCGTCCTGTGCTTTATGGGCTGGCAGCCGTGCTTATTGCTGTTATCTCCGGTCTGGCCGGTTCGGCTATTTTTCGCAGACATTGACCCGCCGACTCCGGCTGGAATACTACCGCGAAACGAGTTGGCCTGCCGCAACCTGCCGCACCCGACCATGGGCGACAATCCAGACAAACAGCCCATTGCGGCCAAGCAGCGGTTCGAAAGCGTCATCCAGCACATTCGCGCCGCGCGCATACAACCCAACGGAAGGTAGCACCATACGAGCACCGTTTGAGACGAAGCAGCGACCGCTCACCTGATAATCCTGCTCGGAAATAGTGGCGACAGGGTGCATGCGCCCGGAAATTTCCTGAGAAACCGGAGCCTTGACTGGCTCATGCCTGAACTTTATGCCCGACAACGTTACATGTGGCGCGACGACTCCGCGTGCGCAGTCAGGCGGTGGCGCGCTGTCTGGGCCCATGATCCAGAACCACTCACGCCCTTCCATCAGGTCTTGCAGCCAGTCGAGATCGTGGAGATCAAGCGGTTCTTTGCCACAAAAACTATCCCCCAAGGCAATCACGCGCTGAGGGTTGTAACGATCGATAGCGTCTTCCAATTTGTCGAATGCGGAGGCGGTGTCGTAAGGCGGCAGCACCACGTCCTGCTCCGTGAGGTATGACCCTTGTTGGAGCCGCAGGTCTGAGACCGCTAGTGTGTTTTCCGCAGGCCAGTACAAGGCGCCAGTTCTGTCCGCGATAAACGATTTTCCGCCCATAAGAACACGTGCCGAACCGCATTCCAGCGGGTCTTCCTCGTGGCGGCGGAGTGCGGCGCTCTGTGTCATGGTCATCCCAAGCGTCATATCAAACCCAATCCACGATCAGGCACCAAGCCGGGTGAGAAGCGGCACGCTAAAGTCATGCATGATCCGATAAACGATTATTAACGGATGATGACTGATTCGCGTTGTTTCGTGATGGGTAAAGCGCGTGACCCACGCCTATTCCAAGGGACTTTCAAAACAATCCGCAAAATACGACTAAAAACAGCTTTAGACGCGATCCCGATTTGATTGACTGGGTCAAATCGGGATTGGCCAATGACCTATATATAGAGCCGTTTCCGCCGGAAAAAACCGCGAGATACTTTTTCGGGAACGGCTTTAGTCAAGCCATTTGCGTGGCCGGGGCTTAGTGGGCTTTTGCAATCTGCAATGCTTGCCCGTGCGTAAAGCAAACACAAAAGCAACCCCAACTGTAAATCTCGCTAGCGCCTAGCCGCCTGCCCTGCGATCTTATAAAACACTTATTAAGTCGGGCGAACCCGCCTAATCTTGAGGAAACGGATATGGAAATTATTGTGCTCGCGTGCCTTGTCACCGATCCCAGCCAGTGCAAGGATCAGCGCCTGCCCGACCTGGTCGATACCGATAATCCGTTTCGCTGCGGCTACATCTCAGCCCCGTATGTCGCGCAATGGGCCAGCGAGAACCCCAAATGGACGGTAAAAAAATGGCGGTGCGGATCGCCCGGTTCGCGGGAGATGTAGGCTTGGCGTATGGAGCCGCCCCGTGATAAGCCTCTCAAGGAGTCGCCAGTTGGCGAAGGGAGCGCACTATGGAACGGATTCTGGGAGGCAGCCCGCTGGGCGTGATTATTCGCCTCGTCATTGTCTCTATCATCACCGGCCTGATTTTAAGCTGGCTTGGCACCGGCCCGGAGGATGTATTCGAGTACATTCGCGATATTGGCGACTGGTTGTATCAGATTGGCTTCGACTCAATAGAAAGCGTCTTCCAGTTCTTTCTAATTGGCGCAGCTGTCGTTGTGCCGATCTGGGTTGTTTACAGGCTGCTTAGGATGCTCGGCAGCGATAAGCGCCAGAACTAGATGCTCGTCGACGCAGCCCAGCGCTCCGCGTCTCGTCCGACGACCTGGGTAATCGTTAGCCCTTCTCGCCGGATGTAAGCCGTCACGGTTTGTCTGATGCGGCCAAGCAGGGCAGGGCCTTGATAAATGAGGCCGGTGTAGAGCTGGACCAGGCTAGCGCCCGCTAGGATTTTCTGCAAAGCCGCCTCGCCGCTATCTACGCCGCCAACGCCGATGAGTGGTATTTTGCCCTCTGAGAGCAAATACGCTTTTGCAAGAAAGCGCGTGGAGCGGGCGAAGAGCGGGCGCCCCGAAAGCCCGCCTGTTTCCCCGCGATGCGCTGCGTAGGGGATGACGCCGCGTTTGATTGTGGTGTTGGTCAAAATGAGGCCGTCAACGCGGCGCGCCATCACTAGGGCCAAAATGTCCGGCAGCGCATGCTCATCAAGATCGGGCGCGAGTTTGACCAGCACTGGCAGCCCCGGTTTTGCAGCGTCTCGCTCACGCATTACGCGCTCCAACAGATTATCGAGTTTCTCCGGCGTTTGCAGGCCGCGAAGGCCGGGCGTGTTTGGCGAAGAAATGTTGACCGTCAAATAGCTAGCGCAATCTGCGAACGCGCGAACTCCTGCCGCGTAATCCTCGACCGGATCGGCCGCGTCCTTGTTTGCGCCAATATTAACGCCGACGACGCCGCGCGGTGCACGCCGCATCAGCCGGGCGCGGGTCGCCGCATGCCCGCCGCCGTTAAAGCCGAGCCGGTTAATCAGCGCGCCTTCGCGCACCAGTCGGAACACTCGCGGTCGCGGATTGCCCGGCTGCGGGCGCGGCGTGACGGTGCCAATTTCGGTAAATCCAAAACCCATGGCGAGCAGCGCGTCGGGCACTCGCGCGTCCTTGTCGAACCCCGCCGCCATGCCGATGGGGTTTGGAAAATCGAGGCCCCACAGGTTTTGACGTAGAGATGCATCGTTGGTGTTAGCGCGCGGATAGACGCCGCGTTCCAGCGCTTGCAGGGTTAATTCGTGCGCCCGCTCTGGATCGAGCAGGAACAGGCCGGGCTGGGCGAGGGAGAACAGTTTTTCGATCATTACTTATAGTCTACGGCTAACTTGTCCGGAAAGATGTGACGGCCATCCGCGCCAAGCGGCAAGTGCGTTACGCCAGTGACAGTGCTGACAGGCAGATCTGCGTATAAATGCGGAAACAAATCCCCATCGCGCGACGGCTCCCATTTAAGCGCATCCCCGAGCGCGTTAGCGTCAACCGCCACTAGCACAAGCTCACTCTGCCGCGCAAAGTGTTTCTCCGCCGTGGCCTGCGCCTGCGCGGCTGTGGAGAAATGAATAAACCCGTCGCGCTTATCCGGCTCCGAGCCTGTGTATGCGCCCGCCTCCACCGCCGCCGCCCACTCCACCGCCGTACAGACTTTGTAAATGGTTTGCATAAAACAATATCTCTTTGAGCGAGAGGCCGATCGCCACGCTCTGGCTATGCACACCATAACAGTCGTGTGCGAAAGCGCGTTTTATTTCCGGGCTAACGTAACGGTTTGGCGTCCACAACGCGGATTTGAAACGTGCCCCCGTTCTCGTTAATCGAGGCTTCGACCATGGAGCCGACAAGGCCGAACATACCTGCGATCGCCGCATCCGTCCGAGGCGAAACTTCTAACGTGTAAAGCGTTCCTGGCTTGGCTTTCAAAGTGATGGCGTAAACATTCGGGTGTTGCCAGTTATCCACGACGATCTTATGAGAGCCGACTGGCACGTCCCGGATCGTGGAGCCGCCGATGCCCATATCTGCGATTTGCTTGCCGTTAAGTTTCACCCGGGCAGAGCCTGCCGCTGCGATATATTCTTCAGTGCGATAAATCTTTATTCGTGCGTTACCGCCGGTCAAAGGGCTTTAGCGAGTTCAGCGTTCTCCGCCGACATGTTGCCACAGGCTGCTAGGGAGCAGATGACCAGCGCTAAAACGAGACAAAACGCAGTTTTTAACCAGATACGCATTATCATCTCCCCAAAATGTTTGGAGCAACTTAAATCAAATGCAATAAATCACGGTAGAGCACCCGGGCGACAGTTAGGAGAAAAACGCATCTGCGCTTTCGCGGCTGTTTTGAATGCTTCACAGCATACTCGAAGGTGCGGTGCGTTGGGGTCAAGCGAAGCAAGCTTAAACTTGGATCATGGAATTGGCGGCCCGGCCAGCGAGCCGCCGCTTCAGTAATAATTAGCCCTTGGCCTTCTCGTACAGCTTGGTCGCCATCTCGAAGATTTCCTCCGGCTTATACTCCGGTGTGAAGGCTTCCGAAATGCCCTCATAGTCGTTCATGTCGCCGCCCTGAGGGGGGCCATCGACCACTTCGAGGTCGCCGCCGTCGGGGTGCTGGCCATTCCAGATACCCGCCATCTCCATATAATCCTTCGAGTCTTTCGGCGTAAAGCGGTAGAGGCGGCGATGCCAGCCTTCCTCCATGTATTTGCGCGACTCGGGCAGTTCGATGTCGTCCACCGCCGGGATCGGCAGCATCTTCGCCATCTGCACGCCGGTCAGTTTCTCCAACGCCAGCGCGTAGGCGCGGGCATGCACGCCGCCGCGCGTGAACAGATAGCCTAGCATTTGGCGCGCGGCCGGGTTGTCAGTCATCTGATACACGCGCAGCTTGTGTGTGCGGGCGCCGTTTTCGAGGAAGAAGTTGTGCAGCAGGTCGAGCACGAGGTTGCCGGAGTTAAACACGTAATCGCCCGTCCATGGCTGTCCCATCGAGTTGGAAGGCATGGCGCCATGCGGGAAGGCGATGTGGCTGTGGAGGTTCGGAAATGTGTTCAACACGTGGGCAAAGCTGGCGTCGCCTTTGGTCATGTCGCCCTGCGGCTCCTGGCCATACATGCAGCCATTGACGGCGGCGGCGATGAGTTCCACGTGGCCAAGCTCTTCGGTGGCGATGTTGGAGATCAGCGCATAATACGGGCGCAGCTTCTCCTTGTTGCGAAAGTTGTAGGACTGGAACATGTAGTTCATTAGCGTGGACATCTCGCCGAAGCGCCCGCCCATCAGCTCCTGCACAGCGGCGGCGGCTTTCGGATCAGGGTTTTTCGGCACGGGCATGTCGATTTGCAGTTTGTCGATGCGTAGAAACATAAGACTCTCCCATGGGTTTTGCGCCGCTCACGGCTCGGCGTAGATGCAGGGTAACGCCGGAGTGTCCATAGGCATAAGATGATGTTCTGTTCATTTGCATAGATATTGCCTATACAGCGATATGAACTACGCCTCTCTCACCCTTCGCGATCTGGAATATCTGGTCGCAGTCGCCGATCTTAGTGGCGTCTCGGCGGCGGCGGCGCAGTGCCGCGTGGCCCAGCCTTCGCTTAGTGCGCAGGTCAAAAAGATAGAGACAAACCTCGAAGTCGTTATTTTCGAGCGCGGTAAAGGGCGAATGACGCTTACCCCCAAAGGCGCTCCCGTGGTTGCCCAAGCCCGCGTGGTGCTTGCGGAAGCGCGACGGCTATTCGAGGTTGCGCGGACGGGCGGCGATCCACTATCGGGTACGCTTAGGCTGGGCGTGATCGCTACGCTTGCGCCTTATCTCATTCCGCATTTGATCGACCCGGTGCAAACACGCTTCCCATGCCTTAAACTGATATTCAACGAAGCGCTGACAGCGGAGCTTATCGCTGCGTTGGTTGCCGGAGAACTGGACGCGGCATTGTTGTCCACGCCGCTTTCGGAAAACCGGTTGCGCGCCGAGCCGCTTTTCTTCGAGCCATTTTTCGCGATCTGTCACGCGCAGTCGCAGTTATCCGAGAAAACCGGCCTTTCGCTCGCCGATCTGGAGGAAGAAGGGATGATCCTGATGGATGAGGGACATTGTCTGCGCGGACAGGCGCTAGAGGCGTGCCGGGTTCGCGCCGGCGGTCGCCAAGAACGCCATGCGGCTAGCGTTGAAACGCTGCGCCATCTTGTGGCGGCAGGTTCAGGGCATTCATTGATCCCGGCGCTGGCGGTGAAATATGATCCCCGGCTTGATCGCACAGTGCGTTATTTTCCTCTAGTCGACCAGAACGTTGGTCGCACTATTGCGTTAACGTGGCGCGCGTCTGATCCGCGCAGTTGCGGCTACCAGGTTTTAAGCGGATTTCTTGCGTCAATAAGTCTGCCAGGGGTTGTGCGGCTCGCGGTGTCGTGATGGTATTTGGCCTTTCTGATCCCCCAGATCGCATAGAGTTTAAAAAGCTAATCAATATTGCGGAGCGTAGCCTTGTCGCTATTGAAAATATACTGGCGCGCGCTGGCTATGCTCTATCCCGAGCGCTGGTTATCAGGCCTTTTAGCCGTTGCGAACGTCGTCATTGCAATCGTTTTGCTGGCTGAGCCGATACTATTCGGCAAGGTCGTCGATAGTTTGTCAAAAGGCCAAGACAGCTTTCCGATTATTGGCTTTTGGGCAGCTCTTGGTCTCTTCGGCATTCTTGCGAGTGTGCTGGTTTCGGTGTTCGCTGACAGGCTCGCGCACCGGCAACGATTGGCCGCCATGAGCCAGGCCTTTGACCGTGCTATTACGCTTCCCATCAGCTATCACGCCGATCTTGGTTCAAGCCGGGTTGTACGCACAATGCTTTCGGGAGCCGACGCCCTGTTCGCGCTTTGGCTTACGTTTCTGCGCGATCATCTAGCGGCTTTAGTGAGTGTTCTGTTTCTGGTGCCGACGGCGATTGCTCTTGATCCTCGTATGGCCGGCATTCTGGCGCTGCTTGCTCTCCTTTACACACTCGCCAACCTTGAGGTTATCCGGCGCACTCAGATCGGACAGGCAAGAGTAGAGCGCCATAACCAGGAGGTGTCCGGCCGCGTTGGAGACGTTATCGGCAACGTGTCCGTCGTGCAAAGTTATGCGCGTCTGGCGGACGAGGGCGCGGCGTTGCGCCAGCTCATAGGTCAGTTGCTGACCGCGCAATATCCGGTTGTTACATGGTGGGCGCTGCTGACCGTGCTGACGAGGGCGGCGGCGACAGTCACCATGGTCGCCGTTTTCGCGTTAGGTTCCGTGCTTGCAGTGCGCGGCGAGATTACCGTCGGCGAGATCGTTAGCTTTGTCGGCTTCGCCGGGTTGCTGATCGCCAAGCTTGATCAGCTTTCGGGTTTTGTCGCCCGCATCTTCATCAACGCGCCGACGCTTCAGGCTTATTACGACCTTGTTGACGCATCAGGTTGGCCATTGGAGCGCTCTAATGCGGCGCCGCTACAAAGTGTGACCGGTGCGGTCGAGTATGAAGATGTCACTCTTCGATTTGCCGCAAGTGAACAGGGCGTTTTCGATCTGAACTTCTCTGCTTCGCCGGGACAGGCTATAGCCCTTGTTGGGCCGACTGGATCGGGCAAAACTACTACGCTCGCTCTTCTGCAGCGACTTCGCGATCCGCAGAAAGGACGCATTACCATCGACGGCGTCGATATACGTGAGGTAACGCTGACCACCCTGCGCCAGTCCATCGCCGTGGTGTTTCAGGACGCCGGTCTATTCAATCGCTCCATCGCAGAAAATATCCGCATTGGCCGCGTGGGGAGTACCGATGAGGAGGTAGAAGCAGCGGCCCGGCTTGCCGAAGCGCACGATTTCATCTTGCAAAAGCCTGGCGGATACCAATTCGTTATAGGTGAGCGAGGTGCATCGTTATCTGGCGGTGAGCGCCAGCGTATAGCGATCGCGCGCGCCATCCTGAAAAATGCGCCGATCCTTATCCTCGACGAGGCGACCAGCGCGC
>JAWXCE010000001.1:0-101821 GCA_034440495.1 Hyphomicrobiales bacterium | reverse complement strand
GTGGCTGTATCGCCCGATACTCGTGACAAGATTTCTGATGACGCCGTGCAGACGGCGTTGGCTGCTTTGCAGTTGAACAGTGCCGGGGGCCGCGCGGCCGCGCTTGACCCGGCAAACACTGCTTCGACGGCCGCAACAGACGCGAGATTGGCGCCAACCGCTCCTAAATCAAACGCAAATAATCAGGCTGCACTCGATGCTGGGCTTCAACCGAAAAGCGTAGCTTTGCCCGGACAAACCAAAACTTCCAGCGATCCGCAGAAAAGCCAGCAGCTAATTCGGGATGGCAACCGGCTGATGCGGGATGGAGACATAACTGGCGCTCGTAAGCTCTACGATCAGGCGGCAACGCTGGGCGATCCGGATGCATCGCTCGCCATGGGCCGGTCTTTCGATCCAAGTTATTTTGAGCAGTTGAAAGTCAAAACCGGCAAGCCCGACCCCGCGCAAGCTTTCGACTGGTATATGAAAGCGCTCGATGGCGGAGTGGACACGGCGAAGGTGAAGATCGATACGCTTAAACAGTGGCTGCTTCGATAAGATATATTGAAGCGCTAGGCCGTAACTCTGAAAACTATAAATCCTCGCGAGGGGCGTTACGGCCTTTAAGCATGGCATGTCTTTCGGGCAAAGCATCTGTAATAGCGCGCTGAACTGCGGGAGATGCATCGCGCCAGAGCCCAATTTCCTGTGCTGTGCGCGCACAGCCAATGCAAAATCCGGTCGTTATGTCGAGTTGGCAAACGCCAATGCAGGGAGTGGGGGGCGTAACTGCTTCGCGTGAAATTTTTGGTGAACCCATAACTTTTCTGCGCTATTGCGCCACTCCAGATGTTCAAACGTTGCAGTCGCGCGTTTGGATGGCATAGCTATGGCACAGGAAACAACGATGCCGACAGCAATTTTGTGAGACGAAAGGACGCCATGGCCGAGATCTGGATGAAAACCGGAGAAGCTACCGTTTTTGCCGCCGAAGGGCAGTTCACCGACGCCATGCAGGAGGTGCTCATCGGCTCCATCCGCGGCCCTGTGGGCACGGCGTTCGCAGGCATGACAGGCCAGGTTGCCGGCCATCCACGCATGCTTGTCGTACGCGACTGCAACCAGATGGTTCGGCCGATGACGATGATGACGACCAAATACACCGTTCAATCTGCGGAGTATGTGGAGTTGCTGGGGGGCGTCATCGAGGCGGCTATGGCCGACGCCATTGTCGATTGCCTGATCGACGGCACGCTGCCAAAGGATCAGGTTGACGAGTTGTGCATGATCATCATGGTGTGGCTCGACCCGCAAGCCGCGACCGATCCAAACCTGGACAAAAAGGATCTTTACCGCTGTAATTATGAAGCGACTAAACAAGCGATCTCAAACGCCTTGAAAGGCAAGCCGACGGTCGATGAACTCATCGCCAACCGCCACAAAATCCAGCATTACCTTCTAAAAGGCGTGTTGGACAATTGATGAAGGTTCGCGTCACGCTGGCCTTGGCGTGGCGCGCAGCTTGAATTCAAGAATTTCCCCGCTGCGAAGCGCTTTGACCATCAAGTCCCGGCCGACCGCATGACGGTCGAGAGCTTTGTAAACATCGTCTACGCTCGATGCTTCTCGCTCATCAATGAACAGCATGACATCCCCAGGTCGCAGCCCAGCGGCCAACGCTGGCCCACCCGCCGCCACCTGTACGATTTGCACGCCAGCGCCGCGCTTCAGCCCGAAACGAGCGGCTGCAGCTCGCGGGAACTGCACTGTCTGGCCAGCCAGCCCAAGATAGCCGCGCTCCATTCGACCGTAGCGCAACAGTTCGGAAATGATGCGCTTGGCGGTGTTAATCGGAACTGCAAAGCCCGTGCCTTGCGCGCCTGCGATGATGGCGGTGTTCACGCCAATCACTCGACCGAGGCTATCAAGCAGCGCCCCGCCGGAATTACCAGGGTTTAGCGCGGCGTCGGTCTGAATGACATCCTCGATCAAGCGTCCATTTGTCGCCCGCAAGGTTCGGCTCAACGCACTTACGACACCAGCCGTTACCGTCGCCTGCAATCCAAAGGGATTCCCGATGGCGACGACAAGCTGCCCCTGTTTCAGCGCGCTGGAATCGCCTAGCTCAGCGCATGGCAGCCCGCCGCGATGCATTCGCAGCAACGCAAGATCGTTATCCGGGTCTTCGCCAACCTTCTCGGCCTTGGCAACGCCGCCATCCGCCAGCAAAACCTCCAGTGCGCTCGCGCCCGCCACCACATGATGGTTGGTGAGCACATAGCCGTCAGGCGTTATGATAATGCCGGAGCCAGCGCCCTCAGGTGACAGAATGGGCGCCTGAGCATTGCGCCGCAGCCTCTGGATGCCGACAAGCGCCGGGCCGACGCGATCCACGACGCCTGTCACCGCGCGAGAATATGCGTCCAGCGCTTCGCTGTCGTCGGGCGCAGTTATCGGTGAGTAGCCGCGTGTAGCGTTGCCGTGCATGCTGAGATTAATGATTTTCATGGATGCTCCCAACGGCCGGACATGCGCAACGGTTAACAATTCGTTGCGTTGAAATGGGGAGGTTAGGCCGCGTTTCAATGCCGGCGCGGGCGCAAGCTCAGACGCGCTTGAGGAGCGCAAGGGTAAGGATTTTGTAAGCAAGCTTGGCGGCGATAAAATCGCAGGCGTGCATGCCCGCAATCGGCGCCAGTTCGACAACATCTGCGCCGACGATAGTTCCAACCGACGAAGCGGCGCGGATGATATCAATAGCCTCATCCCAGAACAGGCCCCCTGGTTGCGGCGTGCCGGTGGCGGGCATCAGGCTGGCGTCAAAACCATCCACGTCGAAGGTTAAGTAAATTGGACGCCCAGCCAGCGGGGCCACGATATCCTCGATGCGCCAACGCGGTTTGTCCTTCGCCCAGTGTGTATGGATGCGATGGCGGTTGGCTTCGAGAAACGCAATTTCCTCCGCGCCCGTGCCTCGAAGGCCAACCGCAACAAGGGAAATGTGTGCATAATCCAGCGCGCGACGCATGGCGCAGGCGTGTGAATATCGCGAACCGGCGTAGGTTTCGCGCAAATCCGAATGCGCGTCGAATTGAAGGATGGCGAGGTCGGGATATTTATCAGTGAACGGGCGAATGGCGCCCGCCGTTAGCGAATGCTCGCCGCCAAGAGTTAGCGGAAATTTGCCCGCCTCAAGCACGGCGCCGGTTAGGGCGGCGATTTGCGCAAGCGCTTCCTCAAGCTCGTCGGCCGGCGGCGCGGCGTTTAGCGTGGCGACGCCGATTTCCCTGAACGGCTCCGACCAGAACTCCTCATCGAAAAATTCAAGTTCAGAGCTTGCGGCGATGATTGCTTCCGGCCCAGCGGACGTGCCGCCGCCATAGGTAACGCTCGCCTCTAAGCCGAATGGGATGATGACCGCTCGAGCGTCCTCAACCCGCCCCGCGTCATGCACGGAAAGAGCCAGAAAGCCCTTTTCGGGAACGCGAAACGCAAGCGCGGCCATCAATTGTGTCCTATTTCGCTAAATCAAACCTAAATATCTCATAGCCGGGCTTGACCCGGCCATCCAACTTCTGCGTTTATGATCTGAGCCTGGACCACCGGCTTAAGGCCGGGATGACGTAACATTAGCGTCTGGATGGCTAGGTCAAAATGACAATGGTTGATTTCAAGCGCTCGCCTAAGCGAGCGCTTGTTTGCTTAATTGTGGAGCGCGATCACTTCGGCTGTTGGCGCTGCAACTTTGGCGTCGGCGTCGCGGACATACATGGTCAGCATCGGCTCGTCGGTAAGCACTGCGTTTTCATACTGGCCAAAGCCGTTGAAATTGCCTGCAATCGCACGTCCATAGGCGCCAATGTTGCCCACCTCGACAAAGTCACCCTCGGCTACATCGGCGGGCAGCATGAACGGCCCGGGCATGTAGTCAAAGCTGTCGCATGTTGGCCCATAGAGGTCGAACTCGACGAGATCGCCACCGAAATCCGTGCCCGGTTTGGCGATTGCCCGCGCCGGGAATACAAACTTCAGGAGTGCCGCATCGAACAGCGTGCCGAACGCGCCGTCGTTCACATAGAGTGTGGAGCCTTTGCGGGCTTCCACGCGCATGATAACCGACTCCGCTTCCGCGACAAGCGCGCGGCCCGGCTCGCACCACAACTCTGCCGAGTAGCTAACGGTCATGTCCTCGAACGCTTCTGCGATTGTCGTGACATAATCCGACAACGGGGGCGGCGTCAGATCGGGATAGCGTGACGGGAAACCGCCGCCGCAATCCACCACGTCCACCGTCACCGCCGCTTGCACGATGTGCTGCGATACGGAGCGAAGCGCCTGTCCATAGGCCAACGGCGACATCGCCTGGCTACCGACATGAAACGTGACGCCGAAACGGTCGGACGCAAAGCGAGCCTTGCGCAGCAACTCCGGCGACTTGTGCCACGAAATGCCGAATTTGCCTTCCAGTGAGACCTGGCTGTAGTTCGACGGGCACGCAAGGCGCACCATCAAGGTCAAATCCTTGGCGTTGTTGGTCTCGGCCAGAATTTTTTCCAGCTCTTCTTCGGAATCGAGCGCAAACGTGCGCACGCCAAAGTCGTGGTAAGCTTCCGCGATAAGACGGCGCGATTTAACCGGATGCATGACATGCACTTCAGCGCCGGGCAGGGCTGAGGCCTGATGAACTTCAGGCAGGGAAGCGACGTCGAAATGGCGAATGCCAGCGTCGTACAATGTTTGCACGATTTCGGGCGAGCTGTTCGCTTTTAGCGCGTAGAGAACCTCGCCGGGGAAATTATCAAGAAACCAGCGCGCGGCCCGGCGAGCGGCGTGCGGGCGAAGACCAATAACAGGCTTCTCTAACGGAAGTGAGCGGACGAGTTCCGCAGCGCACTTGAATTTATCCATCCCATAGGACCTCACAAAAGAAAGTTGATCCGATGCGGACGATTGTAGAGCCGCCGCAGGCAGTGGTGGCAATAGGGCTAATGGCTGGGCATGTAAAGCCTTTTTTGCAACGTGAATGAGCAGAAATCGGAATTGTGAACTACTATATCAAGATGCGGATTTTGAAATATATTTTCAGGGTTTTCGCGTTTGCCGCGCCGCCGGTTTTCGTGCCCGGTTTTGGAATAGAATCAAGGTGCGCGGGAGGATGACTCCAACGCATTTTTGCTAGTTTCAACCCCAGATGGTTCTGCGCTTGAAAACGGCGTTCACGGGCGGCGCGGCTCCGGGCTGCGCCATTCGGGATCGAGGTCCTGCTGCCTGAGTGTATTCTGCGCCGTGTCTTCGTCCGCTATCGGCTCGGCGCTAACACTCGAATATAGCCCCGAAGTGTTCGGGGACTCTTCGGCTCCAGCCTGCTCGCGCTTGCCGTCCGACATCATCTCCTCGATCGTGTCGACGCCCACCCGCACCTTTTGCAGAATATGGGTAAAAGTATTTCCCGCCGTGTTGCAGACATCGGGGTTGCGATCGCAAAAGCTGTAAAGGTCAATAACCGTCTTTTCGGCGGCGCCATACAACTCCTGCTTGTCCTTATGGCTGGAGGGCAGCAGCATGAGAACGATGGCGGCCCAAAAAGCGAGTTTGATGATGAACATGGTCTGACCCGGGCGCTGAACGAGGAATGCGCAACTGTACAACGCCGGGAAAAATAAACCGCCAATTGGAAGGCTCAAATAAACTGAAATATTACGGCTAATCTGTTCATGCAAATTAGCGAACTGTTTACGAAAACCTGAGACAGTATTTTCGGCAATGTACGCCATATGGACAGGGCACGCATCATGTTCTCTCGATGGCGAACGACGTTGGCGGGCCTCTCGTTTCTTGGCCTGACCGCCGCGATCAGCGTCAACGCTTTGTATCTGCAGCATGGCGGGAGCCGCTTGCCCGTCGAAGCGCGCGTGAAAGACGCGGAGCCAATCGAAGCCACTCCCCCAACCGCCGCCCTTAAACCTGTCACAGGCTCCTTGCAGGGCGCAGGCGCTCAGAGCAGGCCCTCACCACCGCCGCCAGCGAAAGAGGCGGCGCGGCCTCTTGCTGTTGGCGTAGAGACCATAAAAGCGGTACAGCGGGAGTTGGCCCGCAGGGGATATAGCGTCGGGGCTGAAGATGGGCGCATCCGCATGATTACGCGCGAGGCCATCATTGCATATGAGTTCGACCGGGGATTAGCGCTAACCGGAGAAGCGTCCGAAGCTCTGCTTAAGGATATGCTGTTCGCGCCGGTGACGCCGCGGGCCGAGCGCAAGCTGGATGCGCGGCGTTATGAGGTCAGCCAGCCCATGGTGGCTCGCGTGCAGGAAGTGCTTTCCAGTCTTGGCTTTGGGCCGGGCGCCATGTCGGGGCAGATGGACGCGGCTACGAGGGCCGCCCTGCGACAGTTCCAGTCCCATCGCAAGCTGGCCGCAACTGGCGAGCTTTCTGAGCGCGTTTTGCTTGAAATGTCCGTTGTGACAGGGAAGCCGCTCGTGTCTTCGCCCTGATGCATCGCCGCAACAAAGCACGATAAATTGCCACCAAGTTGATTTTTGCAGGCAAACTCAAAAAACATTTAACTCAAATTTAGTGTTTTCAATACACGCTCTGCGGGTAAATCTGAGGTCAGTTCCTGCGAGAAGACACGCTCATGGCGAAAATCATTCCATTTCCCCAACAGCCTGATGACATGTTTTCAGCGAGCGCTAACAGCGCGTTACGCGCCGGTCTCGCCTGCGCGGAAATTCTGATATTTACAGGATCAAGACGCAAAAAGCCTGTAGTCCTGAGGCGCTCCCCCCGCCGTATTCAGGGTAGCGCAGACTTTAGCGCCAGCGCAAAAAATGCAACTCCGCTTAAACTCGTCGGCGCTTAACGGTAGCTGCGCGTTCCCTTGCGGTTTTTCTTCGCTGGATTTTGGACTGGCGTCGACGTCGGCAAGACCTTGTCCTGCGCGCCTGAGGCCAGCAGTTGCGCGTCGGTTTCCTTTTGCGGTTCGCATGTCGTCTGATTAAGCGCTGTTGCAGTGGAGTTGAGAAAATCGCCGCTGCGAACGGGGGCGTGCATCAATGCAATCCCCGTATCCGATGGCGTGATAACGATAATCTGATCCTCGCCCTCCTCGGTCTTCTCCGTAACCGTTTCGCGCGCCAGTCGCTCACGCGGCACCAGCAAAAGCCTCAGGTCTTTGCGCCTCGCTTCAGCGCCGGTGATGACATAAAAATTTTCGCCGTAGCGAGTGTAAATCGCAAGCGTCCAGGTGGCGTCAGCGAGATAGGGCCGCAGCAGGACGTTCTTCTGCGACAAGTCGAACCGGCAAAATGCCGATGCGACGTCAGGCGCCATCAGCGGCAGCGGCGCGTTATCCGCATCGCTGGGTAGCGTATAAAACTGGTTGATGGAAGATATGGCCGACAGGCGCGCCCAGGCGTCGCGTTCAGCCACGTAGGGCAAGCTCAAAACCGTGGCGATATGGATGACCCCGCTCAGGCTGAAAGCGGCGATGATCCATAACCAGGGCAGCTTGATGGTTGAAAGATAGGCCCAGAGTTTCATGCGCAATCCAGCCTTCTGATCACGGGCAATATCTCGGCGCGCGTGTCCTGACTGCCCGCCTCAGCCGTGTTTTGAGGCCGGAATACGCGCAGCATCAGCATGGGGCTTTCAACGTCGCCCGATGGCAACCAGTTGCCGGGCCGGGCTTTCGGCGCCAGCCGGATGCGAAATGAGCCATCTGGCAGGAGCGTAATGTTTTTACTGTTAAAAGCGTGGCGGCCGGCTTTGTTGGCGATGAACTGACCTTCGCCGTCATACGCCGCGATGCTCCACCAGAGCGCGTTGAATGGACGCCCGGCGATTTCGTAATCGCATTCCGCGGTAAGGCTTTCGCCTTCGCTATCGGTTGATGCGGTGAAGTAAAGCGCGGTAGATCCGGTGACCGGCAAGCGTCCGGAGCGTGACATTCGAGCGCGGGTATATGGGTCGGCGTCGAGCCTGCCCTCATTGCTCCACGTCACCCAAGGGCCGATGCTGTTTGTGGAAAAGAAGGCACCGTTGTCGATCATATACCAAGCGGAGCCGATGCCCACGACCAATGCGAGCAATGAAAACCCAATGAGCCGGATGAGGAAGGTCACGGGCGATCCAATGCCTGGTTAATGCTCGACATCAACGCCAGTATCATCGCGCTTTAACCACGGTTTGCCCGGGGTCAAGCGATGCGCCCCGATTAACCACGTTGTCCGTTTCGTCGAGTTTAGGCGTGGCTTTGAAGAGCTTGTTCAGGTTCATTAAAATTTTCCTAGTCCTCGCTGGCATCGTCCGCGTCCCCTCAGGGATAGCGCCGAAAGCGGGATCGTCGCGGCGGACTTCGGCCAGACGGAGTTGCTCCTCCTGCTGCCGGGGATGAGTTGGCAGCCCCGGGATGGTCGGAATATTATAGCTTGTGTGCGCGGCGACCATGAACTCCTTCCAGACGGGCGCGGCAAAAACGCCTCCTGTCACTTCGTTCATGGCCGTGAAGTTGTCGTTGCCAAGCCAGACGCCGGCGACGAGTTGCCCCGTATAACCCATGAACCATGCGTCCTTATAATCGGAGCTGGTGCCGGTTTTGCCCGCCGAGTAGGTGAAATCAAGTTCGGCCCGCGTTCCCGTGCCCTCGGTGACGACCGCGCGCAGCATCTGGTTCAGGTAGCTCACATCTTCCGTGGCGAATATCTGCCCGGGCATAAGTGGCGCTTTAACCTCAACGACTTCTTCTTTCGTGTTGCGTTTGCGGGACCGGCTGCGCGTCTCCTCATAGTTCTCTTCAGCTTCGGGGTCGCCGGGCTTGATGGCGATTTGCGCCGGTTTATTGCCGCCACGGCCCGCGATGCATTTCAGACGCTCTTTTTCCTCAGTGTCTCGCGTATAAACCACTTCATCCTTGAGGTTGCGGATTTCCGTGAAAGCATAAGGACATGTTGCGTAACCGCCGTTGGCGAAGGTGGCGAAGCCGGAAACGTGCTGTAGCGGTGTGATACCCTGGTCGCCCAGCGCCATCGTGCAGGTTCTGTTGATATTAATGCCAACCTTGCGCAAGTGCGCCAGCACCCGGTCGCGCGTTACCCGTTTGTCGAACGAGAGTTTGGCCGCGATTGTATTTCGCGACAGCGCCATGGCGCGGGTGAGCGTCATCGTGCCTTTATAACTGCCTTCATAATTTCCAATCGTATGGTTCCCACAGCTCACGGAGTTGTCGACCATGGTGTCACTAGGGCGGAAGCCGCGCTCCATCGCCGTCAAATAGACGTAGGGTTTAAACGACGACCCCGGTTGTCGTATCGCGTGTGCCGCGCGGTTGAACTGGCTGTCGCCATAATCCTTTCCGCCCACCATAGCCCGCACCGCGCCGTCGGTCTCCATGGCGACCATGGCCGCCTGACCTACGCGTTTGGCTTTGCCATTCTGCGCCAGCACTCCGGCGATTGCCTGCTCGGCGGCGTTCTGCATGCTGGTGTCGAGCGTTGACAGGGCGGTCAGCGAGTATTCGCCCTTGCCCTGCATGACGCGCTGGATTTCCTCAAAAGCCCAATCGAGGAAATAGTTCGCTGCGTCCGAGCCGGTGCGCTCCACCACCTTTGCTGGATTCAGGCGGGCGCCGTGAACCTGGCCTTCAGTCATATAACCCGCATCCACCATCGCGGTGAGCACAATGTTCGAGCGCGCCCGCGATTCCGCCGGGTTGGCGTGCGGTGCATACTTCGTCGGCGCCTTAAAAAGTCCGGCAAGCATCGCGGCTTCGGCCAGGTTGATGTCGCGCGCCGACTTGCCGAAGTAAAACTGCGAGGCGGCCTCCACCCCGAACGTGCCGCCGCCCATATAGGAGCGATCCAGATACATTTTCAGAATTTCGCGTTTGGTCAGCCGCGCCTCAAGCCATAACGCGATGAAAGCCTCCTTGATCTTGCGGTCGAACGAGCGCTCGGAGCTGAGAAACAGGTTTTTGGCGAGCTGCTGAGTGAGCGAGGAACCGCCCTGGCTAATTTCTTTGTTTTGTATGTTGGCCACGGCCGCGCGGATGGTTCCGATGACATCAATGCCGAAATGTTCGAAAAACCGCCGGTCCTCCGTCGCCATCGTCGCTTTGATGAGAACGTCGGGGATTTCAGACAGCGGCACGGCGTCGGAATAGAGAATGCCGCGCTTGCCGACTTCGGCGCCGCCGCGGTCGAGAAAGGTGACGCTGAACTCGCTGGCTGTCCGCCAGCCTGCGTTGTTCGTTTCCTCAATGGCGGGCAGACAGAATGTCAGCAGCGCCAGCAAGCCGAGAATAGCCAGATTGGCGCTCTCCGAGACAACCTCGGTGGCAATCTTGCGGGCGCCGGTGACGCGGAAACGGCCGAAAAACGCTGAGTAGGACGCCCACCAATCCTTGTAGTGCGCCCAAGCGCCGTAAACGCTCGAATCGAGCCATGAGTCGAGCGCCCACCAGTCTACAAGGCGGGCGCGGCGGTTCGGCTTAAATATCCAATCGTCCACGGGCGGGTCTCGATATCTATGGGTTGTGTCGCTTCGGATTATTAAGCGATGACTCGGCGTATGGAAACGCGAAAATCCGTTTGCCCGCTCAAAAGTGATTGAACAGGCGGAACGGGCCATCAACATGTTTAATGTATATTTACTGTATAGGCGTGGATAAATATTTGAACGCGGCACAATAAAATATGTATAGGCACTTTTTATATTGACAGCGCGCCGCTGCTCATGTATGTTTTTGATATGATCTGAAATGTGGGCGCCGAGGTTGTCGGGAAAACTTGCAACTTCCATTGCCGTTTCGCCAGATCAAATTGTCCCCGCTCCCCGCTCTCTACAAAATCAGGCAGATGATCTCCAAAACCCAAGTCGATTGGCGGGCGATAGCGCGGGATTACACGCGCGCCGACTGCACCATTATGGAATTGTGCGTCCGGCACAGTGTGAGCCGCTCGTCACTTTACCGGCGCATCAAAGCCGGAGTTTTCGCCTCCCGATCGGCGCATAAGGCCGCTTCGCCTGCCGCGCGGGATGCGCACGGTCTGCTGCGCCGCCTTACCCACGCATTGGACGACAAAATGACCAAGTTTGAACAACGGCTGCAATGCAACGAATTACTGTCCTCCGCCGATCACGAACGTGAAGCCCGCACGCTGCATTCACTTTTACGGATGTTCGAGCGGGTCTCCGAGCTGAGCGACGCCGCCCGGAAAGCGGCCGCCGCCGCGCCTGCAGCGAAAGGGTTTGACGCCGATGCGGACATCTTCCGCCGCCAGCTTGCGGCTCGCCTTGACAAACTGCGTGGCGGAGACGGCCGCCAATGAGCTGCTGCAATCACTGTCATCGTATGAACTCGCATTTGTGCTGCACGACTGGCAGCTTTGGGCGCGGGACGATCAATTGCCGCCCGCGCGCGCGCAGGGTGGCGGCGACTGGGCGACATGGCTGCTGCTGGGCGGGCGCGGCGCGGGGAAAACGCGGGCAGGGGCTGAATGGGTGCGTGGGCAGGCGCTAGGATTAGCGCCATTTGCCTCGCGGTCGGCCGAGCGTATCGCGCTGATTGGCGAAACGCTGGCGGATGCGCGCAGCGTTATGGTGGAGGGGCCGTCCGGGCTGCTCGCCATTCACCCTCGGCACGAACGGCCGGAGTACAGATCATCGAAGCGCGAACTAACCTGGCCAAACGGCGCGGTTGCGCAGATTTTCTCATCGGAAGACCCCGACAGTTTACGTGGCCCGCAATTCGCCGCAGCCTGGGGCGATGAATTGGGCAAATGGCGCCATTCGCAGGAGACCTGGGACATGCTGCAATTCGGCCTGCGTCTCGGCGAGCGGCCCCGGCAGGTTTTCACCACAACGCCGCGCGCGACGCCGCTGCTGAAAAAGCTGCTGGCCGACCCGCGTGTCGCCATCAGCCGCGCGAAAACCTCGGCAAACGCGCTGCATCTCGCGCCGTCGTTCCTCGAAATGGTGACGGAGCGATATGGCGGGTCGCGCCTCGGCCGTCAGGAGTTAGATGGCGAACTCATCGAGGATCGCGCCGACGCGCTGTGGCGCCGCGAGATATTCGACCGGCATCGCGTAAACGCCGCGCCGCCGCTGACGCGCATCGTGGTTGCGGTCGATCCGCCGGTGACGAGCCATGCGAAATCCGACGCTTGCGGCATCGTGGCGGCGGGCGTCTGCGCGGATGGCTGCGCCTATGTGCTCGCCGACGCCACCTGTCAGGGCCGCCAGCCGCTGGAGTGGGCGCGCGCCGCGCTACGCCTTTACGAAAATTGGCAGGCAGATTGCCTCGTTGCTGAGGTCAACCAAGGCGGCGATCTGGTGGGGGAAATTTTTCGGCAAATCGCCACCGCCGCGCCCGTCAAACAGGTGCGGGCGACGCGCGGCAAGCATGTGCGGGCCGAACCCATCGCCGCGCTTTACGAACAGGGCCGCGTCGCGCATGTCGGCGCGTGGCAAGAGCTTGAGGATCAAATGTGCGACTTTGGGCCGGATGGCCTTTTCGGCGGCCGCAGTCCAGATCGGCTCGACGCGCTCGTCTGGGCGCTGACCGAACTGATGCTGAACGAACGCCGCGACCCGCGCATCCGCAGTTTTTAATCAATCGTCATCGTCGGGCTTGACCCGGCGATCCAGACTCCTGGATGCCCGGATCAAGTCCGGGCATGACGGCCCACAAGGAGGTCGCCATGCCACTCTGGAAACGCAAAGCCGCGCCTGTGGAAACGAAAGCGAGCGCGGCAGGGCCTGTCATTGCCCTGCATGACACGGGGCGCGCAGTTTGGAGTCCGCGCGATTACTCAGCTTTCGCCCGTGAGGGGTTCGCCAAGAACCCCATCGTTTACCGCTCCGTCCGCATGATCGCTGAAGCCGCCGCCTCTGTGCCTATCCGTCTGTTCGAGAGTGGACGGGAACTCACGGAGCATCCGCTTTTGTCTCTGCTGGCAACGCCGAACCCTATCACCTGCGGCCCGGATTTGATGGAGGACTGGTACGGCTACTTGCTCATCTCCGGCAACGCCTATCTCGAAGCGGTGAGCTTGGAGGGCGCGCCGCGCGAGCTTTACGTCCTGCGTCCCGACCGGATGACGGTCGTGCCCGGCGCAGACGGCTGGCCCGAGGCTTACGATTACTCCGCGAATGGCCGCACTGTCCGGTTTCAACAGTTGAACGGCGGCTTGCGGCCCATTCTGCACATGGCGCTGTTTAACCCGTCCAACGACTATTACGGCATGTCGCCAATCGAGGCGGCGGCGGTCGCCATAGATGTGCACAACGCGGCGAGCGGGTGGAACAAAGCGCTGCTTGATAACTCCGCGAGGCCGTCTGGGGCGCTGGTGTATACGAGCGGCGGGCACATGACGGAGGCGCAGTTCTCGCGTCTCAAATCCGAGCTGGAGACGAACTACCAGGGCGCCATCAACGCCGGGCGGCCGATGCTGCTGGAGGGCGGGCTCGATTGGAAAACCATGTCGATGAGCCCGAAGGACATGGATTTCATCGAGGCGAAAAACGCCGCCGCCCGGGAAATCGCACTGGCGCTCGGAGTGCCGCCGATGCTGCTCGGCATCCCCGGCGACAACACGTATTCTAATTATCAGGAAGCGAACCGGGTGTTCTGGCGCCAGACCGTTCTACCGCTTGTCGCCCGCACGCTTCAATCGCTCACAGCCTGGCTCGCACCCGCATTCGGCGCGGTCGAACTCAATTTGTCCATGGACAGAGTCGACGCGCTCAGCGGCGAACGCGCCGCGCTGTGGGATATGCTACAGCGCGCCGATTTCCTCACTGTAGACGAAAAACGCGCTGCCGCTGGACTGGTTAACGCTGAAAATAATCTTCAGTAAAACAGAGTTTGAAATTGTCCTTATTGTCTTCCTTCTTATCAGCCTCAAAAAGTTTCGCGGGGCTGCCCCTGAAAAACTTGATTACACTTCTTGTATTTTCCCAGGTGGCTTTAAAAGCCAATATGCAGTTACCTTTGGTTATAGGGCCATCGTATGGCTTACCAAAAGCATCGAAGTGCTTTACGTCCTTCTGAGCCTTCAAGCATACAAACCTTTTATCGCTATTCTCGATACGACCCAGATCATCGCATTTTATTACAGTGCCGTCGGTTGGTATTTCTGGAGGCGCAAAATCTGATTTAATTGGAGATATCGGAGTGTGTTCAATTTGGGGTTTTGACGGCGCGACTGTTGCATCTATTTGTCTGCAAGGAGTAACATCGTCTGCGTAGACGAATAAACTTCTATAATATGGAAGTTCGTACATAGCTTTGGTGTGATACGTTAGAAAAAGCATTTTATCTGTGGAACGCTTTACATATATTTCACTTCCTTTGCGCAAAAAAATGCATTGAGCATACGGTCGTCGAGTTGGAACATGCCGCGAGTTATAACCATACACAGGCGTCTTGCGAATAATTTTATAGCAGTGGGCTGAGAGAGCCTGTGTTGGCTGAAGTATCAAAATTACTAGCAATAGATAACGCATGATGACCTCACAACATCACATTAACTATAAATAAGTACATAGATTTTCCCAGAAAGATACAGCATTTAACAAGCTCGCAAGCCTTTACAGCGTCGGGGTTCAATCGTTACATCGTGATGTAAGGCGTACTCCGTGCTACCCATGTAAGCGCGGGGGGGAACCGTTTGGCGCCGCTTGCTAAATAACAGCGGTCTTCAATAGCATTCCCACTCGCTGGCGATAATGAAGACTTTGCCAGGGATGGCGCCGTCGCGAGGGCTGACCAGCGAACCGGAAATGTAGGGAACGGCGCCGTCGCCTTTTGCTTCTTCGCCATCGACGATGGTAAGGGATGAGCCTCCGTGAGCGGCGGTGGGCCAGAGCGGATGCGCGTCCGCCTGCTTCGGTGATTTAAGGATTTTCGCGGCGCCGGTTTTCGCCGTGCAGGCCATGCCATCGGCGTTCGCCGGAGACGCGGCCATCAAGACTAAAGCTGCAACAAAAATATTACGCAACAGACGCTTACCTTTTTTATAATCTCCAACCCATAGAACATCCCCCATGCACGACGCAAAAACCTTCACCTGTGCAAAACAGCGCATCACGGGCTATGCAAGCCTGTTCGGCGTGCCCGATCAGACGCGAGACATGGTGGCGCCTGGCGCTTTTCGCGCCTCGCTCGCCCGCCGCCCCGCCTGCGCCATCCGCATGCTTTTCCAGCACGATCCGGCGCAGCCCGTCGGCGTGTGGGAGGACATCCGCGAGGATGCGCGCGGGCTTTACGTGCGTGGCTGGCTGTCGGAGGGCGTGGCGAAATCGAACGATCTGCGCGGTCTTCTGCGCGACGGCGCCATCGACGGCCTGTCCATCGGCTTCCGCGCGGTCAAATCGCAGCGCGACGCTCGCGGCGGCCGGCTCCTTACCGAAATCGACCTCTGGGAAATCTCCATCGTGACATTCCCAATGCTGGCGGGCGCACGTGTAGCCCATCAACGCCCCTCGGTCATAGCCACCCCCAACCCCGTCATCGCCGGGCTTGACCCGGCCATTCAGAAAACAAAAACCGCGCAGCCTTCCTGGATGACCGGATCAAGCGCGGTCATGACAAAGCGAGATGGCATAAACCGCGCCATTTGCCTACGCCCTTAACCAACGAGGACAAACATGACCGAACATTTCTACCCGGCCCTGGAAAACAAGGCGGCGGGCGCAAACCGCCATGACGACTACGACGATTTCATGCGCACGCTGCACGCCTTCCGTGAGGCCAATGACGAACGGCTCGACCAGATCGAGCGCCGCATGTCTACCGACGCCGTCACCGCCGAGAAGGTGGACCGGCTGAACAAGGCGGTGGAAACCCTGTCGCTTAAAGCGTTGCGCCCTGCGCGTGGCGGCGAGATAAAAAGCGTGGCGGCGTGCGAGCACAAGTCGGCGTTCGACAGCTACGTGCGCACCGGCGAATTCACGGGCCTGAAAGCTTTGGAGCTGAAGGCGCTGTCGGCTGGCTCGGGCCCGGATGGCGGCTATCTTGCTCCGTCCGTGACCGAGTCGGAGGTGTTGCGCCGCCTCTCCACGCTGTCGCCAATACGGGGCATCGCGTCGGTGCGGCAGGTTTCTGCGGGCACCTACAAAAAAGCGTTCTCGACCGTCGGCACGGCGGCAGGGTGGGTGGCGGAGACGGCCGCACGCACCCAGACCACGGCGCCCACGCTGGCGGAACTGTCATTCCCCGCCATGGAACTTTACGCCATGCCAGCGGCAACGCAGACACTGCTTGATGATTCTGTTGTGGACATCGACCAGTGGCTCGCCGACGAAATCGAAACCTCCTTCGCCGAGCAGGAAAGCGCGGCGCTCGTGAACGGCAACGGCACAGGCCAGCCGAAAGGCTTCATGAACTACACAAAAGTCGCCAATGCGAGCTGGTCGTGGGGCAATATCGGCTACCTGGCGACAGGCGCGGCAGGCGCTTTCGCGGCCTCCAACCCGTCGGATATCCTGCTCGACCTCATCTATGCGCTGAAAGGCCCGTTTCGTCAGAACGGCACGTTCGTCTTGAACCGCAAGACGCAGGCCGCGATCCGCAAGTTCAAAGCGACGACGGGCGAATATCTATGGTCGCCGCCCGCCGCCATCGGCCAACCCGCCACGCTCATGGGCTTCCCCGTGGTCGAGGTGGAGGAAATGCCGGATATCGCGGCGGACGCCTACGCGCTCGCTTTCGGCGATTTCCGCCGGGGCTACCTCGTGGTGGATCGCATGGGCCTGCGCATCCTGCGCGACCCGTACTCCGCCAAGCCTTACGTGCTGTTTTACACGACAAAGCGTGTCGGCGGCGGCGTGCAGGACTTCGACGCGATAAAACTTTTGAAGTTTGCCGCGTCTTAACGCTTCGCATCCCCCATGTGGATTGGGTACAGACACATTTTCATCCCGATAGATTAACCGCCTGGCAAACCGTAGGCCGCGACCGCACAATAAATTGCGTTCGCGGCCATTTTTGCGAAAGGATATCAATGCCTCTTATTCTCACCTCCGGCCCTGTTGCGGAACCGGTCAGCCTCGCCGAAACCAAAGCGCATTTGCGCATTGACGGCGCGGACGAAGACGCGCTGATTGGCAGCCTGATCGTTGCCGCGCGGATGCACATCGAGCACGCGCTCGATCTGGCGCTCATCACGCAAAACTGGTCGCTTTATCTCGACGCCTGGCCCGTCGGCCCGGTGGACTTACCGCTTGGCCCTGTTCAGGCGATTAACAATGTGCGCCTTTACGCGGTCAACGCCGCCGTCACCACGCTTACCGCCAACCAGTATCAGCTCGACGCAGCGTCACGCCCGGCACGACTCGCTCCTGTCAACGTGACTTGGCCAGCGCCCGGCCGCGCGGTGAACGGCATAGAAATCGCCTTTACGGCGGGCTACGGCGCGTCGGGCGCTGACGTTCCTCAGCCCTTGCGCCACGCCATCCTCATGCTTGTCGCCCATTGGCACGAACAGCGCGAAGCCGCCGCGCCTGAGGAAATGTTCCAGCAGCCGCAAGGCGTCGCTGCGTTGATGGCGCCTTACCGCACGGCGCGGCTATGAGCGCGCGCACCGGGCAAATGCGCCGCCGCGTCATTATCGAGGCGCCTCAGCGCGCGAGCGATGGGGCGGGTGGTTTCAACGAGACCTGGGCCAGTGTGGCGACCGTGTGGGCGCGGGTGCATGCGCGGGGCGGCGCGGAGCGAATGCGGGCGGATCGGCTCGCTAGCATCGTCAGCCACGACATCACCATCCGCTGGCGCGCTGGCGTGCTGCCTACGATGCGCATCCGTTTCGGCCAGCGCGTGGTCGAGATCATCGCCAAGGTGGAGGACGAACGCCGCCGTGTTCTCATCTGCGAATGCGAGGAGCGCGATCTATGAGCGCGGAAATCATCGGCCTTGACGCCTTCAAGCGCCGCCTCGCCACCGCGTCCGCGATGCCGAGCCTTTCCAGCGCGGCTCGGGAAGCCGGTAGCGTTTTGCAACTGGAAACTGAACGGCGATTGTCTGAGGTCGCGCTCGACGAGGCCGCGGGCGTCGGCGGGCAGATTGCAATCATATCGGCGGCGGATGGCTCGGTGCGGCTGGAGGCGAGCGGTCACGCAGCGGCGGTTGAGTTCGGCACTTTGGCGCGGCCTGCGCGGCCATGGTTGGAACCGGCTCTTGCGGCGTCTCGCGAGGGTATCGCCGCAGCTTTTGCGCGCTGGCTGAAATCGACAATCAAGGGAGAACGCCTATGAGTTCTGCGGGATTTGCCCTGCAATCGGGCATTTTTCAGGGGTTGACCGGCAATGCGGCGGTGGTCGCACTCCTCGGCGGCCAGCGCGTGTATGACGATGCGCCGCAGCCGGTGACGTTCCCGTTCATCACCATCGACCCTACGACCGCGCGCGACTGGAGCACCGGCACTGAGCCGGGGCTGGAGCACCTCATCACCATCCACATCTGGTCGCGTTACGCCGGGCGGCGGCAGATTTACGACGTGTCGGACGCCATCCGTGACGCGCTTGACGGTGCGGCGCTGATCCTCGACGGCCATCGGCTCATCAACCTGCGCCATCAATACTCCGATCTGCGGCGCGACGACGACGGCGAGACCTACCACGCCGCCCTGCGCTTTCGCGCGGTCACCGAACCCGTTTAACGCCCATCACATCAAGGAGACCGGCCATGACCGCACAGCGCGGCAAAGACCTACTGTTGAAACTCGACTCGAGCGGCGCGGGCGTATTCATAACCGTCGCGGGGCTTCGCGCACGCGGCCTCGCCTTCAACGCGGCGACGGTGGATGCGACCCACGCGGATTCTGCGGGCGAATGGCGCGAGCTGCTGGCCAATGTGGGCTTGAAAACCGCCCGCGTCACTGGCGGCGGCATCTTCAAGGATGAAGCGTCAGACGCTAAAATCCGCGAACTGTTCTTTGCAGGCGCGATCCGCCGTTGGCAAATGATTATCCCGGATTTCGGCACGGTGGAAGGGCTATTCCAGATCACCGCGTTAGAGTTCTCCGGTCAGCACGACAACGAGTTGACCTTTGAAATCGCGCTAGAATCGGCGGGCGCGCTCACTTTCACCGCCGCTTAATTCCAGCCACCCCCGCCGTCATTGCGAGGCCGCAGGCCCAAGCAATCCATCTCCTCGCCTCGAATGCGAAATGGATTGCTTCGCTTTGCTCGCAATGACGGAGATTGCAGACATGCGTACGCTACTTTCAAAGGGAAAACGATGGCCAACAAATATCGCGGCGAAATCGACGCCACGCTGGACAGCGAGCCGCGCCGCCTGTGCCTTACCCTCGGCGCGCTCGCGGAGCTTGAGGACGCGTTTGGCGGCGAAGATATGCTTTCCGTCGCCCGGCGGTTCGAGGGCGGTGAGATCGCGGCCCGCGACGCCATTCGCGTGATTGGCGCGGGCTTACGCGGTGCGGGCGCGGATGTGTCGGACGCCGAGGTTTCCCGCATGCGGGCGGAGGGCGGCGCCACTGGCTTCGTCGATATCGTTGCGCGGTTGCTTGCCGCAACCTTTCTTAGCGAGGTTGCGCCGGGAAAGCGGTGAGCGCCGCGCAGGCGCAGCCGTTCCCCTGGGATGCGGTGATCGCGGCGGGCCTGGGCGCGCTTCGGCTATCTCCGCGCGACTTCTGGGCGGCGACCCCGCGCGAGATCGCCGTCGCGATGCGCGGGCTTCATGGCCATGCCACTCCTACTTTCGCCCGCGCCGATTTGGACGCGCTAAAAGCGCGCTTCCCGGATCTCTGATCTCATCATCGCCGGGCTTGACCCGGCCATCCAGACTTTACGCCTTAGGAATGTATCCTCGGGTCTCCGCCTCACCGCGCTCGAGGATGACAAGCCAAAAAGGAGTTGCCTATGGCCGATAACGTGGCGAGCCTGTCCATCGAGATCACTGCTAAAACAGACGACGCACGGCAAAAGCTGAAAGACCTGGAAAAACTTGGCGATAGCTTTGGCAAAAAGATCACCAGCGCGTTCGAGGATGCGATTTTTGAGGGCAAGGGCTTTGGCGACACGCTGCGCGCGCTGGCGCTCGACCTGTCGAAGCTCGCGTTCCGCTCCGCGCTCGCGCCAGTCAGCGAAGGCATCGGCGGTTTGCTTTCGCAAGCGGCGGGCGGCTTCTCGGCCTTCGCAAAGGGCGGCGTCGTCGGCCAGCCCATGGTGACGCCGTTCGCGTCCGGCGGCGTCGTCGCCTCTCCCATCACGTTTCCGCTCGGCAATGGCCGCATGGGGCTAGCGGGCGAGGCCGGGCCGGAGGCGATTTTGCCCCTGGCGCGCGGCTCGGATGGCAGGCTGGGCGTGCGCTCGGGCGGCGGCGGCGCGGTGAGTGTCACCGTGAACATCACGACGCCCAATGCCGACAGCTTCCGCCGCTCGGAGGGTCAAATCTCGGCAATGCTCGCCCGCGCCGTCTCCCGTGGCCAGCGCAATCTCTGATGCCTTTAAGCGCCCGAAGGGCGGATAGCGGGACCGCGCGCCGGGCCTAGCGGGAAACCCGTTGCGCGAATGCGCAACGGCAACAACCTCTCGCCCGCGCCGTCTCGCGCGGCTAGCGCAACCTCTAGCCACAACCGAGGCCCTAAGCGCCCGCAGGGCGAACAGCGCGACCGCGCGCCCGGCTTAGCCGGAAACCCGTTGCGCGAATGCGCAACAGCAACAAAAAAGCGCGGGGCCGCGCGACGGAGATGAAAATGGCGTTTCACGATATCAGATTTCCAACCGTGATTTCGCTCGGCGCGAGTGGCGGCCCGGAGCGGCGTACCGAGATCGTCACGCTCGGCTCCGGCCGGGAGGAGCGAAATGCGCGCTGGGCCGACAGCAGGCGGAGCTACAACGCGGGCTATGGCGTCAAGACGCTCGACGATCTGCATGCCGTCATCGCGTTTTTCGAGGAGCGGCGCGGGCGGTTGCACGGTTTCCGCTGGAAGGATTTCACGGATTACAAATCCTGCGCACCGGGCGCCGCCCCATCGGCGTTGGATCAGGCGCTAGGGCAGAGCGACGGCGAACAGGCCGCCTTCCAACTCGTGAAAACCTATGGCTCAACGTTCGCGCCATGGACGCGCAACATTAAAAAGCCTTTGGCAGGCAGCGTGCTCGTGGCTGTCGGCGGCGCGGTACAGACGGAGAGCGAGGATTACCTGCTGGCGGACGGCGTCGTTACATTCGTCCCCGGCTCAATGCCGACAAGCGGTGCTATGGTAACGGCGGGCTTCGAGTTCGACGTTCCAGTGCGCTTTGACGCCGACCGGCTGGAGATCAATCTCGACGGCTTCCGCCACGGCTCCATCCCCAACATACCGCTCGTCGAAATCCGGCTTTAGCGCGTCAATCCTTACGCAGCGCTTCGCGGACAGCCTCGACAATTATGCCCGGCAAATCCTCTCGAAAGCTGCGCAGTTCTAAATCAACACGATCTACCTTAGCGTCCATGCGGCCAAACTGGGTTTCAATCCGCTCTAAACGAAGCGTGTGCTCGTCTTGGACGGCAGACATCCGCCCGAGCCTCGCGACCACCCAGCGCATGGTTTGCGTTGTGTCGTTCTGCGCAACTTCCAGCGCTGTAACGCGGCGTTCCAGTTCTTCGACAGCAGCCATCAGCTTATCTCCTATTGCCGCACTGTAAGCGTGGCAGCGTCCGCAAGCAAGCTTCCGCCGCCACCTAACATCAAGTTAGTAACCCGGGTCATACATGAAAACGCTTTCGCAAAGCTTGCAGTCGCATCTGGATGGCGGCGCCACGCATTTGTGCTGGTGCTGGCTCCTAACACGGGCGGATGGGATGCGGCTCGGGTTCACCGAACACGACCGCGATCTGCTGTTCGATGGAACTGCGTTCGAAGCCGCGTCTGGCTTTTCCGCGACCGAGATCGTGGATGGCGTCGGCCTCAGTGTCGATAATCTCGACGTATCCGGCGCGCTGTCGTCCGCGCACCTCAATGAGGACGATCTTGCGGCGGGAGCCTTTGACGATGCGCGGGTGGAAATCTGGCGCGTGCGCTGGGATTTGCCAGAGCAGCGCGTGCTGATGCGCACAGGATCGCTCGGTGAGGTGCGCCGGGAGGGTGCCTCTTTCACCGCCGAGGTTCGCGGACTAGCGCATTACCTCAGCCAGGAGACGGGCCGCACGTACCAATACGCTTGCGACGCGGCGCTTGGCGATGTTCGGTGCGGTGTGGATTTGACGGCGCCGACCTATCGCGGCGCAGGCGCGGTCCTCAGCGCGGCGGGGCATCGCATCACCGTATCCGGTCTCGGCGCATTCGAGGCGGGTTGGTTCTCCGGCGGCCTGCTCACCTGGACGGACGGCGCCAATACAGGCCTTAGCATGGAGGTGCGCACGCATCTGGGCGACGTGATCGAGTTGTGGCAGACGATGGCCGGGGCAATCGCGGCGAGCGACATATTCACAATTACAGCAGGCTGCGACAAAACCTTCCCGACCTGCCGCGCCAAGTTCGGTAACGGCGTCAACTTCGGGGGTTTTCCGCACATGCCCGGCAACGGCTATGTAATGGCACCCGTCTCCGCCGGGGGCGTAAACGATGGCGGCGTCCGTTTATGACGCGCGAGCGAGTCGTGGCGGCGGCGCAGGGCTGGATCGGCACACCGTATCAGCATCAGGCGGCTCGGCGCGGCGCTGGCTGCGATTGCCTTGGCCTCGTACGAGGCGTGTTCGCCGAAGTTTGCGGCCGCCCTGCCGAAGCGCCGCCGCCCTATAGCCGCGACTGGGCGGAGGCTTTCGCCAGCGAAACCATGCTGGAGGCCGCGCGCCGCCATTTGCGTGAAATTGCGGTAGCGGATGCGGGCGCAGGCGACGTCCTCATCTTCCGCATGCGTGCGGGCGCGATGGCGAAGCACGCCGCCATCCTCTCCGCGCTTAACGACGATCCCGGCTCATGTAAACCAGGATCGGCGCTATTCTTGAGCGAAGAGCGGTTCCCGCCGGAAGACCGCGTCACACTTTTCGGGAACCGCTCTAGCCGCATGATTCACGCCTGCGAGGGCGCACCCGTGTGCGAGGTGAGCCTCGGCCCATGGTGGCGCCGCCGCATCGCGGGCGCTTTCCGTTTCCCCGACTTGGAGGACTGACATGGCGACTTTGGCGTTATCCGCTGCTGGCTCGGCCATTGGCAACGCGGCGCTGCCCGGGCTTGGCGGCGTTATTGGCCGGGCGGCCGGGGCTGTCGCAGGCGGCTACATAGATCAGGCGCTGTTCGGCGCGTCCGGGCAGACGAGCGCGCGAAACGGCTCACGTCTGTCGGACCTGCAGGTGACAGCCTCCACCGAAGGCGCGCCGATTCCCAGGCTTTATGGCCGGGCGCGGCTCGGTGGGCAAGTGATCTGGGCAACAAATTTCGAGGAGGAGATCGTCTCCGCTTCATCCGGCTCGGGCAAGGGGACGGCGGCTCCAGCGAGCGCGGGTAAGTCTTATCGCTACTACGCTAATTTCGCCGTGGCGTTGTGCGAGGGGGAAATCACAAGGCTGGGCCGCTGCTGGGCGGATGGGGAGGAGCTCGACCTCTCGCAGTTCACCTATCGGGTGCATCGTGGTGACGACGCGCAACTGCCGGACAGCCTTGTCGAGGCGAAGCAGGGCGCGGGTAATGCCCCTGCTTATCGCGGCGTGGCGTATATCGTGTTCGAGCGTATGCCGCTGAAACAGTTCGGCAACCGCTTGCCGCAGCTCAATTTCGAGGTGTTCCGCGCGGTGGACAATTTCGAGGCGGGCATTCGCGCCATCACGCTCATTCCTGCGGCGGGCGAGTTCGCCTATGAGCCAGCCGAAGTGCGCCGCGACGCGGGCGATGGCGTGACGCTGACCGAAAATCGCCGCTCGCGGCTTGGCGGCTCGGATTTTGCGGTATCACTCGATCAGTTGCAGGACACGCTACCAAACGCCGCCGCCGTGTCGCTGTTCATTGCGTGGTTCGGCTCGGATTTGCGTTGCGGAGAATGCGAGATCCGCCCGAAAGTCGAAATCGCGGACAAGAAAACCAGCCCGCTCGAATGGTCGGCGGCGGGGTTAACGCGGGCGCAGGCGCAAGTCGTCTCGCAAGTGGACGGACGCCCGGCGTTTGGCGGCACCACGTCCGATGCGAGCGTCGTCGCCGCAATTAAGGATTTGCGCGCGCGAGGATTGTCGCCGGTGCTGACGCCGTTCATGCTTATGGACGTACCGGCGGGCAACGCGCTGCCCGACCCTTATACAGGCGCGGCTTCGCAACCCGTATACCCATGGCGCGGGCGCATCACATGCTCGCCCGGTGCTGGTCAACCCGGCTCGCCTGATAAAACCGCCGCTGCCATAGCGCAAGTCGCGGCGTTTGTCGGCAGCGCAGCGATCTCGGATTTCGCAATCTCTGAAGGGGCGGTCACTTACTCCGGCCCGGATGAATGGAGCTACCGCCGCTTTATTCTGCACATGGCGCACCTCGCCAAGGCTGCGGGCGGCGTGGAGGCATTCGTCATCGGCTCGGAAATGCGCGGGTTGACGTGGGTGCGCGACGGCGCCTCCAGCTATCCGTTCGTCACGGCGCTTGTAGCATTAGCGGCGGATGTGAAAGCCGTGTTGCCATCAGCCAAAATCACGTATGCGGCGGATTGGAGCGAGTATTTCGGCCATCAGCCGACGGATGGCTTGGGCGATGTGCATTTTCACCTTGACCCGCTGTGGGCGAGCGCGGCCATCGACGCCGTCGGCATGGATGTATATTGGCCGCTCGCCGACTGGCGCGATGGCGAGCACCTGGACGCCGCAAACGCGAGTTCGATCCACGATCCTGGTTACTTGCGCGCTAACATAAGTGGCGGGGAAGGTTATGACTGGTACTACGCCAGCGCCGTCGCCCGGGACGCGCAAAACCGCACGCTTATCACCGATGGCGCTTACGACAAGCCATGGATTTACCGCTTTAAAGATATCAAAAACTGGTGGACAAACGCGCACTATAGTCGCGTTGGAGGCGTCGAAGCGGCCGCGCCCACGGCGTGGATACCGCAATCAAAGCCTTTCTGGTTCATGGAGTTGGGCTGCCCCGCCGTCGATAAAGGCGCAAACCAGCCCAACGTGTTCTATGACCCGAAAAGCTCGGAAAGCGCGCTGCCTTATTACTCACGCGGCGTTCGCGACGACCTTATGCAGCGGCGCTATTTGCAGGCTTTCATGCGCGCTTTCGACCCGGCAAACCCGGCATTCGACGCCGCCGCCAATCCGGTGAGCGCGATTTACAGCGGGCGAATGGTGGAGCCGTCGCGCATGTTCGTCTACACATGGGATGCGCGGCCTTACCCGGCGTTCCCAAACAATACGAACGCCTGGAGCGACGGCGCGAACTGGGAGTTCGGACATTGGCTGAACGGGCGGCTGGCGGGTGCGCCGCTGGGCGAAACGGTTGCCGCAATTTTGGGCGACAGCAGTTTCACCGAGTTTGATGCAAGCAATCTCGCCGGTCACATGCACGGTTACGCCCTTGACCGGGTGATGAGCGCGCGCGACGCTCTGCAGCCGCTGGAGCTGGCGTTTTTCTTCGACGCTTTCGAGAGCGGCGGCGTTATCCGTTTCAGGCATCGCGAACAAGCAGGCGCCGTCGCCTCGCTTACGCCGGATGATCTGGTGGAAACCGCGCCATCGGCGCCGCTTATCGCCGTCACGCGCGGGCAGGAAACCGAGTTGCCGCACGCGGTAAAGCTCTCCTACGCCGACGCTAGCAAAGATTACGAGCAGGGGGCGGCGGAGGCGCGACGGCTCGCGATGCGTTCCGGGCGCGTAAGCCAGGCGAGCGTAGCAGCGGTTATGGATTACGCGCAGGCGCAAAGCATTGCCGAGACCTGGCTGCACGAGACATGGGCGGCGCGGGAGAGCGCCTCATTCTCCCTGCCGCCCTCGCGTCTCGCGCTGGAGACGGCGGATGGAGTGATAATCACCGCGGGCGGGCGGGCGTTTGATTTGCGCATCACCGAGACCAGCGTGGGCGACGCTATCAGCGTGGAGGCGCGCTCTATCGCACCGCATGTGTATGAGCGCACTCGCGCGGCAGCCCGGCCTGCTTCGGGGAACCAGCCGCCGACTTTCGGCCCCGTTATCGCCGCGTTCATGGATTTGCCGCTCATTACTGGCGCGGAGACGCCGCATGCGGGCCGCCTCGCCGCTTTCGCCTCGCCATGGAGCGGCGCCGCGTTCTATCGCTCGGCAACGGGGGCCGGGTTTGCGCTGAACACCCTCGCCTCATTCCCGGCGACGATGGGGGAAACGACCAGCGCGTTCTCCGCCGGGCCGACTTCGCGATGGGATCGCGGCGCGCGGCTCTCCATCCGGCTTTACGGCGGCGCGCTGCAATCCGTGCCCGCACTCGATTTGCTGGGCGGCGCAAACACGGCGGCGATCCAGAACGCCGATGGCGAATGGGAGGTTTTGCAGTTTGAGACCGTCACGCTTATTGCGCCGCGCACATACGAACTGACCAGGCTGTTGCGCGGGCAGCACGGCACTGAAGGCGCCATGCGTTTGCCTGTCGCGGCAGGCGCCCGGTTCGTGCTCATCGACACCGCTGTAGAGGAAGCGCAGATAACGCTGGATGAGATTGACCGTGACTTTATATGGACTTATGGTCCGGTGCCCTACGCGGTCGGCGATCCGGCTTTTAAGACCGTTACGCAGGCATTTTCCAGCGCGGGTTTGCGGCCTCTGTCGCCGGTGCATGTGCGCGGCGCTCGTTCCAGCGGCGACCTCGCCATCTCGTGGGTGCGGCGCACCCGCATTGGCGGCGATGGCTGGGAAGCGCCAGATATACCTCTCGCCGAAGAGCGCGAGACTTATGAGGTGGATGTGATGAACGGTGGGGCTGTGGTACGCACGTTCGCTATCACGGCGCCCGCCGCCGTTTACACCGTCGCGCAGCAAATCGCAGATTTTGGCGCGGCGCAGGCCGCCGTCACCGTGCGCGTACATCAGATGAGCGCTGTTATCGGGCGGGGCGCGGCGCGGCAAGCGACGGTTTAAGCGATCATGGCTCGGCAAACTCCGCTCATGGCAAAATTTCCCGCACCTTGCCCAACTGGGCCTCAAGGACGCAATCAACGCGAAAGGCAATCGATGACAGACAATGACTCGGGTATGGGCGATGGCGCCATTGCCACTAGCCTCATCTCGGCGCCTGCCTGGGCGCCTTGGTTGAATGAGGTCAACCAGCTTTTAACAACGGCCTCGCTGGGTGTCGGCCTTGTGCTCGGCGCGGGACGGCTTTGGCTGTTCGTGCGAGAACGACAGCAGCGGCGCGAGCGCTGACTCCAACAGATTTTTATCAGCCACGCCGCCTCCGGGCGGCATTTTTATTGGAGGCGAGTTTGAAAGAAAATTTCTCCGCCGCGCTCAAGCACGTACTCAAGTTTGAGGGCGGCTACAGCGACCATCCGCTCGATCCCGGCGGCGCGACCAATCTCGGCATAACGAAACGCACGCTGGAGCGATTTCGCAAACGCTCCGTCACCAAATCCGAGGTGCGCGCGCTCAAGTCGTCCGAGGCTGCGGCGATTTACCGGAAAGATTACTGGAATTTGGCGGCGTGCGACCGGCTGCCGCCCGGCATCGACCTCGCCGTGTTCGATTGCGCTGTGAATCAGGGCGTCGGGCGAGCGCGCAAATGGTTGCAGCAAGCGGCTCGCGTTCGCGTTGACGGGGCGATTGGCGAACGCACCATTGCTGCGGTGAAGACCGCCGACGGGCGCGCGTTGTTGCTTGAATTCATGGCGCTGCGTATGCGGCATTACGGCCTCCTCAGCCGTCTGTTCTCTGCATTCGGCCTCGGCTGGTCGCGTCGGCTAATGGCGACCATGGCCGAAGCAATGGCCTTGCAGCGCGCTAAAAACGCTTACCCCAAGTCGAAAGTTTAACCACAGAAAACAGGAGCATTATCATGCGTTTTATTTTTGATCGCCTGCGCGAACCGTCCACCTACGCCGGCGCGGCCGCGCTTTTTGCAGGTCTTGGCATCTTTGGCCTAAGCGAAGACGACTGGAACCAGGTTTTCGGCGCTCTCGCGTCGTTTGCAGGCGTCGCCGCCATTTTGATAGGCGATGGCGGCGACGACTATGAAAGCGACTCCGACAGCTAATTCGCCACATCCGCGCCGCAATAGTTGCGGCGCGCCTTTTTCGCCTTATGTCTGGCGAGTGACGCATTCATGATACATTCAGCCGTCAACACGTATTTTTGCCATAGTTTGAAGAAGAACGGTGACGCCGCTATGCGGAAAATGAATATAGTCTGGATGATGATGGTTTTATGGGCCATCGCATTCCCCTCAACCGACGTGAAAGCTGGCTGCGTCAGTTCGTGGTCGTCGCGGGATTACAAGTCCATAGGTCAGGTTCAAAAGGAAATACTGTCCCGGTATGCAGGCGCGCGCATTATAAACGTGCAGCTTTGCGGACAAGGCGCAGGCGCAACTATTCGTATCGTCATCGATACCGGGCGACATATAAAGACGGTGACCGTCGGGGCAAAGTGAGGGCATAAATTGCGGCTGCTCGTGATTGAAGACGACAAGGATTTGAACCGGCAGCTTGTCTCGGCCTTGAGCTTTGCGGGCTATGCAGTCGACGCGGCATTCGATGGCGAAGAGGGACACTTTCTTGGCGACACCGAACCCTACGACGCTGTAATCCTGGATTTGGGGTTACCCAAACGCGACGGCCTTAGCGTGCTGGAAAATTGGCGGCGCGATAACCGCAAGATGCCCGTGCTTGTGCTTACCGCCCGTGATCGCTGGAGCGACAAGGTTTCCGGAATGGACGCCGGCGCGGACGATTACGTATCAAAGCCTTTTCACATGGAGGAGTTGCTAGCGCGCGTGCGGGCGCTGTTGCGCCGTTCGGCAGGACTCGCCAAATCTGAAATCGAATGTGGGGAGTTGCGGCTCGACACTAAATCCGGGCGGGTGACAGTCAGCGGCCAACCAATCAAGCTTACGTCCCTTGAGTATCGTCTGCTCGCTTATCTGATGCATCATCAAGGCCGAATTGTCTCGCGCGGCGAACTCGTGGAACATTTGTACGAGCAGGACTTCGACCGCGATTCCAACACGATCGAGGTGTTTGTCGGTCGGCTACGGCGCAAAATTCCCGCCAATCTGATCCTTACGATGCGCGGCCTCGGCTATTGCCTGACCAGCCAGAGCCAAAATGCCTAACTCCCTAGCCTTCCGCCTTTTCGTGTCATTCGCCGTCTGGTCGCTGCTGGTTCTGCCCGTAACGGCGCTGGTTCTGGTCAGCGGTTATCGCGGCCAGATCGAAGACGGCTTCAACGAAGACCTAAACGTCTACCTCACCTATCTTATCGGGAGCACATATCCTGACAAGGGCGTGGAGTTGAAGGCGCCAAACCTTGGCGAAGCCAGGTTCCTGCTTCCTCTCTCCGGCTATTACTGGCAGATCAAAACGCTAGGAACGTCGCAACCTACCATCATCCAATCTGAATCCCTAGTCTCCGAAACATTGAAGCTTCCCAGCGAACTTGGTGTCAGCCCAGACTTACAGTTGATTCGCGTGGCGGAGATCGACGGGCCGGATGAACAAAAACTTCGCGTTATGGAGCGGGAAGTGTCTTACAGCGATGGAGATCAACAGCAGTCATTTTCCTACGCTGTCGCGCTTGATAAAAGTGGGGCGGAGGAAGCCATCTACGATTTTACGGCGACGCTTATTCTTAATCTGATGATTTTGGCAGCCGGCCTCATGCTCGCGACGTTTTTTCAGGTGCGATATGGTTTATGGCCTCTTCGGGACATCGGAACGCGCCTTTCCGCAATCCGTTCAGGAGAGGCGGAGCGACTTGAAGGCGTTTTGCCCCAGGAAATTTTGCCTCTGCAAAACGAGCTAAACGCGCTCATTCAATCAAACGTCCATATTGTCGATCGCGCACGCACGCACGTCGGCAATCTTGCGCATGCGTTAAAAACCCCCCTCAGCGTCATTATCAACGAGGCGCAGACCACCGATTCGCCCTTTGCGGAGAAAGTGGCAGAGCAGGCCGATGTCATGCGCCAGCAGATCGATCACCATCTTAACCGGGCGCGTATTGCCGCACGTTCAGGCGTTATTGGCAGCGTCGCGCCGGTCAAGCCTATCGTCACAGCCCTCGGCAGTGCGCTTGAGCGGATTTATCGCGACCGAAATCTTACTGTGACAATCGAGGGTCCGGCGGATTTGAAGTTTAAAGGGGAAAAACAGGATCTGGAGGATATCGTTGGCAACCTCATGGACAATGCGTTCAAGTGGGCGCAGTCGTCCGTGACGCTTACCGTCGCACAGTCGCCAGCGTCCGGCTCTGAGGTAAGGATGTTCACCGTGGTGGTTAGCGATGACGGCCCGGGCCTGACTGAGGAGCAGCGCGCCAGCGTTATCAAGCGGGGACGCCGGTATGACGAAACGCGGCCCGGCTCAGGGCTTGGCTTGTCAATCGTTGCTGATCTGGCGCATTTGTACCAAGGCAAATTCGTTCTGGAAAAAGCCGACGCCGGTGGCCTTAAGGCAATAATTAGCCTTCCATCCGCTTGACTAGCAGCCGCAAAAATGCCGGATTGGAGTTGGTAGATTCATACAAACTGTGATTGTTTCGACTGGCCCGCATCAAGAATGAAGGTTTTGGACATGAAGACATACTCTTTACTGGCGATTAGCGTTCTTGCAGCGATGCTGGCGAGCTGCGGCCCAGGCGGCATGACCAACCAGGACAGCGGCACGATCATCGGCGCTGTTGGCGGGGGTATCATTGGCAACCAGTTCGGTTCTGGCAAAGGCCGTGTGGCTGCGACCGCCGCAGGCGTGATTATCGGCGGCATTATCGGCAACAGCATTGGCCGCGATCTCGACGAGGAAGAACGCCGGATGGCGATGGACGCCGAATATCAAGCGCTGGAGTATGGCCGTGATAACGAGCCGCGCCGGTGGCGCAGTTCGCGTGAGGGGCGTTATGGCGTGATCAAGCCCGGTCGCCGCTATACGTACCAAAGCCAGACCTGCCGTGAATTCGAGCATGAGGTTTATATTGACGGCGAGCCAGAAATCATTCGTGGCAAAGCCTGCCGCCAGTATGATGGCGCCTGGAAACAAATCTGATTGATCGCGCGCCTTTACGCGAGTGTGATCCAGCACGCCGTTGACCCCACATCCGTTGCCTTATACATATTCATATGGATTTGGATCGAGAACGGCGTTTAGGCGATGATTCTGTGGTTGATTTTGGCATCTCTTACGGCGGCGATCGTTATTGTCATCGTCGCGCCTCTATATCGCAATGCCCGTTCCGAAAACGTCGCCGCCAACGAAGTCGAGCTTTATAAAGCTCAGTTGCAGGAAATTGACGAAGACCTTCGCCGCAATGTCATCAGCGAGGATGAGGCGCGGGATGTTTCCCGCGAAATATCCCGGCGAATTCTGGCGGCGTCAGATGAAAACCACCGCAGCAAAAACGGCGCCTCGCCCAAGCTGCTTCGGCCAAACTGGGCCGCAGGCGCTGTGGCGATTGCTATAACAGTGCTGAGTTTGTTGGTTTACCTCTTGACAGGCGCGCCCCAAATGCCGGGACAGCCACTTGCCGCCCGCCTCGAATCTCCGGATGAGAGCAATAAAATCGAACCCATGATTGCAAAAGTTGAGGCACGGCTTCGCACTAATCCGGAAGATGGCGCGGGCTGGAATGTGATAGCGCCTGTTTATATGCGTGTGCAGCGCTTCGAGGATGCAGCGGACGCTTTCCGCAAAGCCATGGCGCTTACCGGTGAAACGCCAGATCGGCTCGCTGGGTATGGAGAGGCGTCAATCGCCGCCAACGATGGCGTGGCGACAGCCCTTGCCCGTTCGGCCCTTCAAAAGGCGCTGAAGCAACGTCCCGATCTGCTGCGCGCCCGTTTTTTTCTCGCGGTTGCCGATGAAAACCAAGGCGATAAATCCGCAGCGAGGGCGGGCTATGAAACGCTTTTGAAGTCCTCACTCGCACCGGACTGGCGGAAAGCTGTTGAGGCTAAAATTGCTGCTTTAGACGGTAAGACCCTGCCTAATACGCAAACGCCCGGCGATGTTGCGGCGCGACAGCAGATGATTGAAGGCATGGTCGCGGGATTGGCCGACCGGCTGGGCAAAAATGGCGGCGAAGTGGATGAGTGGCTGCGGCTCGTCCGTGCCTATAGCGTTCTTGGCAAAAAAGGCGATGCAATTGCGACGGTTGAGAAAGCCAGGTCGCAGTATGCAGGAAATCTGGATGCCCTAAAGCAAATAAACGACTTCGCGTCGGCGATGGGATTGAACTCGTAAGGCACCGGTTATCGTATAAGTTACAAGAGGTTTTGATATTTTATGACACGCAAGCAAAGACGGCTAGTGATGATTGGCGCTGGACTAACGCTGCTCGGCGCGTCCACTGCGCTTGTTCTGAATGCGATGAGCGAATCCATTGTTTTTTTCCAAAGCCCGACCGACGCTGTGACAAAAAAGCTTGATAATCGCCGTTTTAGGCTCGGCGGGCTTGTGGAGGAGGGCAGTGTCAAGCGGGATGAGGGCACAACAGTGCGCTTTGCAGTAACCGACACTAAATCTTCCTTGCCGGTGGTCTATACAGGGTTATTGCCAGACCTCTTTCGCGAAGGGCAGGGCGTTGTGGCTGAAGGTAAAATGCGGCCCGATGGCGTCTTCGCCGCCGATACTGTGCTTGCCAAACACGACGAAAACTACATGCCGCCTGAAGTCGCCGAGTCGTTGAAAAGGCAAGGTGTCTGGCGCGACACAGGCCAAGCGCCGGTCGGCAAGGAAACCAAACAAAATTAACGCAGAAGCGGGCATCCAATGATAGTCGAAGCCGGACATTTTGCTCTTGTGTTAGCGCTGGCCGTGGCGCTTGTGCAGACCGCCGCTCCGTTTTGGGGCGCGCGGGTCGGCGACAACAGACTTATGCTCATGGCCGCGCCAGCCGCGCTATCGCAGTTTTTGCTGGTGCTTTTCGCTTTCGCCGCGCTGATCTGGGCTTTTGTAAGCTCCGATTTCTCCGTCGTTAACGTTTATGAGAATTCGCACTCTGCCAAGCCAATGATCTACAAAATATCGGGCGCGTGGGGCAATCACGAAGGCTCAATGGTGCTGTGGGTATTAATACTTGCGCTTTTTGGCGCGCTGGTCGCAGCTTTCGGGCAAAATTTGCCGATGCGGTTGAAAGCCAATGTGCTCTCCGTGCAAGGCGCTATTTCGCTCGCTTTTCTCATTTTCATCGTTGCGACATCAAACCCGTTCATTCGTCTCGACCCGGCCCCGTTTGAAGGCAGAGGGCTCAACCCAATTCTACAAGACCCGGCGCTCGCGTTTCATCCGCCATTTTTGTATGCGGGCTATGTCGGGTTTTCGCTGGCGTTTTCATTTGCCGTGGCCGCCCTCATCGAGGGTCGAATCGATGCGGCGTGGGCGCGTTGGGTGCGGCCCTGGACGCTGGCCGCATGGTCATTTCTAACCGTCGGCATCGCCATGGGTTCGTGGTGGGCATATTATGAACTGGGTTGGGGCGGCTGGTGGTTTTGGGATCCCGTTGAGAACGCTTCATTCATGCCATGGCTTGCCGGGACGGCGCTACTTCACTCCGCCATCGTTATGGAGAAACGCGACTCGCTGAAAGTCTGGACGGTGCTGCTCGCCATTCTCACCTTCGCGCTCAGTCTGGTCGGCGCATTCCTGGTGCGCTCCGGCGTACTGACATCAGTCCACGCATTCGCAGTCGATCCGGAGCGCGGCGTGTTCATCCTCGCCATTATGGCGATTTTCACCGGCGGCGCTCTCACACTCTACGCATGGAGGGCCCCTGCACTGCGTGCGGGCGGTGTGTTCGCGCCGATCTCGCGCGAAGGCAGCCTCATTCTCAATAACCTGCTACTGACATCAGCCTGCGGCGTGGTTTTTGTCGGCACGCTCTATCCTCTGGCGCTTGAGGCTATCACCGGCGAGAAAATCTCCGTTGGCGCGCCATACTTCAACGCGACCTTCCTGCCGCTCATGATGCCATTGCTTCTGGCCATGCCGTTTGGAGCAATGCTGGCGTGGAAGCGCGGCGATCTAGCGGCAGCGTCGCAGCGACTTGTCGCTGCGGCGGCTGTGGCTGGTGTCTCTGGCTTGGCCATTCTCGCTACTCAGGAGCGCGGGCCATGGCTAGCCCCGATCGGATTTGCCCTTGGTGTTTGGCTAATTGGCGGCGCGCTGTCGGAAATTGCGTCGCGCTGCCGCCTGTTTGAGGCGCCATTCCGTGAATCGGTCAGCCGCTTCGTCAATCTGCCGCGCGCCAGTTTTGGCGCAGCTCTCGCTCATCTGGGCGTTGGGGTCGCCGTGCTCGGCATCGTCGGAACAAGCGCATGGCAGGTCGAGCGTATTGCGGCGCTAAAGCCTGGCGAGCAACTCGAATTGAACGGCTACAAGCTGACATTTAAAGGTGTTGCTCCGTCAAGAGGGCCAAACTTTGAAGAGCTGACCGGAACCTTCGAACTCACCACCGGCGAGCGTTTAATCACAACTCTTCTCCCGTCAAAGCGCGTCTACAGCGCGCCGCGCACGCAAACCTCCGAAGCTGGGATTCTGGCGACCTGGGGCGGCGATGTTTATGTGGTTTTGGGGGATGAACTCGGAGGCGGCGCTTATTCGGTGCGCGCTTATTTCCATCCTCTCGTGCGCTTCATCTGGATCGGCGCGCTAATTATGGCATTCGGCGGCGTCCTGTCGCTGGCCGACAGGCGATTGCGCGTTGGCGAGCCGCGCAAGGGTAAGACAGCGCGTCACGTTGTGGCGGCGGCATAGTCATGCGTCGTTTGGTAAAGTTTTTTATTGTTTGTGTCGCTCTTTCGGGGAGCGGCGCTTTAGCGGTCGAGCCGGACGAAATTTTGGCTGATCCCGCCGTTGAAGCCCGCGCCCGCGCCATCTCGGCCGAGTTGCGTTGCCTGGTTTGTCAAAACCAGTCGATTGATGATTCCGACGCGCCTCTTGCCCGCGACCTGCGCGTTCTCGTTCGTGACAGGCTGAAAAACGGCGATACGAACGAACAAGCGGTCGAGTTTATCGTTGCCCGCTACGGCGACTTTGTGCTGTTGCGCCCGCCATTTTCGTTATCGACCGCGCTACTTTGGCTCACACCCGCACTGCTTTTTCTGTCAGGCGCCTTTTTTATATGGCGATCTGCGCGGAAACCAGCGGCGATCAACACGCAATCTGGCGATTTGTCGGAAGAAGAGAAAATACGCGTGAAGGATATTACAAGCCGCTAGTTGGGCGCTTTCCCCCGCACAGTGCTATAATCTACTGCTGGCCGTTCCCGATTTTGCGAAATTTGATCGAGAACCTTCTGTGTTGGAAGTCCTGTTGCAGTAAGTCCGTTGCTGACCTCAAACTGCCGAATGGCGCTTCGTGTGTTTCGCCCCAGAATGCCATCTACTTTACCCGAATATAAAGCGCGCGCCCTAAGCTCCAACTGCAATTGTGACAATTCATCCGGGCTTTCCAGTATCTGGGCTGTGCCCAGTTCCGCTATTATGTGCTTGAAAGCCCGCGCGTTTACGCCCGTGTTTGCAATCACGTCCGGGTTCAGGCGTTTTACAACGCGGCCTTGACGCAGGAACAGCCTGGTGCGCGTGTAGGTGCCTACATTAATCGCCACTGCGACCGGGCCAAGCGGCGTGTCCATTAGAATGGGTGATCCGGATGAGGCGCCGCCTGTATCGCAATCGTGTAGAACCAGATCTTCCGAGTCTGAAAAATGCTGCTGGATCGCGCGCCACTGCAGGCTGAAGCTACGGCTGATAGTGCACGCGCCCGAATATGCCAGCTTCCAGTGCTGATAATCCCAGTGATAAGCGACCTGAAAAATCCGCTTTTCCGTTGTCGCCTGTGCCAGCTCGGGCACCGTTTTGGGAACAACATCCAGCACGCCAAAACGGCATATGGGCCTTTCGAGGCGGGCAAGCGCCCAGTCCAGAGGCGCCGAGAGCGGAGGCTCCTGATTAAACTTGGTGGTGCCGACAGCGACGAAGTTTTTCTCCACGCCTTTCCGGCTGCCGGCAAGGCCCGTGGATGTCGAGACCTTGCCGTAGTCCAGCCGGAAGCTAAGCGATGAAATAGCGGGGATTTTTGCGGCTTTCGCCTGGAAAAGACAGTGAGCTGCCGTGGCCACCACGTCTGGCGCAACGCAAAATGCCGTGCATAGCGTCTGACTTATCGGTTCATAAATCATCCCGATCTTACCTTCAAGGCCGCTGTATTTTTCTGGCAGTTCGCGTCGCCCGTCATCGCCAAAGACGGCCACCGGTAGAGATCTCGCGGTCGGGTGCAAAAGGTAGCGTTCTGCGCCTGGCGTAGCGCCGCCCGCTATTGCGATAATGGAGCATGCGGCGAAATTAAAGAAAAACAAGCTGGCAAAAATTTGCCATTTCTTAAGTCGGGCGCCCGCCAATTTTTGTATCTTTGTCAAAATCGACCCCACGAGGGCAAAGTTTTATCTGGCATTACCGAAATTTAATGCTGTGGAAACGGCGTCGTAAGTCTTCAGTCACTATATCCCTTATTCACTATGTAGCCAAATTGAAATGAGGTGAATAACCAATGCCTGAGTTTGAAACAAAAAAATCGTCACTGGCCGAAAAAAGCGCAGGCATAGATATGGCACGCGCAAAAACATTTGTGATGATCGTTGGCGCAGGCCTGCTCGGCGCTGCGCTCGTTAGCCCAATCCCACAAAAACTTTTCACTGTAGAACCGGCGATTGCGCAAGGTTTTGGCAACGCTCCATTAAGTTTCGCCGATCTGGCGGAAAAAGTACGGCCTGCGGTTGTCAGCGTTTACACGAAAAATGGCTCAGCGATGCGCGGCACGGGCGGTCCGGGTGGTCGCGGGGGGCCTGAAAATTTCAACTTCGACGATCTGCCCCCAGGCCATCCATTCCGAGAATTCTTTGAACAATTCAAAAGAGGTCCTGGAGCTCCAGGCCAGCCCGGACAACCGGAAGAAGGTCGGCCAGCGCGGGCGCAAGGCTCGGGCTTTGTGATTTCTCGCGATGGCTATATCGTCACCAATAACCACGTCATCGATAAAGCCGATGAAATCAGCGTGACATTTGAGAACGACGAGAAGTTCGACGCAGAACTCGTAGGCACGGACACGCGCACTGACATTGCACTGTTGAAAGTTAAAGGCGGCAAGCAGTTCGATAAGTATCTCGACTTCGCGAGCGACAGCCCTCGCGTTGGCGATTGGGTGCTGGCGGTCGGCAACCCGTTCGGCCTTGGCGGCACAGTCACCGCCGGTATCGTCTCGGCGATGAGCCGCGATATTGGCTCCGGGCCTTATGACTATCTGCAGATCGACGCGGCTGTTAATCGCGGCAATTCTGGCGGTCCGTCCGTAAACCTGAAAGGCCAGGTTGTCGGCGTCAACACCGCGATATTTAGTCCAAGCGGCGGCAACGTCGGCATTGCTTTCGCTGTCCCGTCTGACCTCGCACGTGATGTTGTCGATGCGCTTCAAAAAGGCGGCAAAGTTAGCCGCGGCTGGCTTGGTGTTACGATTCAGAACGTGAGTGAGGACATTGCGGAAAGCCTCGACCTGAAAGAAGCCAAAGGCGCTCTCGTCACGAAAATTCTTGAAGACGGTCCAGCTGCGAAATCGGAAATCAACGTCGGCGACGTGATTGTCGAAGTGAACGGAAAGTCGATCAACGATTCGCGCGATCTTGCCCGGACCGTTGCTTCTATGCTTCCGGACGCAGACACCAAGGTTGTCGTTTATCGCGACGGCAAAAAGCGTGACCTGAACATTAAGCTCGGCACATTCCCAAGTCAGGATAAGCTTGCCGCACTTGAGCCGCAGGAAAAGGAAGCGGAAGAGCTTAACGATCTGGGCCTTGCACTTGCTCCAGCGAGTGATGTGCCTGGCGCAGGTTCTAAAGGCGTGGCGATCACGGAGATCGATCCTGCGTCGGAAGCCGCAGAGAAAGGCTTGAAAAAAGGCGATGTGATTCTGGAAATCGGCGGTGAGGCAGTATCCTCCGCAGAGGATATTGCGTCAGGCCTTCGCTCTGCGAAAGACAAAGGCAAACGCGCCGTCTTTATGCAGGTGAAGTCCAAAGACCAGACACGTTTCGTGGCGCTTTCGCTGGCTGAACGCAAAGCAGACGGCAAAGACAAAAAAGACGAGAAAAAGCCTAACTAAGCTGGCTCTCGACATTAGCCCCGCCGCAGCGCAGATTGTGGCGGGGCTTAACAATTTTTACCGACGTGATCCGGGTTATCGATTATGCGCGTTTTGATCATCGAAGATGACGCCAAAACCGCCGCCTATCTCGAAAAGGCGCTGAAGGAAAGCGGCCACTCTGCCGAAGTCGCTTCCGATGGCGAAGCCGGTCTTGACGCGGCGGCCTCCAGCGAATTTGATGTCCTTATCGTCGACCGAATGCTCCCTAAACAGAACGGCCTTGCAGTTATTCAGGCGCTAAGAAAATCCGGCGTTCAGACGCCCGCGCTTGTACTCAGCGCTCTGGGAGCAGTCGATGACCGCGTGCAGGGACTGCGGGCTGGCGGCGACGACTATCTCGCCAAACCTTTTGCATTTTCTGAATTGTTGGCGCGAGTTGAAGCTTTAGCCCGCAGAGCGTCACCGGAAGAGTCCACTTCCCGCTATGTCGTGGGCGATCTTGTGCTTGACCGACTGACGCATAAGGTCACGCGCAAGGGCGAGTCGCTACCGCTTCAACCTCGCGAATATCGCCTGCTCGAATACCTGATGAAGCATGCGGGTCAGGTCGTGACCCGGACGATGCTTCTCGAAAATGTCTGGGATTATCATTTCGACCCGCAGACAAATGTCATTGACGTACATATTTCCCGCTTGCGAGCGAAAATCGATAAGAATTTTGAGACGCCTCTGCTGCAAACGGTGCGGGGCGCGGGATATATGATCGGTGACGGTGTCGCTTAAACTTTTACGCACCACGGCTTTCCGGCTCTCGCTGCTCTATGTCGCGATTTTCGGAGCCGCCGGTGCCGCCGTGATCGCCTACACCTATTGGAACGCACAGACTTTGGTTTCGCGCCAGATCGACAGCACGATCGAGGCGGAACTTCGTGGTCTGGCCGAGCAATATGCGGTTGGCGGGCTGCAGCGTCTTTCGCAAACCATCGCCGAACGCAGTGCTACTCCCGGCAATAGCCTTTACCTTCTCACCGACGAAAAAGCCGGCCGCGTGGTCGGCAACTTGCGCACGGTAAGTCCGGAATTGTGGAATGCGCTCGGCCAGGTCGAGTTTGCATATCGGCGTCCTGGCGGCGGGGGCTTTGAAGATCGGATGGCTATTGTGAGCGTCGTGCTCTTGCAGGGCGGCTTTCGTCTCATTGTCGGACGTGATGTCGAGGAGCGGCGAGAATTTGCCGGATTAATCCGTTCGGCGGCCCTTTGGGGGCTTGCCACGCTGCTTATCACCGGCGTTGGCGTTGGCCTGTTCGTGGGCCGCAGGCTGCTGCAACGGATCGAAAATCTGACCCGGCAAAGCCATGGCATAATGGCGGCTGGTATGATTGGCCGCGTAGCATTGGACGGTTCGGGCGACGAAATTGATCGGCTTGCTGCGAATCTTAACGGCATGTTCGATAGAATCGAGCGCCTGATGCAAGGCTTGCGCGAAGTTTCGGACAACATCGCTCACGATTTGAAAACGCCGCTCAACCGGCTGCGTAACCGGGCGGAGGCCGCGCTGCGCGAAGGCGGCAATGCGCAGCATTATGAAGAAGCCCTGCGCGACACGATAGAGGAGGGCGACGAGCTGATCCGCACGTTCGACGCGCTGTTGAATATCGCGCATATGGAGGCTGGAGCGCGCAGCGTTTCAGGCGCTGAATTCGATCTCTGCGCGGTCGCCCGCGATGCGGCGGAGCTTTACGAGCCAGTCGCTGAAGCGCACGGGTTGTCCATCACCGTGACGGGCGCGCCTGTCATGCCCATCACCGGCGAACGCCAACTCATCGCGCAGGCCATCGCAAACCTTCTCGACAATGCGATCAAGTACGGCGCGCCTCATGCATCGAGCGAGACGCGAGGCATAGCTCTTGACATAGCGCAGCAGGGCCCAAAGGTTGAGATTGCCATATCGGATCATGGCGCGGGGATAGCGCCCGGTCAGCGCGGGAAAGCGCTGGAGCGTTTCGTCCGCCTGGAAGCCAGCCGCTCAAAACCGGGCAGCGGCCTCGGTCTCAGCCTTGTCGCCGCTGTCGCGCGTCTCCACGGTGGAGACGTCCGTCTTGAAGATAATAATCCAGGCCTTAAAGTGGTGTTTAGCGTCTGCGGCGTCAACACCGACGCTGAACAGAGTCAGAATTCCGAAGCCATCATAGCCAAGGAGCACGAAATGAATCCTGCAATATCCGTAACGACATGACCCTCGCAGACAGCTTAAAGCCGGGGCATGTTGAATTCGAGGACGCAAAGGGCAGGCAGACTTTTCTCATGTTTCAGTCGCAAGCTGCGCGTTCGGAAGCATCGGCTCCGCTGACCGACCTGCTTAGAAATCACCAGACTACCCACGACTTTCTGCAGGCTGTTTTCACCTGCTCGCCCTTCCTGGGCACGCTCGCCTCGCGCGAGATAGACTATTTGCAGGTCATTCTGCTGAATGAACCCGATCAATGCGCGCAAACCCTTCTGGAAGACCTTTCGCGCGATATGGCAGGCGCGGCAAGCCATGCCGACGCGATGCGCATCTTGCGGACGATCAAGCGCCGGGTTGCGCTTCTTACCGCGCTCGCTGATCTTGGCGGCGTCTGGAGCTTGGAGGAAACCACAGCCGCGTTATCGCGAGCAGCCGACGCATTAACAGCCGAAGCTGTCCGTTTCTTACTGCGCGAAGTGGCAAACGCGGGGACGCTTGTGACGCCGAGCATGGCCGATCCGTCCATTGGCAGCGGTTACATCGTGCTTGCCATGGGCAAGCATGGGGCGCATGAGCTCAACTATTCCAGCGACATTGATCTCATTGTCTTGTTCGACGGCGACGCCGCGCCATTAAGGGCTGGGGTTGAACCGACGCCATTTTTCGTGCGCCTCACTCGTAATCTGATCAAACTACTGCAGGAGCGAACTGGGGATGGTTATGTGTTCCGCACGGATTTGCGGCTGCGCCCCGATCCCGGCTCGACACAGATCGCCATATCGACCAGCGCGGCGTTTCAGTATTACGAAAGCGCCGGGCAAAACTGGGAGCGCGCCGCCTTCATTAAAGCCCGAGCCGTCGCCGGAGATATGACAGCGGGCACCGCTTTCCTGCGCGCTTTGTCGCCGTTCGTCTGGCGAAAATATCTCGATTACGCCGCCATCGCCGATATCCACGCCATGAAGCGGCAAATTCACGCTTTTAAGGGCCACGCTGCGGTGACGGTCGCCGGGCATAACCTGAAGCTCGGTCGCGGCGGTATCCGGGAAATCGAATTCTTTGTCCAGACCCAGCAGCTCATCGCGGGTGGAAGGCAGCCTGATCTGCGGGCGCGCGGCACGCTGGACGCGCTCCAAGCGCTTGCGACGCGCGGGTGGATTACCGAGACCGCGGCGCTCGAACTTTCCAATGCCTATTGCTTCCTGCGCCGCATCGAACACCGGCTACAGATGATTAACGACGAGCAAACCCACACATTACCCAGCGATCCGGACGGACTGCGCCGCGTCGCAAATTTTTGCGGTTTTGCAGAGCCAGCGGATTTCGCCGCCGCCTTGATCGCACAACTGAACCGCGTTCAGAACCAATATATCAGACTGTTTGAAAGCGTGCCGGAGCTGACCTCGTCAAAAGTAAAGGGAAGTCTTGTTTTCACCGGCGTTAGCGATGACCCGGCGACGCTTGTGACGCTGGCTGAAATGGGCTTTACATATCCAGCGTCGGTCGTGGCGACCGTGCGCGGCTGGCATTTCGGACGTTATCCGGCAATGCGCAGCGCGAGAGCGCGTGAGCGGCTGACGGAAGTAACGCCCGCGTTGCTGGAGGCGCTTTCCCAAACCGCCAATCCCGATCAGGCGCTGGTTGGGTTCGACATGTTCATGTCGGAGCTGCCGTCAGGCGTGCAGTTGTTTGCACTATTGCGGAACAACCCTTCTCTGCTCGATTTGATCGCGGAGATCATGGGGTCGGCTCCCCGCCTTGCCCGCGTTCTTAGCAAAAGCCGAAGAGTGCTTGACGCCGTCCTCGACCCAGGTTTCCTGCGCGAGACCCCGGATGAGCAACAGCTTTGTGCTTTCCTCAACGCTCAGATAGCGCCACTGCCCGATTACGAGGAAGCGCTAAACCGCGCCCGCATTATCGGCCGAGAGCAGGCGTTCCTCATTGGTGCGCGTGTTTTGTCCGGCGCCATCGCGCCTGATGCGGCGTGCAAGGCTTACACGGCGCTTGCCGACGGCCTGATCGCGGCGTTGCAGGTACAGGTTGAAGCGCTGATGGATCAAACCCACGGCCGCATTCCCGGGGGTGAGGCGGCAATCCTCGCCATGGGCAAGCTTGGCGGGCGAGAAATGACCGCTACCTCAGATGTCGATCTTATCGTGGTTTATGACGATAACGGAATAGCAATCTCGACCGGCCTAAAGCCGTTGCCCCCTTCCACATACTATTCCAGATATACCCAAAGGCTTATCAGCGCGTTGTCCGCTCAGACTTCGGAAGGGCGACTGTATGAAGTGGACATGCGTTTACGGCCATCGGGCAACGCCGGCCCTGTGGCAACCAGTCTGGCGGCGTTCACCGATTACCAGAACGAACGCGCGTGGACATGGGAGCATATGGCGTTGACGCGCGCCCGCGTTGTGGCTGGGCCGCCACGGCTGACAGCCAACCTTAACACCGTTATCAGTTCCGTACTCGCAAGGCCGCGAGACGCAGGCAAAACTAGCCGCGATGTGCGGGAGATGCGGGGCAAACTCGCGGCGCATAAAACCGCGAAATCCAATTGGGATTTAAAACAAACGCGGGGCGGTTCTGTGGATATTGAGTTTATCGCTCAATATCTGCAACTTACTCACGCCGCATCGTCGCCCGGCGTCCTTAGCCAGAGCACAACCGCAGCGCTTGCGCGGTTGCGAGATGCAGGGCATTTAAACCCGCAAAATGCAAATGCTCTCATTGCCGCCGCAGTGTTTTTCGATAGTCTTACGCAAATTCTCAGATTGTGCTTGGAAGAGCAGTTTAACCCGGTGCTGGCGTCCTCTGGTCTTAAGGAGCGTCTGGCGAAATCCGTTGGCGCGCCGGATTTTGATCGGCTGAACGTGCAACTTGCTGACACCCTTGCGGATGTCAGCGCCGTTTATGACAGTATAATCTCCTTCACCGCATAACGCGCGCGGCGAAGCGCTTTTCATGGGCCTAGAAAAGTCCCTCCACTAGCCCCTGATCGTTCAGCTTGATGTTCATAGCGGACGGCGCCTGCGGCAGACCCGGCATGGTCATCACATCTCCGCAGATGGCCACTATGAACTCCGCACCCGCACTTAGGCGAACCTCGCGGATCGTGATCGTATGGCCGGTCGGCGCGCCTTTAGCATCCGGGTTGGTGGAGAAGCTATACTGCGTTTTGGCCATGCAGATGGGGAAGTGGCCGTAGCCCGCCTTCTCCCACTTCTTAAGCTGGTCGAGAATGGACTTGTCGGCGACGGCTTTGTCCGCGCGATAGAGCGAAGTCGCGATGGTGCTGATTTTGTCGAATAGCCCCATGCCGTCCTCATAAAGCGGCTTAAACGCCGCCTTGCCGCTCTCCGCCAACTCCACCACAGCACGCGCCAAGTCAGCGATACCTGCCGAACCTTTCGCCCACTGATTGCACTCGATGGAACGCACGCCAACAGCGCGCGTCACCTCGTCGATCGCGGCGACTTCCGCGTCCGTGTCCGTCGTGAATCGGTTGATGGAGACTACCACCGGCACGCCGAACTTGGCCAGGTTCTCCAGGTGGCGTAGCAGGTTCGAGCACCCCGCCTTCAATGCCTCCACATTCTCGTGTTTGAGCGCGTCTTTCTCCACGCCGCCATGCATTTTCAGCGCGCGCACCGACGCGACCACCACGGCGACGCTCGGGTTCAATCCGGCCTTGCGGCACTTGATGTCAAAAAACTTCTCTGCGCCGAGATCGGCGCCGAAGCCTGCTTCCGTCACGACATAATCCGCCAGTTTCAGCGCAGTTTTCGTGGCGATCACCGAGTTGCAACCGTGGGCGATGTTGGCGAACGGGCCGCCGTGGATGAAGGCCGGATTGTTCTCCAGCGTCTGAACCAGGTTAGGAAGCAGCGCATCTTTCAGCAGCACGGTCATTGGCCCTTCGGCCTTCAGGTCGCGGGCGTAGATGGGCGCGCGCTTACGGGTGTAGCCGATCACCATGTTGCCGAGGCGGCGCTGTAAATCGGTAAGATCGTCCGCAAGGCAGAATACCGCCATCACTTCGGAAGCCACCGTGATGTCGAAACCATCCTGGCGCGGGTAGCCGTTGCCCACCCCGCCAAGGCTGATAACGATATCGCGCAGCGCGCGGTCGTTCATGTCGATGACGCGGCGCCAGGCGATCCGGCGCGGGTCGAAATCCAGCTCGTTGCCCCAGTGGATATGATTGTCGATCAACGCAGACAGCAAGTTATGCGCCGAAGTGATGGCATGAAAATCGCCGGTGAAATGGAGGTTGATGTCCTCCATCGGCACCACCTGCGCATAGCCGCCGCCCGCCGCGCCGCCCTTCATGCCGAAGCACGGCCCGAGCGAGGGCTCGCGCACGCAGATAAGCGCGCGTTTGCCAATAGCATTCAGCCCATCGCCAAGACCAACAGTGGTTGTGGTCTTGCCCTCGCCTGCGGGGGTTGGCGTCACGGCGGTGACGAGAATGAGCTTGCCGTCCGGCTTCGATTTGAGTTCCTCGATGGCGCTCATGTCGACCTTGGCTTTGTAATGCCCATAGTTTTGGAGTTTTTCATGGGGCAAGCCAATTTTTGCCGCCACGTCTACAATTGGAATCATTTTGGCGCGGCGCGCGATCTCGATATCGCTTCCAATGGACATGTGCGGCAACTCCCTGTTTTTCTGGATTTAAGTTATGCTAACGCCGCTTACGGCAGCTTTATAATTTGTGCAACGTTACGCGGCGCAAGCGTCTAACGCAACGCGCAGCCCCTTGGCGAGCGGATAATCTGGATGAGATTTTCATCAGGCGGAAAGCTGTGCGCCTTGCTATCAACAAGAAGCGTGCATACGCCAACATCAGATTTTAAGGGAGATAACCATGAGTTTTATGAGGCACTTTGGATTAGCTACGTTATTCTTGGCGTGCGCCCTCCAAACCGCGCAATCAGCCGGGGACGTTTCGGTCGAAGACCTGATAAAAAAATCTGGCGGCGTCGCCAGTATCGCCGAGCTTCCTCAAGCTATGCGCTCCGGACTGGAAGCCGTGAAAGCGCAGGGTCTGCCTGTCGATGAGACTTTCACCAGCGCATGGAATGACGCGGCCGATGAAGCCTTCCAACCAGCCAAGGTGTTACCCCGCATCGCCGAAACACTAAATGGCGTTTTTACGCAGGCGGAGCATGACGAGGTCGCGGCATTTTACGATACGCCTCTTGGCGTGCGCATAGTGCAGTTTGAGAAGGACGGGTCGAGCTTTCAAAAGCAGGCTGAAGTGACCGCTTACGCGCAGTCGCTCACATCCGATCCGGGCAAATATGCATCAAGAATGGCGCTTTACCATCAACTCGATGAGGCGGCGGGGCTGACGAAAATCTCCATCTCCCTCGCCATGAACATGGGGGTCGCCATCCAAGCTGGCATGGTTGCCTCGGGCAAGCTGCCGATGGAGTTAAGTTTCGACGACATCAAGCGTGAGGCTGAAAAGCAGCGCCTCGCAATCTCGCAGCAGATGGCGGGCGCGCTGTACGCGAGTATGGCTTACATTTACAAAGACTTGAGTCAGGAGGACATGCTGGTTTACATCAACTTCGCTAAATCCCCGGCGGGCGCTAAGTTCATGGCCGCGTACTTCGCCGCAGTCGATTTGGCGCTAACCGATGCTAGTCGCGATTTCGGCAAGCGCCTTGCAGAAAATTTCGGCCGCAAACCAATTTAGTTTTCTTAAAAACAGTTAAGAAAATTTGTGGAAAATTAGTAACATATGACAACAAATACCCACCCAGGAATTATCTTTAATGACATCAGTTCTGTTGATGGTAAGGATTTCGAAGCTCTTTACGAAATTTACTGCGAAGCTATTCCATCAAGCGAGCGTAAATCTCTATCTAAGATCAGAGAAATGACGTCCAACCCTGCGTATTATCTCGTGGCAGGAAGTGTCGAGGGACAGATTATAGGCTTCACGATCGTGTATGTTTTCAGAATAAAAATTTTTCACTTTTAGAATACATGGCGGTTAGTAGCGTTTTGCGGGGACGCAAATATGGTTCCGCTTTGTTTTCGGAAAGTGCTCGAATTGCTCAGCAGACATCTAAAATAGGCCGCTTAATTTTTGAACTGGACTCTGACCGTGAGGACGCAGCGGACATAATCCAACGTCAACAGAGGCTTAAATTTTATAATCGGCTTGGTTGTAAGCGTGTGGAAGGATTGCAATATATTTTACTACTTGAAACTACCGAAAAACCACCATTGATGGATTTGCTGGTTTATCAGCTATCCAATGACAACTTTGGCTAAGGAGGAAATACAAAACATTATGGAATTAATTATACTAAATCTACAATTGCCAAAAAAATGATCCTCGTATATCTGACATGCTCGTCGCCCGCGTGCTGGACGAAACCCACGCCGAATGCTGCCGCCTTAGCCTAATGTGAGCACTGTTATCACGTGTTAAATAGGCTATACGCGGAGGTCTAGCGCGATAAACATTGTGAGTAAAACGTCAAATAGGACTATTTGCGGCGTTCAAGCCTGAAGCGCAGCTAAATGCGCGGCGCACCCTTACGCTCAAGATAGCGCTTTAGCGAGGCGGCGGGGCTGCTGTACGGCTCTTGATACTCAACGCTCCAGTAGCGCAAATCCTCCAGCGCGATGGGCTGCCCCGTCACTGCGCAGCGCACGAAGCCGCCGGACACCAGAATCTGATATTCACCCGGCAAATACCTCAGCCGCGCTTCGCCCTTGAGGCCAAATGCCCGTTCAAACTTGTTCATGCCCGCGCGCTATGCTTTCCAGATTCGCTTATGCTCACAACAAACTTCCCTGATCGCGCTCTTTGGTTGTAAGCTGTTTCGCAACCGGTGCCGCCGGTGCAGGTTGCTTCTTGCCGACCTCAACACTAGTATGTGCGGCGACGCGGCCATCGGCAAACTGAATTTCGAGCGCGCCAGTCTGCAGCGCCGCCTCTGTTCGCCGCACCATGGCGCCCGCGCTGTCGCGCACAACCGCGAACCCCCGTTCAAGCACATTTTTGTACCCAAGGGAATTAAGCAGTTGTGCGCGCGCATTCAGAGTATGACGTCGCCGGGCGATGGCTTCGGTAAAACCCCGGCTGGCGCGCGCGGATTGCGCGTCGAGCCGGTCCCGCCCTCGTTGCGCTGGATAGCGCAGCAGCCCCGGCTGAAGCCGTCCGCTGGGGCGCGTAAACGCAATCCGCCGCCGCTGCAAAGCGCGCGCGTAAACGGTGGCAAGTTGTTTGTCGAAAGCAGTTAACTTGTCTCCGGCGCGCTCGATTCTGGTTGTTAGCAAACGCATGTTGAGACGCGCCGCGAGGGTATTCATACGACCCCGGCTTGCGCTGGCGAAGCCGGACAGCGAACGCTCAAGCCTGGAGGCCGTGGAGTCGAAGCGCTGGCGCGGCAGGCTGAGCAAGTCCTGCGGGCGTGGCAGACCCCGGGATGCGCTTTTCAGGCTGGCGCGCTTCACCTCTACCTGGCGGAACACGCCCGCGTTCAGCCGCGCGGAGACTTCAGCAATTTTGGCAAGCAGCTCCGAGTATTTCGGCGCGGCCCATTCGGCGGCTTTGGTGGGGGTCGGGGCACGCGCGTCCGCCGCGAGGTCGATCAGCGTCCAGTCCGTCTCATGGCCCACGGCGGAGATAATGGGTATGTCGCTCGCCCCTACCGCGCGCACGAGGATCTCCTCGTTATAACCCCACAAGTCTTCAACTGCCCCGCCGCCCCGCGCCACGATTAGCACATCCGGGCGCGGCACCCTGCCACCGGGGGCGAGCCGGTTGAAGCCGCGAATAGCGGCGCTGACCTCGGCGGCGCAGGTCTCGCCCTGACATCGCACAGGCCAGAGAATTACGTGCATTGGAAAGCGTTCTGTAAAGCCGTGCAGCATGTCGCGGATGACGGCGCCCGTCGGCGAAGTGATAATGCCGACAATCTGCGGCAGGAAGGGCAACGGCTTCTTGCGCGAGTCGTCGAACAGTCCTTCGGCGGCTAGCTTTTTTTTGCGCTCTTCTAGCAGCGCCATCAGCGCGCCGGCGCCTGCTGGCTCAAGGCTTTCGATGACAATTTGATATTTGGAGGTGCCCGGGAAGGTCGAAACCTTGCCCGTGGCGATTACTTCCAGCCCCTCCTCGGGCTTGAACGCAAGGCCGCCGAACACGCCTTTCCACACTACCGCCTCGATTTTCGCACGGTCGTCCTTCAGCGCGAAATAAGCGTGGCCCGATGAATGCGGCCCGCGATACCCCGAGATTTCCCCGCGCAGCCGCACATAGCCAAAATTCTCCTCCATCGCGCGCTTGATGGCGCCCGAGAGTTCCGTGACCGTGAATTCTGCGATATTGCCGCGCGCCCGCTCCGCCATTCGCTGCTTTACCCTTCGCTTTTCAGAGTTTTATCTAAGCCCGATTCGCTATGATGGAAGAGCGCGACTTAGCTTCGCGAGTTCCTCGTCATTGGCGGCTTGACCCGGCGATCCAGAACCGCCAACCACAATGATCGTATGTCGCTGAATGGCCGAGTCAGGCCCGCCCATGACGAATAGGTGAGAGCGTAACTCAATGCTGTCATCGCTGGGCTTGCCCCGGCGATTGACACCGATAATCAAAACCCTTCGCGTTTTACTGGATGGCTGGGTCAGGCCCGGTCATGACGAATAGGCGTAGCATAACCCACCTTTGTCATCGGCGGGCTTGACCCCGCGATCCAGAGGCGTCAATCACAACTCTTCGAGTTTTACTGGATGGCTGGTCAGGCCCGGCCATGACGAGGCAGTGGCGCAGCCGATCGCGCCAAGAGGTTAGCATGAAAGTATTGTTGTTGGGATCAGGCGGACGGGAGCATGCGTTGGGGTGGGCGCTTTCCGCCAGTCCGCTGCTGTCGAAGCTGTACGCCGCGCCGGGCAATCCTGGCCTCGTGCAAATTGCAGAATGCGTGCCGTTGAGCCTTGCCGACCATCTGGGTGTCGTCCGCTTTTGTCGGCAAAATGCGATTGAGTTTGTTGTGATCGGGCCAGAGGCGCCGCTCGTCGCCGGGCTGGCCGATGATCTGGAGGCGGGGGGTATTAAAACCTTCGGGCCATCCAAAGCTGCGGCGCGGCTGGAAGGCGCCAAAAGCTACATGAAGGAGATTTGCTTCAAATACGGCATCCCGACAGCGAGTTACACGACGTTCGACAGCGAGAGAGCCGCTTTGGAGCATGTCCGCCTATTTTTTAAAGCACCGTTCGTCGTCAAGGCGGACGGTCTGGCGGCAGGGAAGGGCGTCACCATCGCCATGACGCCCGCAGAGGCGGAAGGTGCGGTTAAGGACTTTTTCTCTGGCGCGCATGGCTCATCGGCAGGTCATGAAATCATTTTCGAGGCGTTTCTGGAGGGCGAGGAGGTCAGCTTTTTCGCGCTTTGCGACGGCGAGACGGCGGTGCCATTTGGTTCCGCGCAGGATCACAAGCGGGCGTTTGACGGCGACAAGGGGCCGAACACCGGCGGTATGGGCGCCTATTCGCCTGCTCCCGTGATGACGACGGAGATGTCCACGCGCGTTATGGATGAAATTATCAACCCCACGGTGCGCGCCATGGCGGCGGAGGGTGCGCCGTTTCGCGGTGTGCTGTTCGCCGGGCTGATGATCGGCTTTAATGGCCCCAAGCTCATCGAATACAACGTCCGTTTCGGCGATCCAGAATGCCAGGCGCTCATGCTGCGGCTCAAATCCGATCTGCTGACCGCGTTGCTCGCTGCGCGCAAGGGCGTGCTCAAAAACCTCACCCCGCGCTGGAGCGATGAAACCGCGCTTGTGGTGGTGATGGCGGCGCTTGGCTATCCCGGCGAATATAAAAAAGGCTCCGTTATCGGCGGACTGGACGAGGCGGCGGGTGAGGGCGTGAAGATTTTTCACGCGGGCACAAAACTTGAGGGCGGAGTGCTGCTCGCAAACGGGGGCCGCGTGCTTAATGTAGCAAGCTTCGGCGCGACCGTGGCCGAAGCGCGCAGGCGCGCCTATAGCGCCATCGAGTGCATCGACTGGCCGGGCGGCTTTTACCGCCGCGATATTGGCTGGCGCGCGCTGTAGCACGACGATTAACGAACATTGGAGCGCGAACGGGATGACTGCTGATCCATCTCCTGCCTTAAACGTGACCTTACCGCAACCGGCAGGAAGGCGCTTTGGCCTGGCGCTCGGCGGCGGCGGCGCGCGCGGACTGGCGCATATTCCCATGCTGGAAGCGCTGGACGAGTTGGGGGTCAGGCCGGACATCATCGCGGGTACAAGCATCGGCGCGCTGATCGGCGCGGGCTACGCGGCGGGCATGTCGGGCGCCGATTTGCGCGAGTATGTGCTGGAGCTGTTCGGCCGCCGGTTCGCCGCGCTCAGCCTGATGCGCCAGCGTTGGACGGGCCGCGTGTGGGATTACTGGAACCCACTGACCCCCGCGCTCATCAACGGCGTCTCGCTGATCGAAACCGCGCTGCCCGCGCTCCTGCCGAAAACGTTCGAGGAGCTACGCATCCCGCTGCTCGTGGTGGCGACGGATTATTGCGCGCAAAACGAATGCGTGCTCTCGCAGGGCGCGCTAATCCCGGCTATAGCGGCGTCGGCGGCGATCCCCGCGCTATTCAAGACGGTGGAGATCGGCGGGCGCATCCTGCTGGATGGCGGCTTCGTCAACCCGACACCGTTCGACCTGCTGCGGGGCCGGGCGGACGTGGTGGCGGCTGTGGACGTGATGGGCGGCGTTCCCCCTCTCACCGCCGCGCCGAACTCGGTGGACGCGGTGATGGCGAGCACGCAGATCGCGCTGCGCTCCATCGTGGTGGAGAAACTGCGCTGGGCCGCGCCCGACGTTTTCGTTCAGCCGGACGTAGGGCGGTTCCGCGTGCTCGACTTCTGGAAGGCGGCGGAGATTTGGGAAGCGACGGCGCCCGCGAAGGAGGAGTTCAAGCGAGCGCTATGTAACCTTGTAAAACCAAATTAAACGTATAATTGAGTATCATACTAAATCATTTGTCGCGTAGCCGGGGGCAAAAAGCGCAGCGATTTTGGGTGCCAAGGCCAAAGGATTTTCAAACTGCATTCGAAGACAAAGAAGTTTAGGGCGAGGCGAAGTCGCCCTAAACTCCGCTAGGTTCGTCTAACTTCTGCTAGTCCAGCACACTTTCGCATAAACGCTGCACAAATGACGGGTGTTACTGCCTCCAATAAAACACTCACCATCCAGTTTTGGCGGTGCAGACTAACGAGTAATTCTTGTGTCGCAAGACGGGCCATACCAGGCCTTTATCTTGCTTCCACGAAATTTAGAATTTCTCAAGCAGTTGCGCACCGCCTCTCGTGCAAACTGCACAGCATTATAAGTATCGTTCGCTGATCCAGCCCCTCTTACAGTATCACATGTCTCGGTCACTCGCGCCGTTGCCGGATTAAGAGCAGAAACATAAATAGAGACTGCAAGCCAAAATATTTTCATTTGATCCTCCGCAAGTATCATCAAATGATGACAAGCATCAAATCTTCGAAGATACGTAGTGAATATATAGATTCGTTTGAGAAACGCTTTGCGTCTTTAATAGCTTGGTTACTTTTTTTAACGAGCTTTGTGCGTTAAAATTAGTCCTCTAAATTATTGGTGCATTTTAATGCCGACCGTAGCAGCGTGGTGTTGCCGCTTTGTTACTGCAGCCATAGATGCACAAGGGCACGTTAAGTTGACCATAGAAGCTACCATCTTTTACCGCGCCGCCCGCGCTTAAACACAGCGTCGACATCGATGTTACAGTGCGGTAATCCCAGCGCAACCTAGCTAAAACTTAGGTGGAGGCGCCTGCGCGTTTGAGGCTCACCACGTTGAAGGCGCCGCAATCCGCGCACATAAGATAGCGCTGCAGCCCTTTATCCGTGCCGTAGCCATACTCCATGTCGCGCACCGACAGTCCATGCCGCCCGCAGTCAGGGCAATGCACATTGTGAGCGGCGAGGCTGACAAGGGCCTCCGCAGTCGCGCGCCAGCGGTCAGGGCCGCCTGCTTTTTTCTCATTCATAGTGGTTCTCCCCCAATATTTTTGTTTTGGGCCGTTGAAGAGGTCGAGCCCTTCTCAGGCAATAAGCCTTAACCATTCCAAAACTTCGGCGCGCAAGCAAGAGAGTTTCCGGAAAATGGACGATCACTTCGTCATGCGGCGCGGCAATAAACATCAACTGCCTTGCGGAGAAATATTTACAATTTTAACGATTTGCGGAAATAGGCGTAAGCGTTACGTAAAAGCCATAGTCTTTCGTAGCGCGCCTAGGCATTATGCGGCCAGTTTTCAAGCCGTTGCCAGTTTCAGCCGCCAAAGGAGCACGCTATGTCCCGCCGCCACATTTTATCCGCTTTGACGCTTTGCGCCGCTCTCGCCGCGCCCGTAACTGCGCAAGCGCGCGAATGCAAGAACCTTGGATTTTCCGTCAACGATTTCGGCAAGGATGGCCCAACCCGGGACGCGCTCGCCCTACTCGACGTCCACATCAAGAAGCAAATGGATGAAAAGGGCGTCGCAAAATATACGACTGGCAAGAAAACTGTGTCGTGCAAGCTCTATCTCGATCTTATCGTATTCAACGAGTACACCTGCACCGCATACGCCAATGTTTGCTGGGGCCTTGGCCCGGTAACGAGACAATCCGAGACGGCCCCATCGCCTGTCAAACAGCAATAGCGGCTCCGTCAATCCTCACCTTTGTGATGCCAACGCTGGGAAACTCCAGATCGCCACTTTCATTCTGGGCCGGATCGCAATATATTAGAATTTCTGGTTCGCCAGATATGGGGATAAACGGCTGTTGTAATAAACTTTTCGGACCCGGGGGCGGTACCCGGCGCCTCCACCACACGCCTCTCAAATTTAGGGGCGGCGTTTGATGGGGGCGAAATAGGATCGACGAGAGCGTAAAGAGCTTGCTTTCTCCCGGTATTGTTCCGCCGTTAACGGGCTACAATAGTAGTTGCAAATGACAACTATGCTGAGGCACGTCTGGCTGCGTAATGCGGTCCGATCGTCTCGAATCGAAGTCCTAACGGCCTAAGCAGCTGTTAGGCGCGGCCGGGGGGCGCCGGGCAACAGAAGCCCCCCACTTTCATTCTCACGATGGGCTATCATGCACCTGATGTGACGGATTTTGCGGCCGCGGGGGCTATGTCGGACGATAAGATCGAATATGACATCCTTGCCCTAGATGCGATGCGCGGCGTCATTCGCACTGTGCTTCTCCGCGTCCAGAAGCGTGGCATGCCCGGCGAGCACCATTTTTTCATCAGCTTCCACACATCTGCGCCGGGCGTCATCATCTCGAAGCGCCTGAAAGAGCGCTATCCCGAAGAAATGACTATCGTCATTCAGCACCAGTTCTGGGATTTGCAGGTGACGGATGACCGTTTTGAGGTGAAGCTGTCGTTCAATAACGTGCCTGAACGGCTGGTCATTCCATTCTCCGCCGTGAGGCGCTTCCACGATCCGAGCGTCGATTTCGGCTTCAATTTGCAGGTGTTCGACCCCGCCGCGCGCGCCGCCATAACCGTTGCGACGCAGGACGTGACCAACGAGGCGACCGGGCCAGCCGCGGGGGGCGTACCCATGATCGCCGATCAAAGTACAGGAGCGAAGCCAAAAGTTGACGCGAGCCCTTCGCCGGATCAGGCGGACGGCAAGAAAACCGCCGAGATCGTCAAGCTCGACACCTTCCGCAAGAAATAGCTTAGGCGATTAAACTGTCTTGCGTCTTCACGCTAAAACCTGATTGTGGTAATCCCTAATCATCAAACCAATTGGTGGAGCGGCCCAATCAATGAGCACCACGCGCACTGAACACGACACCTTCGGCCCCATCGAAGTGCCGGCTTCCCATTATTGGGGCGCGCAGACCCAGCGCAGCCTCGGCAACTTCAAAATCGGCGTGGAGAAGATGCCTGTGCCGCTGGTGCACGCACTCGGTGTCATCAAGAAATGCGCGGCGCTCTCCAACATGGCGCTGGGTAGGCTGGACGCGCGCATTGGCGGCGCCGTCGTTCAAGCGGCGGATGAAGTGATCGCGGGCAAGCTCGACGGCGAGTTTCCGCTCGCTGTCTGGCAGACAGGCTCAGGCACGCAGACGAACATGAACGTTAACGAGGTGATCGCCAACCGAGCGATTGAGATTCTGGGCAGCGAGCGCGGCGCGAAGGGCATCGTTCATCCGAACGATCATGTGAACAAATCGCAATCCTCCAATGACACATTCCCCACCGCGATGCACATTTCTGCGGCCGTGGAAATTACCCGCTTGCTGATCCCGGCATTGCGCCATCTCGCCGTCGAGCTGGAGGCGAAGGCCGCCGCCTTTGCCGATATCATCAAAATCGGCCGCACGCACTTGCAGGACGCCGTGCCAATAACGCTTGGACAGGAGTTCGGCGGCTACTCGGCGCAGGTGCGGATGGGCATTGCCCGCGTAGAGCGGGTTCTGCCGGGCCTTTACGCGCTCGCGCAGGGTGGCACTGCGGTGGGCACGGGGCTGAATTGCCCGGAGGGTTTCGCGGAGGATTTCGCCGCGCGAGTGGCGACCGAAACCGGGCTGCCGTTCGTCAGCGCGCCGAACAAGTTCGAGGCGCTGGCCTCTAACGACGCAGTAATCGATGCGTCCGGCGCGCTCAACGTGCTCGCTGCCAGTCTGTTCAAGATAGCCAACGATATCCGCCTGCTCGGCTCCGGCCCGCGCTCTGGCCTTGGCGAGTTGTCGCTGCCCGAGAATGAGCCTGGTTCGTCCATCATGCCGGGCAAGGTCAACCCGACCCAGTGCGAGGCGATGACCATGGTGTGCTGCCAGGTGATGGGCAACCACATGGCGGTGACGGTCGCGGGCAGCCAGGGCCATTTCGAGCTGAATGTGTTTAAACCGGTGATGATTCACAATCTCCTGCAGTCCATCCGCCTCATCGCCGACGCGAGCGTGAGCCTCACGGACAACTGTATCTTCGGCATCGAGCCAAACCGCGCCCGCATCGCCGACCTGCTGGAGCGCTCGCTGATGCTGGTGACGGCCCTCAACCCCAAGATCGGCTACGATAAAGCCGCCGAGATCGCCAAGACGGCGCACAAGAACGGCACCACCTTGCGTGAGGAGGCGCTGCGCCTTGGCTATGTGACGGAGGAAGAGTTTAACACGCTGATGCGGCCGGAAACTATGGTCGGCCCCCGTTAAGCGCACTCAGCCTGAGTTTGTAGCATGAACCGTACTGAGCCAACGCTTGAGCTTTTTGCAAACGACGCGAACCCGTCGCAGCGGCGGCTGGCGGCGAATGCGGGGCGTCCGGTGAAGAGGTCGCTTACCATCGCCGGGCACCGTACCTCGATTTCATTGGAGGAGGCATTCTGGAGCGCGCTTCAGGATGTGGCGCGAGAGCGCGGCAAGGCCGTCGCCTCGCTCATTTTCCAGATCGACGCCAAACGCGGCAAGACTAACCTGTCGAGCGCCATCCGCGTCTTTTTGCTGGAGCATTTCCGGGGGCGAGAGAGGGTTTAGGGAGTTGCAAGTGTTATCAGGCGGAAATGGCTAGTTATGACCAACATTGACATTCGTCCAACTGTGGATGCGCCCGACGACGATCCGCATATCTGGCTTGAGGACATTGAGGGCGAGGCGGCCATCGCCTGGGTGGAGCGCCAGAACCGGGACACGATGCACCACTTTGCAAACGGTGCGTTCGAGGCCGACCGCGATGCGCTCGCCTCAATTTATAACCGGGCAGACAAAATTCCGTATGTGACCAGGCGCGGTGCTTACCTCTATAATTTCTGGATAGACGCTAGGAATCCCCGGGGTTTATGGCGTCGCGCGACGATGGAGGAATTCCGCAAGGATTTTTCCACTTGGGAGATTTTGCTCGATCTTGACGCGCTCGCCTCGACTGAGGGCGAGGACTGGGTTTGGGGCGGCTCGATAAGTCTGCCAAAAACCCACAATCGCGCTATTCTGCGCCTGTCGCGCGGGGGCGGCGACGCAAGCGTGCTTCGCGAGTTCGACCTTGAACGCAAAAGCTTTGTGGCCGACGGTTTCAACGTGCCTGAAGCGAAGGGCGGCGTGTCGTGGCTCGATGCGGACACTGTGCTTTTGATGAGCGCCTATGGCGACAACATGGCGACGCGCTCGGGTTACGCCCGAACCATTCGCTTGTGGACGCGTGGCGGCGATCCGCTAACCGCGCCGGTGATCTTTGAAACCACATACGAAAACAACGCGGTTTATGCATATTGTGACCGCACAAGCGAGGCTGAAACCGTCTGGTTCACCGACAGTCGGGGCTTTTACGATGCAGACCGCTGGATCGGCGACCGGAACGGCGCGCGGGTAAAGCTCGATGTTCCCAAGGATGCGAGCGTGAGTTGCAGCCACGACTGGCTCATTCTGGAAATGCGCAAAGGTTGGGAAATCGGCGGCGCTGTATACGCGCCCGGCACTCTTGTCGCCATAAAACTATCGGTGTTTCTGACCGGGGACAGAAAATTTGACGTTCTTTTCGAGAACGCCGGACGGCGCGCTCTCGAATCCGTTTCATTCTGCGGCGGGCGCCTCATTCTGGGCATTCTCGATAATTTGAGCCCGCAGTTTGAAGCGCTCACACCCTCGCCGCATGGCTGGACGCGAGAGAGGCTCGCCGGAGCGCCCGAAATCGGTGCGGCTTACGTTTGGAGGCTGGATTGGGACGAATCTGAAGCGAACGGCGAATTACTGGCGCAGACAGAAAATCCTCTTACGCCAGCGACCCTTAAGCTGCTATCGCCGGACAGCGCGCCGCAAGTGCTCAAACGCGCGCCGGAGGTTTTCAACGCCCAGGGTTTGCGAGTGACCCGGCACGATGCGGTCTCTATCGACGGCGAGCGCATCCCCTATACGCAGGTGGGGCCGGGCGGCGAAACCGGCGAGGCGCCCGTGCACCTCTATGGGTATGGCGGCTTCGCCGTATCGAAAAAACCTTCGTACAATGCGAGCATCGGCAAGATGTGGTTGGAGCGCGGCGGCGTGAGCGTGGTTGCAAACCTGCGCGGCGGCGGGGAGTTTGGCGTGCGCTGGCACGAAGTCGCGCGCCGCGAAGGCAAGGCGCTATCGCATGATGATTTCGCCGCTGTCGCCGCCGATCTGGTGCGCCGGGGCGTGACGCGGCCGGGGCGCATCGCGGCTGAGGGCGGCTCGAACGGCGGGTTGCTCATCGCCAACATGCTGACGCGTTACCCGGAGCGCTTCGGCGCGCTGTTCTGCACCATCCCACTCATCGACATGCGCCGTTATTCCAAACTGCTAGCGGGGTCAAGCTGGATCAATGAATATGGCGATCCCGACAAGCCGGAGGATTGGGCGTTCATCAAAACCTTATCGGCTTATCATGTCGCCGCGCTTGTCCAGCCATACCCGCCGATCCTGCTCGCGACGACGCGCAAGGACGACCGCGTTCACCCGGGCCACGCCCGCAAAATGGCGGCAAAGCTGCAGGCCATGGGATATGCCGCGCATTTCTACGAACCGGCAGCGGGCGGCCATGGCTACGGCAAGAATAACGCCGAGCGGGCGGCTTTCGCCGCGCTTGGGTATAATTTCCTGCGCCGGTCGACAGGCTGGGATGCCGATGCAGCCTGATATGCCGAGATGTTTATCGACCTCGCCACTGCTACTTTCTCTAACCGGATACGCCGATCTGGCTACCCGTGTCTACCTTTGGACGGATTGAGCGATGATGGCTTTTAAGACACTCATACTCGCTTAACGTCTTAAGCGTAGGCGCAGCCTTTAAATTGTCGCGCGGAACCACCTCGCGGCATCGTTCGTCTGCCTTGCAACACACAATGTTGGAGGCTTTAATGCCCGCGCTGCTTTTGCCGTCTATGCCGCTCCTATCCCGCCGCTCTGTGCTTGCCGCCGCCAGCGGCATCGCGGCCGTAACCGTCGCTGGCGCGCCTGCACGCCTGGGCGCTCAGCCCGCTATGAGTGGGGAAGATCTCAAATTACCGCCGTCCAAGCCTGTTGGGCGTGTGATGCCGGAGATTGAAAAGGGTTTGCCGTTGGAGCCGGGCAGACGGTTGCGCTGGGCGGTGGTAGGCTTGGGCGCGTATGCTTTGAATCAGATCATTCCCTCCTTCGCCGAATCTAAAGCTTCACGGCTGACAGGGCTTGTGAGCGGCGACCGCTCAAAGGCGCAAAAGATGGCGCAACTTTACGGCGTGCCGGAAAAGAACATTTACGGCTATGATGATTTCGACCGTATTGCCGACAATGCGGACATCGATATCGTTTACATTATCATGCCTAACGGTCTGCACGCGGAGTACGCAATCCGCGCGCTAAAGGCCGGCAAGCATGTGTGCTGCGAAAAGCCTATGGCGAACACGGTCGCGGAATGCGAGGCGATGATCGCCGCTGCGAAGCAGGCAAATCGCCAGCTTATGATTGGTTACCGCGCGCAGTACGAGCCATTCAACCTGGAGGCCATGCGCCGCGCGCGGGACGGTGAGCTAGGCGCCGTTCGCCTCGTCACAAGCGATCACGGACGGCACTTAAAACCGGAAGAGCCGCGCGATCAATGGCGTATGGTGAAGTCCTTGGCGGGCGGCGGTTCGCTGTACGACATAGGCATCTACGCGCTGCAGGCGACTCGTTATCTGACCGCTGAGGAGCCGCTAGAAGTAAGCGCAATGATGAGCAATCTTAAGGACGATGCGCGGTTTAAAGAGATTGAGGACACAGTCGTATGGCAAATGCGGTTCCCGTCCGGTGCACTCGCGCATTGTTCTTCGTCATACAGCTATCAGGGTGTGAAGCGCTTCCAGGTTTTTGGCGTACGCGCTTCCGTGACGCTCGACCCGGCGCCGGATTATTACAAACACGAAATGACAATCGCCACGGAGAAACTTGAGGAAACGCCGCAACTGCAGGAGGGCAACCAGTTCGCCGCGCAGATGGATCACATGTCGATGGCGGTGACGAACAACACGGCCGTGAAAACTCCGGGCGAGGAAGGTTTGCGCGACGTGCGGCTGATGCAGGCGATTTATCAAGCCGCGCGAGAAGGGCGAACGTTGAAACTTGGCGCCCATGGCGGCGTGGAAAGTTGAAAGGAAAGACGATGACAGTAACTTACCAAATTGTAGAACATAACGATGGCTGGGCTTACATGCTCGGCGATGTTTACTCGCAGACCTTCGCCACCGAACAGGAAGCGCAGGCAGGGGCTGACGATGCGGCAAGCCGGCAGCAGTTGAACGGCGAGACGACCGACATCGAGTATCAGGACGCGACAGGCGAGTTGCAACGCGAGTTTGCTGCAGGTGACGACCGCCCAGACGCCGAGGTCGTAGCGCTGAAGCAAGACTAGGCAGCCTTGCGCGCTTTCAACAGGCCGCGGTTGATAATGGTTTCGGCAATCTGAATGGTGTTCAGCGCCGCACCTTTGCGCAGGTTGTCGGACACGATCCAGAGGCTGAGGCCATTCTCCACCGTGATGTCCTCGCGGATGCGAGATACGAACGTTGCGTATTCGCCCACGCAATCTATAGGCGTTACGTAGCCTCCATCCTCGTGTTTATCCACCACCATCATTCCGGGCGCCTCACGCAAAATCTCGCGCGCTTCGTCCGCCGTGATGGGGCGCTCGAACTCGATATTCACCGCCTCGGAATGGCCAACGAACACCGGCACGCGTACGCAAGTGGCAGTGAGCTTGATTTTTGGATCGAGGATTTTCTTGGTCTCGACCACCATTTTCCACTCCTCGCGCGTCGTGCCATCCTCCATGAACGTGTCGATGTGAGGGATGACGTTGAACGCGATCTGTTTGCTGAACACGTTAGGCGTGGGGCTGTCGGTGACGAAAATGCCCTTGGTCTGCGTCCACAACTCGTCCATCGCGTCCTTGCCCGCGCCGGACACGGATTGATAGGTGGCGACCACCACGCGGCGGATGGTGGCTGCGTCGTGCAGCGGCTTCAGCGCGACCACGAGCTGCGCGGTGGAGCAGTTCGGGTTGGCGACGATGTTCTTTTTGCGGAAACCGGCGACGGCGTCGGCGTTCACCTCCGGCACGATGAGCGGCACGTCCATGTCGTAGCGCCACGCGCTTGAGTTATCGATGACGACGCAGCCGGTCGCGGCAATTTTCGGCGCCCATTCCTTGGACACCTCTCCGCCTGCCGACAGCAGCGCGAAATCGCAGCGCGAGAAATCGAACGTCGCCAGATCCTGGCATTTGATGGTCTTCTCGCCGAAAGACACCGGCAGCCCCTGGCTGCGCCTGGACGCGATGGCGTGGATTTCCCCGAGCGGAAACTCGCGCTCCACCAGAATGTTCAGCATTTCGCGGCCCACATTGCCCGTGGCGCCCACAACGGCGACATTATATGCCATATCAATGTCCTACTTTTGTTTACGGACTTGATAGCGTTTCAACGTCATTATGTCTATCTAGCGCAGCTATAAATGATGGAATTTCAGTTTTTACCTTTAAGCTACCATCCAGCAAAACTCCGCGTTTTAGTGCGTCCGGGACAAATATATCCAAGACGCACCAGTCCTCAGTCTATTTTGGCAGTTGCATGCCGCGACCATCTAAAGTGGTGTCCTGCACAGCCCCGACGGTAGACGCCGGCCAATGCGCCTGGATGATCTGCATCATGCCTTTGCTGTACGGTCCAGCGAAATCTCCGCCAAGTTCAGTTAGTGCGTTAAGCCAGCTTACAGGAACAGCACCTGCTTGAATGAGCCTTTGAACTGCCGCATCCTCTGCAAGTTTACTATTGGTGCTGGAAACATCGACTATTACATAAACGTTGTAACCGTTCCGAATAAGATCGAGCGACGTGTGAAGCGTGCAGTTATCAATCGAGATACCCCCGATAACCACATTTCGCCGTCCCGTGGATTTGAGCCAGCTAGCGAAGTCAGGCGAGTACGCAGAAGGCGTCGAACGCGGCGCAAAAGTCTTGCCACCTTCACTGGTCAGTTTTTTGATCTCTGGCAAAAACGTACCGTAATAGTCGTTTTCCTCGCCAACGACGGCCGTTGGCATCTTGAATAAAGAGCTGAACTTAGCGAATGCGGCAATATTGTTACGATACTGCTTGCCCGGAATCGTGGTCATCAGATTGTCCAGAGCAGTCACATAGTCCACGTACACAAGAACCGCATCTTCAGGTGAAAACCCAGTCAATGCAGGATTTGAAGAAGCAGACTTGTTATCAGTTTGCGCAAAAGCACCTTGCGTAGGCGCCGAGGATAGGGCGACGACCGCTAGCGGCACACTGAGTATTCTACTCCAGCGCAGACTCTGGACGAGCGTTCGCATTCTAGTAATTTTTAGCCTAAACCTATTTATCATATGCATGTTTTGCTCCGTTAGCATAAGACCCCGTCTCATTGCCTAATGGAGATGGTGGTGGGCAAGTCATCCTGAAAGTGATACAAATGAGATGTATATTTCCATAATCGGAACACGATGGACGCTGGCGATCTGTTACTTTTAGATGCGATTATTACTGAAGGCGGGGTTACCGCTGCAGCTAAAAAGTTGCGGCAACCAAAAGCGACGATTAGCCGGCGCTTGCAGCGGCTGGAAAAAGCCGCTGGCTCTCCATTGTTTGATCGAGCTTCCCGCCGGTTGCGGCCAACTCTTCTGGGACAACACCTCGCTGAGTCAGCGGCCCTTGTTCGCGTAGCGCTTGCAGGTGCTCAAACTATTATTGAATCTGTGCAAAAAGGAGAAGGCGGCTGCCTAAGGGTCGCAGCGCCTTTTTTGTTTGGGCGCGTTGTGCTTTCACAGTTCGTCGGGCAGTTTTTGGCTGGCGCCGCAGATTTAAACATTACACTTAAATTTAGCAATGATCCCATAGACCCTATGCGGGACGAATTCGATGTCGCAATCCAGATAATAAAACCAAAGGTATCGTATCTGGTTCAGACTAAACTCGCTATGGCCGAACTTAAGCTTTATGCTGCACCAAATATCGCAAGCATGATTAATCAAGTAAGCGACTTGAAATATCACCGTGCGGTCAAAACATCGAATGAACCTACGGAGCATTTAGTTCTCCAGTTAAGCGATGGAAATCGCAACTACAAGGAACGTCTGAGGGTTATGTGCACCGTTAATGACCCTGAAGCTGCGTGTGTTGTTGCTTCTTCGGGAGCCGCAGTCGCAGCATTACCGGAGTTTCTTGCTTTAAGTTTTGTATCAGCGGGACAGCTAAAACCGTTACTGCCCAACCTTTGCGCGGGTACCGTTGAAATATTTGCCGTAACGCCACCGGGTAGACTAGCACTTCCAGTCGTTCGCAACTTCGTTACAGCGCTTAAAAAAGAGCTGATCGAGACGCGCTTTGCCAAATAACGGTTCTAAAAGTCATTTTTTGTACGACCAGACATTGCTTGAGAAGTTGAGCGACGGGATCTCGTTAAGGCGCAGCGCGGTCGGCGGGCGGGAGATACCGCCGCGCCATGAGAGGCAACAGCACCGCGATGCCGAGGAAGCGGGCGAACTGGTGCGCGCCGATATAGGCCGGGTCGAGGCCGAGCAGGAATGACAGGATCATCATCGCCTCCAGCCCGCCTGGCGCGCCCAACCTGTTGAACATGAGCGCCGACGCTAATATCGGTGGTAGAGTACTCGCCAGTACGAGCAGTGCAAGCTTATACCACAGCGGGCGGCGACCTAGCGCCGTGCGCAGAGTTTCTGTTATCATATTCAGATTGATGGGTTGCAGGAAAAGCCATGCACGGCGAAAAAACCCGATAAAATTTTTAAAAGAATTCATGGTTTGTCCAGCAAAGCTGATAGATTATTTTTCGAAAACATGGCGTGACATCATAACATTGAAGATAAAGCGGAAATCATGGCCCGTATTTTAATCGTTGAGGACGAACCCCTAATTTCAGCGGTGCTGGAGGACTGGTTAAGCGATTTGGGTCACCAAGTCGTTGGCCCAGCATGCTCGGTCAAGCAAGCGCTATCGGTCATAACGAATGCATCATTCGATGCAGCAATTCTTGATGTAAATTTGGGCGGCGAACGCTGCGACCTGTTGGTTGACGTTCTCTTGGCTTGCGGGGCGCCGTTTGCATTTACAACAGGCGATGCCACGGACACAGTTGACAAACGTTTTAAATCTTTGACGGTAACGAAACCTTACGATTTTGAAACCATTGAAAGGCTTATCGCTTCATTGTTGAACATGAACGATATAGAGATTGGCGAGAACCGAAACTCTCTGATGTTACCGTCCCTAACGTAGTCAACTTGCAATTTATTGTGGCACGCCGCGATCCGACGACGAAAGATATTTTCGCGCGATAAACGGCAGCAGGATGCTAATACCCAGAAACCTGGCAAACTGGTGCGCTCCCACATAGGCCGGGTCGAGGCCGAGCAGGAACGACAGGATCATCATCGCCTCCAGCCCGCCCGGCGCGAAGGCGAGCAAAGCCTGCCCCCACGGCACGCCCAGCCCCCACGCGACCGCGCTCGCCAACACGCCCGCCACCACCAGCGCGATGAAAAACGCGACGAACGAGGCGGGCAGCGAGCGACGCAGCAGGGCGATGCTGGCGCCCTCGAACCGCATCCCCGTATAGGCGCCTAGCACGATCAGCGTCGGGATAAGAATGGCGGCGGGCAACTGGCCAGTCACCGCGCCCGTCAGATGCAGAACGGCGCTGGCGATCATCGCGCCAAGCAGCAACCCCGCCGGCGCCTTCAGCCAGTGCAGCAGCAAGCCAGCCGCTGCGCCCGCCGCGATAAGCATCGCCAGTCCGCCCGCACCTTCGAATCGCGCCGCCGCGATCACGGGCGGCTCCATGTCAGCGGGATCGCTGAGCGCCACAATCAGCGGCGGCAAAATCGCCATTAGGATCATCAGCCGCACCATCTGCGCCATGACGACGAGCTTGGCGTCGGCGCGGCTGTTAAGCGTCATGGCGATAACGTAAGAAAGCGCGCCAGGGATGGAGGCGAAAAATGCTGTTGGCGCGTCCCATCCGCCTGCGCGGCGCAGGTAGATCGCCACCGCCGCCATGATGGCGGGTACGGAGAGGGCGAGCGCCACGAGGCTCAACGGCCACTTCGCCAGGCTTTCCAGCATTCGCGCGTCGAATCCGGCGCCCATCGACACGCCGACGAGCACGAACGAGGCGGATGCAAGCGGCCCTGGCAACGCCAGCGGCGCCTGGCATAGCGCCAGCGCGGCGACCGCCAGCATACTACCCGTCAGCCACGCGGCGGGAAGCCCGGCGATGAAAAACAGCGTCCCGCCTCCCGCGCCGATTATGAGCGCAAACGCCGTGCGCTCGAAAATGTCGGCGAAAGACGGCGCAGGCACGGGAACCGGTGGGGGCTGCGTCACAACAAGCCCGGCAAGCCGAGTTGCACCGCCTCGTCGGTCAGCCGCCCGCATAGCCAGAATTCACCCTGCACGATCATACCGGGGCGTAAGTCGCCGCGAAACTGGCTTTCGCTCGCTACCACGTCCATCGCACCGCCGAGCGTGTTAATAAGCGCCCAGCGGAAGCTTTGCCCGGTGACGGAGTTTCTGCGCGTCTCGGATTTCGCTATAACGCCTGTCAGATAGGCCTTGGCTGGAGCGCGAAAATCTGGCCCGTCAGGATCGTGATATGTAGGCGCTCCCTCCGGATCATCGCCGAGGGGCGCGAACAATCCGCTGGCGAAGAACGATTTCGCGGCGAATTTTACGTCCTGCCCCTGTTGCGAGGCGTTGAACGCGGATTCATCGACAAACACAGCGATGTCGTGCGGGAACGCGGCGATTTGCGCCGACGCGATAAACGGCGTCTGGCGGTCGGTTTCGCAAGCGTAGTCAATAAGATCGAACAGCGCCACTGTGGCGCACTGGTGCGGCTTTGGCCCCGGCTCGATTTCGGCGAACGCGGCGCCTTCAAAGGCGTTGTCGGTAGGGCGCTGGCGTAGGGTCATGACACGGACGGTCACGCGGCCCTCGCCCGAGAAAAACGGCGTTACGCCCACGATAGTCAACCGCTCCTCGCTGTTCTCGGTAGAGGCCGCGGCGGCTTCACGTTGCATATGAATCCAAAGCTCCGGCCCGGCATCCGATTGCCAGCGATAGTAATAGCCCGGCCCGCAGGCGCGCGGATCGGCGCCCGTTTCAGGCAGCGTGGCGAGCAGACCTGCCAGTTCCTCCGCCGACCCAGCCTTGAACCCGATGACGCCGAAATGATCAGACATCGCCCCCCGCTTTAAGCTTCACCAGCTTTGCGATTCTAGAAGTTTTTGACGGAAAACTGCCAACAAAGGCTTGTCTATGTTAGGTGCGTCAAAAACGACCTGCTCTTGACCGTTTATAAAGAAAACAAACTTCTCGCGTCCGTTTTCTTCTGCGTAGTCAAACATTTTGCCTTTTCGTTTTCTTGAATAGAAAACAGAAAACTTCTGAATTTTATCCTCGTAGTCAATCTTTGAAATCTCATTTTGGTGCAATCGATTTGATTGAAGCAACGAGGTAAGCCTCTGTTTACAATACGAAAATATCTCCAGCTCACGATCAGTCGTTATGATTTTCGGCTTAACTGGCTCAATCTGTAAATTTCCATTTCTGGAAAAAGAAACTTTCGTTTTTTTATCCTGGATTTTTTCGTAAATTTTGTCTGCCAAACCGTGTGCGAAGGCATCACGTAATATTTTTGCGTAAGTTTCCAACTTTTTTTCAGATACATTTTTTATATCGATATGTCCTAAAACATACCGGCAGAACTGCGGAGAAGGATTATGCAACTGTAACGAAAGCCAGTTAGTTAATTTTATGCGAAGCAATTCTGTATTCGCAAACTGCGTTATCCACTTTTTATCAAAACCTTCATGGCCTACTTTAGAGAGAAACTCGACCTCTTCGGTGACAAGGCCTCTCGACGCGATTTTTTCCAAATTAATGGTGAGAAAAGGTATTGGCTCCAGAGAACCATCAGCGTCTGTTTCACTAAAGAAATGAAAGATAACTCCATCTGTTAGAACACCTAGAGTAGCATCATCATAAACATCATAGTATCTCGACAATTGGCTGAAATAACGCGTGAGATTTTTGCCAGGCGCCTTACATTCCACGACAATTGCAGGTTTGCCATACACATAAAAAACGATATCCGCGCGATCAGGATACTTTTTATTGAGATCCACCCTATGCTCTTGAACTACAACCTTCGGATCGTTTGGGTCGTAGCCCAGATGCTGGAAGAACGGCAAAATCAATATTGATTTTGCCAGTGTTTCATTGGTGCAGTTTGCGCTGTTCAGAGTTGCGCGCTGAGACCAGGCAGTAATAGCTTTTATATTCATGTGCTAGATAAGGTCATTCTTGCTATGTTAATGCTCAAAAAGACTCGAGTTCGGCGATGATGGCGTTGCCCATGTCGGCGGTCGAGACGCGGGTCATGCCCCGCTGCATGATGTCGGCGGTGCGTATGCCTTTGGCGAGCGCGGCGGCGATGGCGCGGTCGATCATGTCGGCCTCGGCGGGCATGTTGAATGTGTAGCGCAGCGCCATGCCGAAGCTGGCGATGGTCGCAATGGGGTTGGCGACGCCTTGCCCCGCGATGTCCGGCGCGCTGCCGTGTACCGGCTCATACATGGCGGGCGTTCGGCCGTGCGCGTCGGGCGCGCCGAGCGAAGCAGATGGCAACATGCCCAGCGAGCCGGTGAGCATGGAGGCTACGTCCGAGAGCACGTCGCCGAACAAATTGTCCGTCACAAGCACGTCGAACTGCTTCGGGTTGCGCACGAGCTGCATTGCGCAGTTGTCGGCCAACACATGGCTGAGTTCGATTTCCGGATACTCGTCGCGCCCGATGCGGCTGACCGTTTGCCGCCACAGCACGCCCGTTTTCATCACATTACTTTTCTCAGCGGAGGCCAGTCTTCCGCCGCGTTTTTTCGCCAACTCGAACGCAGAACGTGCAATGCGCTCAATTTCATGCTCGGCATATATCTGCGTATCCACGGCACGCTTTTCGCCGGACTCTAGCGTCACGAGTTCCTTCGGTTCGCCGAAATACACGCCGCCGGTCAGCTCGCGCACGATCATGATGTCAAGGCCCTCCACAATCTCGCGCTTGAGGCTGGAAGCGTCGGCAAGCGGCGGATAACAGATCGCGGGGCGTAAATTGGCAAAAAGGCCCAAATCTTTACGCAACCGCAGCAGCCCGGCTTCCGGGCGCTTGTCATACGGAACGCCATCCCATTTCGGACCGCCGACAGCGCCGAGAATCACCGCATCCGCAGTGTGCGCCTTGGCCATCGCCGCATCCGAAATTGCCTCGCCGTGCGCGTCGTAAGCGCAGCCGCCGGCCAGATCATCCTCGGTGTTGAAGGTTGCGGGCCTTTTCGTGTTCAACCAAGCGATGACGCGCTTCACCTCGGCCATTACCTCAGGCCCGATACCATCGCCCGCTAGCAAAAGTATGTTGAATGTTGTCATGTTTCGCCCATGCATAGCACGGTGATAAACCGCGCATTTCTTGATCTTAAAGTTTAGGTACCGCCCAAGCCCGCACGCCGCAACCCCCACGTGGAAACCGCGTGCGCATATCCCCAACGTGGATGCACCTGTTGCTGAATGGTCTCAGCGTACCGTTAAGCCCAGGGGCGCACGGTGGCGTTTTGGGTCTCGTATGCGGCGATTGCGTCGGCTTTTTGTAGCGTCAGGCCGATATCGTCGAGGCCTTCGATCAGGCACTTTTTGCGGAACGGGTCGATCTCGAATTTGATTACGCCGCCATCGGGGCCGCGAATTTCCTGGGCCTCAAGGTCGATGGACACCGTCGCGTTCGCGCCGCGCTCGGCGTCATCCATCAGCTTGTCCACCTCGGACTGCGGCAGCGCGATTGGCAAAATGCCGTTTTTGAAGCAGTTGTTGTAAAAAATGTCGGCGAAGGATGGCGCGATAACGCAGGTAATTCCGAAATCCGCAATCGCCCATGGCGCGTGCTCGCGCGAGGAGCCGCAGCCGAAATTATCGCCCGTCACCAGAATTTGCGCCTGTCTATACGCGGGTTTGTTGAGTACAAAATCCGGGTTTTCAGCACCCTTCTCATCAAAGCGCATCTCGAAAAACAGGCTTTTGCCAAGCCCGGTGCGCTTGATGGTTTTCAGAAACTGCTTCGGGATGATCATGTCTGTATCGACATTCATCAGCGGAAACGGCGCGGCGACGCCGGTGAGCTTATCGAATTTTTTCATTAAACGGCGTCCTATCCCTTCGCATTCTTATCGCTGTATTAAATTCAACCATGCACGAAATGCAATCAGAAGCGACGCATTCCAAATGTGCGCATAGCGATCACGATTGATTGAAACTTCTCGCGCCGTAACGAATGCGCCGGTAGCAGCCGAAAGCAAACCGCACAAAGGCTTCAATGAGATTTCAATGCTTAACCGTTTTCGCCTGCCCCTCGCATTCATTTTCGCCATTTTCCTCATCGCTCCGGCCTCAGCCGAGCGGGCGGCCTATTCCAAAGCGGCGTTTCAAGCCGCGCAAAACGAGGGCCGCGCCATCCTGATCGACATCGCCGCGCCCTGGTGCCCGGTATGCCGCGCGCAGAAGCAGGTGATCGGTAAACTCAGCGCAAAGGCCAAATATAAGACGCTGCTCGTCCTTGAAGTGAGTTTTGATGACCAGAAAGATGTCGTCCGCTCTTTCAGCGCCCAGAAACAATCGACGCTGATCGCCTATAAAGGATCGACCGAGACCGGCCGGGTTTCATATACGTCCGACGCTGGCTCTATTGAGAAGGTTGTCGCCTCCGCATTCTAAATCGCGGCGCACACCGTCGCGCCCGCGTCGCCGCGAGGCGGCTTTTGCCGCCGTGGCGATCCATCGTAGGTTCAAGCGTTTAAGGCTAAATTGCTTCGCTTTGCTCGCAACGACGGTGATGGTGATTTCACGCCGACAACTCTAAATCAACTCGTGAAGGAGCATACCGCTGGAAAGCGCAACCTTGTTTTTCGCGTTGGCGGCGGGCGCTCTTTCCGCTTTGTCACCGTGCGTTCTGCCGCTTTTGCCCATCGTGTTCGGAACGGCGCTCGGCCAGCACCGCTGGGGCGCAGCGGCTCTGGCGCTAGGGTTGGCGGTTTCGTTCACGGCGGCGGGCTTGTTCATCGCCACGATAGGCTTCGCGCTCAATATTGATGCGGACGTGTTTCGCGCGGCGGGCGCTATCGTCCTTATCGGTTTGGGGATGGTTTTGGTCGTGCCGGCCTTTCAGTCTCGCGTGGCGCTTGCGGCGAGCGGCGTTTCCAACTGGGGCAACCAGCAAACACAAGCAATCGAAGGCCGTGGCCTATGGGGCCAGTTCGGTCTGGGCTTTTTGCTAGGCGCGGTGTGGAGTCCATGCGTTGGCCCTACGCTCGGCGCGGCGTCATTGCTGGCGGCGCGTGGCGAAAATCTATGGGAGGTCGGGTTGACGATGCTCGCGTTCGGCGTTGGCGTCGTGATCCCGCTGTTATTGATTGCATCGATCTCGCGCGCCGCCCTGATGCGATGGCGCGGCGCCATCATGGGCAGCGCCAAACGTGGAAAAATCATCCTCGGCGCAATTCTGCTCGTGACCGGTATTGCTGTGCTTACGGGCTGGGATAAGCAGGTGGAGGCCGCGATCCTCAATATCATGCCGCAATGGCTATCGGATTTGACGGTCGTCCTCTGAAAGGGAGTGATCTCCTGAAAGGCAATCGCGCTTGCAAGCCAGGGGAAGTCAGCATACTTTTCAAATTATGAGTCATGAGATTGAGTACACGCGCGATATTGTCCCTGAAATATTGCAAAAGATACAACTGCAACTCGGCCGGATCGAAATCGCGCAAAAAGAGCATTTTTCGTTAACGAAAGACTTGGCGCTGCGCCAGACGCTTGTGGAAGTGCGCATATCCAGCTTTCAGACCGCGCTTGACAAGCTCACGCTGCTGGACGCCTAAGGTTTAAATATCCCGCTGGCGGCAATGCCGTCGAACAGCGATTGTATGGCAATGGCGGCAAGCAGGATGCCGAACACGCGCATAATGACTTTTTGCGCTGTGACTCCGATCCAGACATGCAACTCCTGCGCGGCGAGAAGCAGCGCGAGTGTGACCGCCATCACGGCGATGAGGGCGCCTAGCACGGCGGCCTCTAGCGTCAGATTGCCATTTGTGCGAGCCATGAGAAGCATCGCGGAGGCCATCGCGCCCGGCCCCGCGAGAATGGGCGTTGCGAGCGGAAACACGGTGATGTCGTCATGGTCGGCGCTCCCGCTTTTGCGCCCGGCCTCCACCGTTTCGGCCCTCGTCATCGACAGAGCGCCTGAGGACCGCGCAAAAATCATATCCAGCGCAATAACCAGTAATATCACGCCGCCTGCCGCCTGCAACGCCGGGAATGTCACGCCAAGCTGCGTGAGGATCGCCCGCCCGAACACCGCGAAAAACAGCAGGATCAGCGCCGCGATGCCGCACGCCTTCAGCGAAATCATCCTCCGTTCATGCCGGGTGTAACCCGGGGTGAGTGCGGCGAACACCACTGCGGCCTCAATCGGGCCGATGGTTGCGAAAAACGTGGCGAAGGCGGTAAGCGCCGTTTCCATCATTTCGCTGGCTGCTCCCGGCCGGGGCGCGCGCGGCTAAAGCAGACGCGCATCACGGCGCAACGGCCGACGCCCGGCGGATGGCGCAAATCGCCCGGCGAGCGGCTAATGAACGCGCAAATCTCTTCCAACCCGTTCGCGTCGAGCCAGCCGTCCGCCATGCCGCGGTCAATCGCGTAGCAATCCGCCGACTCCTCGTCGCGGCCGACGAACTGGTGTCCGCATTCGTGGGTGTAGGCATAAAGCTGTAAAATTGGAGTGAGCCTAGCGAAACGGTCAGGGTTGACAATAAGGAAACCGGGAAAAGCAGCCGCGTAATCGCTGAACTTCGAGGCGAGCAATGTGGGGCGACGGCCGCAGGAAAATGTGCGGCCCTCAAACGCCAACTCCCCGGGGCCAATGATTTTCGCACCCTCGCCCATGCGCGCCATGTATTCTTCGGGCGTCGGCGGCGCGTTCGTGTAACGCAGCCACCATGCTACAGCGATGCCTGCACCGCAAATACCGGCCATCACCGCGATCGTCAATAGCCGCTCACGCATTTCTCTTCGAGCCCAGCGGATCGGATGGAAGCAGCGCGAGTGCGGCGGCTGGCGCGCACAAACTGGCTTCCTCACCGCAATCGCCGCTGATCAATGCGCCAAAGTGCATGTAAGGTCGCTCAAGCCGCGCGGCAATTTCGCGAGCGAGGAAACTGCCAGCGCCAGCGCCCACGATTGGGGCCGTCGCGTCAAGCGGCACGCCGGAAAGCGCTTGCGCCACCACGTCGTAAATCATGGCGATTTGCCGCTGGCGGAAGTATGCGGCGAGCGCGTCCCAGGCGTAGTTCAGCGCGTCGAGCGCGTCGCGGCCGAGCATCCGGGCGAGCCGCGCGCGGCATTCGTCCGCAGATTTGCCGCGCCCGTCAGAGGCTGGATATTGATCGTGCTCGGGCCTCAACTCGCGGGTCAGGCGATACACATCAGCCATAGTGGAGAAATTCTCGGCCATCAGACGCTGGCGCACGCCCGCGAAAGGCGCGTCCGTGGCGACGGCCATTATCGGGGTGCGCACGGCGCCGGTGTAAAGCAACTCGCCCGTCGTCAACCGCTCCGCGTCCGTGTAGCCGCGCGCCACCACGCCGTCTTTGATGGGGGTAATGTCTGTCGTCGTACTGCCGATGTCGATGAACAATGCCTGCTCGTGCGTGCGCGCGACAAAGGCGGCGGATGCGTGCCAGTTCGCCGAAGCTGCCTGCTTAATATATTTGTGAATGTGTTCAGCATGAGCGAAACCGTCGGCGCCGATATAAAACATCACAGGTGGCGGCAGGAGACGCGCCATCGTCGATACAATCGTGCGCACGCCTTCAGCTCGATTTGCGAAGTTCTCCGCCAGTTCGCCTGTCATCGTAATCCGGTGAAGGTCGGCGCCATGCAGAGCCGTTTGCAGGGTGGCGACAGCATCGGCCAGGTGGTGCTCGCCGAGCCATAGCGTGCAGGAAATTTGCCGCACCTCCACGATACGACCATTGACTGCGCGGGCGCATTTCACATGCGCGCCGCCAATGTCCCAGCCAATCACCACGCTCATGAAAAAGGCTCCGCAATTTTTCGCAGAGCCTACATCATGATTTACGCGTTAGCGAGCGCCTGCGCGCTGGCTGTTTTTCGCTTGCGGCGGACGACCCTGTTTCGGGCCTGCCGGGCGCGGTTTGCCGCCGCTGGGACGCAGGAAGCCAACGCCCGCGATATCGCGGTCGCCGCGCTCTGGCCGTCCGGCTCGGTCCGGACGGGCGCCGTCGCGCTTTTCGCCCGGTTTCGCGGCGAATGGGCGCTTTCCAGCAGGGGCCGGTTTGCGCTCTGCCGCTGGCTCCGGGGTGACGCTGTTGGTTTCAGGACGCCACTGCTTGGCTGGCCGTTCGCGGCCTTCACCAAGACTTGCGCTTTCTCGGCGTGGCTCGAAGGCCCGCTCATTGATGCGAGCCTCGGGACGCGGGTGTCTTTCTGCATTGAAGCTTGGCCGCGCATCGCGGGGAGTGTCAGAACGACCGCGATTTTCGCCGTTAAAGTTACTTCTCGGACGAGCTTCGCTTGCGCCTTCAGGGCGAGTACGGTTCTCGCCACTGAAGCCACCCTGGTGAGTGTCACGCGGCGCGCCTTCAGAACGAGCACGGTTTTCGCCGCCAAAGCTCGGGCGAGCATCGCGCGGGGCGTCGGTGCGGGGGGCGTCGCTGCGTGGACGATCGCGGTTAAAGCCCCCTTCAGTGCGCGGGCTACGACCCTCGGCTGTGCGGCGCTCGTTAAAGCGCTGCTGTTGTGGGCGAGGGTTTTTGTAAGAGGATACGGGACGCGCTCTGTCTGAAGACGGACGATCTTCATCCTTGGAGTTGCGGCGGTCTTCAGACGGGATTGTCTGGCGTGTCAGCCGTTCAATGTCGCGCAAAAACGCCCGTTCCTCGCCGTCGCAAAATGAAATCGCGATGCCTTCCGCGCCCGCTCGCGCCGTGCGGCCGATCCGGTGGACATAAGATTCGGGCACGTTCGGCAGGTCGAAGTTGATAACGTGGGTTACGTCATTCACGTCGATGCCGCGAGCGGCGATGTCGGTCGCAATTAAAATCGGCGTCACGCCTGATTTAAAACCAGCTAGCGCCTTTTCGCGCTGCCCCTGGCTTTTATTGCCGTGGATGGCGGTTGCGGCGATGCCGTCCTGCTCGAGCTGGCGGATGATGCGGTCAGCGCCATGCTTGGTGCGCGTAAACACGAGCGTGCGGCCCATGCCCTCACCTTGCAGAATTTCCGTCAGCAATGTGCGTTTGCGGGCGGTCTCGATGAAAATCACGCGCTGATCCACGCGGTCGGCGGTCTTGGCGACAGCCGCCACCGCGACGCGAACCGGGTCGTTGAGGAAATCCGCGACGATCTCGCCCATGGCTTTCGGCATAGTAGCCGAGAAGAACAGGCTCTGCCGCTCTTTAGGCAGCGATTTTACGATTTTGCGGATGGCATGGATGAAGCCTAGGTCGAGCATCTGGTCGGCTTCGTCGAGCACGATAATCTCGGTTTTGGCGAGGCTGAGGTTGCCGCTTTCCATATGATCCATCAGGCGGCCGGGCGTGGCGACAAGAATGTCGATGCCGCGATGCATGGCGTCCGCCTGCGGGCGATGGCCAACGCCGCCAAACGCGACAGCGATCTTGAGGCCCATGCCCTTGCCATATGTGCGGAAGCTTTCCGCGATCTGGCTGGTGAGCTCGCGCGTCGGGCTGAGAACGAGGCAGCGCGCGACGCCGCGTTGTGGTGGTTTGCGGTCAGCAGAAAGTCTCTGCAAAATAGGTAGCGCAAAGGCCGCTGTCTTGCCGGTGCCTGTTTGGGCGATACCGAGCAGGTCACGACCATTTAGCAGGTGCGGAATGGACTGAGCCTGAATTGGCGTTGGTGTGGTATATCCTTCGATGGCTAGCGTCTTAAGCAAAGGCGCGGCAAGGCCGAGGCTGTTAAAATCGGTCAAGTTTATATCTCCTGCTCGCGCGATTTGTCGGGCGAAGCAAATGCCGCCGGTTTTTGCCAGCGACGCGGGTTAGTGAACGACCCGCGTGAAATGGTCAATTCGGGGAAAATAAGTGCGCCAGACAAGCCGATTATGCAAATAATGCAATCGCTCACGCGGCCGGGCGCAGCACCGCTTGATGCGGCACTGCACAAATGCGATGGTTCCGTGCAAATGTCAAGCTGTGCCGCGCATAGACGCTATGCGGCGATGCGCACTTCCGGCACCCATTCACCAACGAGGCACAAGTCGGCAACGAAGTGGGCATACTCGGCTTGTGCAAGTTGTGGGTCGGGCAGGCGCAGCAGATAGGACGGATGCACTGTGACTAGACCAGAGTAACCGTAAAGCTCAAACTTTTCGCCGCGCACCTTGCCTATGGTGACGGTTTTGCCCGCACCTGAGCGGGCAGCCGTCGCGCCGAGCGCCACCACAAGTATGGGTTGGATCGCGGCGATTTCCCGCTCCACCCAGGTGCGGCATGCGTTTATTTCAGAGGTCTCCGGCTTCTGATGCAGCCGGATTTTGCCGCGCGGCGTGAGTTTGAAATGCTTTACCGCGTTGGTGATGTAAACCGCCGCGCGGTTTATCCCAGCCTCCGCCATCGCCTTGTTCAGCATTTTACCCGCTGGGCCGACGAAAGGGCACCCGGCCAAATCCTCCTGATCGCCCGGTTGCTCGCCGACGAACACCACAGGCGCGTTTTCAGATCCCTCACCGGAAACAGTTTGCGTCGCTGGAATGTACAAGGGACAGCGTATGCAGCCCCTAGCCTCTTCCCGAAGCGCGGTTAAGCTGACCTGGTCGAATAAATCAAGCATGAAACGCCCTTTATAAACTCCTCGGCGCGATTGCCATGCTTACAATTCGTTGCCAACACGGAAAGTTTCAACCTTCGTCCGGAACGCTGTTTCATGAACGATGTGGAAATTTGAAATAGTAGTCACGAACGCTTCTTAATCGTTTGCCGCCCGCTTTTAGAAGCGTTTCGTGACAAGCTTGTTAGGTTTAGGACTTAATCGCCAGTTTCGTCGTTACGCTCAATCCCATTCGTCGTGCGGGCCTTCGTACCAGTCTGGCCGTGGTTGCAGATACCCTTTGCGGGGCTTTTTTTTTGGCGCAGCCCGGGTTGGCTCGGAGCGATCCTGATATTTGGACATTTCGGGGCGCTTCAGCGCAATAATCTTTTCCCAGGTGTTTTCTTCGCGCCTTTCAATAGTGCTCTCGCCGCGCTGTTGTTTGGCATTCTCAACTTCGGTATTGGCGGCGAGAAAGACGCCTGTCATTGCGACTAACAGACTTACGACTTCAATGAATTTTGTGGGTTCCGACATAGTGACCATCTCCTATGTTTCCAACAAGAGGATGGTGAACCAAGTATGAAAATGAATACACAAAGTGTTAATCAGTATTATTTATTTGATTAATAACATGTTTACTATTTGATGTAAATCTCTATGCAGCATAAAACTAGCGTTTATTACAGCTCTGCACCCAAGTTACGATTCCGCTCTTCAATAATAACTGCCCCATCGGAGATTGAACGTTATGCATAAATTTTATCCCGTAGATGCACCCTGCTTGTAACTTGGGGAAAACACCCACTCAAAATAGAGCATTGATTTTGGGTGCTAGTTTCAGCATAAAAGTTAGCTTGGATTTTTTGATGCAAAAGTTTATTGTCACGCATCAAGACATAATTTCCATTGATCGGGGGACCTAAGGTTATAACCAAGCACTCCATCCGTGATGAAAGCCGAATACATGATCGTACCTTGGGACAAGGCGCGCGCTCAATTTCGCGCCGTGAGAGCTAACTTAAGCGATCACCTAGATCGTTTCTACGGCTCTATTCCCGAAGATCGGCGCGCGCAGTTCACCGTCGCCGTAGTCGAATATTCATACGGTGAAAAAATCGTGGAGGATGGCTGGCCCTATTGGCCTGGAGAGGCCGAGATACCGCCTGAGTTTATTATCGCTCAGGGACTGCTTCTCGGTTTCATTCTGGAGAATTCTTGCGAGGTTCTGGAATATAGCGTCGGCCCTGTCAGCGTGACGCAGGTTTCGCAGGCTATGTTACAACCTGGCGAGGCGATTGGCCTGTTCGAGATGACCGACGCATTAACTGAAATGCCGCAGCCAAAGGCGCCGGACTGGCACATTACTGCAGGCGCCACCTCCATCCACGCTCTTCCCAATCTGGGCACCCAGCAAAACGTCAACAGGCTCGAAAAAGCGCTAAACGAACATATCGATCATTTCAGTTTTAGCGACGCGCCGTACCTCATCGACCAGCTTCTGAGCCTACGCGCAATGGAGACGATTCGGCAAGGCTGGCGGGTGCGCATCGTTTATTTTTCCCGCGCCTGGTTTGACGAGCTCATGCCGCGCCAGTACGACGAAGGCGCGCCCAGTACGCTGATCCGCGTAATGCTGCGCCAGGCGTGGAAATCCACGGCCCGCGTGCGCAACTACCAGTCCAACGTGCTTTATGAGCGACTTCGCATCGTGCGGGGCGGAGGCATGCGCAATCACATGGCCGCCGCTGCGGCCGCGCTACTGACCGGCGCCGAAAATGTGCTCGCCGGTCGTCGCCCCTGTTACGTGCCTATGCGTTCTGATGGACCAGCCGGGCCGTTCGGCGCGATCTCGCAGGAAATCATTGGCGCTGCAACCAGTGAAAATTGGGTGCTCGCGCCGTGTTACCTGGAAGCCGATGTGCGCGTAGGATACCTGAAACTCGAACATGTAGCGCCCCCGATATTAGACGCAGGGACTTCGAAAGGCATGAAGGATAAGGTAACAGAGATGATGAGCATTCTCCGTTCCGCAGCGCAAAAGGAAGCGAACGCAAAGCGGGCGAAGTTTGAAATCGCGTCTTATGTTCGCTTGCTCGATAGGATGATGTTCCAGACGCCAAACACGCGCGCAGGTTCCACCGATAACGGGCCTAGCGTCTACAGGATTATGCTCGATGAAAGGTTTTCCAACGTGAAGTCTTTGCCGATGACGCCGAAGGATTTTTATGCTCCGCTGTTCAGCACGCTGCCGAATGAGCGCTGCCCCTTTTTCCGTAACGCTGTTCGCCTCGAAGCGGTGCCAGAACCTTCTGTGTGAAGGGGAGCGTAGCCACTTCCGAAAAATGCTCGACGGTGATACAGATCTTTTGATGACGATCCACGAATACCGGGTTTAACAGCTTCAAAGTCCTGCCATGCGCAAACGCCTCGATCACTTCGCGCGCTCCACTGGCGGCGCGGGCCCCATCCTCCTTATGTTCGCAGCGTTTGCAGTTACATTCTTAACCGTGAGCACAGCAATGCGTCTGTTCGGCGGGAAGGATGATGTAGAGCACGCCGCCGTGAAATCCATACAGGCAACGGCAGTTGTTAGCGATGTTACCAACGCGCTTCCTTCGATAACGCCAACAGGAACCGAAGTTTTAGCCAAGGAGCCTGCAGACGAGCCAAAAAATTTCGCGGTCGAAACAAAAACCGAAGGTGTTACACTCGCGCTAAGCAGCGACAGTAAGGAGGCGGTTACGGAGAAAGAGTTCGCTGAGGAGACATTACCTTTAGTGGCGAACAAAAACACTTTGCCTGAGGAAGGCGAACAGGAATTGCCGCCGTTCAACGTCTGGCTTACAAAGCTTTGGCCGGAGGCGCAGGCGCGGGGCGTGTCTAGGGAAACGTTCGAGCGCGCGACAGCAGGAATCGAACCGGAAATGTCTTTGCCTGATTTGGTTTTTCCCGGCCGTGACCGGCACAGCGCCGCAAGTGGTCAGGCGGAGTTCGTCAAGTCGCCGGAGGCGTATCTAACCGAGAAGTCGTTGAGACGGCTTGCGGCGGAGGGCCGTGAAAAGCTTGAAGAGCACGGCGAGGTTCTGACCGAAATCGAGGAAAAATATGGTGTCAGCCGCTATGTTGTACTCGCTATTTGGGGGCGCGAAAGCAACTTCGGCGCGGAGAATTTCAAACAGAGCGCCATCCGCGCGCTGGCGACGCAAGCCTATGCAGGCCGCCGCCGCGCGCAGTTTCGCGAGGAGCTGCTCGTCGCTCTGACGCTATTGGAGCGCCGCGTTGTTGCGCTGGAGGACATGCGCGGATCGTGGGCTGGCGCTATGGGGCAAACCCAGTTCATGCCGTCGGATTATGACAAATACGCTGTGGATCAGGACGGCGATAGCCGCCCGAACCCGTGGTCGTCGCTGCCTGATGCGCTGGCCTCAGCTGCAAATCAGCTTGCGAGGAATGGTTGGATCGCCAAAGATCGCTGGGGGTATGAGGTTAGCATAAAAAAATCGTTCGATTGCACATTGGCGACGCCGGAAATAACGCGGCCGGTGGAGGAATGGGCCGACTTAGGGGTAAGGCTTCCAAACGGCAAAAGCTTGAGCGACGAGACACGCGGGCTTCAAGCCTCAATGCTTATGCCCGCCGGAGACTATGGGCCGAGCTTCCTTACGACGCAAAATTTCCTCGCGATTAAGGCGTATAACGCTTCGGAGCTTTACGCATTGTTTGTCGGCCATTTGTCGGATCGTATTGCGGGCGGCAAGAGCTTCGTAAAATCATGGGTGAAGGTGACGCAGACCGGCTCTCGCGATGTCGAGGCCTTACAGGTCAAGCTTAAGCAACTCGGCATCTATAATGACAAAATCGATGGTAAAGCCGGTTCGCGCACGCGGGCGGCGGTCGGCGCCTATCAAAGACTGCAGAACTTGCCGCAGGATTGCTGGCCGGGTCCCTCTGTGGTGTCGCACGTTGAGAAACTTGCAGCGCGCTGAGGTCGCTTGATGCGGCGTTAGCGTGTGCGCGACTACATATGCGGTCAGCCGGTGAGTTGCAACGAAACTACTTTGTTGTAGTAAACGTTCGACGCCAGCAGTTCGCTATGCCGTCCGGCAGCGGTTAACACGCCGTTATCCAGCACCGCGATTCTATCGGCGTTGCGCACTGTCGAAAGCCTGTGCGCGATGATAATCATGGTTTTTTTGCCGCGCTGCGCAGCCACATAGGATTTTACTAGGGCTTCATTTTCGGCGTCGAGGGCAGATGTCGCCTCGTCGAGGAGCAGAATGGGCGCGTCCTTTAATATGGCGCGCGCAATGTTCAGTCTTTGCGCCTGTCCACCCGATATCGACGATCCAAGCTCGCCGATTTGCGTGTCGTAACCCTGCTGCAGGCCCGCAATAAAGCCTATCAGTCCAACGCTTTCGCAGACTTCATCCAGCCGCGCGTTGCTGATTTCACCGAGTGAGAGACATAAGTTCTCGCGGACAGTGCCGGAGAAGATAAAGTTCGACTGGCCGACATAGGCGATATTCGCGCGTAGGGCGGAGGTGCTCCAGTCCGTGATTTCGACGCCGCCAATCATAATTTGACCTGCGCCCGGTTCGTAAAGTTTTAGTAGAAGGTTGAGTATCGTCGATTTTCCAGCGCCGGACGGCCCGACGAGAGCCAGAATTTCTCCCGGTTTTACGTGCAAATCAATAGTATGTACGATATCTACACCATCGCGATAGGCGAATTTTACTCCAGAAAAAGTGATGCCGAGGTTACCGCTTGAAACGGAAGCTCCACAACCAACTGGCTCGTTATCATGTTCGTCCAGCAAAGTATAAACCATACGCACGCCAATGAGCGACTTGCGTAAGTTGACGCGCAATTGACTGATGCGGCGACCGGGGTCAGCGGCCAGCAGCAGCGCGGTCAGGAACGACATAAACGTGCCGACGTCATATCCGCCATAGGATGAACGCAGGCCCGCATACAAAATCGCCATGGCGACGGCGACGCCGCCCAGCGTGTCTAGGATGGGCACTGGCGCTTCGTTGATCTGCGCAATCAGATTGGTGCGATGCTGAAGCGCGCGGATGACGGTGCGCGCATCTGTCTGAATTTTGTGCTGCAAATTGAACGCCTTGATGACTTTGGCGCCTTGCACCGCCTCGCGCATGTAGCGGTTGAGATCTGTGACTGACTGCATTTCCTGCTCGGACAAGGTTTTGATGCGCCGGAGCAGAATATTCACCGCCCAGAAAACCGGGGGCACCACTGTTGCACAGATCAAGGTAAGTATTGGGTCCTGGAGAATCATGACGATGACAAGTCCAAGTACGGTCGCGATGTCGCGAACGCCGTTCAGGACAACGCGCGTCAGAATGGAATTAAATGACATGGCTCCCTGATTAACTAGCATAATCAAGGTGTCTGATGTATACTTCTCGTAAAAACGAATGCGCTGTTGAAGGATATGCGCGAAAATTCGTGACTGTATATTGGCGATGATTTTGGCCGATATGCGCATCATCAGCACGGACTGCCAGTAGGTCGCCAATCCCCGCACGCAGAACAGGACAATAACGCCAATGACGATGATATACAAGTGCTGGAATTTATTTTCAACAAACAGTGTGTTGACGATGTCTTTGACGTACCAAGCGCTCAGTCCTGTCGCTGCAGATGTTACAACAATAAGACCAGCAATAATCGCATACTGGCCTGCGAATTTCTTAAAGTAAGACTTAAATATAATAATAAGGCTTGCAAAATCGTCGCTTTGACGCGCAATGGATTCTAACTTTAAACTCATTATATGCTTGTCCGCCATCCAGTTCAGATGACGACACTTTAACGTCTCCAGGCGGTTTTGTATCGCGCAATGACGTGCATCAATCGATTTGCACAACTTCCTGTTGCCGCAACGCATCGAGAGTTTGTGTCAGATCGTCCCGCCAATGTCCCAGTTTAAGCCCGAAAGTGGCCTCGAATTTGGCACAGGATAGCGCGGAGTTTTGCGGTCTCATCGCAGCCGTAGGATAGTCGCGGGCGGGGATAGGCGTCACGGTGGGTCGCTCGGCCAGCCACGGCGCTGCGCCTTCAAAAATCGCCTCCGCAAACTCCGCCCAAGTCGTGACCGGCGACCCGGCCGCGTGATACGTCCCCCATGCGGCATCCTTACTCCGGGCAACCCGCCAGATGGCGTGGGCGAGCGCTGCGGCGGACGTTGGACATCCTGTTTGGTCGGCGACAATACGCAGGGTAGGGTTGGTTCGGGAAAGCCGCAGCATGGTTTTCACAAAATTCTGTCCGTACTGGCTGAAAACCCAGGATGTGCGGAAGATCAGATGCCTGTGGAGAGTTTCCCGGACGGCTTCTTCGCCCGCCCACTTGCTCGCGCCATAAACGCTGACAGGGTTCGCGGCGTCGGTTTCGATATACGCGCCGGATTTCGCGCCATCGAACACATAATCGGTCGATATATGGATAAGGGGGATATCTGCGTGGTAGGCGTGTAGAGCGAGCGAGCGCGGGCCATCGGCGTTGATGGCGAATGCTGCGGCGGGCTCCGCCTCGGCCCGATCCACCTGCGTGTAAGCCGCTACGTTAATGATAAGGTCCGGCCCGAAATCGCTCAGCGCGTTTGTATTGACATGCGCCGCGCCGAGATCAAGCTGCTCGCGACCAAAAAAAACAGCGTTAACGCCATGTGGCTGCGCATCCGCAAGACAGCGCGCCAATTGTCCGCTTCGTCCGATGACAGCCACTTTCATCACATACCTCGATTTTTGTTTGGCTCTATATTTCAACCATAGCGGGTATATGATAAACATTCGGGAGAGCAGTCATAACATCGCTCCGCCAACAGAAATCTGTCGGCGGGGGTTATCTTGATTGGAAATGACATGACCCGAGTAAGCATCGTCATCGTGACTTATAACAGCGCCAAGGTCATTTTGCGATGTCTGGCCGCAATCCGCGGCGCCCACGAGATTATCGTCGTGGATAATGCGAGTTCGGACGCGAGCGCTAAAATCGCCGCCGGGATGGGGGCGTCGGTGATCGTCAACTCCAGCAATCTGGGGTTTGGCCGCGCCTGCAACATCGGGGCGGCGGCGGCAACCGGCGATTACGTTCTTTTCCTGAACCCCGATGCGACGCTTGCGCCACTCGCCCTGCGGGAGATGAAGTCGGCGGCAGAGCGCTATCCTCAAGCGGCGGCGATTGGGCCGCGCTTGATGGAGGGCGGCAAACCCGCCGTTTTTCAAAGCGAGACGCTAATGGATGCGCGGGGCGGTCGAATGGCGCCAAGCGATACGCCGTCGGGCGACTGTTGCATGCGGTTCCTGTCCGGCGCCGCGCTGATGTGCAGCCGCAAAGCATTTCAGCACATCGGCGGCTTTGATGAGGCGTTCTTCTTGTATTACGAGGATGACGATCTCTGTTTCCGCCTGCGCGACCAAGGCGGCGCGCTCATTTATGCGCCCGGCGCCGTCGTTAGCCACGTGAAGGCTCGGTCGAGTCCGCTCACCTTGCGGGGCGCCTATATGCGTCACAACCATCTCGCCAGATCGAGAATTTACATCAGCCGCAAATATGGGCTGCGCCTGGACTGCGGGGAGTTCGTCCTGCGGTCTACGGTGCGCACGATCCGCGCGCTCCTTACATTCAATCCCCATAAGGCCGCGCGGCATTTCGGCATGCTGGATGCTTACGCCGCCGAGCTTGTCGCAGGAACGCCGTATGGCGAAACGAAGGGCGCTTTAACGAGTTTGAAATCTGAAAGAGCCGATGCTCCCTGACGCTTTCAAGCGCGTTGATTGGGGAGTTTTCTTTTCGGAGCGCGACAAAAGTTCCAAAGCAGTATAATTTTCTTAAAATGCGGATTCGGCGAGAATGAGTATGACATGACGGTAATCGTCGCGATAGCGAACCGTAAAGGCGGTGTCGGCAAATCGACCATATCGACGATGCTGGCGCATAGCCTTTCGGTATGGGCGCGGCAGCGGGTCCTGGTGATCGATCTCGATAGCCAGGCGAACTCATCGCTCATTCTCATGGGCGGGAATAACTGGGCGCAGGCCCGCATCGAGGAGAGAACCGCCGCCGATTATCTGTTTGAGCAGTTTTCCAGCGATCGGGGCGACGCGGAGCGGTTTATACATCCGCAGGCAGGCGATCTGCTCGACATGGACGGGTTTCCCCCTCAGCTTGGGCTTATCCCCGGGTCGCTTGAGATGGAGAATTACGAACGCGACCTGCTGCACCGGTTATCCGGCTCCAACTCTGACCTTGCGCGCGTCTCGGAAACCATCAAAGGCCGTATCAAAAAGCGAATCACCCAGGCCGGTTTGAATTTCGACGTCATCCTTGTGGATTGCCCGCCCGGCATCTCGTTTGCGACCGAAGCCACCCTCGCTCTCGCCGACAAGGTAATTGTGCCTTTCCGCCCGGATTATGTGTCGCTGTTCGCTGTCGACCGCATCGCACGGATGATCGAGGACGCGCCGAACCCTCGCGCGCTGCAGGAAATTCCCAAAGCCTCTCGCCGCTATATAGCTTTGGCTAATTTGTGCCAGAATAAGCCATCACACCAGCGGCTGATCGAGGATATCGGCGCGTTTCATCCTGTCATGAAAACGCAAATTCCGCATTCTTCGGCGGTCGCCAACGCTTTCGACTGGGAGCGTCAGCGGAAGTTTATGGACAAAAAGTATGGCGCGGCGGTAAGCGTGGTGCGAGATTTATATGCGGAACTTTCGCCATTGATTAAAGACATTGAGAAGAAGAAGGGCGTTGCGGGCGTATGGCAGCAGAAGACACTATTCACGCGGCCGACCGTTTAGACCGCATTTTCGAAGTCATTTCCGCTGAGGCGCGCGCCAGACCCGATTTCGCCGCTCGTCTGCTCTATGCTTTCGCCGGCAACGACGATGATTTCATCGGCGCTTTCGAGGCGGATGCGGCTGAGGCCGCACCTAGCCTCTCTTTCAGTTTTGTCGCTGTGCTGCACACCCGTGGAGAGGCCGAATTACGAGCGTTGCTGAACCGCGCGCCAAACACTTCAGCCTTGCTCAAGCTTGCCGATGAACAGCACATTCCCTATGACCCAGCCATGACGGAGGCCGCGTTTCCCGATGTTGTAGCAGCGCTGGTGGAAGGCGCCAGGTTCAGGTTGAATGACCGGTTAGCCGCCGCCGGATAGACTGTGCGGAAGCTACACTACACGAAGCGACTGCTCGGAAAGCAGACAATTTAACGCTTTCTGTTGCACGCTTACATCGCTCTTGGGCGGGCGCGCCCTTGCCAAAGAACACATTTACACCATAGTGCGCTATCGGGCGGAGTATCGAACCCGGCGGACGTGAACGGCTTCGCTACTGCGCGGCGTGCGTTTTCCGAACAAATTTTCCACCGTCCCGATCAATATGAGTGCACGGTCATACTTTTTTTGTACGTGGTCGGAGACTGTTCATGCGTCAGAATGGCACCGTTAAGTTCTTCAATCAATCTAAAGGCTTCGGCTTTATTACGCCAGATGAAGGTGGGAATGATGTTTTCGTTCACATTTCCGCCGTGGAGCGGTCTGGCGTGACCATTCTTGATGAAGGGATGCGGCTGTCGTTCGAGACACAGCCGGACCCGAAAGGCAAAGGCCCGAAAGCTGTCAATCTTGAATTGACGAACTAATTCCCCCGCCCCAGAGTGATACTCATGCTTCCCAGATATTCCGCGCTTGTCTCTATACTTGCGGCGGTATACGCCTTTGGCGCTTTTTCGGCCACCGCGCAGGCGCCTGTCACTGCGCCTCCCGTTGTGAAGAAAACCGTCAAACCCGGCAAGCGGTGCAAAACGCTGATCGGCGAGATGGTCACGTTCGGTGAGCAAACGACGCGCGAATCCGCCGTGCAAAAGCTGGATGAGGCGCTCGCCGCGTTCCGCGCCAAGCCAGGCAATGAGCAGGCGATCGAAAAAGATCGAACTCTCGACTGCAAAGTCTACATCAAGTGGTTGAACGAATATGAATGCACCGCCACCGCATCAGTTTGCAAGTAAGCCAGAACCTCTATACATTGCTCGACATGACAGCGCCAGAATTTCCCGGCACTCAAATCCATAGTTTTCATGGACAGAGCTGGAATATCTTATGCGCCGCCTCATTCTCCTTACGCTGTTGACAATTTTCCTCGCACCCAGCGTCCGATCTAACACAGCCAACGAGATTCTCCTCGGCAAGTATGACGCGCTCATTGGCGAGCGTAAGCTGGCGTTCACCGTGGGCAGAGACGACGCTAACTCCGCATTTGCGTTTAACGCGAGCACTGACAAACAGGTCTCCCCGTTCTCAACCTTCAAAATCCTCAATACGGTGATTGCGCTTGAAAATGGCGTGGCGTCCGGCCCCGATTTCGCTTTGCCATATGATGCGAAACGCAATCCCAAATACGATTGGTGGCCCAGGGAATGGGCGCAGGATCAGACGCTGGCGTCCGCTTTCAAACGCTCGGCCGTCTGGTATTATCAGGAACTGGCGCGCCGCATTGGCGAGGACAGGTATCGGGCGGCGTTCAAGAAATACAATTTCGGAAACGGCGACATATCCGGCGGGGTCAATCAATTCTGGCTCTCCAGCAGCCTGAAAATTTCGCCCACACAGTACCGCGTCTTTCTGCAAGCCCTGCGCGAAGGTGAGTTCGGCGTAAGCCAGCGCACTATCGACGTGCTTGACGGCATCAGCCTCATCGAAAGCGCGGATGGCCATAGTCTGCACGGCAAAACCGGCGCTGGACCTATCGAGCGTGCAAACACCGACGACCCTTTACTGGCCTTTAAGGGCAAGTTCGGCGGCTGGCTAGTTGGGTGGGTCACGCGCCCGGAGAAAAAGCCGATATATTTCGCGCTGTATTGCGAGGGACCGGATTTTGCATCCATCGCCAAATTCCGCTCGGAGATGGCGCGCCGCTTGCTGGTCGATCAGGGGTATTTGCCTTTAAGCTTAGCTCCGAAGCCGTAACTCCGGGCTATTGACGCGCGCCAAAATCGTGCGCTTATAGGCGCAGTCAGTTGGCCGGATGGCCGCTGTCCGCTGCAGCTTTATGTGGGCCGTTAAGGTCAAGGAAGCAGCGGCGGATGGAGGAAAGTCCGGGCTCCACGGAAAAACGGCGCCGGATAACCTCCGGCTGGGGTGACCCAAGAGATAGCGCCACAGAGAACGAACCGCCTGCGCCAAGCTTTGGCCCAACCGCAGGTAAGGGTGAAAAGGTGCGGTAAGAGCGCACCGCGCGTCCGGTAACGGGCGTGGCATGGCAAGCCTCGCCGGGAGCAAAACCGAATAGGGACGGCGCATGCGTGGCTTCGCAAGAGGCGGGCGCAAGGCTCTTTTTCGAGCCGCCGTCCGGGTTGGTTGCTAGAGGCGCCGGGCAACCGGCGTCCCAGATGAATGGCCATCGCGGGGGCGACCCCGAACAGAACCCGGCTTACAGGCCAACTGACGCCTTATTCGAGGAAATCTTTTACAGGGTAATTCGAAATCGTCTCGGCGAGCCTTTGCGGGGAAACACCGCTTTTATTGGGTAGTGTTTTATCCGCGCCATTGGCGAGCAGGACTTCCATCACCGCGCCACGGCCGCTAGATTCGAACACCGCCGTCGAAAGCGGTGTATTTCCATATATATTTTGTGCATCTATCTCTGCACCATTTGCAATCAGAAGCTTGGCTAGCGCTATCCGATAACCTCGTACAGCAAAATGTAAGGGAGTTTCAGAGTTTTTATCTTGCAGATTACGTTCGCACCATTTTCAATTAAAAATTTTAGTAGTTTTACCTTTCCCTTCCAGAACTGCATAGAATAAGGCTGATCTTCATTCTCGATCCAAGCGGTCAACATCCGCTCCTAACCGGAGTGCATTTTAAGATCAGTATCATTATTGGTCAACATTGCAAAATAAACGGGATCAGATTTCTTTGCCAATTTAGATACCCAATATCAAAGTTTAAACTTGCTTGAAACTTACTGAGCAGGGCGGCGGTGGATTGACCTTGAAAAGGTGCGCAGTTACTTTTGAATCTAAATATATCGCAGAACGAAGGAAAACTTTTGATATTTCGCAGGAATGACAGGGCGAACATGACGGGAGATGGCGGCAAGGCGCTTGCGCTGCTTCAGGATGTGCTGTTCGATATGGACGGGGAATATTACATCGCCGCGCCGCTAGATTCGAAAGATGACTCGGCGCTCGCCCTCGAACGGCTGGCTCTCGTTCTCGAAGCCGTCTGGCTCATCGCGCTGACATCCGCCGCAAACGCTGAGCAGGCAAAAGCAAAGCTCAAAAATCGCAATAGCCGCTTTTCAGCCTGTCACGAGTTCCGCGTCTACCAGGTGGAAAGCGGGGCCTGGGCGCATATCCTGGAATTGATCGGAGCGCCTGAACCGCTTATCAAGGCGGCGAGAATAACCCGCGCCCAGCAAACATCACCGCCTTTACTGCTCCAGCGCCACCCGGATGAGGCCCATGCGCCGGATACTGACTTTACCACCACTGGAGAGTTGTATAATGAGCCGCAGTTCAGACTGCGTCATAATTCAACGGCGTCTGAAGACAGGCGTTAGCGAACTTCTCAACTTAGAAGCCGATCTTAAACACACCCGCAAGAACGAAATACGCAACCACCGCCAGCAACAAGCTTCCAACCAAGATCCATTTGGTGCGGTTGCTTTGGTCACCCTGCCGGGCCTGTTTTGAAGTCCGGGTTATATCGTCATCGGGGTTTTTGTTACCGTGCGCCATCTTTTTCCCAATCAATTTCAGCCCTAAAGCTGTAACGCCAAACCGGCGCATGGATCAACGTGAAAGCGCATGAAAAGTTGCTTTGTGCGTTTTTGCGGCAGCCTTCACGAAGTTGTCGAACGACGCCGCTATGATGTTTCCCTTCAGGTAAATAGCCGCGCCGTTATGGCTGCGGCAATGGAAGGAACAGCATGCGAAATCTACTTCCCGTCATTGGGATTGCCCTAAGCGCCGCTTTGACAGCGCCCGCGATTGCCGCCGAACGCAACGATGTAATTTTTTATCACCCGGACGGAACGGGCGTCGCGCACTGGAACGCCATGCGTTACCTGACTGTCGGCCCCGATGGCGAAATCAACTGGGATAAGCTGCCGGGCATGGCCATTTATATGGGCCACATGAAAGATGCGCTCACCGCGACGTCACACGGCGGCGCCACGACGCACGCTTACGGCGTGAAAGTGCAGGCCGATAGTTTTGGGCTGGACGGCGAGGCCGAGATCACCGCCGCGTCGGGCCAGAAAATGAGCATCATGTTGGAGGCGAAAGCAGCGGGCCGCGCCATTGGTATAGTCCAGACGGGGCAAATTGCCGAGCCGGGAACAGCCGTTTTTGTCGCGTCAGCCAAATCACGTAAATCGGTCGATGAAATCGCGCTGAAGGTGATCGAATCCGGCGCCGAAGTGATTATGGCTGGCGGCGAGAAATTCATGATGCCGGAGGGCGTCGCGGGCCGTCATGGCAAAGGCGCGCGCAAGGACAAGATCAACGTCATCGAACGTGCCAAAGAGCTTGGCTACGCGGTTGTTTATACGCGAGAGGAATTGGCGGCGCTCGATCTGTCGAAAACGGAGAAGCTGCTCGGCGTGTTCGCGCATGTGAATACCTTTAACGATCAGCCGGAAGAAAAGAACGCCGCTGAGGGCAAGCCGAACTATGTGCCGACAGCGCCAACGATCGCCGAGATGGGCAAGGCCGCGCTCGCCATACTGTCTCGCGACCCGGACGGCTTTTTTCTCGTCGCGGAGGAAGAGGGCACCGATAACATGGGCAACTTCAACAACGCCATCGGCCAGCTTGAAGCCCTGAAGCGCGCGGACGAAGGCGTGGCGGTTTTCCATGATTACGTGAAATCGAAGCCCAACACGCTCCTCCTCATGGCGGCGGACAGCGACGCAGGCGGCATGCAAGTGATAGGCCCCGACCCGGATGAGACCAAGGAAGCACTTGGCGAAATGAATATGCGCGACATGCGCGGCGCCATGGTCGATGGAGCCGAGCCGACGGCGTTCAAGCCATTCATGTCCGCGCCCGACCGCGCTGGCAAATCGTGGCCGTTCGCCATTGCGTGGCCGACGCGGGCAGACGTTTCGGGCGCGATCCTGGTGCGCGCGGCCGGCGCCAACAGCGACCGCGTCAAGGGCAAGATGGACAACACCGACATCTACAAGCTGATGTATCTGACGCTTTTCGACCGCGAGGTGCGGTAAACACATGCGCTCTCTCGATATCAGCGTCGTTTCCGACGCTATCTGCCCATGGTGTTTCATCGGCAAGCGGCGGCTGGAAAAAGCCGCTATTTTGCTCGCTCCCCGCCTTCGCGTCAAAATAAGCTGGAGGCCATTCCAGCTTAACCCGGACATGCCGAAAGCCGGTGTCGCCCGTCCGGATTACCGCTTGCGCAAATTCGGCTCGCTCGACTATTCACGCTGGCTTGACGAGCAGGTAGCAGCGGCAGGCGCGACGGAGGGCATTGCGTTTCGCCACGACCTCATGAAGCGCACGCCAAACACCGTTGACGCGCACCGTCTGATCTGGCTGGCCGGGCGCGAGACCAATCAGGACGCGGTGGTGGAGGCGCTTTTCCGCGCTTATTTCCTGGAAGGCCGCGACATTGGCGACACCGCCGTTCTGGCCGACGCGGGCGAAGCGGGCGGGCTGCTGAAGCGGCGCGTGCTGGCGGCTTTAGCCGAAGGCGAGGGCGCTGCGGAAGTCGCCCGCGAGGAAGCCGCTTTCCGCGCCATGGGCACTGGCAGCGTGCCGACCATGATCGCACAGGGCGCGGTTATCATCACCGGCGCGGAGATGCCGGGCGAAATCGCCAGCGCGTTGCTCGATGCGGCGGCGAGCCTCGTCGAAGTTTAGAGCCGTTCCCAAAAAGTGTTGTGCGGTTTTCGGACGCGAACAGCTCTTATATAGATCGGATTTAGGAGAGCAGCCGCCAGCCCAAGACGATGCGGGCAATGGCGGAAAGCGCGCATAACGCGGCGAATGCGGCCGCTAGCCATGGAAAGGCTGCGGGAAACAGGCAAAACAGCGCGAACGCGGCAATGGTTTCCGCGCCCTCCGCCAGCCCCGCGACGTAATAGAGGGACTTCAGCCCTTGTGCTTGGGAGGTGATCCCGCGCCGCTCCGCCATGAGCGCGAAGGCGAAAAATGCGGCCCCGTTGGCAAGGAAGCACGAGAGCAATATGGCGGCGGGTAGCGCATTGCGCGCCGGGTCGAGCACGGCGAACGCAAGGGGCACACTGGCGTAAAAAACGAAATCCAAAGATATATCGAGAAATCCGCCGCGATCCGTCGCCGCAGACGCCCTAGCCACTGCCCCGTCCAGCCCGTCCGCCAGCCTGTTAGCCGCAATAAACCCTAAAGCCGCGCTCAGATATCCTGTAGCAATAGCAACCGCTGCGGCGCAACCGAACGCAAATCCCACCAGCGTGACATGATCGGCCGCAAGGCCCATGCGACCCAGCATTTGCGCGGTAAAATCGAGCGGCGGATTGATCCGCCGACGGAGTATGGCGTCAAACATGTCTGCATCTCGCCAGTGCTACGTATACTCTACACCCATTAATTGCCTCAATGGGTTGGATCGCTTTGCAAGTTTTGACTGAGGCAGCGCAAATATACGAGATCGGCTGTTTGATGGAGAAATCTACCTCGAGTTCGTCACCGCTCCAAACGCATCCGCCCGCAGCTCCTGGGCGGCGGCGTTATCCCTCGCATACGACACCCATCCTCAAACTTGGGCGCCGGGAGGTTGTTCCACCGAGAAGATAGATGCTGCGATATGCGGACTTAACAATTTATTCACCATTCCCGCGCTTCCTCCTAATAAACCCTTAACCCTCCGTTGACGCCCATAAAAACCCATGCTATCCCAATTATACCCGTTCGGATAAACGGTGATTCGGGGGGAGGCGGCGCGTGTGCCTTGAGCGGTAGGCCAACTGTTCGGGCGATGCGCCTCTCCCCGGTCTTACCGGGCAGCCACGACGGCGATGGATGTGAAATTTTACGGCGTTTCGTAGCCGGATTGTTCAAGCCGGTTGGGAAGCGTCTGGGGCGGAGATGGATGAGTTTGCCTCCAGGTTCGATAACAAGATTGACGGCAAAGGCCGGGTTTCGATTCCCGCAACCTTCCGCGCCGTGCTCGCCAAGGAAGGCGCTGATGACATCTTTTGTTATCCGCACCTCGACCGGTCCGCGCTGGAGGCTGGCGGCGTCCGTCTGGTCGAAAAGATTAAGGGCATACTGGAAGGCTTTGCCATCGACAGTCCGGAACGCGACGAGATCGCCAGCGTCTACTTTGGCGAGAGTGAACGGATTAAAGTCGATCCAGACGGGCGCGCCGTGCTCTCCAAACGGCTTCGCGACCATGCAGGCATCGGCGACACAGCGGTTTTTGTTGGCCTCGGGGATAAGTTCCAGATTTGGGCGCCCGACGCTTATGAAGAATTCCGGGGGCAGGCGCGAGAGCGCGCACGGGCTCACCGGAGAGAACTCGGTGCGGGGCAGCGCTCTTTGCAAGGGGGCGCTGAGGCAGAGGGGACACGGGAGTGATGACGGACGGCGGCGGGATCGAGGGCTCCTTGCCGCCAAGCGGACCGGTTCGTCACACTCCCGTGCTACTGCCCGAGATTATCACTGCGTTGCAGCCGCAGGCCGACGGGCTTTACATTGATTGCACTTTTGGCGCGGGCGGCTACACACGGGCGATTCTAGAGGCGGCGGATTGCCGTGTTCTGGCACTAGACCGCGATCCCAGCGCCATCGCAGCCGGACAAAACCTGATCCAACACTTTAGCGACAGGCTAACGCTCGTTGAAAGCCGTTTCGCCGAGTTGGCTGATGTTGCTCAGGCGCACGGCTTTTCCGCAGCCGACGGGGTGGTATTCGATCTCGGCGTATCCTCCATGCAGCTCGACGAGGCTGAACGCGGCTTTTCGTTTATGCGTGACGGCCCGCTCGATATGCGCATGTCGGCTCAAGGCGTCAGCGCCGCCGATGTGGTGAACACTTTCAAACAGGACGCCATCGCCGACATTCTTTATCAGTTCGGCGAGGAGCGCCGCTCCCGCGCCATCGCCCGCACGATTGTCGCCGCCCGCGCGGAGAAACCCTTTGAGCGCACCTCAGAACTCGCCGCCCTTTGCCTTCGCGTTCTGGGGCAAAAGCCGGGCGATAAAAACCCGGCCACGCGCACTTTCCAGGCGCTGCGGCTTTACGTGAACAACGAACTGGACGAAGTGTCGCGCGGGCTGGCGGCGGCTGAGGCGGTTTTGCGGCCAGGCGGTCGCCTCGCCGTCGTCGCGTTTCATTCACTGGAAGACCGCATCGCCAAGCAGTTTCTCAACGACCGCGCCGGACGCGTCGCCGCCCCTTCGCGTCATGCGCCCGTCGCCGCGGAGCACGCCGCCCCGACATTTAAACTCCTCACCCGCAAACTCGTGGAACCGTCGGAGGCTGAAATCGCCGCCAATCCGCGCTCCCGCTCCGCCAAACTGAGGGCGGCTGAAAAGCTGCTATGATTAGCCCAACAGCAATTTCGCCGCGGCGTGGTATAACGGGATGCCAAGGATCACGTTGAACGGGAAGGTGATGGCAAGGCTCATCGGCACGTAAATCGCAGCGCGCGCCTCGGGCAAGGCGAGCCGTATTGCCGCAGGCACGGCGATGTAGGACGCGCTGGCGCACAGCACGGTGAACAGCGTGCCGGTTCCGACATCCAGCCCGATTGCGTGGCTGGCGCCGAGGCCCACCGCCGCGCCCATCAGCGGCATATAAACGCCGAACGCAAAGAGTGACAGGGTAAACTCCCGAAGGTTCGTGAGATTGCGCGCAACCAGCAGGCCCATATCCAGAAGGAAAAGCGCGAGGATGCCTTGGAATGGCGTGACGAGAAATCCTTCCATTTTCTCCATGCCGCGCTGCCCTGTCGCCCAGCCGATGGCAAACGAGCCGACGAGCAGCAGGATCGCGCCATTGGTGAAAATCTCACGGCTCAGCCGCTTTTCCTCGGCGGCGTGGCCTCTGGTTTGTGGCGCGGCGCGGTGGGCAATGAAGAGGCCGGATAAAATAGCGGGGGCTTCCATAATGGCCAGCACCGCCACAATATAGCCGGCATAAACAACCTCATTCGTCTTCAGAAAGGCGGCGGCGGTGGCGAAGGTGACCAGGCTGATCGAGCCGTAATGGGCCGAGACGGCCGCGGCAGTTGGACTGTCCAGTTTGGTCGTCCAGCGCAACAGCGCATAGCCGATAAACGGTTGCAGCGCGCCTATGGCGACGCCTGCGCCAATGGTGGCAAGCACCTCGCTGTTCATCTCGGGGGTGGCGGCGATGGCCACGCCGCCTTTGAAGCCTATGGCCATCACCAGGTAGATGGCCAGATAGCGGCTGATGCTTTCGGGAACTTCCAAATCCGATTTGACGATGCCGACCATGATGCCGAGCAGAAAGAATAAAATCGCTGGCGAGAGAAAGTTTTGCGCCAGGCTTTGCCAGATATCCATAGACCTCTCCGTTGTTTGCGGCGCGACCCTAAGGGAGTTAATGGCATCAGAAAAATTTATAGAATAAATAGAAAGCATGAGTATAAATCATGTAAGGGGCCGCCGTGAATCTCGACACCGGACTGTTGAAAAAGTTTTATCGCGGTCGCGTCGAGCGGCAGTTTCACCGTGGCCGCGGACCGCATTGGGCGCACCCAATCGGCGCTCAGTCTGCAGATCAAACGGCTGGAGGAGGGCCTCGGTCGCCGCTTATTCGTGCGGGGTGGACGAACAACGGCCTTGACCGCCGAGGGCGAAATTTTCCTTTTCTACGCCAAGCGGCTGCTGGATCTTCAGCTTGAGGCTTTTAGCCGCCTGCGCAAACCTGAGATGGAGGGCGATATTCGCTTTGGCGCGCCGGAGGACTTCGCTACGCATTATCTGCCGGATGTGCTCGCGACCTTCGCCCAGCATCACCCCCGCGTCCGGCTCAGCGTGAAATGCGATCTAACCATGCATTTGCTGGAGGGGTTTCACCGTGGCGATTTCGATCTGGTTTTGGTGAAACGCGATCCCGCCGGTGTAGAGGGTGGTGTAAGCGTCTGGCGCGAGCCGCTGGTATGGGCGGCGTCGCAAAGCTATCGTCAGCACGGCCCCATTTCGCTGGTGCTGGCTCCGCAACCCTGCATCTACCGTAAACGTGCTCTCGCGGCGCTCGACGCCGCTGGGGAACCTTGGCGTGTTTCATATACAAGTCCGAGTTTCGCTGGGTCGCTAGCAGCGGTAAAGGCCGGGCTGGGTGTGACGGTGATGCCCGCAAACATGTTGCCACCGAAGATCGAAATTTATGGTCATCCTGCCCTGCCCGAATTGGCTTACGCTGAAATAGCGCTTCTACGGTCTCTGACGCTGGACGCCGCAGCAAAAAAGCTCGCAGATCATATTATTGAAAGCCTCGACGGGAAAACTCCCGGCAGAAAGCACGCTCTTGGACGCGGCTTTGCTCATGAGACTACAGTTTGAACACATACATCCGGAACATGCCGGACTGCGACCCGGCGGCGGTGTAAAGCCCATCGGCTGCGACGTTGTCCAGTTCCGTCCCCACCCAGGCGTCCACGCAGCCAAGAGATTTGCCCAGCGCGAACATTGCGTCGAGCATACGCCACGCAATACCTTGGCGGAGAAAGCCGTCCGCCACCGCAACCTCATCGATATACATCTCGGTCGGGCGCATGTCGGGATGTCTGTGAATGACGCCGGCGACCTGCCCGATGATCTCGCCATCATGCAAAGCCACGATAAGATGATGCCCGGGGGATTTCAGATAGTCCGCCAGAACGCTCCTGTCGAAGTCATGATCGAAAACCCCCTCCGCCACTTTGTCAAAAAGCGCCTCATCGCCAAACTGGAGATGCTTTATTTCTACAGAGTTCGCAGTCTGAGGCTCTTTCGCCCTCTCTTCATAAACCACGTCAAGCTTATGCACAGTGCGTATATCCTTCCAAGGAATGCCCCGCCCATTTTCCGGGAATATTTCGGGACAAATATCGTTTCCTATGCGACCATCTTGAAAGCAAGTAAAAGTGGAGCGCAATGACTGTTATGCAATTGATATATGCGTCGCGCCCATTTGGCTTCGACGATCTGGCGCTGGCGGGCATTCTGGCCTCCGCGCGCCCTAACAACACCCGTGATGGCATAACTGGCGCCTTGATCTGCCGTGAGGATATATATCTGCAACTGCTGGAAGGCCCACGTGACGCGGTGACAGCGGCGTTCGACCGCATCAAGCGCGATGACCGTCATATGGATGCGGTGATACTCGTTTCCTGCGATGTGGAGGCAAGGATTTTTCCGCAATGGGCCATGCGCGACGATCCCGCAAAATCATGGATGTGGACACTCCAGGAGGTTAGCGCCGGAGTAATCGAAACCGCGTCGGCGGATCAAGTCCGGGGTGTGTTTGTCCGGCTCGCGAGCGAGCTTGATTAGGCTGGGGCTTTTGCAAAGACTTAGAGAGTTTTAAGGCGATTCCGATCAAGACTCCGTATGGCGTCGCTAGTTTGGCAACGACCTTGTAAAAATTCTACCGCGTGCGAAATCGTGCGCCAGTCTTTTAGGATGCGCATGTGGCCCATGCCCGGCGCGGACATAAACTTGCCATTGACAAAATTGCTGGCGACCTCTGCCCCTTCCTCGAAGGCGATCACAGTGTCTTCAGGCGCATGAATCACCAAAACAGGAACGCTAACTGAATGCGAAGCGAAGCGCATGCGCCAGCATGGAGCGCTCATCTTCCCGCATTGCAGATCGGCGAGGGGTAAAGAATAAACTCATCGCCACGTTCGCCGTGAAGTGTGGAGCCAATCTGCCGCCAACCCTAAACGTAGCGCGGAGAAATGAAATGGATGGCTTTATTTTAGAATGAACGTTCGTGCTAATTTTGCGGCGAGGTGTTTGCGATGTTTGCCGGGTCAGGCTCATAACTAAATCCCTTTTAAAAAAGCAGTCATGCTTCGGAGGCGTATTGTATGGAGCGCTGTAAAAGTCCGTCAAACGCCCTGTTCGCGATGACTTCGGCCTCCGGGTGGTGAAGCAGCTTCAGCGCATATTCGTAAGCGGTCGAGATGCCCATAAACTCGAAAGCGAACTGATCGAAGTCGACATCCGGTCTGAGATACCCTGCCTCACTTGCGTGCCGGGCAACGATTTTTAGGGTTTCAAACCAATCTCGTTGCGATTGCAGCAACCGGTCGCGCACGGGGCCGGGCCTATCGTCAAATTCGTAACCGAGGGACATGAAAATACATCCCGAGGGAGCGCCGCTGCTGATCCAATGGAGATAATACTTGAAAAGCGCGCGCAGGCGAGCCTCGCCGCGTGGATGCCAAAGCGCGGGACGAGTGACAGCGGCGATAAAAAACTCAGTGGCAGCCTCCACCACATCGACCTGAAGGGCTTCCTTGGATTTAAAATGTGCGAATAGCCCACTCTTCGACAGCCCGGTTCTATCAGCAAGCGCGCCAAGCGATACGCCCTCAAGCCCGACTGTCCGCGCTAGCGAAATCGCGTGTTCGATTATTTGTGTTCGTGTTTGCTTGCCTTTGCCGATATTTGAATAATAGCACGAACGGTTGGTTTCTTCAAGCTCGCCGTCGTTGTCAGCTTGCAATGGAAACTAACGGCATTTTTACCATTCATAGCTAACTCTAACGAAAGCCCACCACGTGAAGGCCCGTTATGCGTTTTGTCACCTTGTTAGCCTTCGGCGTTTGGGCCGGTCTGGCTTTCCTGATTTACGATATGAAGTATGACTCGCAGCGGTTGCAGGCCCGTGCGGGATCACTCGCAAAGTCGATTGAAGAAGAGCAACAGAACCTGGCTGTGGCGCGGGCGGAATGGAGCCATGTGACACGGCCGGAGCATGTGGAGAAACTGGCGCGCACCGTTCTGAAATTCGAGCCGGTGAAGCCGGAGCAGATGGTTCGCGGCAACCAGCCACCCGCTCAAATCGCAGGAAAATCGCGCGCGCCGCAAACAACTTCAAGCACGGGTAGCGATGGCATCGCAGCCCTGATCGAGCGCAGCGTGAAAAAATCCGGTTTGGGTTCCCATGACATTCCACGGTGAAACCCATCCCGCGAGCATACAGGGCAAAGGCCGGCGCGCGGTGCTGGCCTTAATGCTGTGCGGGGCTTTCGGGCTGGTGTCTGCGCGCCTCATTACGCTTGCGTCGGAAACGCCCGCCATCAGCCGCCTCGCTGTTGCTGAAAATGCGCCACGCCACGCCGTCTCCCGCTCGGACATCGTAGATCGCAATGGGCAAATGCTGGCGACGGACATTCGCGTCTATTGGCTGCAAGCCAATCCGTCCATCGTAGGCAATCCCGACGAGACGGCCGAGCAACTGGCCGCCGTGCTGCCGGGCCTCAATCTTAACGACACGCGCGCAAAACTGAAATCTGGCAAGCGGTTCGCCTGGATCAAACGCGGACTGACGCCGCGCGAGGCCGCAGCCGTGCATAATCTCGGCGTGCCCGGCCTCACACTGATCGAGGCGCCGCAGCGCGTTTATCCGGCTGGCGAGACCCTCTCCCATGTGCTCGGACATACCGATGTGGACAACATTGGACTAGCGGGGCTGGAGAAGTACATTGACGGACAAGGGCTTAAAAGCGGCCATGCGGAAGGCGCCAGGCCAACCGTGCGCTCGACAATCGATTTGCGCGTGCAGCACGTCGTGCGCAGTGAACTCGCCACCGCGCTGACCCAGTACCGCGCCAAAGCCGCTGGCGCCATCCTCATGAACGCCAACAACGGCGATGTCATCGCGATGTCCTCGTTGCCGGATTTCGATCCGAACCGCCGTGATAACGCGCTGGAGGCGAATCGGCAGAACCGGCTTATTGCGGACACTTACGAGCTGGGGTCGGTGTTCAAGGCGTTCACCGTCGCGATGCTGCTGGACGCCGATCTCGCAAGGCCCAGCGATCAGTTCGATATCGCAACCCCGTTGCAGATCAATCGCTTCACCTTGCGCGACGTCCATGCCAAAACGCAATATGCGACCGTTGAGGATATTCTGGCGCATTCCTCCAACACCGGCGCGGCGCGTTTAGGGCTGAAGGCTGGGCCGGTGCGTCAGAAGGCGTTTTTGACCCGGCTCGGGCTACTGTCGCCACTCGAAACCCAGATCGGGCGGTCGGGCCATCCGCTTTATCCGGATGTCTGGCGCGAAATCAACACGGCGACCATCTCTTATGGCCACGGCCTTGCCACATCGCCGCTCGCATTCGCCGCAGCCGCCGCGAGCCTGGTGAATGGTGGATCGAAAGTAACGCCGCGCTTCATGGCTGGAGAGGCTGTCGCCCCCCGCGAACGTGTTCTGAAAGCGGCGACAAGCCAATCCATGCGGCGAATGATGCATCTGACGGTGGAGAGCGGCACTGGCCGTCGCGCACGCATCCCGGGCTTCGGCATCGGCGGCAAGACCGGCACTGCGATCAAACCGAAGCCTAGTGGCGGTTACAGCGATGCGGTGATTACAAGCTTCGTTTCCGCCTTTCCAATCGAGAAGCCTGAATATCTGCTGTTCGTGATGCTGGACGAGCCGCACACCGTTGACGGCGCTCTGGGCAACGAGGCGGCTTACAACGCGGTGCCCGTGACCGGCGATATCCTGAAGCGCGTATTGCCCATTTTAGGCCTGACGGCAGACTTAACGCCCGCGCCGCGAGTTGAGAACGCCGCCGCATTCCTGCGTTAGAGCTGTTCCCGAAAGTGTTGCGCGGTTTTTCAGCACTAGGACGGGATCATTTATAGAACCAGAGCGTTTTTATTTACATGATGAGTATCGGCACCATAGCTTTTCTATCTTGTAGGCGCGTAGACATCCAAAGAAGGTTCGCCCTCCGACCGGCGTCTTTAGTAACGGCTAACGTGAACTGGACAATCCACCGCGTATCGCCGAAGTGGCAGAATAACGGTCGCATGACTTCCATTGCCAGAAAGTTCGCATTTTGACCTTTCTTTCAGCTACACGACTTTTCAGCTTTTGGGACAGCCTCCGCACCAGTTTCTGGTTCGTGCCGGCGACAATGGCCGGCGTCGCCATCGCCCTTTCGTTCATCCTCGGTCACGTGGACGCATGGCTTGGCGCCGAGGCGGTGCGGGACTTCGGCTGGCTTTACAGCTTCGGCCCCGAAGGAGCCCGTGCAATCCTTTCCACAATCGCCAGTTCGATGATTACCGTCGCCGGGCTCACCTTCTCCATCACTATGCTGACCCTTCAGCTTGCCTCATCCCAATTCGGTCCGAGACTTCTGCGCAATTTTATGCGTGACCGGGGCAATCAGGTCGTGCTCGGCACTTTTATCGCCACGTTCGTTTATTGCCTGCTTGTTTTGCGAACGGTGCGGGGTACGGAAGAGTCCCATTTCGTGCCGCACGTCGCCGTGGCGTTCGGAGTCCTTCTCGCACTCGCCAGTATTGCCGTGCTGATTTATTTCATCCACCACGTCGCCACTTCCATTCGCATCGAAACGCTGCTTGCGCAGTTAGCGGACGAAACGCGCGCCGCCATTGACAGGCTCTATCCGCAGAGGATGGGCCTCGATCCGCCAACATCTGCGGGTACGAATTCCGAGAATCTCATACCGGCTGGCCTTGAAGCTGGCGTCCGTCTGATCCGGTGCGGGCAGAGCGGCTATGTTCAGCGCGTCGATGTGGACGCACTCATGAAGGTTGCGACCGAGCATGAACTGATTGTACGAATCGATGCGGCTCCCGGCCGCTTTCTCAAAGAGGGAGAGGCTTTATTTGCGGCTTACCCGCAGGAAGCCGTTTCGGACGAGGTGGCTGACCGACTTCGGAGCGCGTTTGTGGTCGGCCAGGAGCGCACGCCGGAGCAGGACCTGGAGTTCTCGATCCGCCGCATCGTCGAGATTGCGCAGCGTGCGTTGTCGCCCGGCGTTAACGACCCGACTACGGCGCTTTATTGCATTGATCGTCTCGGCGAGGCGTTCAGCCGGATGGCCGAACGCGACATTCCATCGCCGCTGCGCTTCGACAATATGCGCCGACTCCGGATTGTGACGGAAGGCTGGTCCCTGGGCGAGCTGGCCTGTCCGGCCTTCGCCGCCGTCGCCCGTTACGGTACTGCGGACGCCGATGTCGTCGCAAAGCTTCTTGGCGCGATGGATATGGTAATTCAGGCGGCCCCGGCCTCAGCAGCCATGGCTATTTTGGAACTCAGGGAAGAAATCCACCGCGAGAGCCAGAAACAGGCGAAACTCGGCTATGATCGCAAGGCGATTTAGCTGAATAGGCAAACTGTGCCTAACGTAAATGCAGCGCCATCATCGCATTGAAAAGCAAATAAGATTGAAAGCTTGGCGTTTCGGGCAAGGGTATTCGGTCTAAATCTCTGCGTATTACCCTCACCCCCAACCCTCCCAAATGGGGAGGGCAGAGCGGCTTACATTAGAAACAGTCGGATCTTTATCAAGCAAGCCATATGCTATAATCCGGCGAGGAGCGCGCTGCGGCTGTCTGGCAAGCGATCGCCATTGGGAGCCAGCACATGTTTTTCGAGAAAATAACCGGTTAGGCGAAGGGCGTCCGCGTTGTCCTGCGGGGTTTCTGGATTATCGCCGGTGACAAGAAATTGCGGCAACGGCAATAGCTTGTCTTTATACGGCTCGCCCCCCTGAGCCGAAACCGCGCGGGCGGATTTGGGCGAGACATAAATAAGGTCATCCGTCGCGCCAGTCGCCGCGCATTCGGACAAGTCTAGGCCGAAGCCTAGCTCCTGCAGCAACAGAAATTCGAAGCGGGCGTAAGCGGCGGCGCGTTCGCGTGGCTCGTCGATACGTTGCAGCATGGTCAGGATGGTGTCGTACAGCTCGGGATGCGGGTCACGCTCGGGCAGCAGCCTCGCGAAATAACCGATGGTGATAATGGCGGCAAGGGCGGCTTTATCCTCCATTGCGCGCGCGGCGTAACCGGCGGAGAGTTCGATATCGAAGCTGCCCAAATGCTCCTCCAGCCGCGCCCGCCACGAAACGCGCACCAGATTGCCCGGCTGCAAAGCGGGCCGCATCCGCCGCGAGCGCCCTCCGCGCACCAACCCCATGCAGCGCCCCTGTGCGCGCGCCAGCACTTCCACGATGGCGCTGGTTTCGCCATGCGGGCGCACGGAAAGGATGATGGCGTCGTCAGTCCAATGCATGGTCAGCGCTGGCGGTTGAGCTTTGCAGCGATGATGGCGCTCGCTTCTGCAGCCAGGACTGCCCCCACGCAAACAGCACCTCGATCACCGGCTGCATGCTGTGACCGAGCGGCGTTAGCGAATACTCCACGCGCGGCGGC